>NZ_JBIMEX010000001.1:0-678275 GCF_051262635.1 Oceanobacillus sp. CF4.6 | reverse complement strand
GACAGGCACATTGGCCTTCGAATTTATGGAGGCACTACATCGAGAGAAAAGCAAAACATCACAAGGGCGACAGAAAGTCCCTCTACCGAAGAAAAAAGGAGACGGAGTTTGAAGGAAATATAGCCATTATCAAGCCACAGAAGAAGAAGTAACGCTTATTTTTTTGATAATTTAATGTGAAAAAATGGGAACAAGGTCTATATACCGGGTTCCCGTTTTTTAATTTTAAAACTGAAATCAATTGGACTATGGTTCCATTGATACAAGGCTAATGGGACTGACCCCTCAAAGCTTTATCACATTAAAGTAGTAGGGAACAGTTATTATAGTCCTAGAAGGAAAGACAGTAGTAAAAGAGTCAGAAGCATTAAAAAATAAGGAATCCTAAAGTTACCTTAAAACAAATTAATATCCAATTCAAGGATTTCCAAAGTTTTCTTTTTTAAATTTTAGCCAGGCTTGGCGATAAGCCAAGTTTGAAATAGGATGATTTCGGATTATTCTTTTAAGGTATATCCCATCTAAATGTAGGATATCACTGCTGTTTACAGTCTTGGCGGATTTACCCTTTACAATTCGATTAAAATAATCTTTAATACTTTTACATTTTGTCCAATGTATAAAATATTGCAAAGATTATAATAGTCATAAGATACGTACTTGCTTATATAGTTGTTACTACGAAACATTTCTTGATTAGAATCCAACATGGGGCAATAACCACAGCTCTCTACATGTAAATACCTTCTTTAACCAATTGATTTTTTCCGAGAATAAATACTGCATCGCTTACCAGAGATGGAATGCTTCATAGCCTATTTATCATAACAATCCTTTCCGGGACGATTCGTTAACACAAATTAATAGGTACAAATTCCATGGAATACTTTATCCGTTTTGAAAGGAATGATTTCCTCTTCCTTTTTTCATTTGTTTAGCCACTAATATCTAAAGGGGGTTTATTATTGGGTAATTTATTAAAAAACTTAATAGCTGATGATGTACTGAAGCAAAATTTCGAGGAAGCGAAACCAAGCTTTAATAAACAGGAAGCATTGGATGAAGCAAATCGGTGCCTATATTGCTATGATGCGCCTTGCATTACAGCTTGTCCAACAGGTATTGATATTCCAAGCTTTATTAAAAAGATTGCATCTGGAAATATGAAGGGATCTGCCACAACGATCATGGAATCCAACCCAGTAGGTGCCAGTTGTGCAAGGGTGTGTCCGACAGAGGAGCTCTGCGAAGGTGCCTGTGTACTGAACCACTCGACAAAAGCAATCCCGATTGGCGATCTGCAGCGATATGCAACCGATTGGGCTATTAAAAACGAACAAGTTTTGTTTAAGGCTGGTAAAGAGAATGGAAAACGGGTTGCCATCGTTGGAAGTGGACCTGCTGGATTATCGACAGCAAGGGAATTGGCCCGTTTGGGTTATGAAGTAACAATTTTCGATAAGAAGAACGAGGCGGGAGGGTTAGATACGTTTGGGATTGTTCCGTTCCGTCTTCCAAAGGAGATTTCGCTTTGGGAAGTGGGACAGGTGGAAAAGCTTGGTGTTGAAATTCGCACCAATACGGAATTGGGGAAAGACATTTTTGCAGACGAATTGGTTGAAAACTATGATGCTGTCGTGCTAGCAATTGGCATGTCAAAGGTGCCAATGCTTGGAATTGCTGGGGAGGAACTGGCAGGGATTTACGATGCTATTGATCTCGTTGAGCGAACAAAAGAAGGGCATTATAATGAAGGATTTCTTGGCAAACGCGTTGCTGTAATCGGGGCAGGAAATACTGCAATTGATGGTGCCACAACATCCATAAGGTTAGGCGCGGAAAATGTTAAGATTTTATATCGCAGGACAGAAGCGGAAATGACTGCATATGATTTTGAATATGAATTTGCCAAGCAGGATGGTGTTGAATTTAGATGGCTGACCACCCCGAAACGATTAATCAGCGACGAATTGGGCCATGTGAAGCAGATGGAATGTGTGAAAATGGAGCTGCGTGATCCAGGAAAAGATGGACGCCGGAGACCAGTTGAAATTGCCGGCTCTGAATTCATAATGGATGTTGATATTGTTGTGAAAGCAATTGGGCAAACGAGGCATACAGAGATTATTGACAGTTTTGGTTTGGAACATGACGGAGGAGTTGTAAAAGTCGATCCGGAATCATCCATCACTTCAAATCCAAAAGTATATGCTTGCGGCGATGTGATTTTTGGCAAGGGTGTTGGTGAAGCAATGGTCGTATCTGCTGCCCAGCAAGGAAAGGAAACCGCATTATCCATCCACGAGCGCTTTAACGAATCAGTAAATGAAATTGCCTTATAAATTGAATCAAGGACAGGAGGATGAACATGGCTGATATAAGTATTAATTTTGCTGGCATCAAATCACCCAATCCATACTGGCTGGCCTCTGCACCACCAACCAATACGGGCTATCAAGTACAGCGGGCATTTGAAGCAGGATGGGGAGGCGCCGTATGGAAAACGCTCGGGGAACCCATTTTGAATGTAACTTCACGTTTCGGTGCACATCACTTTAATGGTCAGCGGGTTGCTGGTTTTAATAACATTGAATTAATTTCGGATCGTCCATTGGAGGTTAATCTAAAGGAGATTTACGAAACAAAGAAGCTGTATCCAGACCAGGTTATCATTGCTTCCCTGATGGTTGAACCCGAACGGGAGAAATGGCACGAGTTAGTGAAGAAGGTACAGGATGTTGGAGTTGATGGGATTGAGTTAAATCTCGGATGCCCTCATGGTATGTCTGAACGCGGGATGGGATCAGCTGTTGGTCAGCATCCTGATTTAGTCGAAATGACGACCATGTATGCCAAGGAAGTAGCTATTGTACCTGTCATCACTAAGTTGACCCCAAATATTACCGATATCAGAGTTACAGCTAAAGCAGCATTACAGGGTGGAGCAGATGCGGTAAGCATGATTAACACAATCAACAGTTTAATTGGTGTAGATCTGGATACATGGAATACAATTCCCAACGTAAATGGAAAGGGTGCCCATGGTGGTTACTGTGGTCCCGCGGTAAAGCCGATTGCGTTAAATATGGTCGGCGATTGTGCAAGAGATCCTGGGTTCAATATCCCGATTTCAGGAATTGGCGGGGTTTCCACCTGGCAGGATACGGTTGAGTTTATGCTGATGGGGGCAGGTGGTGTCCAAATTTGTACGGCAGCGATGCATCATGGATTCCGAATTATTGATGATTTGACAGAAGGATTATCCAATTATCTGGATGAAAAAGGAATTGCTTCTGTCAGTGAGATTATCGGCGCTTCAGTTGAGAAATACACAGACTGGAGTAATCTGGATCTAAATCATAAGGTTGTCGCCCGTATAAATAACGATATTTGCATTAATTGCAATAAGTGTCATATTGCATGTGAAGATACATCCCATCAATGTATTGATATGTTAAAAGATGAGAATGGCAATAACTATCTGAAGGTAAGGGAAGATGATTGTGTCGGATGTAATCTTTGCTCGATTGTTTGTCCAGTGGATGGGGCTATTGACATGATTGACCTTACTCCAACAGAACCGCCAATGTCATGGAATAAGCGTGAATCAGCAATTAAGATGCTTTAAAAGCAAAACAAGAAACAGTAATCTAATCTTACAAGCATTCATTCCATAAGAGGAGGATTTCAACCAAGAAGATTATTAAAAATGGAACCATTGTTACCGCAACGGATACGTACAAGGCCGATATTTTGATTGAAGAAGACAAAGTGAAAGCGATTGGAAAGGACCTTAGCGATGTTTATGCAGAAGTGATTGATGCAACCGGCCAGTATGTCTTTCCTGGAGGAATTGATCCGCATACACATATGGAGATGCCATTTGGCGGAACAGTCACAAAGGATGATTTTGAAAGCGGTACCATAGCTGCAGCACATGGTGGAACAACAACCATTATTGATTTTTGTCTAACAGAAAAAGGCAAATCGCTCCGGAGCGCACTTGAAACGTGGCATTCGAAATCCGATGGCAGAGCTGTGATTGATTATGGGTTTCATTTACAGATTGTCGAAGCAAATGAAGAAGTATTGGAGGAAATACCTGTTGTCATTGAAGAAGAGGGTGTAACTTCTTTTAAAGTTTTTATGGCTTATAAAAATGTGCTGCAAGCAGATGATGAGACACTCTTTCAGACGCTGACCACCGCCAGGGAACATGGTGGATTGGTTATGGTCCATGCAGAAAACGGGGATGTTATTGAATATTTGACAAAGGAGGCCTTGAAACAGGGAAACACGGAACCGATTTATCATGCATTGACACGCCCACCAGAGCTGGAGGGGGAAGCTACAGGCCGTGCAGCTAAACTGACTGCACTGGCGGATTCACAACTATATGTTGTCCATGTTACATGCAAAGAAGCAGTGGAGCAAATAGCGGAGGCCCGCAGTAAAGGATTTCGCGTATTTGGTGAGACCTGTCCACAGTATTTGGTGCTTGATCAGTCCCACATGGAGAAGCCAGACTTTGAAGGTGCCAAGTATGTCTGGTCACCGCCGCTTCGGGATAAGTCCAACCAGGAAGTATTGTGGAACGCTCTGAAAAGCGGACAATTACAAACCGTTGGATCTGATCATTGTTCCTTCGATTTTGATGGACAAAAGGATTTGGGCAGGGATGATTTTACGAAGATCCCAAATGGGGGGCCGTTTGTGGAAGATCGCTTCAGTGTTCTATTTTCGGAAGGAGTTAAAAAAGGACGTATTTCCATTAACCAATTCGTTGATATGATTTCAACACAGGCAGCAAAGCTCTTTGGTCTATTCCCGCAAAAAGGGACGATAGCACCTGGAAGTGACGCGGATATTGTTCTCTTTGATCCGAATGTCGAACGTACCATTTCGGTGAGTACACATCATATGGCAGTGGATTACAATGCACTGGAAGGAATGAAAATAACCGGTCAGCCTGTGTCGGTATTATCACGAGGCGAATTCGTTGTTAAAGATAAGAAATTTGTTGGAAATCCCGGTACAGGGAAATTTTTAAAACGCGCAAAATTTAATGATAGGACAATTGTAAAGCGGGAAGAAGCAACAGCAAATAGATAAGCTCCATATATCCCGATACTGCGGTTAGTCAAAGTTTGGATTTCTTTTACAATCTACTTGAGGGGTGGTTGATGGGTTTGCAAGAGAAAGTTAATAAAGATTCCTATTTGAAGTCGAAGGATTTGCTTCCTATTCATCATAAGGAAAAATCAATCGGTACAATGGGTTTTTTCGCAATGTGGGTCGGTATGGCGATTCTTTTGGCAACATTTGATATTGGTGCCATGGGGATACAGGGTATTTCGCTACCATGGGTAGTGGGGGCAACATTGATTGGATGTATCGCCATTGGGGGATTTATTTCTATTATTGGTGATATCGGTATCGAGCATGGGTTAGCTTTTCCTGTTTATATGAGGGCGCCATTTGGAACGGTTGGTACCCACATTCCGTCTATTACGAGGGCTGTTACTGCTTCATTTTGGTTTGGAATCAATACGTATTTTGGTGCAACTGCAATAAATGCAATCCTGAACACAATGTTCACAGGCTTTGATAACTGGCTTCTATGTTATATCCTATTTGCTATTTTCCAATTGGTTAACGCAGCCTCTGGTATCAAATGGATTGAGCGGTTTGCTGATCTGGCAGCACCACTTATCATTATTTTTTCTCTGTTAATCTATCAAACCTTATCGGCAGAGATTGCGGCACAAGGTAATAATGTATGGTCATGGGTGGCAAGTCCAGTAACAGGAAGCGCAGCTGTGACTGCTTTTATGGTTGTTATTTTTGCAAATATGGGATATTGGGCAACACTTGGATGTGATATTCCTACTATTTCCAGGCATTTTAAGGCACCAAAATTTGAACGGAATTGGTTTAAACGCAATAAGACAACGGTTGTAGGAAGTCTTATCGCCCTGCCGTTAACGGAAGCATTTATGATAGTCATAGGGGCTGCGGCTTTTGTTGTTGCAGGAACATCGAATCCGGTTACAGCATTGCAGGAGACCTCCTCTGGATGGATGCTTGCGATGCTACTGCTTATGGTAGTTTTGACACAGTGGTCAACGAATACTGCCGCAAATGTACTGCCTGCAGCTGCCGTGTTTTCGAATGTCCTAGGACCAAGGGTTTCTCATGCGATTGCTGTTTTTGTTGCCGGTATTGTCGGAACGGTTATTCAGCCGTGGAGCGTGTACGAAGTTCTGACACAAGTGCTGTTAATTATTGGTGCCGTATTATCGTCGGTCTGTGGCATCCTTTTTGCAGATTATTACTTGCTGCGGAAACGACGGGTAAATGTTCCGGATTTATACAAAGCTGATGGCCAATATCGCTTTAATGGAGGGGTTAATGTCGTAGGCTTTATTTCCTGGGCAATTGGCGGACTAATCGCTACCCTTTTTATGACCTATTCCTTTATCGTCGGTTTTGTTGTTGCAGCAATTGTTTACTATTTTTTATCTAAATATTGGTATTTTAATAAATTTCCACAGGCAGAAATTATTAATCCTAGTGATGAAGAATATCTTGGAATTACCGTCGGGCGTGATTGGACCATTGATGAGAATATAAATGAGGAAAAACCAATGGAAGTTGTAAAATAATGTAGCATCATATATTTTAGGAAACATTCATTGATGGAAGGAGAAACGAAATGTCCAACTATCAGGAATTTATAGAAGAGAAACAAGAAATCGATGCTTTATTGAAAGATAACTATAGGATTAAAAAAATTACAGGAACGCTTGAGGGTGATGTTGTGGAATTTGAGAAACAAGGGGAATTTGCCGTTAAGCGATCTATTCTTTTAACAAATCCAGACAGCAGAAAATATGTAACTACCTTATTAATTAAAAAACAGTTGCAGAAGCAATAGATATGATCGGAGGAAGAAATCATGGAGAAGCAAAAAGTTCTTATAAATGGAGCACGGTTAAAGCAAACGATTGAGGAGTTTGCTGAATTTGGAAAAACAGAGAATAACGGTGTTACGAGACTGGCGCTTTCGGATGTCGATATACAAGCTAGAAATCATTTTCGATCTCTATGTGAAGCACTTGGGATGAAGGTTACGTGGGATGACATGGGCAGCATGTATGCAACACTTGAAGGGGAAAATAATGATCAACCTCCAGTAGTGATTGGTTCCCATCTGGATTCCGTCAAGAAAGGCGGACGGTTTGATGGTGTCCTTGGTGTTTTGACTGGTCTGGAGGTAATACGAACAATGGTCGATAATCAGATTAAACCAAACATACCGATTGTCGTAGCCAATATCACCAATGAAGAAGGTGCCAGGTTTGAACCGTCGATGATGGCTTCCGGTGTCATGTCGGGACGATTTGATAAAGGTCAAATGCTAAAAAGTAAAGATGAAAACGGTGTGTCATTTGCGGAGGCATTAAAAGCAAGTGGTTATGAAGGCGATAAACAACATCGCCTAACAGATGCGACTGCTTTTATCGAACTCCATATTGAACAGGGACCTGTCCTTGAGAGTAACTCCATCGACATAGGGGTCGTTGAATGTGTGGTAGGGATGTGCTGTTATGAGGTTGAAGTAACCGGGGATTCCGACCATGCCGGTACGACACCGATGGCGATGCGCAAAGATGCTCTATTTGCAGCGATTAACCTAATAAATGAAGTTCGGCAAAAAATGGGCAAACTGGATAGTGATTTGGTTTATACTATTGGAAGGATGAATATAAGTCCAAACATTCATACAGTCATTCCAAATAAAGTCGTATTTACCATCGAAGCACGTCACAAGGAAGCAGCTGTAATTCGCCAGGTGGAAGCTATTATTCAGGGGTTGACCGAGTCGGATGGAAGAGAAAAATGTGATGTAACTGCTGTAAAACTGTGGGACCGTGATACCGTCTGGTTTAGTGATCAGCTTGTAGAGTTACTCGAAAACGCTAGCAATGCATTGGACTACTCGTTTAAACGGATGCCAAGCGGTGCAGGGCATGATGCACAGTTTATTGCGACGTATCTTCCGGCCGCCATGATCTTTGTTCCTAGTGTCAACGGGAAGAGTCATGCAGAAGATGAATTGACTTCCTGGGAAGATTGTGAAAAAGGGGTAAATGTTGTTTTGCAGACAGTCCTGGATTTAACGACAAATTAGCAAGAGTATGGATGTCCGATGACATCCATGCCCTTTATTTTCATCCATGCAGGAAAATTGACTGTATTGCAATTGGCTTTCGTCTTTATAATGATTACAGACCAGGGTAACAGATATTTTGACGGGATGTAAGGACTTTGTTTTGTCAATGTTTGGCTACCGCCGCAAAAGGATTGGCACAGGTTGCATACGAACAAATTAAAAAGATGACACAAAGTCACAGGCAAGCCCTCATGCTTTGGAAAAAATAAACGGAATGCTTGTCGATAATTACATGATTCTTTATTCCAATAGCGGTTTCAATCCTAATAAAGTGGCTTTTAAAATGACTCGCCAATATCATCACTAAAACGGGGAAGCGAATCGCTTTAAAGTTATAAAGTGGTGGGGACTGGCACTTTATTCGATGAATGTACCTACTTCCCTTTCGCTGGATGGAATGATTCTACTATGATGATTTTATAAGCGAATGGAAAAAACGGATTGCAGTTCTATCAGCGTAAATAAAGTAATAACAACAAAACGACTTTAGAATTGGCAAATGGCAAAAGAAGCCATAACATTTCTGTGCTATGGCTTCTTCTTTTTGTCATGAATTAATATGCTCGCAGGGCTTCCCTTTAATCCAGGATAATTTTTTATCTGTTAGATTCATAACGATACTGAAGACAGTTTCCATCTCTTGAAGAATTGATTCTTCATCATCAGTTGGATGTCGGCAAATTGAATTTGGATAATTATTATGATTTGAGAGAATATCAAATAATTCTTTGCTTTGTATTTGTATGTCCTTTTTACTTAAAGTCTGAACTGCTTTATCTATGGTGTTTAAGCGGCTATACGAATCAGGTGTTGTATTCTCCTCAATAATCTTTTTCATTTTTGTGGAGCACAGGTGATTAGTATGGGTGAGTATACCATTCTTTGCTTCTATTTTGCCTGTTTGCACAGGGGATACCTCCATGCTTAATAGTTCCTCAGATCCAGACGCTATTAAAAAATGAGCAGAAGAAGCCATTTGGTCTTTGTCTACTTTAGAGATAGCTTCTGTAAATGATTTTGATTCTAAGATTGCTCTTAATCCTAAGTGTATAGGGACATTTGGTTTCCAAGTATTCGTTACTAATGCATTCAGACATACACCAATCCCTGCACTATTACAGCCAATTTTTCCGATGATTCCAGCCTCCGTTACCATTTGGAACGTTGGTAAATCGCTTTGTTTAATCTCGAGGTGAATTAGGGAATCTGCTTGAGCACCTTTCCAGTCCCAATTTTGAGCTAACCATGTTTTTGAAGTTACTGGTTTTGTTAGCGCAAACGAAGTGCAACCATCAGGTGAGTTTATTAAAGTAATTTCACTTCTGGCATTCAGTGCTAATATGTCTTCAAATTTAACACTAGCACCAACAGCTAAGCCTTCCATTTCATTAATATAATTAGAGTTATATTTCTCAATAGCTTGAACATGTTTTAACGCTTTATTACAAGCTTCTTTCCAAGAAATTCCTGCTGTTTCTTTAAACATCTTTTCGTACGTTTGTAAACTATGCTGTACTTTCTCTTTCGCAATACTACCGTGTTTGAAGCCTATCTCATAAGATGATCCCGACAGTGTAACAATTGCATCCTCATTTTGCAGGAATCTATTCATAGGTGAATCTCTTCCTTGGTATTTGAATAGATGATATTACCATCAATCATCGTCCATTCCACTTGTACATCCGGTAAAACATCTATATCTGATTTTATAATAGATCGATCGAGTAAGACTAAATCTGCAAACTTACCTGGTTCTATACTTCCTTTTGAATCTTCTTCAAAAGAAGCATAAGCACCGTTTAAGGTATACATACGAATTGCCTCAAGCAAAGAAACTCTTTTATTTTCGCCGATAACTTGTCCTGAGTTAGATTTTCGAGTGATTGCAGCATGTATCCCGCGCATAGGAGAATAGTCTGTTACTGGACAATCAGAAGCTATAGCAGCAGGTATACCAGCATTAAGGTAATCCCCCATCGGATACATACATTCTGCTCTTTCTCCATAGTTATCAACATAACTATCTCCATATTCATAAAGAAAAGCTGGGTTAGGTATAGGTATTACATTTTGCTCTTTCATTCGCTGAATCAAATCAGGTGCAGCAATACCTGCGTGTTCAATCCGATGTCTTGTGTTTTCTCTCGGATAAAGCTGATTTGCTTTTTCAATCGTATTTAACAGCATGTCAATTGCTGCGTCTCCCTGGGCATGAGCGGTAATTTGCCACCCTTTTTCGTGAGCAGGGATAAACAATTCATCTACTTCTTCTTGAGAAAAGTAATGAATTCCACAATTTTCTTCATCACTTGTATAAGGATCTCGTGTCCAAATAGTTGGTCCGCTACTGCTACCATCAAGGAATAGTTTAACTGGCCCAATTCTAAACTTATCATCTCCCAGTCCAGTAAATATGCCAGCATTCACCATATGTTTCACAATACTTTGAGCATCATTTAGAGCGCCAACCATAGCGTAGACTCTCTGCTTTATTAGACCGTTTTTTGAATCGGTTTGTAAAGCGTTCAAGTTACTTAGCCCATAGCCTGTGGCGTCGTGAATGGAAGTAATTCCTTTTTGTGCAAAATGTTCAGAAGCAATTTTATGCGCATTTGATAACTCTTCATCTGAAAAAGATGCAATAGAAAACATTTTCATATGTGCATTTTCAAGTAGCAGTCCAGTGGGATCCCCTTGAGTATCTCGATCGATTTTTCCACCATCAGGATCCACCGTATTTCTATCTATATTACCGATTTGAAGTGCATTACTATTCACAGTTGATATATGACCGCATGTTCTAGTAATCATAACGGGATGATCAGTTGTGATAGCATCGAGTTCTTCTCTAGTAGGAAATCGTTGGTCCACTATCGTGTTTTCGTTATATCCCCATGCTCTAATCCATTGACTCTTTGGTGTACGTTTAGCTAGTTCTTTGATCTTCTTTAATAAGTCATCTATTGAATTTATACTTTTATCTTTACAGGAAATGGCAATGCAATTTGTACCGTACATAGAGATATGCAAATGTGAGTCAATGAAACCGGGTATTAGAGTCTTACCATCTAAATCTATGGTTTCACTTTTTGAATTTTTCAAGTTTAATATTTCGTCATTATTCCCCGTTGCTACAATTTTATTTCCTTTTATGGCAACAGCTTCTACTATTTGATCCTTTTTATCCACTGTTATAATTTCACCATTAATGAAAAGGTATTGTTTATCCATAAATTTATCACCTCTTATATTTTGGTTATTTAGCTTGCAATGAAGTATTAACCTCATCTTCATAAAGTTCTTCCATCATTTCAGGGAAGAAGCGTTCGATCGTCTCCTTAGACGCAGGTTGCGTCATAAGTGAAACACTAGTAAATACGATGGCATTTACAACTAATCCCCAAATACCAGCATGAATACTTAATGGATGTGGAATTACGAAAGAGAAAAATACGGTTACGATAAATCCACCAACTAATCCCCAAAAAGCACCGTGTTTAGTTGCCCTTGGCCATAAGAATATACCAACAATCGATGGGAATGCCTGTGCTATAAATCCATATCCAATTAAAAGGATGTATACAAGACTTCCGGGTTGTAGAATTGAAATTGGTGCAATTATAAAAGCCATAATTGGAAATATTAATCGTCTAGTCCATTTACCGGTTGTTTCCTCATTCCAATTTAGAAGTGGTTGTAACACGTCTTTGCTGTAAGTTAATGCTGTTGCGTGAATACATGGTTCACTAGAAGACATTGCTGCTGCAAGTGTTCCTGCACCTAGTAACCCCGCTACAACAACCGGCATAGTATCAACAGCTAATTGAATTGCTACATGATCTGGATTTCCGATATTAGGATACATAAAGATACCGATAAACCCAACAATAATCATTGGTATGAGGACAAGATAAAATGTGGGTAGTAGTGTTGCAGATCGTCTAATCGATTGCTTTGTACTTGCTCCCATCCACTGAATCCAGTGTGTTTGCCATATAGAAAAGAAAGATATTAAGATTGAAGTTGTCCAAAAAGTGATATTCATATCACCTAGTGCACCTGGAAGAGTGAAAAACTCAGGAACGTCCTCCTTGATACGTTCAAAAATTGGTGCAATTGAATAACCACCAGTAAATTGCTTCGTTGCCCAGATTCCAACAAATATTGAAACGAACATCATTAGTGCACCTTGGAAAGCGTTAGTTAAACCGATAGCTTTTAGGCCACTTTTGTACAGATAGATAGATATTGCTCCCAGAGACAGAAACACTCCAACCCATATCGGTATTAATCCGTAACTCATTACATTTAATATATAGGCTGCCCCTGTGGTTTGAATTATTGCGTATGCTAGTATGCCTATAGAGGTAACTATAGCAGCTAAACCTCCCAAAGCTTTACTCTCATAGCGGTCTGTAATAGCAGCGGATTGGGTAACGTGCTTGTATTTCTTTCCTAGTTCCCATACTTTCGGACCAAAGTACCATGCGATTATTGCCATATATGTTAAATAAACCACAACATATAAAGCAGGAGCTCCTTTAGAATATGCCCATCCTGGAGACCCCATGAAGGTGTATGCACTAACCCCTCCGGCTCCAATTAAAAGATACATCATTATGGGACCCATGCTTCGACTGCCGACGCCCCATTCTTCTACGTTATCCATGTTTTTTCCTTTTCCAGCAAAATATCCAAGAATAACAGCTACAAATATATATGAAATAGTAATGAAGAAAGGAATATATTCATACATCAGTCAACACCCCCAACCTTATTTATTACTATCATAATGAAGGTTGTTAAAAAGATCAGTATCATAGACCATAACATGAGAAGAGGGAAACCGAATATGATAACTTCTTTATTAAATAGGTGAATAACTGGCCAACTACCTAGTAAAATAACAATTACAATTGAACTAAAACTCAGCCAGCCTTTTTTTGTTTTTGGGCGTTTGAATGTAGCCTTCATTTAGGAACCTCCTTGGTTTTTATAAAATTTTCATAACATAGATTAGTTCCACAGAAAGATGTGCATATATTCCCCCTTTGGAATAAATTTTGAAATGAAAGAATATTTATATTGTATTTCTTTGTGTAAACACTTACATTTACCAAAAAGTAAAATCTGTAATTGCCAAATTTTACTTTTTGTTACTTTGATAATTACAAGTTAAATTTATTAACTTGTAATTAGCCTGACTGATTTAAGTGAATTGTCAATACAGATACTTACTTAAATTTAGAGTTTGTATAACAGGATTCTAATCACTCTTATAGGAGTGCTAATATGTTTTAGCTGGAATTTTTCTTAGTAGGTTTAACGCACTTATAGCTAATTCCAAAGCTTGTCGGTTGGATGGTTCTCTAAAGTTTTCTCCTAATAACTCCTCTATTTTTTCTAGGCGATGATAAAGTGTTTGACGTACGATAAATAGACGTTCGGCAGTTTCTTTTTTTGACCCCATACAATTTAAATAGGTAGATAATGTTTCAAGTAATTCGCTCTTAGTTCTCTTATCGTAATCTAATATCGCACCTAAATAATCATGTACATAGGCATCTAGATCTCCGTTATTAAAAAGATCTATAAGAATACGATACACACCAATTTGTTCATAAAATAATACATTTGATATATTCGACTTTTGAATTAATAGCACATTTTTGGCCTCCTTATAACTTTTGACCATAAATGTAAAATCATTCTCTAGACTACTAATACCAAAATCGCATTTTTCATAGTTTAAGATATTCTTATCCTGTAGGTTTTTTAAGTCTCGTAGTACATGCATAAATCTCTCAGTATCTTTTTTTGTTTCTTTGCTCATATAAAAGGAAGCAATAGCAGCAATATGATCTTTAGTAACTAATAGGAGAGGAAAAAAACCTTGTTTTTTAAATATAGATTTAACAATAATAGACCGCTGTAATTTTACTTCCTCCCAATCTGTCTCATTTCTATTAATGTCACTAGAATTTGTGGTTTCTATAAGAAATAATCTGTAGTATAAATTGTGTGCGGGTGTGGGTAATACTTTATTTATTTCTGCTGAATGATGCTTCCCATATAACAGATTTTGAACGATCTCCTCTTCCTGATTTTGTTTTCGCTCCTCAATTGTTCTATCACGAAGCATTATTTGAGCTATTGCTAAAGATGCACGGTCGATAATGGAGAAAGCAAATTCATCCAAATTAATGTGCCCTACTTGTAAACATAAATTCCCCCAAGAATGACCAAGACCCTTAATAGGAAAAACTGTGTATTGTTCATCTTCAAGTAAGTAATGCTTGTATGGTTTTAATGTAATCGGTTCTTCAATCAGTGAATGAATGTATTTGTTACGCTTTTTTAGATTAGGGGGATAGTAGAAAGTCTTGGTCTCATCGGTAATAAGCAATACCTCACAGTTAAAGAAAAGGTACAAATCCTTTAATATTTTGATTATGCCATTCGGTGATAAGGAATGTTCATTAAATTTTATTGAAATGGTATTAAGTTTAATTAGCATTTGATGGTGATGGTTAATAATAAGTGTGTGAAGGTCTTGGGTGATATCGACAAACTTAACAATTTGTTCAAATACAATAATTGGAAAGTCCTGTTTATTTACAAATTGAATTACCTCAGGATCAATTTTGTTTACGTTGGTGCCTAGTTCTATGCATATTCCTGATACATTTTTCTTTATTAATTTTTCAATTAAAGGTATTGAATCTGTTGAATCTAACTGAATATGAGTGCCAGTAGTGAGAATCAGTTCTTCACCGTTTACAAAGGACTCAAACTCTTTCATTTCCAGGATATGAGTCCATTTAATTTCACGATTTAAGCCGCCTTCTCCAGCAACAAGTTTAGAACTTTTAAATATCTCCCTGGAGAGTACATCTTTAATTGTTACTTTCCATTGATTCATAATTTTTATATCCCTCCATATCGTAAAAGTAGATTTAGAATCATTTGACATTATGTAAAATGATTTCAGCAGACAATTGTAATAAAATAATTATGTAATATATAAAAGATTGTGTCAAATCTAATTAGAATAATTATTTAGAACAAACATAACACTTTATTTCTTCAAGACTAAGTAGACATTTAGTTAAGTAGATTTCAATTTGAAGGGAGATATGTTTAGATGGAAAAATTAGAAAAAAAGTTGTCACTCGTTGAAAAGGATAGGAAACATGTTTGGCATCATATTTCACCGTATAATGAAAAGAACCCTCCGATGGTTGTAAAAGAGGGGAATGGTTCATGGATTACTGATCATAATGGGAATCGATATCTAGATGGTATGTCAGGTCTTTGGTGTGTAAATGTAGGATATGGCAGAGAAGAATTAGCGCAGGCTGCATATGAGCAATTGAAAAAGATGGCATATGCACCGATGACTCAAAGTCATGAACCTGCCATACTGTTAGCTGAAAAACTAAATGAAATGCTAGACGATGATTATATGATTTTTTATTCCAACAGTGGTTCTGATGCAAATGAAGTTGCATTTAAAATGGCACGTCAATATCATCAACAAAACGGAGGTGCCAATCGTTATAAGATTATTTCAAGATATAGAGCTTACCATGGAAGTTCCGCGGGAGCATTAGCTGCAACCGGTCAGGCATTGAGGAAGTATAAATACGAACCACTTGCCGCTGGCTTTTTACATGTTGCTCCTCCTGATAATTACCGGAAGCCAGATGGGATATCAACCGAAGACTACAATATTCTAAGAGCAAGGGAAATAGAAGAAACGATTATTTGGGAACAAAAGGAAACCATTGCTGCGGTGATTATGGAACCATTAATTACAGGTGGAGGGGTATTAATCCCACATCCTGTATACGTAGAAAAGGTCCAAGAAATCTGTAAACGACATGGTGTTTTGTTCATTATGGATGAAGTAATTTGTGGATTTGGTAGAACAGGGAAATCATTTGGACATAAGCATTTCAATGTTAAACCGGATATTATTACTATGGCAAAAGGTCTAACGAGCGCTTATCTTCCATTATCTGTAACTGCTGTTCGAAAAGACCTATACGAAGCATTTAAAAGCAGTGAGGAAAATAGTCATTTTCGCCATGTAAATACATTTGGAGGTAGCCCAGCAGCGTGTGCACTAGCATTAAAGAATATTGAAATTATGGAAAGCGAAGACCTGTTTAATCGATCAGCAGAATTAGGGGATAGGCTTTTAAATGGATTGGATGAATTACGAAACCATCCCCGTGTTGGTGATTTACGTGGAGTAGGGTTGATTATAGGAATAGAAATCGTAGAGGATAAGTCAACGAAAGAACCAGGATTGTCAGAACGTGTAGGTAAAATTATTGCTGATTGTAAAGACAATGGACTTATTATTGGAAAAAATGGAGATACCGTTGCTGGGCATAATAATATATTGACTCTAAGTCCTCCGTTATCATCAACGGATGATGATATCGATTTTATTATTGCGGTTTTAAGAAAAGTTTTTAATGAGAACTAGGATAGAGGAATCGATTAGGAGGAGAAATAATGAAAATTGGTATACCTAAAGAAATAAAGAATAATGAGAACCGAGTGGCAATCTCTCCTTCAGGTGTAGATGCACTTGTTAATGCAGGTCATAAAGTGTATATAGAAAGTAAAGCGGGTCATGGCTCTAGTTTTTCTGATAAAGAATATCAAACTTCAGGAGCAACTATTGTTAAAGCGGTAGAAGATATTTGGAAACAGGAAATGGTGATGAAAGTAAAGGAACCGTTACCCGAGGAATATCGATATTTCCGTGAAGATTTAATATTATTTACGTATCTACATTTAGCTGCAGAACCCGAATTAACAAAAGCACTCTTAGAATCAAAAGTTACTAGTATCGCTTATGAAACGGTTCAAGGGAAGGATGGCTCTCTTCCGCTATTAGCCCCTATGAGCGAAGTTGCAGGAAGAATTGCTCCGCAGATTGGTGCACAATTCTTGGAAAAGCCAAAAGGAGGAAAGGGGATTCTATTGAGTGGAATACCCGGTGTAAGTCGAGGTAGAGTAACGATTATTGGTGGTGGAGTAGTTGGAACTAATGCTGCTAAGATTGCTCTTGGTTTAGGGGCAGATGTAAGTATACTTGATCTTAGTCCAATTCGGTTAAGAGAGCTCGATCATTTATTTGGAAATCAGGTTAATACGATTATGTCCAATCCATACAATATTGCAGAATCTGTGGCTCAAGCGGATCTTGTAATTGGTGCAGTATTAATTCCTGGTACGAAAGCACCGAAGCTTGTAACCAAAGAAATGGTTCAGTCTATGAAGGAAAGATCTGTTATTGTGGATGTAGCTATAGATCAAGGAGGAATCTTTGAAACTACAGATAGAATCACTACACATGCAGATCCAACATATGAAAAACATGGTGTTGTTCATTATGCAGTTGCAAACATGCCAGGCGCAGTTCCCAAGACCTCTTCCCTTGGATTAACAAATGTAACATTGCCTTATGCATTGAAGATAGCAAACAAAGGATTGAAGAAAGCAAGCAACGAGGATGAGGGAATTTACAAAGGAATTAATACGATGAATGGGAAAATAACGTATAAATCTGTTGCTGAGGCACATGACTTATTATTTCAAGAGGCTAACGAATTGTTTGATATGAAGGAAAAGGTACTTCAACAGTAAATAATAGATATAAATTAATTACCAGGAGGTTTTTCAATTGACACAAACAACAGTAAAAACAATTAAGAACTATGTAGGCGGTAAATGGATCGAGGCAAATACAGATAAAACGCAGGAAGTTTTTAATCCAGCGACAGGAAAAGTAATTGCCCACGTCCCGGTTTCAACGTTGGAGGATACTGATCATGCCATTCAGGTTGCTGCAGAAGCATTCCAAACATGGAAAGAAGTACCGGTACCTAAACGTGCTCGTATTCTATTTAAATACCAACAACTATTAGTGAACAATCATGAAGAACTAGCTAGATTGATAACGATAGAAAATGGGAAAAATTTAGCCGAAGCCTATGGAGAAGTTCAGCGTGGAATTGAAAACGTAGAATTTGCTGCGGGTGCTCCAACGTTAATGATGGGTGAATCACTTCCATCAATTGCTACAGAACTGGAATCCGGAGTATATCGTTACCCAATCGGAGTTATTGCCGGAATAACACCATTTAACTTTCCAATGATGGTACCTTGCTGGATGTTTCCAATGGCAATTGCTACAGGAAATACATTTGTTATGAAACCATCGGAGCGCACGCCGTTACTTGCGAATCGTTTGGCAGAGTTATTTGAAGAAGCGGGTCTTCCGGCAGGAGTATTCAATATTGTTCATGGTGCGCATGATGTGGTTAATGGTTTATTGGATCATAAACAAACAGCAGCTATTTCCTTTGTTGGTTCTCAGCCTGTCGCTGAGTATGTTTACAAACGTGGTACAGATAACCTGAAACGTGTACAAGCACTTGCAGGCGCAAAAAACCATTCCATCGTTTTAAGTGATGCGAATTTAGATAATGCGACAACCCAAATAATGAATGCAGCATTTGGATCTGCGGGAGAACGTTGTATGGCAGCTTCCGTCGTAGCGGTAGAAGATTCCATTGCGGATGAGTTTATCGAATTACTAACAGAGAAAGCAAATAATATTCAAATTGGCGATGGGTTAGATGAAGGAGTTTTCCTTGGTCCAGTAATCCGTGATAACCATAAAGAGCGTACCCTAAGCTATATTAAAACTGGAGAAAAAGAGGGGGCTACGCTTGTCCGTGATGGTCGTCAAGACGAAGCTGCCCAACAGGAAGGTTATTTTGTAGGACCTACCATCTTTGATAATGTAACTTCAGAAATGAAAATTTGGCAGGATGAGATTTTCGCACCAGTATTATCCATATCTCGAGTAAAAGGACTTGAAGAAGGAATCGATTTAACGAACCAATCTCAATTCGCTAATGGCGCATGTATCTTCACAAAAGATGGTGGTAGCGTGCGGAAATTTCGCGAAACAATTGATGCAGGCATGTTAGGGGTTAATATCGGAGTACCAGCACCAATGGCCTTCTTCCCATTCTCAGGATGGAAAGATTCCTTCTATGGTGACTTGCATGCAAATGGGAAAGATGGATTACAATTTTATACACGTAAAAAAGTAATTACAACAAAGTGGGTATAGCATTTAATTTGCTTTATGAATTGGAGTCCTTATGATAGGGTTCTGTAGTTGAACAAATAAAGTAAGCTTTAAATATATGATTGCTATATCGTATATTCTTTGCGCCAGTTCTCTTATGTGATTTCTACATAGAAGAACTGGCCTTTAATTTATAAGAGTCACTTTAACTGTTATAAATAAAATTGAAAGGTGGGAGTGTGATAAATAACCACATTCCTACCTTTCAATGATAGAAATCGTATCTTCTGGATCAGCCAATCTAACGGTCACTTTAACTTTAGCTACTGGGGAAATTAAAATTTACTTCATCAGAGTCGTCTTGATCAAACCATCTCTCGGATACGGTTTTTGTTTTTGTAAAGAATCTCGCAGTATCTGGCCCAAACATTTGACCTTCACCAAATCTGGAATCTTTCCACCCACCAAAATTGTGGTAGCCAACTGGAATAGGGATTGGAACATTCACACCAACCATTCCTACTTCAATTTCTTCGATGAATTTTCGAGCATCACGTCCACTGTTCGTGAAAATAGTTACACCATTACCAAATTGATGATCATTAATTAATTGAATTGCTTCTTCAATTCTATCGACCGAAACGATTGCACGTGCAGGACCGAATATTTCTTCTTTATAAATTGTCATATCAGGCGTAACATGGTCTAGTAATGTTGCACCCAGATAGAAACCATCTTTATTGTCAACATCAGGATATCTTCCATCCACTACAATATTCGCACCTTCCTCAACTGCTTGATCAATAGCATTTAAAATGCTTTGTTTTGCTTCGGCACTTATAACAGCGCCGAAGTCTGCACTTTCATCGTCATATGAACCTGGGTGGAGGTTTTCTACTTTTAATTTAAGTTTTTCAGTGAATAACTCGGTTGTCTTTTGACCAACTGTCATTGCAACTGAAATAGCCATGCAACGTTGGGAAGCAGACCCGTATGCTGCCCCTAAAAATGAATCCACTGCTTGATCCATATTGGCATCAGGCAGAATAACCATGTGATTTTTACCACCACCAAAAGCATTCACTCTCTTGTGATGTTTCGTTCCAGTTTCATATATTATTTCTGCTACTTTTGTGGAACCTACGAAGCTGATTGCTTCTATATCTTTATGGGTAATAATAGAATTCACCGTATCTTTGTCACCATTTAATACATTCCATACGCCATCAGGTAATCCAGCTTCCTGCCACAGTTCAGATATTAAGAGAGCAGAGTAGGGAACCTTTTCGGAAGGTTTTAATATCATTGCATTACCAACAGCTACTGCCATGGTACTCATTGCAATCGGCACCATTACAGGGAAATTGAATGGTGAAATACAAGTGACAACTCCAAGTGGCTGCTTCATGGAATAAGCATTGATTTTCCCACCAACATTAACTGAATGTTCTCCTTTAAGAATATGTGGTGCCCCAATTGCCAAGTCAACTGATTCAATTCCTCTACTTATCTCACCTTTCGCATCTGAAATTGTTTTTCCGTTTTCTTTACCAATTAAATTTGCCAATTTATCTGTATTCTCTACTAATAACTGACGGAATTTGAAAAGAATATTTACTCTTTTACCAATGGATGTACTTGCCCACTTAGCTCCTGCTTCTTTTGCTAACGCTATGGATTGATCGACTTCTTCTGGTGATGCATATGAAACTTTGGCTAATTTCTGACCTGTAGATGGACTGTAAACAAATCCGAACTTACCACTATTTCCGGCTACTTTTTGACCATTAATATAATGGGATACTGTTTTAAAAATTACTGACTCCATTTACAACATTCCTCCTGTATTTTAAGTGTAAATATAGACTGTATAAAAAGTATCGACTACTTAAAAAAATAGTTTTTATTCATTTTGTTTTAAGATGTGGTTAAAGGATGATATTTCCCTGATATGGAATCGACAATTAATGAGAAATTTTTATTTCCTTGTTGATGTCCATTAACAACCCAATAGGAGCGATAAAATAGTTGACTGCTTTTTAACTCTAGTTTTGGTGACGACAAAACTTTTATTTTCCTTGATATAGTATGAAACAAAAATTCAATAGCAATTTTCTGTGCATTATCTTCTTGTAACTCTAATGGAAGTAGCTCCTTTTTTAAAATATCAATAGTAGTAAAATCAGGACGCTTATCTGCCAATGCTGTTACACCACTTAGACCATCAATTGTGCAACCAACCGTTCCTTTCAGTGGAGATATCGGATTTTTTCTAGCAAAAGAATATTCAAAGAAGAAATATGGATAAAATACAATATTATTAATGGAGTAGGATATATTAGACTGCATTTTTCCCAGTGAATAGATTACTTCTTTTTCGCTAATGGACATTTCCAATGTATTAATTTTCATTATTTTATAACCCCTAATTTATCTTGGAAGACTTTTGATATATTTTTCGCTTCAGGCCCTAGATCACGAGAAATATTTTTTTCAATCGTTCTCGGAATATTTCGTGGACCTTTTGACTCTTCAAAAATGGCTAATGTTTCCGGTGAAGGAGGTGTACCAAATCTATTACCAATTAACATAGCTATAATAGATGCAATTAATCCTGCTAAAAACGGATGGATAGCAGTTATTACATCAAGTGCAGCTAACGTCCAAATAATATTTGTTGATGCACCGGCAATAATGGAGCTTAAAATACCAACTTTATTAGCGGTCTTCGAATAGACTGAAGCAACATATGGGACCATAAAACTGTTTCCAAGAACCCCGGTAGCAAATATGACTAGGGCAAATACGGAAGGTGGTTGATATATCGCTACAATAATTCCTATCACTCCAACAGCCAGTACGCATAGTCTTGAGACTCGAATCATTTGCGTTTGACTTGCGTTTTTATTAATAAATCGTTGATAAATATCTCTTGATAAGATTGTCCCACTTTGCATCAAAATGGAATCCGAAGTGGACATAATAGCCGCCATTATTGCGGATAATAAAATTGCTGCAAATATCCCAGGAAAAAATGTGTAAGCAAGTGTTGGTATAACCATTTCAGGGTCTGCCAAATTTGGTAGCATGATAATAGCGACAAAACCAAGAATATATGGAGAGAATACAAATAGCTGATTCCAGAAAGTAGAAATAAGAATGGCACTTTTAACTGTTTTTGTACTTTTCATAGACATATGACGAACCACAACATGTGGCAATCCCATATACGTAATCGCATAAATTAATACTGCTCCGAGTACCATTCCCCACTGACCGTAATACGCTAAGTCTTTCCCCCAGATACTTAAATAAGTAGGATCAATTGCAGCTAATTGCTCATTTAAACCAGAAAGTCCTCCAATTTTTATGAAAGCCATAATTGTAATTCCTAATATACCAAGGACCATAATAATTCCTTGGACAAAGTCAGTCCATACAACCGCTAGATATCCACCTGTTACCGTGTAGATAATGATTACCCCTACACCAAATATCAATGACCATTCATAAGAAAAGCCCATCAAGCTTTCTAAAGCTTTTCCAGCTGCAATAAATTGAGCAAACACATATGCTGATAAGAATACAACTGTAATCAAAGATGCAACGACTTTTATTGCAGTACTTTCGTATCTTTTTTCAAGATATTCAATAGGGGAAAGGGCACCTAGTAGTTCTGACATCCTTCTCATTCTTTTCCCGAGTACCGATAAGTTAATAATTGAGCCACCAGCATCCCCAATTGCATACCATATCGCATACCAACCTTGTTGATATGCGAGAGCAGGACCGCCCATAAACATATATCCACTCATAGATGTACTTTGCATCGTTAATGCTGTAACAGCAGGTCCTAAACTTCTACCCCCAAGAAGGTAATCATCTACGGAATTACTTGCTTTTAATGAAAAAGATAAACCTATTGCTAATAAAATCAGTAAGTAAATAATAAAGATTATTCCTTCAATGTTCATACGGTCAACTCCTCATTCAAATTAATCTTTTACTTGTTATTTTCTATTTCCTCTTCATAACGGTCTTCCTTTTTTAATTTAAAATACATAAACAAACCAATAGCCATCCAAATAAATGGCCACGGAATAAAAAGCCAAAAAGTTTCTGCTGGAAGGTTAAACATTGGATCACCTCCTAATTTAATGGGATTGTAAGATTCTAAAGTTGAAGAATATGATATAGTTCTCTTCTCAATTTCTTACTATCCTTTAGGATAATATACTAATTTTAGTAAGCGTTTACACTTTACTAAATGTAAGATTATTCCTGAAATTTAGTTACATATTGAATAGCATAATTATTCTAAGATATTAGTATTCGTTTCTTAGAAGATAGGGATGAAATAGCCAAAATCAGTAATGTAATATAATACAAATAGATATGAAGATACCAAGATTTCTATTGTTATGGAACTGGAATTGATTTGAAAGATAACGACTACTGGAGAAAGTAGTTTCACATCTAACACAAAAACAACGAAAGTAACTATATTGCCATATCATTCTGGGGGTGCTTTTGAAGGGAATTGCAACGAGAGAAAACATCATACATCACTGAATCTGTCCCCCCGTTGCTTTAATACTGTAAAGCAACGGGGGACAGACACTTCTTTTTTGATACTAATAAGAAAGAAAGAAAAGTGCCGAACCCGCTTTAATACTTTAAAGCAATAAGGAAAAAGTGCCTGTCCTAGCAATGGGGGACAGGCACTTTTTTAAGATCTGTATATAAGCGATAAATAATACCGTTTGTTAATATTGCGCATTTGGTAGTAGCTGTTCTAAAATTCCGATACAATTGAGCGTCATGTTTAGTAAGTTTTAGCAGATTGTTTTAATATAAAATCCTACTACAACCTTAAAGGCTTTCTCATCAAAGAAAACATCCGAAAATACTATTAGAAAAGCATCCAAATAAGGATGCTTTAGTTATAGTACTATACTTCGAGAAAGTAAGAGTTAAAATCTAGAGTTTGGTTATTTTTTTGGCAATAAGTTATCTAATAAAGAGGGAGTTAATGAGAAGATAAAAAAGAAATTATTCACAATAAAATTGAATTTTTCCGTAACTAGGTAGTTAAAAACACAATTTTGTAGCATACCACTATAGTACTTAACAATATTATTTGATATCATAGATACAAAATAATATTACGAAAATAAAGTTTATAAAAGTTAAACTAGTAGAAATATCCTTAGTGAACAAAGATTTTTTGATGTAGTCTAATAGCTGAAACTCAGAGAAAACTAATTTAACAACAATGATGTTTATTTGTGTGTTATAGAAATAGGGTGATCATTTTGTCATATGATAAAAGAAAATTTAAAACGATATATTAAAAAAATTTGATGAGTTTACTGGTCTTTCGTTCGAAGACATATCCAATATGGTTAGCGTAAATCCCGAACTGGTTACTGGAAAATCATCAATTGTAACTATTGTCAACAGAATGTTAGATTACAAAAATTTGAATAAAAAGCAACTATCAAATCTAGTCTTGCCAAATCAATTATCTCTTAAAACAATACGTTTAGAATCAAATGGAAAACCAAGAGAGTCTATGTCTTTTGAGCAAGTTAATTTTATTGAGATGGTTGAAGAGGAGTGGAAAGACAGCAAGATAAGAAAAAAATTTACAGAAACTGTTTTCTTATTTGTGGTCTTTCAATATGTACAAATCAAAGAAGAACGTACCCTAATATTTAAGGGAATTAAGATTTGGAAAATGCCACAGGAAACATTGGATGCTGATGTTAAAAAACTTTGGAAGAATACTAGGGAAATTCTTTCGAAGGGTGTAGAGCTTAAGGAAAAGAAGGTAGGCAATAAAATATCAATGACAAACAATCTTCCAAAAAAAATGGATAACAATGTAGCCCATATTCGACCCAAAGGAAAAGATGGTAATGATAAAGTAGAGTTACCGGATGGGCAGATGATTACAAAGCAGGCATATTGGTTAAATAATAGCTATATTGCAACTATCCTTCAAGATATACCTGATGTTAAGTGGAGTAAAGCAAAACAAACTGAAAGCAAATCAACTTTCCCTGCTCATAAATTAAATTTATTACGTAATAAATTAGATAATCAGGTATATCCTGTAGAGGAATTTATCGAAAAAACAAAACAAATAATTCCAGGTTTTTCACAACTTGATGTTACTCATAATTTAGTTTCTGCACTCGACTTCAGACTGGATAACCGTTTTGTGATTTCGAACCATCTTAAAAGTCTTGATCAATACATTAATGATGTCATTTTTAGAGACGCTTATTTTCGAGTTCCGAAAAATCCCGTATTTGAAACTACCTATGTAAAACGTAAAATTGATAATTATGAGAACGACTTCAAGATATTACAAATTGAAGACGAACTTTATATTACTAACAACAGCCTTCTTGAAGGCGGGGTAAAAAAACAGAATCTTATTAGCTATAAAGAACATGTAGAGAGATTTGTAAAAAATGGACAGTTCTTTACTCTACGTTCTCTAGAAGAAACTCAATTCAGTCATGAACTTGAGGAGTATGGGTTTGACGATATATTTTATGAGAGTATACTTATGCGTCCAGGACGATTAAAATATGTCAAATTGGCTAACAAAGTTGTATTTGTCAAATCGAAAAAAGAAGTGACAATAAGTGATTTAACAGCTTATTTAATGGGGAATGATAAATCTATTACCGTGGATAGTCTTATTAAAAGAGCAAAGGAAATGTGTAAATTAGTCATTAATTATGATTATGCAATACGAATGATGAAAAATACAACATACTTTTACTCAGAAGATCTTCTTAAATTATTTGAAGATAAGGAAGGTTACTTTACAGAAATTTATAAATAAGTTGAAAAGGTGAATGCTGCGTGTATAGTCTATATGTCCTGACCATTTATGGAATATCATTAAACCTGGTCAAAAAACTAGTGAAAGCTGGCCTTACTATAAAAGACTTTGAAGAAAAAACAGAAAAAATTAACGATTTATTAGTTCATAAACCTGCTTTAGTTAAAAAAATAACTGAAACGCTCCCATATATAAAAAATGAAGAGCAGAAAGACAATCTCTATCAACTAGCACATGAGGGACTTTCAAGCTCAATTATCAATAGTTTAGTAGATTTTAATATAAGTTATTGTGATTTAGACAAACTGACTATAGAAAAACTCAATCAGATGATGGGTGGTAACCGTAAAAGTATCTATAAAAAAATAATTACGGCGTTTGAAAAGATTGAAACAACTAAGGGAAGAGTATCACGGAGGAATTTAAAGGAATCATCATTAAATATTTTATCTAATTTGCAGCTAGATGAAACGATTTCTGTTGATAAAATAGAAGAAAGGTTATCTCAGAATCACATTAAAATAAATAAAAATGATTTACATTCAATATTAGAAGAGTTACATACTATAAATTTTATAGTATATGATTCTCAAATTGTAAAAAGGAACCATCCAAGGTTAATGGATTATTTAGGGAATGATTTTAAAGATAAGGAAATCTTCGTCAAGCGTTTACAAGGTCAATCCCTATCCGAACTGGCCAAGGACTTTCTGTATTCTCGTCAGGGAATAAGAAATATTGAACAAAGAGTTATTAAAAGAATGCCAGTTTTTGTAGAGGATTTACGATATCGGGCAGTCTTTGAGAAATTTGATATTTCTCAAGACTTATTTAATAAGATGTTTGAAGAGCCAATAGAAGTCTATAACTATTTGAATACAAAGTTTAAAAAAGGAAATCAATCGATTCTGGAAGATGTTTTTAACCCGAATTATACGGAAGTGCAGCGTAGGATTATTTTACGATACTATAGTTGCTTTATTAGCAAAAAGGGTGAAATTAAGGAAATCTCTAAAATGAGCATCTTTGAAGAAGTAGTTTTTAAATATGCTCTAGATGCTGTTACGGATGCAGAGATAATCGAGAAATTCAATGAATATATAATTAAGAACAATCTACCCCAATCCTATATTTCTGAGGAATCCTCCATACGTGGAATAAGTGATCGTTGTCAAACTAGTATTAAGGGAAAGGGAAATACTTATCGTTACTATGATTTTGATGTAATTACAAATGGATTAATGGATGAACTGACAGGGCTTTTGGAACTTGACTCAGGTGTTTATAGTATGAAGAAACTTTTCAGAGAATCACCAGAGTTAATGGAGGAAATTGATATTCGTACTGAATATGAATTACATAATTTGTACCGGCGTTTGATAAAGGTAGATAATATCTATTATAAGAGAATGCCAGAATTTACGGTTGGAAATATAAGTAAGAAGGATTTTCTAATAAAGCTATTTATAAAATATTCTCCTATACCTTTAAAGGAATTTTTAGAAAGTATTGATGAAATATATGGTTTGCGAAAAGATTCGTTAAGTAGTTATATAATTGGTTATTTAAATGAGTACCTTCACGATGATATTATTAAAACTGACTACGTGGAGTTATCAACTGAAGAATATAAGTACTTGAAAAATAGATTAGTAAAACCTATATATCCAATGGAAGAAGTAAAGAAAATAGGCAGGTCTATAGGCGATGGATTTGGTGAAAAGTTTATTAATAATATGACTCTTTTAAAAGTGGGGTATCAAATCAGAAGTAATTTTGTTTTAAGTGAAAGGTATAATAGTGTTGATGATTATTTTCGCAGCATGATTTTGTCCAAGGATTACTTTATCAATGAACACCTTCCAGTATACCGAACACAATCTTTTGGTTCTGTAGTCTATAATTTAGAAAAAAGCTTTGAAATTTTTAAAGTGGAAAAGGATGTTTATATTACATATAAGAAGCTTTCTGAAGCAGGCATAACGATAGACAATATAATGGATTATAAGCGCTCGTTGTTGGAGTTTATCGATGAGGATGAAAATAAATACTTTACACTACTCTCAATCAGGGAGGAAGGTTTTGAAAACCTATTAGATGAATTAGGATTTTCTGATATTTTTTATGAGCGTTTAATATGGGCGTTTGAAGAATTTAGAGCTATTCAGACTTCTACTGGTTATATTTTTAAAAGAACTGATCATATTTTATCGTTAAAAGAATTTCTTTTTGATTACGTGTCAGAAAGGCGTATTGTTAAATTGGAGGACTTAATTGATGATATTAAAGATGTATATGATATCATGTTAGACATGTCCAAGGTTATATATACGCTTAGACAAAAGGATGTTTTCTATTCTGAAGAATTATACAAATTTTATATTGACAAAGAGGATTTTTTTGAGGAGGTATATGAATAATGGAAGAGATTAATTTATTGGGGTTAATTAAAAAGAAAATATCAGAGACTTCGGGAACCAGAAAGTTAACTATTAAAGGAAAAACAGAAAACTATAAGGTTTATCAGATACCACTAGAATTTCTATTTTATAATGATCAAAATGGACGTATCGCAACATACATTAGTAAATATTTGGATGAGAAAGGTCCACTAAATATGGACGATAAAGAAAAGTACAATAGTATTGTCCATGAATTTATTGTGGAGTCAAACAGTAAAGCATTTAATAACACAAAGAAAAATATTAAAGCATTTGGGCAACGCTTACCGGGTGTAGTCTTGCAAAACGGGCGGATAATCGATGGCAATCGTCGCTTTACTTGTCTCCGTGAGTTGCATGAAGAGGAAGGAAAAGATTATTACTTTGAAGCTGTTATTCTAGATACTGAAAAAGGAATCACCCCAAGAGATATTAAAAGTTTAGAGTTAAATTTACAACATGGAGAGGAGAGACCAGTCGATTATAATCCTATCGATAACTTAGTGGACGTGTATAGAGATATTGTTGAAACGGGAACTTTCACAGTAAAGGAATATGCTCATAATACCAATAGAAGGGATAAAGAAGTTGAGAAATTAAGGGACAAGGCTATTCTAATGGTAGAGTTTCTGGAGTTTATCAATGCAAAAGGAAAGTACTATATTGCTCGTGATTTGAATCTCGATGGTCCTTTACAAGAAGTGATGGTTATACTTAAACGTAATAGTGAGGATCAACAAGAGGATGTGAAAAATGCACTCTTTGCTTCTCTTCTAACCTCAAATAAAGGTGACTTAACAAGGCGTATTCGTGAAATTGGTAGAGAAATCATTAATACAAAAAATGCTGAAGACTTCCTTGATGAATATGAAGACGTTATCGAAGAAGTATATGATACATTACAGGAAGAAGATGTCGTCGATATATCTACGATTAACAAAAAAATTAGTGCTAAGGAGGAATTGAAAAAAGAGAGTAATCAAATAATTGAAAAAAAGATTGAAGCAAATCGAATCGATGCAGCACGAAATAAGCCTGTTGATTTATTGGAGCGTTCATTTCAAGCATTGGACACTATTGATACATCTGCGGTATCCAGAATGGGGGATAACAATAAAGAGGATTTCAAGGAACTTCTGGAGAAAATCCAATCAACAGTAACTTTGTTAGGGGAAAAGCTTGATGTTTAAGGAATTAGCAATAAGACCAAGTTATTACACTACAGATGGTGATACCGTAAAAGCTTTCTATAATCCTGTATTGTCTAATTCCATCAGATATGATCGTGTAAGTGGTTATTTCAGCTCTAGAGCTCTTTCTTCATATGCCAAGGGTCTTAGCGGATTAGCTAAGAATGGGGGCCATTTTCGTTTAATTATATCCCAGGATATCAGTGAAGAGGATTTTGATTTAATTAAACAAGGCTATTCACTTAGAAGCGAAATTAAAAATGAATTGCTGCAGAAATTAGATGAGGATTTGTCACCTGATGAGAATATTAACTTCTTCAATCTTGCCCATCTTATCGCAAAGGGGATTGTTGACATAAAAATTGGATTCAAAAAAAATGGATTGTTCCATTCAAAATTTGGTTTATGCACTGATAAGGATGGAAATGTTATCTATTTTACAGGGTCTAATAATGAAACCTATGCTGCAATAATGCATAATTATGAAGGATTTGATATAACTACATCTTGGTTGGCATCAGGGTTTGATATGCAAAAGTTAGAAAAAGCACAAAGTGAGTTTAATTTACTGTGGAACGATAAGATGCAGGATAAAAATATCTTTATTAAAGAAATTAATGAAGTCGTAAAGAAAAAAATTATGGAGTATGATAAGGGGAGAATTATTGTGGATACCGAAATGCTTGTAGAGGATGCTCTGATTTTAACTATAGAGGATAATCAATTAGTCCTTCAAGATAATTTAGACTCTTATCAAATCAATCCCGATGACTTCACCTTAGCACGAAAATTAAAACGGTACTATGAGGGTGGTTATCCTAATTTTCGTTCTGATTTAACCTACGTAGATATGCAAAAGGTTATAAAGACACTTGAAAAGTACTCCACTAAGAAAAAATTTACTTTTGTAGTAAGTAATAGACTAATCGATTTTATTGACCAACATTCTTATTGGATTGAAGAACGGTCTAAATACGGATTATTAATTAAAAATAGGGACCCAGGTGTTATCACTGACTATAAAAAATTTCAAGCAGTTGTTTCAAATGAGTTGGAACGAACGTTAAGAGAGCAACAAATGTGGAGTGCATTCTACATGATTCAAATGCAAAAAGCGGCTAACTTTTCTGTGCCTGGGGCAGGGAAAACATCAATGGTCTATGGTGCTTTTGCTTATCTAAATGCACCGGAAATAAATAAGGTAGATAAAATTGTTATGATAGGCCCTAAAAATGCATTCCTCTCTTGGAAGCTTGAATTCAAGGAAAATTTCGGTGATAAGAAAGATATCCATGTTCTCGATATTCATGAGGAAGAGTCTGCTGAAGTACAGTTACGTCTAAATGGGGGAAGTAAGAACTTAATCCTCATTAATTATGAATCACTGGGAAAATATGAGTCTGCTTTGTTAGATATTATTGATGGTAGGACGATACTTGTATTTGATGAAGTTCATAAGATAAAAGGAGTACAAAGTGTTCGGGCACAGGTTGCGAAACGTATCTCAGAAAAGCCAATATATAAATTTGTATTAACAGGAACCCCGATTCCTAATACTTATCAAGATATATACAATTTCTTAAATATCTTGTATATGGAAGAATATAATATGTTTTTTAACTTTCAGCTAAATGAATTAAAGAATCCAGGCCCTACGGAAGTGAAAGCGATTAATGAGAAACTAAATCCCTTCTTTTGGCGTACGAATAAGAAACAGCTTGAAGTACCAGCAGTAAATGAGGATATGATTATTAAATGCACGATGACTTATGAAGAACAGGAAATTATAGACTTGTTATATCGTAAATATGGTAATTCACCATTCCATTTATACATCCGTTTAATCCAGGCATCTACTAATCCAGAGCTGTTATTAAAATCTATAGATTTTATTGAAATGTATGGAGAAGATTATTTAGAAGACTTGGATAATGAGTTGCAAAGCGATACAGCCATATTTAGCAAAGAAGAGATGAATATCATTAGCAGAGTAACAGAGTCATCTAAATTCCATAAAGCGTTAGGATTAGTCGAAAATTTGTACCGCGAAAATAAACAATCAATTATTTGGTGTATGTTTGTTAACACAATTGATAAAGTGTACCGTGAGCTTAGTGCTAAAGGTATTAAAGTGGCAGTTATCTATGGTAGTACCCCTCAGAATGAACGCGATAGTATTATTGAGGCTTTTAAACGAGATGAAATTGAAGTACTTGTTACAAATCCTCATACTTTAGCAGAATCGGTATCACTTCATAAAAATTGTCATGATGCAATCTATCTTGAGTACTCTTTCAATCTTACACATATGCTTCAATCAAGAGACCGGATACATCGACTAGGTTTACCAGATGGTCAATACACTCAATACTATTATTTCATGCTCGAAAACGAAAACGAATATCAACGTAACACTATTGATGAAAAGATTTACATACGGTTAAAGGAAAAAGAAGAACGTATGTTAGAAGCAATAGAAGGAGATGTATTAATACCAGATCCATCTGATGACTTGGATGAAATATACAAGATGTTTCAGTTGTAGATGGTTATGGATTAAGCCCCAACTAATTTGTTAAATTATCCAATAGTCGGTTGATAATTATGGTTTTAAATTAAATTAAAACGAGACTTCATTAGAGCATACAATTCTTTTTGATACTTACTAATTTTTAGTCTGTCTCTACGTTCTGATTATTATGCGGTGAAGAATAGGCTCATTTACTTTTTATTCCATGTTAATTATAGTTTATGATAAATTTTACCATAAAAAAACTGATACCTAGGTATCAGTTGAAAGATAATTTTAATTGGACTTCAGTGGATTGGTCTATTTTTTCTATTTCTTCGATACGTTTGCCTATTATTTCAATCAATCCGACTACCAATGCATTGCCCATGCAGAAGTATCTGTTTCGATCAATCATTCCGGAAGTCCAATTATCAGGAAAGCCGTTTAATCTCTCACATTCAATCGGTGTGAGATATCTTTTACGGCCATTTACCTTGACAATATGAGAACTGCGGTTGGTAGTTCCTTCACTTGTCAGCATAGTTCTTCCAGGCTTATCCAAGTCATCGGTAGGGGACATACCACCTTCTGAGAAGAAATACTTATGACCAGTGGCGGAAGTTCTTTCGATTTTTTTCGGACCTCTCAGATAGGCAAACTTTTCTTCGGCTTGCTCTGAAAGATAGAATTTTTCATCTATAAGTTCTTCATCAAGAAGAATATCCTTAAGTGGTATCGGTTTATGATAGACCGGATCGACATGAGCAGTAAGTATTTCACCCTTTTGCATAATTCCTGCAGTATGGAAGTTAAAGGAAAAGTTGTCTGAAATATCCACAATGTCCATTGGCAATTCTACTGAATCCAATCTGTTTTTATAAGGTTCCTCTTTTACTGGGAAAGGTTTGGCAAAGAAACCATCTTTGAAAACTATTTCACCTTTAGTAAGTGATCGTTGACTTTGTTCAAAAGAAAGATCATTCTTGTATGCAAAGATGAAGACTCTCCTTCTTCTTTGGGAAAAACCATAGTCAGCGGCGTTAATTACACGCCATTCTACACTGTAATTAAGGTCCCTGAATGTAGCCAACATGACTGCAAAATCTCTACCTCTCTGAGAAGAAGGAGATTTTAGCAACCTATCAACATTTTCAAGCAAAACGTACTTTGGATGTGTATTCTCAAGAACCCTCCTGATTTCCCAGAAAAGTACGCCTTTCTTTCCCTGAATCCCTCTCTCGCCGGAAAGCGATCTGGCGACAGAATAATCTTGGCAGGGGAAACCTCCACAGACAAGATCAGGAGCCAATTCCTGAAATTCTTCTTCTGACACTGTGGCTATATCTTTATTTACATGAATTCCATCTTTAAAGTTTCTCGCATAGCAGTCAAAAGCAAATTGTACTTTTTTACCTGGCTCCCATTGGTTTGTCCAAGCTACTTCGAAAAAATCCTTGTCAGCCTGTTCAAAGCCAAGTCTGAAACCACCGACGCCAGCGAATAATTCTATGACACGTAAATTTTGATTTGTCATTATACGAACACCCTTTCGCCTTTTTAACCATTATAACTCATGTTGACCAAAAGATGAAGATCAAATTTCAAGAAATTCAACTTTTTATTTGGGTATCCAAATTACAATTTAAATTCTATGGCAAGGTTAGATTATATCAAAGTTAATGTTTTTTTACTAATGTCGGTTAGAAATTCATATATTGATATTATCATAGAATTGCTAGTTTGTAAGTTATGGGAATTATACTAGGTAGCTTCATCCTAAGGTGGAAATGTGACGAACTGATTTCCAGAAGAAACCTGAGGTAGAATCATGTCTCCCATAAAGGGTGTTTCCCAACTTGAGGATAAGGATAAGCGCGGAGCTTTGGAAATATGGATTTATGAATGAAGTCATAATATAGATGGTAGAGAGTTTTGTATGTCCTTTATTAATTGTTTATGCAGATTAGATGCAGCGATATGTCAGCCATTAGTCTTTAACCTCTATTAGAAAGATTTTTTCGTCAAAGCCTCCTCGCTTTTCAGCTTTTTCAGCTCTGATTTTTTCCACTTCTTCTATAGAATATCCATGAACATTCGTGAGGGCGTACATTAATTCCAATACATCTGCTAGTTCTTCCAAAGCATCTTCTTTCGTTGCTGCTGTTTGATATTCTTCTACTTCTTCATTTAATTTTTTCTTTAGTTCCAGAATATAACGATCTTGATTAAGGGTTTCTGTTTGTAGGTCTTTACCTGACTTTTTAATAATTTCCGGAATACGGTCACGAACAAGCTTATTATAAGTTGGCATATTAGCACTCCTTTGGTTGTTAGTTTTATTTTATAGAAAAGTAGGAGGTGGGGCAAACATGCGGCTGGAATTATTGTGATATAAATATAATTCTTTCTATAACAATCGAATTTAGAATTGAATTGGGGGTGTGGAATGTACCACTGCTGCCATAGTTTTTACCAGCGATTGCCACGGATTGTACCACTCATTGCCAACGAGTGTACCATTGAACGAAAAGGACTCTACAGATTAATTTTACTTAACCGTGGGGATTCCTTCTACACAATTAGTTAGTCAGCATTGAAGTATTGCGAACGGAATAAGCCGGCTGTGCGAAGTTTTGAGCCACTGACTAGTAAAGCCCACAATAATAAATAGCCATCGGAATTGTCGTGTCCAATGGCTGTCTTTATATAAAGCTCTTTTAATTCACTCCATTGCTTTGTTAATAAATTTACAACTGAATTAAAGTCCTTCTCTGATAGGTCATATTCCCTCCATGTATTGTAGATAATCCCTTAATAGATTTCGGAATTTTTCATCAAATTTCATCTATTAATGGTATAATTTATCAATAGTAGCAATATAAAAAGGGGGAAATAAGATGACCATTTCAATAGAAACAACTTCAATAAATTCTGGGACAGGAGAGGATATCATTCTCAGACAAACAACTACAACAAAACTTGTGTTTAGACCGGAGATAGTCAATAACGAAAATAATTCTGATGCAGCTGTAAAGGGGAGTTTTATTTTTCAAAGGAAAAAAGGTAAGGACCAGTGGGAGGACCACAAGGAATTAGAATTAAATAAACTAAAAGCTGATGAGTGGATTAAACTTGCAATTGGCTCAGAAGAAATGCTCACTCTCTTTACTGAAATTAAAAAATATTACAAAATTCATGAAGAATATGGAGTAAAGTTTGGAAGCTACACTTTCTTCAAGGAAAATAATGATCTTGAAAAGGTAATTGACTTGTTTGAAGGGAATAATGAGCTATTCACTCAATTATTAAGTGATAATAAAGGGGAGCTATTGGAGCAAACATTGGAGTGGGTTGTAAATACTGATAACTCCGAAAAAATAGTGGGTAAATTTCTCGAGTTAGAGGAAAAAGATTTAGATCAATTAAATTCTTTAGTTGGTATTGCAAATCTAAAAAAAATACTATCTGTTTGGGAAGTAAATAAAAACAATAGCTCTGAAAAGTTTTGGCAGGACTTACTTAAAGAAAATACTTGGATTTTAAGTCAAATATTCTCTAACCCAACAGTACTTATTGATAATGAGGCTTATGTTGGAGGGAAAACCACAAATAATGATAAAGGTAAAGTTGTGGACTTTCTGTACACTAATCCATTTTCAAAAGATGCAGTTTTAATAGAAATTAAAACCCCTTCCACTACCTTGTTAAATACAACTGAATATAGAGCAGGGGTACATTCTGTACACAAGGATTTGGCTGGTGCAGTTAGTCAGGTGCTGACATACAAAGGATCTCTCCAAAGTGAATATGCACAAATAATAGTTAACAACATCAAAAGTCAGAAACCCTTTGATTTTGATGTAATAAATCCAAGCTGTGTAGTAATCTCGGGAAGATTTGATACATTGGATAATCCTGCCCTAAAACATTCATTTGAACTTTATAGAAAAGAATTAAAAAATGTCATAGTTATTACTTTTGATGAATTGTTTATGAAAATTGAACACTTAATAGATTTATTATCAAAGTAAGTTTAAAGGAAGTTAACCTCCTTTTTTCTATGCCATTTTTATCACTATCCCATTCATTGATATAAATCTAAATCCATTTAAAAATAAGTGCGGGGGAGAGAGCCACTGGCTAGTAATGCACAAAATATTTTGATGAGTGTTCCCCGTACTTGCGATAATGCCCCTCGAACTGATCCCCCACAGCGTGTAGTTCTAATATCTTTCGGTAATTAATTATATAAAACACTCCTGTATAAGCAATGTCACACCACTAGGCGTGCTCATTAATTATACAAAACATATGAAGTGGTACAGGCTTTGTCACTCACTGGTACAATCTATGTCACCCGGTGGTAAAAAACATGTCTCGAGTGGTACATTTCATTGGCTGTAATCAGAGTAAAAGATTTTTTATAATTATGCCACTTTTGCGGTGGTCATTTCAATTGTATTAATGAGAGACAGTTATATTGATTGCGAATCGGTTTGTTAATACAACATTATCGTTTATTTGTTAGAATATTATTAAAAGATAATATAGTAAACATCTAGAAGAGAAGGAGACAAGTATCTTGGGAAAAAAGTATCTAGATTTAATGCAGTACTTTGAAGGATATGTACGAAACTACAGAAGAATGAACTTGTCTAGTGAGCATAATCGATCTATGTTAACGAAAAGAGAAGTTGACTATTTTGCAACTCTTGGTGAATATCTTGGGTTTCATGCCTTTATAGAGGATTCTAAATTCGATCGTTTAAAAGGAAGATCGCGGCCGATGGATTTATCCTGGTGGAAGTGGGATCAAAGGGAGGATAAAGTAAATTATCAGTACCTTGCATTACATCTGGAGAGGGAGAGCTTGTGGAGGAAGGATGTAGAGACAATTGAAAAGCTGTTTTCAGAAACGGAAGATGGATACTTTCCTCACAATGTCATCGGCATTCAGTATGTTGAATCAATGGAACGGATACCTGTTTTGAATGAATATGTTCTACATAAGAATTTAATCCAAAAGTCAAATGTATTAATGATATATAGGTATTATGATGCTAGTGACGAAATTGAAAGAATTGAAGCTTGGTATTTTGATTCATCCGGCAAAAGAGAATGCAGAGAAGCAATTGCTAAGACCGACCAATTGGGATATTGGTTTATGTGTTTTGCAGAAGAGTATGAAGACGAAATGAAGCCCATCTGAGTATTATAGGCTGTACTATAAAATGTACAACTTAACTGATAGTGTATAGTTATAAAGTTACCATAAGCGAGCCAAAGGGGGACAGGTTCACTGTTCCAATCTGACCATCTTATGAATTCAAGTGCCTGCCCCCCATCGCTTTAACATAGTAAAGTAGTGGGGAACCATAGCCGGAAAAGTACATCGAAGTTCATACAGTTCGTTTGGATAGTATACAGAATACGATAACGGATTTGAAAGGATTGTTGTCTGAGATTGTAAGTGATGTCAAGTATGGTTAAAGGGAAATAAATATGAGGTATTTTTTAAAACAGTATTAGGGATTGCTCTCTAATGCTGTTTTATTTTGCATTCAAGTGCCTGATGTGACCCCGCCGCTTTAGTACTGTAAAGCTGTGGGAAACAGGCACATATCTTCCCTAAATATAACAATAAAATTTAAAAAATTTCTCCACTTCACACCCCCTCATCTGATTTCATTTCGATTGTAATTGTGAAAGGGAGGTGAGAAACATGGCAGTAGCAGATATAACAAAATCAACGTTGCAGTTGGTACTTCAAGATGGGATTGATTCTGAATCAGGTTCACCAATCTTCAAGTCCAAAAGTTTCAACAACGTAAAAACCAGTGCAACCGCAGATCAGCTTTACGCAATTTCAACAGCTTTAGTAGACCTACAGGAGCGTGCCCTTTACAACATTAATCGTAAGGACACAGCAGATATTCGAGAGGCGTAGTAATTTGAGTCTATTAAATAGAAAGGAGGGCTAACCATGAAAAAATTAGAAATGAAATTTACGAATCAAGACGGCAAAATTGTTACGTATTCACTGGACAAGCCTATTGAACCTGTCAATGTAGCATCTGTACATGCAGCGATGGATGAGATCATTGCACAGAATGCATTTACATCCACTGGCGGCGATCTTATTGAGAAGAAGAGCGCTCGTTTGGTTGAGCGTATTGTGGAAGATATTGAATTAGGTTAATTAAATTAGAAGGCTTCAGGGATAATGGAGCTTTATTATAAAAAACATGACTAGTGGCTTTGCCTCTAGTCATGTTTTGATAAGGAGGGAATTCACATGGAAACCTGGATACCATTCATGACTGAGGTAGGCTTTCCAATCGCGGTTACATTTTATCTGCTCCACCGTGTCGAGGAAAAGCTGAATCAATTGATTGAATCGATTCATGCGTTGCCAGGAAAAATGAAATGATAGGAAAAAGGAGATTCAAGCGGGCCAAAGGGGTCAGTTCACTGTTCCAATCTGACCATCTTATTGTAGTCCAAGGTACACTGTCCCTGTTGCTTTGCAAAAACAGTTACAAGTGTGAACGCATATGCTTTTAACTGAAAAGGGTTCTGCGTATATTTTCATTTCCTCTTCTCATACTAAAGAAAATGAGGAGTGAAATCACATGGCAAAAAGAACAAAGAAAAATGATCCACAACAAAAGAATAAGCAGGGTTTTGATTCCAGCAAACGAGATTCTGAGTTCTCAAAAGAAATTGGTAGTGGTAGTGCAAAGGCAAATCAAGCACATAAAAATAAAGCGAAAAAAGCTAGAGCTGATAATCGAGAAATATAACTATAGAAATCTGGTGTCTGTCCCCCACTGCTTGAGCACTAATGTAGTGGGGGACAAGCACCTTATAATCTATGTCTCTATTCTAAACAGATGCCTCATAAATTGATTTCACAGCTTTTTCCAGTGTTGCATTAAACGTTTCATTGGTTTGGTTGACATTGAGATCCTGGCTTAACGCTCTAGAGAAGCTGGCGATGAGACCATCATTTGTTTTTAGTTTTTCATTTGCCACGTCTGTGGAATACCCGCCAGAAAGTGCTACGACACGAACTACCATCGAATGATGGATTAACTCCTTATACAAATTCTTCTTTGTAGGAATTGTTAATTTTAACATCACATACTCATCATTATTCAAGTTATCGAGATGACGAAGAATCTCCGCTTTTAGAATTTCCTCGCATTTTTCCTTTTCAGGGCTGTTAATATCAACTTCTGGTTCAATAATTGGAACCAAACCAGCAGCAATAATTTGTTTTCCGATTTCAAATTGCTGGTCAACGACTGCCTTGATGCTTTCCGGGTTGGCTTCTTTAATAACGGAGCGCATTTTCGTACCAAAAATATGCCGTTCATTCGCACGCGTCAATGTTTTGTCTAAGTTTGTGATTGGTTTCATCAGCTGCACGCCATCTTTTTCCTCAGCAAGACCTTTATCCACTTTTAAAAAAGGTACAATACCTTTCTTCTCAGCCAAATAATCGCCTGTGTACATTCCCTCAATTTGGCGATCCATCGTTTGTTCAAATAAAATGGCTCCCAGGATGTGGTTGGAATCAAATGCAGGCGAGGTAATTATCCGTGTCCGCATTTCGTGAACCAAATCAAACATTTCATCTTCATTGGAGAACGCTTCATCTGTAATACCGTAAGCAGCAAGTGCCTTTGGTGTGCTACCACCACTTTGATCCAGTGCTGCGATAAACCCTTTTCCGTTTTTGATCTTTTCAAATTGATTTTGCTTCATCATTTCCACTCCTCTACTGTAATCGTTGTGCCTTCATAATCAAATTGTAACAATAATTGGAATAATGTTATAGTTATATGCCTTGAATTGTAATAAAGGGATAGGAAATGCAGACGGACAAGAAATTGTGGTGCGTCCCAAAAGTTGGAGTATAATTAAGGTATGGAAGTGAAATTTGTCGTAGAGTCTGTTGAACTTACAAAAGATAAAGTCATTGAAATCCAAAGAGGTATGCATATATCCGTCATCCAGTCAACAATGTTCGTATGCTTTCCCTCACGCAGCTGTTCCACATTATGGTGACCGACAACAGAACCATCTTTAATTGCAATCACTTCATCCAGGACATTTTCCAATTCTCGGATTAATTATCAATTTTTAAAACAAAAAGGTGCTACCGTTAAGTATAAAACATATCCAACGAAACATTTAATTGGTATTTAAAATAAAAAGGATGTTACGGAGTGGCTGCTGGAGAGAGTAGATGGGATTAATAAGTAGTGAATCTGGATCATGTCAAAAGCTACCTCTGCATTGCTCGAGAAGATGGGGGATTATATTTCAGGCAGAAAAAGAGGAAGCAAGTGGTGCCGAGCGTTGATCAAGCTTTTTAAATAGGTAGAGTTGGAAAGGCGGGCGGCTATTTACCCCGCTTTTTTGGGCATGTTCCTGAATAGTAAATGCGCGAAGTCATCAAAAAATGACGGCGTTAATCAGATGATAATTAGTAAGAAAATGCTAATGAAAATGGAAGTAAAAGAAGAAGCTGAATTACAATTCAGCTTCTTCTTAACGTCAACTTCTATTTTAGTAGACGTATGATGCTCCAATAATAATCAATAGGATAAACAATACAACAATCAATGCAAATCCAGATCCTTTATTTCCTTTTCCATAACCGTCAGACATACTTTTCACACTCCTCAAAATAGATTGAAGTAAGCTTACTCAGTATTAATATATTCATGTAAAACGAAAATGATAGCGGCAACCGTATTAAGCTTTTCGTGGAAATCTATAATATATTTAAACTTTATTTTCAGGACCAACATTTGCAGCCTCTTTTACGCATAAAAGCAATTTCTTAAGAAGGTTTAAATGTTTGTCTATACATCGAACAAACGGTAAACATAACATATTTTAGATTGTCTTTTAATGGCAGTTTATTAAAAATAAGGGAGAGATAAAATGTCTAATCAACAATCGGATAAGGATAGATCGACAAAACAGTTATACGAGAAAATACAACAGCAAGAACGATTATTGAATGAAATTTTATTAGAAAAGAGGAGAAGGAAAATGTCTAATCAACAAACGGATGGGAATAAATCATCGGAACAGTTATACGAGAAAATAGAACAGCAAGAACAATTATTGAATGAAATTTTATTAGAAATCAGGAAAGATCAACCAACGTCTAGACCACCCAAATCACCTTTTAATTTTTTGGAAAATCTTGATTTGGATGTGGAGAAACTTTCAAAAATTGCTATATTTATTTCAAGTTTATATATCGATAATAATGAAGAAGATGAGGTTCAATCGAGTAGAGACAAGTGATAAAATCTCTCGCCCCCCAATATTGTTTAATAAACGGTGATTCAGTTTAAGTCTAATCCATTTGTATATAACAGACACCATAAGCAATCCTCCGTAATATAATCTTCGCTTTTCGTACAGTTTGGTATAGCTTGTTTAAATGAAATTCAAAAAGTTTTCTTGTTTTTGCAATAACGGATACAAAAAAGAAGAAGCTGAATTGCAATCCAGCTTCTTCTTTTTTTTAACTTTTATTTTAGTGCCATGATGCTCCAATAATAATCAATAGGATAAACAATACAACAATCAATGCAAATCCACTACCATAATTGTTCGTGCTGTTAGACATACTTTTCACACTCCTCAAAATAAATTGAAGTAAGCTTACTCAGTATTAATATATTCAAGTTAAACGAAAATGAAAGGGACTACCATATCAAGCTTTTCGTGGAAATTTATAATATCACATCCGTTTCTAAATAAAAAAGAAGCATGAGAACCGTCCCCATGCTTCTTCTAGTGCTTATTTTTAGATAATTGGGATACCGTGGCGTTGGTATGCTGCGACTTCGAGGTTTGACATTCCTTGGATTTCAGCAAAGGCTGCAAGATTGTCTGAAATTTTAGGTTCATAATTTTTCGGTGGTGCTGCATGTCCCATTCTACGCTGGTTTCCAGAATTTCTATGTGCGAAAGGACCCCAAATGGCAAGGGTTAAACCTGGCGATTGGATATTTACGAAAAAAGTTTGGCCATCAGGAGAAAAGGTCGGTCCAGCCACTCAGAGTTATTCAGCATATTTTCGGCGAAAACGTATGAATCTCCTTCCGGTGTGATTCCTATAATCCTGTCAGTGCCATTGCCATCTTCGGCAATCCATAAATCTCCCCCATGGCGTAATGGTAATGTTGTCCGCTGATTCCAAATCATTCGAATTCGTTGATTCATAGAAAAGCTCCAATGTATTTATAGCAAGTAATCTGGTGCCTGTCCCCCACTGCTTTAGCACTTTAATGTAGTGGGGCACAGGCACCTTATAATCTATGTCTCTATTCTAAACAGAGGCCTCATAAATTGATTTCACAGCTTTTTCCAGTGCTGCATTAAACGTTTCATTGGTTTGGTTGACATTGAGATCCTGGCTTAACGCCCTAGAGAAGCTGGCGATGAGGCCATCATTTGCTTTTAGTTTTTCATTTGCCACGTCTGTGGAATACCCGCCAGAAAGTGCCACGACACGAACTACCATCGAATGTTCGATTAACTCCTTATACAAATTCTTCTTTGTAGGAATTGTTAATTTTAACATCACATGCTCATCATTATTCAAGTTATCGAGATGACGAAGGATCTCCGCTTTTAGAATTTCTTCGCATTTTTCCTTTTCTGGGCTGTTAATATCAACTTCTGGTTCAATAATTGGGACCAAACCAGCAGCAATAATTTGTTTTCCGATTTCAAATTGCTGGTCAACGACTGCCTTGATGCTTTCCGGGTTGGCTTCTTTAATAACGGAGCGCATTTTCGTACCAAAAATATGACGTTCATTCGCACGCGTTAATGTCTTGTCGAGGTTTGTGATTGGTTTCATCAGCTGCACGCCATCTTTTTCCTCAGCAAGACCTTTATCCACTTTTAAAAATGGTACAATCCCTTTCTTCTCAGCCAAATAATCGCCTGTGTACATTCCCTCAATTTGGCGATCCATCGTTGAATTGTTGAGTATATAGTTAAGGCGCTTAGATACTTTGATCTGGGCACTTTTTCATTTGCTAATAGTAAGCCCCCAAACGATTGAAGTCCACATTATCTTTTTCTAATTGTGAACATTTTTATCATAAATCTGATAATTCGAAATATACAAATTAGAACAGGTCATGTATAATGGTGTTATCCTATTTTATTTGGGGATGTTTTATTTAATAGTATTTGTATTACTGTGGCAATACGTATAAAACAGTTTGCATTTCTTCAAGAATTGGTCCTTGCCAAATTGAAGTTATGGATATTGAAATGATCAGAAACATTAGCAGAAGAATGAGAGAAGTTTTTTCAGTTTTGAAAGGGGAATGACCATTGAAAACAATTGCAAATGGCTTTGTAAAGTTTATTATAGCTAATGTGTCGGTGATTTTAGCAATTATGCTTTTGCCAGTTTTTGTTGTTACAGATAATGTTGCTTTTTTTGAGGGGATCATGAATTACTTGTTTAACAATAAAAGCTGATTTGTATCCTATCAACCCGGTTTTTATTGCTAGGTAAGTTGCTAGCAATATGTAGGGATTTTTACTTATTGGTTCACTCATATGGGTTAGATTATAGGATAAAAGACAAATTCCCAACATAAATTCAACATATTTTACCTTTTAACGTTATTAGATTACATTTAGTTCTTTGAATTCGGATTTTAGATAAATTATTTGGGGACTATCCACGTGGCTATCATGCTAGTTAGGAATAGGAAATCCACCTTTTCTTAGCTTTTTATTTTACCACTTGACTATGAGGATAGACCCCTTTTTCAATTGTGTACATATTTAAAAATGATATAATATAGTAATTATAAAGTTATCGAAGGGGAGCTGTTAATTTTGGATATTAAGCCATCAACAACCCATTTCGTCGTAAGGAAGCACGTATAAAATTGCAATCTAAAAATCCAAGTGCCTGTCCCCCATCGCTTTAACACTGTAAAGCAGTGGGGGACAGGCACCATAGCGCAAAAAAACAGCATAGATTAATATCTATGCTGTTTAAAAAGATATTCTCTTCTTTTCCTTAACTTCCTCAGTGCCTACTTACAAGCTCCAACGCGTTTCCCTGGTTTCTCTTCTGCATTTTCGCATGCATCTGATTTCCCTTTTTGTATCACTTTTCCGTTCTTATTAAAACTGATTTTCTGAACATCATCATAAACACGACGTTCCGTGTGAATTAAGTCGTAGTTATCGTCCAGGATAGGGAAGATATATACGGGTGATAATGTTAATTCTGCTCCCCATGCAGTTTCTTCAAAGTCCATTTGTAAATGACCATAATGCAACCCGCCGTCAATTAAATGTTTGACCCCATTTTCATTCGTGGTCCATAATTCTGGTTCATCTCGGGTTGCGGCCCATTCAGTGTACGTATTATAATTTTGTGGCACAAAATTGCCGTTTTCATCTTCAATCATTTTTTCGCCGCGTAATCCATCAGCCGCTACACCCACATCATAGGAATGAAAGCCGCTTCCATCATCATTTAGATCGACCCAGCTACGTTCGAACATTTCATCATGTCCAGAAATCACAACAGCTACCTCGTACGCTTCGAATAACGGTGTATAGACTCTCATTGCGACACCAGATTGATTGTCCGCAAGCTCATGATTTGGTGGGGCCCCATGAACACCACTAGAATAAGGGGCATGATGGAACTGCACTAAAATAATTTGTCCTTCTTCACGGGCATCTTTTAATTGTTCTTCTGCCCATTTGTATTGCTCGGTGCCTGGGTTGAAGTTTGGCAGATCTGAATCGTCAGGGGTTGTCCCTTCGAATACTTCTGTATAAGCGTTATTATATGATTCAGCTGTAAATTCACCTTGTGTATCTGTTGTCATGTATGGATCCCCGTCCACACCTTGTTCTGCCCATACGGATTCGTCTAATATAGAGTCATCTTCACCATAGATTTTACCTGTGTATGTCTCTGTTTTCGTTGATTCGTCAGGTATACCATTCGTTGAATCCAATGTTAATAACGTGACCGGTCCAATATCTGTTCGATAATAGGAATCTTTATACTGTGGATTGTTCGCATCACCTGGAGTATCAAAATATTCATGGTACTTATTACGGGAAATGACTGCTGGTGAACGATCTTCATCATTTCCATACCCACCATTAATCGATGCGTACGTTTCCCAGTTTCCTAAAGCAGGTAATAACGGCGTGCTTGATGCAAGATTTGTAAAATCACCTGCAAAGTGGCGCCAAAACTCATCCCAAGCAGGTTGATATCCTGAACCTTGTGCCAAGTCACCAGCAATAAGAAGTGCATCCGGATTAGCCGCTTGAATATGAGCTAAGTTTTCATTTAATGCCGTTTGTTGATCAAGAGGGTAACGAACTAAAGGCATCCCATTTCGTGTTTTATTTCCATGTTTTTGATTAAAAAGAGAGTCCATTCCTGGACGTTCCTCTGAACCTTCCACATACGGGTTTGTAGTATGTAATTCCCATTCACGATGTTCTAGAGCTCCATATGGCTCTGTTTCCGTATCGGAAAAAGCAATTAAAGTTAATTCATCCCACTCTTCGCTTTCTGGATATGTTTTAAAGGAGGAAGAATGGCTTTCAGTTCCTTGTTTTACTGTATAATGATAGGTCGAATTCGGTTCTAGTTCATCAATGTCTACAGAATGTTTATAGTTGGAATTCGCTTCTAACCAGGAGCCCTGTGGAATCGATTCGAAGATGCCATTACCAGAATCATAGATTAATTCTTGTTCTAATTCCTTGTCTGTGTATTCCATCAAATCCATGTAAGAAGGATCTGACATATAAGTCTTGACCGTATCAATTCCAGGACCTTTTACAGTAATCGTACTAGGTTCATCCAATTCTGATACCCAGTTAATCGTCATCGACGTACTTGTTGGAGATTGTAAATATGGCAATACGCGGAATCCAGTTTCTGCTTCACGCAAAGTGGTTCCTACACTCTCCTTTTCTTGTTCAGCATCTTCCATAGCAACCGCCCCAACTGGCGCTATTGGACTACCAACAGCGATTAATAGAGAAAGCGCTGAAATAACGACCCTTTGTGGAAATACATTCTTCATTCATATCTCTCCCATTCTTGTATATTCTATCTTGATTCTATCAACTAAGTATTATAGTAATAATAAATCGGTGTAAAGTTTACGTGAATTCAAGGGGTCACATCACACATTGTCCCATCATCTAGAGAAGCAGGGACGTGAAATGAGGTGATCCCCCACCCCTCTGAAATTTCATCTTGATTCACAAAAAGTAAAGGCTGGGATGAATCACGATATCCCAAATCTCCATTTTCCGGATTATGTAAGTAGGGAAGAATTAAGAGAAGCGTATTTTGGAAAAAGAATAAATCTTTCGAAATGCACCTTAATTTACTAAAAAAACGGAAAATTGCAGTATAATAATATAGGAACGGCACATCTGGATACAAAGCCCTGTTCTGGAATTTAAATTATTGAAGGAGTCGATGTCCGTTGACAAAGGTAAAGGAACAAACCATTTTTCATCATGTCGGAAATCGATTTCAAACAGAGGATAGAGAGATTCATATCGTTACCCGTCTGGAAGAACCGCTCGTGGTAGTTTTAGAGAATGTTTTAAGTGACGAAGAGTGCGAGGAACTCATCCGATTATCAAAAGATAACATGCATCGTTCAAAAATCGGAGATGTCCGGGAAGTAAATGACCTTCGAACAAGCAGCGGTATGTTTTTTGATGAAGAACATGACATTTTGAAGCCCATTGAAAAACGGGTAGCAAGCATCATGAATATCCCTGTCGAACACGCAGAAGGGCTTCAAATTCTGAACTATACGCCCGGACAGGAGTACAAAGCTCATTATGATTATTTTTCAGCTGCAAGCAAAGCTTCCAAAAATAACCGAATCAGCACGTTGATCATGTACTTGAACGATGTCGATCAAGGAGGAGAAACCCTTTTTCCGGAACTCGGGTTTTCCGTTTCACCGAAGAGAGGGATGGCGGTGTACTTTGAATACTTCTATACCGATCAACGCCTGAATGAACAAACCTTACACGCTGGATCACCCGTCATCGCAGGAGAAAAATGGGTAGCCACACAATGGATGAGAAAACAAAGAGTGAGATAATCAAGACTTAAATGAATAGAAAAAGAGACTTGATTAATCAAGCCTCTTTTTAAAATGCACAATCTTAACCCATGGTTATACCACCATCAACAACTACTTCATAAGCGATTGTACGATAAAAGAAAAAGAAGTACTATAGAATTAGTGTAATTTGGTAAAGGGGATTTTACTTAACATGAAATCCGCCGTTTCCTGGGTTTCAGTTAACTCCACTATAATTCTATCAACTTTTTTCTAACCAATCGAATCTCTAACCAAACTTATTTTCCAACTGTTCGAATCAGTAGAGTTTTTACTGATGAAAAATCTTGTATATTAGTGAATGGAATTTCATAATTTGACAGTGGGGACAGGAACTGTCAGGGAGGTAGCCCATGGAAGATGAAAAAGTTATGAAGCTAGAGCAGAGAATCAGGCAGCTTGAGAGGGATGTTCAGTTACTGCAAGAGCAACGTTTGGCTGAGAAAGAACCAATCAAGCCGAAGCCAGAGCCAAGAACAGAGGATACGCTCCATACAACTGAATATAAACAACCAATCGTAAAGCCAGGAACCACCGAACCGCCCAAACCTTTTGAAATACCGATGAAAACTGCAATGGATCATAGAAAGGAGCCGGTTGATTGGGAAAATCTGATTGGTAGGGTCTGGCTGCCAAGAATTTTTATTTTCATTCTATTATTAGGAGTTATTTGGGGATTTAAAGTAGCGGTCGATGCAGGAATATTAAATGAGACGAATCGGGTTATTATTGGTTTTCTTGCTGCAATTTTATTTTTATACATCGGCGAGAAACAAATCAAGCGCAATCATCATGCATTAGGAAAGGTGCTTGTATCCGGTTCTGTTGCGATTCTTCTGTTGTCAACGTTTGCGATGCACATTTTATATGGTATGATTCCAGCCGGGTTAGCCTTTTTCCTAAATGTTCTCTGGGTTGCCATGGGAATTTATTTAGCCCACCGCCATAAATCAGAGGCGATTGGGATCATGATGACGGTATTTGGCTATTTGATTCCATTTCTCGTCCAGGGAGAGACAGATACAAATGAGATTTTCCTTGTGATTGGCTATGAACTGCTTTTCTATATTGCATTATTAATTTTCGCCGTTCGCATGCAATATAAAAAGCTTTTCTATATTGCTGCAGTACTGCTTCATTTTGTCTTTCTAACATTGTCCGTGTCTGCTTTCCAATATGATTCGATTGTTTTCGTCTGGATGGCAGTCGGTATGATGCTGCAGCATGAATTGATCTTTGGCACCCTCTATTTTAAAAAGATAAATAATCGAGGGACATTTCCTGTTCTGTTTACTAGTTTTGTAGCGACATTGCTATGGACAAAAGGCGGTTTTGCTGCCATCGATCAGGATCTGTATTATCTGCTCTATCTGGTTGTTGTCACCATTCGATATGGCACCGTTGCCTATTATTCCCATCTGCGGAAAAGGGAAGAATTATTTCCGCTGTCCATTGTCCTGTCAACGATTGGTCTGTCTTGTATCATTTTTGAAGGCTTGAATAATCCGGATATGATTTTTTCCATGTATTTGGTTGTAGGTCTATTTGCCACGTATATAGGGTACTATTTCCATGTTTTCGCACAAAGGTTTATCGGACTGATCATTTATTTTTTAACCGCATTCATGGTTGTTGCGGATCCGCTGTATGACCTATGGAGTTGGGATTTATTCAACATGCTTTTATTGATTGGAACGCTTTATGCCATGCATATTCTCTTAAAACCGTTTGTGGAAAATGATGTACAGCAAATACTGACAGGTGTCCTGCTTGCTACGCATGTCCTGTTTTTAATGAAAATACCAATCCTCTATCAGGCAATCAGTTTGGAAACCTTATTATGGATTGGGGTGATTATTTCTTTATATATTTTGTACCGTTTGGTACGGACAGAAATCAATCGCTACTTTCATATGGCAGTGGTAGTACTAAACGTAACGATTCATTTGACCTTTATTACAAAACTTATTACAGCACTGACTGTAAATCAATCAGTGAGTTTTGAAGTGATGTCCATATCGATTGGCTGGGCTCTCTATGCAACAGGCTGTTTGATTGCAGGATTTGTCTATCAGAAGAAATCTGTCCGCCTTATGGGGATTGGTCTACTTTTCCTGACACTTGTTAAGCTTGTATTTATCGACCTGGCCTTCCTCGACCTCATTGTCCGTGCTGGATTATTTATGGGTATTGGTTTATTGGGTATCGTTTTATCTCGCTTGTTTTATATCAAAGATACCGGAACAGAGAAAGAGGATTAATTTAGTTCACTTAGCCCACTCAATGTAGGGGTTATACTTTCGGGAATGTTTCTATGGCCAAATACTTTGGTTACTGTTTAATTCTTAGATAATAATAAAAGAGATTCCATTAATTACAGCGGAATCTCTTTTACCAAATAATCACCTAATCTTCAACCTCAATAAGAAAGACTTTCTCCTCATATCCGCCATGTTTCTTAGCCTTATCAGATCGAATTTTGTCTAATTCTTCCATGGATGAGTCATGAACATCTTTCACTAGCGTATTGATTAATTCTAATAGATCAGCCAGCTCTTCCAGTGCATCTTCTTTGGTTGCTGCCTGTTGGTATTCTTCTACTTCTTCCATTACCTTTTTCTTCAGCTCCAAAATATAACGGTCATGATTAAGTGTATCCGTCTTACAAGCTTTACCGGAATTTTCAATGATTTGCGGGATGCGGTCACGTACGAGTTTATTATAGGTTGGCATAGGAACACTCCTTTTAGTTGATAGTTTACTGTTTCACTTTTGCTTTTGAGATAAACATTGATAGAGGAAGAGATTGTTCCTCCTATCACTTTTACATGATAGATTATCAAAAGGTGGTTGTCTGGTAATAGAATAAGAACAGGTGCTATTCATGGCATTAAGAATAAGATAAAATATTAGTAAATTTTACAAATTGTAAACTTATTTTAATCTTATCTTAAGGAAAACTTAATTAATTTTTAGTATAATAAATTAAATTCAAACTTTTCCGTAAAAGGGAGGAACAGAATGAAGATTCTAATTACAACAGAATGCTATTCTCCAGTAATTAATGGTGTAGTAACTTCTGTTGTTAATTTACATCAAGAATTAATTAATCTTGGACATGAGGTACGAATACTGACATTATCAGGAAAGTTACGTTCGTTTAAGAAGGATGGTGTAACCTATATAGGTTCTTTAGGAATTGGTAAAGTCTATCCGGGTGCAAGAGTAGCATTAAAAACTGAAAATGTATATCTCAAGAATTTAGTTGAATGGGAGCCGGACATTATCCATTCACAAAGTGAATTCAGTACCTTTCAAATGGCTAGGCATATGGCCAAAAAACTTCATATTCCAATCGTACATACGTATCACACCATATACGAGGATTATACGCATTATTTCTCACCGAATAAAAAATGGGGAAAGGCAATGGCGGCACGGTTTACTAAAACCATCCTAAAGCATACCGCGTGTGTGATTGCCCCTACGGACAAAGTGCGGTATTTGTTAGAAGATTATGGTGTTAATCAAAAGATCCAAGTTGTACCTACTGGAATTAATTTGGAATTATATGTAAAAGAAGTAGAAAATACTAAGAAACAACAACTGCGAGACAGGATTGGTATCCCTCGTAATCACAGAGTGCTTATATCTGTTGGAAGATTAGCCAAGGAAAAAAACCTGGAAGAGATATTCCGTTTTCTGTCAACATTACGAACGGGCAATTTTACCTTGTTGATTGTTGGGGATGGCCCACATCGTAGTTTTCTAGAAAACTACGTTTGTGAATTAGGACTTTCGGATAAAGTGATTTTCATAGGAATGGTTCTTCCAGAAGAAATATCTGCATATTACCAATTAGGAGATGTCTTTGTTAGTGCTTCCAATAGTGAAACCCAAGGATTAACGTATTTAGAAGCAATGGCAAATGGGATTCCTGCACTTTGCCGAAAGGACGCTTGTTTGGAAAACGTGATTGTGGATGGGGTTAATGGATGGCAGTTTTCTTCATACGAAGAATTTGTGAAAGGATTGGAATCATTACGAAAGCACAGGGATCTTCTCAGCCAAAATGCAAGATTAGATGTCATTTCTAATTATTCTTCGGCTGTTTTCGTAAAAAAGGTCGAGAAGATTTATCGAAATGCAATTCAACAGTACAGCGTGAAAGAGAAAGAACTACTTCCTCGGTAAAGGAGAAATAAACGAAAAGTAGAGGTAAGCCCATGCAACCGCAATAGGATTCAAGTGCCAGGCTCCCATCGCTTTAATACTGTAAAAGCAGTGGGGGAGAGGTACCGTTTTTCAAGCCTAACAGAAAAAGCAATCACCTAATGGCGATTGCTTTTTTCATATATATCCGTCATCCAGTCAACAATGTTCGTATGCTTTTCCTCACGCAGCTGCTCCACATTATGGTGACCGATAAGAGAACCATCTTTAATTACAATCACTTCATCCAGGACATTTTCCAATTCTCGGATTTCATGTGTTGTAATCAGCACAAGTTGCTTTTCTAGGTCAATAAAGGAAATCAGTCCTTTTACAATGGAATTACGGACCATTGGATCAAGACCAGATAGTGGTTCGTCCATCAAGATAACTGGTACATTTCGCGACAAGGAGAGCACCATTTTTAACCGACCACGATTTCCTTTTGATAGATGTTTCAGTTTGTCATTTGGGTTGAGCTTCATGAATTTCAAAATTTCATAGGCTTTTTCCTGATCAAAATCCTCAAATTGACTTGCATAAAATGCGATGGATTGTCTGACATTAAAAAACCTGTAATATTCATCAAGCTCTGACAAATAAGAAACCGAGTGAGCAATTCTTCGGTTTACTTTATTCCCATTTACCTTAATTTCCCCTTTTGTAGGATGATTAAGCCCTGCAATCAGCTTAAGGGTTGTTGATTTTCCACTACCATTTTCTCCAACAAGACCAATCAATTTTCCAGGTGTTAATTCCAAATTCACTTGATCTAATGCTCTTTTACTCCCATATCTTTTTGTTACATCCTTTAGCGTAATCATGCATTTGCCTCTCCCTTCTCTTTTAAATAATTCATTAATCCGCTCTGTGTCTCCTCGTCTGAATAACCCATCTCCTGCATTCCCCGAACAAAATCTGTAATCATTTTTGCTTTCATTTTTTCACGTATAGAATCAAGGGCTAATTCATCCTTTGTAACAAATGTGCCTTGCCCACGTCTTGTTTCAACAATGTGCATGCTTTCCAATTCCCGATATGTCCGCTGCACCGTGTTCGGATTCACACTTACCTCAATCCCGGTTTCCCGAACAGAAGGAAGCTTATCACCAGGAGATAACTCTCCACGTATGATTTGCCTTTTCATCCGTTCAGCCAGCTGTTGATAAATAGGCTGCGAAGATTGGAATATATGTGCCATCAATTACACCTCAACTTTTCGCTCGATGATCCAGCAAGCAGCAATAAACATGATGATTGCAAAAAATATATCTCTTACAAAATGACCAATATAGAACACTGTTGTATCCTTCATCGTCTGGACCTCAAATGATTCCTCAATATAACTCATTTCAAGTCCGACAAAAATATCTCCTACTTGAATGTCTCCCCAGTTCGTCAGCGTTTGGACAAAGGATATATTCAGGAAGTTGCTATAGGCCCAAGCACTAACAAAAAATAGAACAATCGTAAGCAAAAAGCTAATAAAATTATTAAATTTTTGACTGAAAGTAAGGTAAACAGACCAAAACAACAGGAACGCGGAGCCAATAAACAATGCCGTAATTAATATTATAAGTGAAGTGACTCCTACACTATTAAGGAGACTATCCTGATTTAATAGGCTGAATGTATGCTTGAAACTTTGCATAGCCAGGATGATTGAAATGATAAAGGTTGAAAGCATAAATACGATTCCTGTAAAAAGTTTAGAAGTGAGTAGTCCTGCTATAGACATCGGTGTATGTAGCCATAAATGCAATCGCATTTTTTCTGCATTCAAACTATAATATAAGTAAAAAGTAAGAAAAAATGTGTGAAGACCTACAACAATCGAAAGTGCTATTGTCATAAACTCTCCTTCAAATCCAAATTGATTACTAGCAATAACCCCTCCAGCTATAATTCCCGAAAATAAAATTAACGCAATAAGAAAAGCTGGTAAACCGAGCCGAAATTCCTTCTTCGTTAAATACAACCAAGCATTCATCGATCATCCTCCTAAAAACTGTATTAGTGTACTATCTAAATAGTGCACTAATACATAATGTTTTGTCAATAACTATTTCTCTTTGACAAAACAAATAAACAAGTCATAAAATGTGGATCTGATTAGATCTGTACGAATAATATTCAACTTATCTAAACGAATCAGGATAATATCAATGCATACTACTTTTTCCTTCAATTAAAAAGTAGTATCCTAGAACTGATAATTATTGAAAGGGCTGAAACAAATGGTAAAAAATAAGTCCGATTGGGCAGAAGCTAAAAAACGTTGCCGCTTGAATCAAGCAGATATACAAATGGCAAAAGAACTAGGGTTGAAACCGAAAAGCTTAATTAAAAATATACCAGCTCCCAATCAGCAGTGGAAAGCACCTGTTAAAATATGGGTTAGGGATTTATATGAAGAAAAGTTCGGAAAGGTAATTGAAAATGGAATTAACAGTAGATGAAAAGTTAGCTATTTTAAGAGCTGCTGATGAAATCATTGGGCAAGGTGGTCGCACCCTTCTGGCTAAAATTCTAAAAGGTTCGCGCGATAAAAAAGTTCTGGCATTAGAATTGGATAAATGTCCTGTCTACGGTTACTACAAATCAGAAAAAATAGCTGATATTGTAGAAAAAGTAGATTGGATGATTGATTATGACTTTTTAGCCATTGAATACTTTGGGAAGCTACCACTGATAATTTTTACGGAACGTGGTTGGAAAATCGAGTCTGATCAGCGTTCAGGTGAATTTTTAGCGCAATGGGATGCGTGGATAGAAGAGAATAGACCTTTACCAGATATGGAATATTTAAAAGACCGTAACCGAAATATGATACTTTTGTTCATAGAAAAAGTAAAAGAGACTAAAGATCGAAAATACATTCCTTATCTTAAAGCGTGGGAAAAGATTGATTATAAAAAGGTAAGGGCAGCAATCCGCTCAAGCATAGAAGTCATCGAATCCAATCAAGAAATTGATCATATTGCCATGCAAAAAAGAGAAACAGAAATCCAAGAAGCGTTATTGGGTTCTGCACCACAGGATGTGCTTCTTAAATGCTGGGAATGCGGCAATCGGTTTACGTTCACGGTTGGTGAGCAACAGTTTTATAAACAGGAAGGTTTTGATTTTCCTAAAAGATGTGAGGATTGTCGAGGTCGATGGAAGTTTGGAGAGTTTTATTAAAGAGCTAACATTTAAAACCAAAAGTCTATCTTGCTAATCCAGCAGAGTTAATAGGAAAGAGTATGCAGATATATTAGTGAAATAGACATTAAAATATCAAGAAAAATGGAGACCCAATGGAAGTAGGTATAGTAGAAGTCAAACGAGAAAAGAAAAAAAGTAGTTTCCTAAACGCTCATGACAGTATTCAACAAATGGATAAAGGAAAATGAAATCAGTTTTTAGATGATGACAGGAAAAACCGAACAGTGCCAGGAACTGTTCGGTTTGATTATCGTATGGAGTTGTGTTTTAGAATAAGTGTGAGGTACTTTACTGATGTTGATCAGAAAGTTGGCGAAGTTTTTTCTCATGTTGTGCCGTTTTACTTAATATAAAATCGGTGGTTTCTTGCGTTTCAGTTAATTCTACACGGTTGCCCTCGACCTTCTTTTCTAAGCGGTCGAACCTTTGATTAACTTTTGTAAACCCTTCATCCATCTTAGAATTCAAATCGTCCAATCTTTTATCAAATTTTTTATCCATTTCGTCAAATCTTTTATCCATATGCTCACCATGTAATTTTAGTGCGTTTAAAATTTCTTTTAGAATCGTTTCTTGTTCCATGCGTTTCACCTCCTTGTACCAATAGTATAAATGATAATAGACTGTTTGGAAAGGATACGTGGACAACGTAAAATTGGGTTTTAACGATGGGAAATATTGTATGTTAGTGAAATAGACATTAAAATATAAGGACATTAGGTTTTGAAGCAAAAGGGAATAAATAAAAATACTTTTTTGTGAAAATAAAATTTGAAATTAAACACCGCTCTATGGTGCCAGGGGCTAATGTACATATCTTGTTTTCGAATTGCTTATAAACATGTTTGATTAACGCTTACCGAATAGTGCCAATCACTGTTCGGTTTTCAATGTTTTGCTTGCCATTTAGTTATACAAAAAGCCCATTCCAACAGGAACAGGCAATTATATTTATTCTGTAGTTTCCTCTGCTTCTTCAAGAGCTTCGGGATAATCAACTGTATCAAATACTTCACCGGTCGCTGCATCTTCCAAAGTAATTGTAACATTATATTCATCTGGTGATTTGCCATCGAATAACTGATATAGCATGCCGCTCATTCCTAATGCTAAAGAGGCAAACCCGTCAAAACTGTTTTCGTATCCTTCGCGGTCCACTACTATGGTGAATTCTGAAAATGATTTATTTGCTTTAACATCCTGTATGGAGACATAATCTTCACTAGTTTCCATTTCATCTATGGTGCTATTGATATCTGACTCCATATCTTCCATCATCTCTTTATGTTTGGACTTGGACATTTTGTATGTCAGGGTACCATCACTATTTTGGGTGACTTCCTTTATTCCTTCTTCCGCTTCAGCTTCTTCAATAATCGTCTCTATATCTTTTTCTTCCGATTCAAAGAAACTAGGAGGGAGGGTCACTTCAACGTTTAACAACCCTTTATCAACGTCCAGTGATTCATCACTTTCTTTCTCGGATGCAGAACTGCTTTCTTGATTTTCCGTATTAACAGTGTCATTGTCGCCACATGCGGCCAACAATAAAAGTAGAATTAAGAGTACGATAAGACACAGGCTTTTCTTTCTGTAAACGTTCAAAACTAACAACCCCTTATTATAATTACACAGATCAGCAGAACTTGACCGTGTAATACCGATTATATAGTAATGGGTGTACAAATATATGTATTTCTACTTATGAAAATTGTTTTCAACCTTTATGACTAACATACGGAGGAAACGATTGTCGTTGTTAGGGGAATCTCAGTCTGTAAATAGTTATCCTTAATATTCAAGTGACTGTCTCCCATAGCTTTAAAACAGTAAAGAAGTGGGGGACAGGCACTGTTATAGAAAAATAAATAACTCAAAAATAATAATGCCATTCGATCTAACAGCAGTTGATAGAATGGCATTATTCATCACTTAAATAACTTCTTAATCAATTTGAATAGATCAAATGATGTTTTGTTGTAAACCTTATTATAGGCATATTTCTTTGGGTTACGGATCCATCCTTTGCCTTTTGGCATCTTTAACCCTGCTCGATGGACGACTTGGCGTTTGATACTCGTTCTTGCAGAGATTCTCTTCTTCAAGCTTGGTTTTCGCATACCGAATTTCATGAGATTCCTCCTACATTCCCCTTAACTAAATAGGTGCGTTGAATTTGTGGGCTTCTACCTCTATTCTACTACAAGGATATGTAATTAAAAGGAGTGTATGGAAGTTTGAATATGAATTTATCTCTTTACCTTAACAAAGTGATGGGCAGACACTGCGTTTGTGAAGATTCATTTAAATAGTTCTATATGCGAAGTTTTAGCAATAGGATGATTATAAAAATAAATGTAATCGCTTTCAATGAGTGTGAGTCAGGTAGTTATTGAAAATTTGCTTTTAAAAAAGGAGGGGGTTTATGCGATTGTAGTTGGGTAAAGAACTTTGGTTGGCAATAGAAGGGATTTCATTTTGGGGTGGGAATCAATTCAGAGGTATACCGGTTGCTGTCAAATGAATGAAGCTATTTTCATCATTTTTAAGAAAGGTGGTAGCTAAATGAGTTTAACCAAAAAGATATTAATCGCCCTTGGTCTTGGTGTGATTGTTGGTTTAGCGTTAACCTTTGTACCGGAAAATATTTTTTCTCCTATTGATAACTATGTACTGTATCCAATCGGACAAATATTCATTAATTTGATTATGATGGTAGTTGTCCCAATCGTATTTGTATCTATCGTTCTTGGGTCTGCTGGTCTGGGTGAACCGGCAAAGCTTGGTAAAATCGGGATTCAGACCATATCGTTTTTTTTGATTACAACAGCATTTGCCCTCTGTATTAGTCTTGCGTTAGCTTATGCGATAAAACCAGGTGCGGAGGGAGTATTTGATGTAAACACCGCTAATTATGAAGCGAGTGAAGCTCCTCCGATTATGGAGACGATTGTTAATATTATTCCAACAAACCCGCTATCTTCTATGGCTACAGGGTCCATGCTGCAGATTATTGCATTTGCTATTTTTATTGGGGTTGCACTCGCCTTCTTAGGGGATAAGACAAAAGGGATTTATCGTTTATTCGAGCAAGCAAATGAAATCCTTATGTTAGTCGTAAATTTTATTATGAAAACAGCCCCATATGGCGCATTTGCTTTGATTGCATCCGCAATTGGAGGAGCAGGGTTAGATGCGGTCGGATCGATGGGTGCATATATGGGAACCGTTGTTTTAGGATTGTTTGTTCATGCAGGGATTACGTATAGTCTGGCAATCTGGCTGCTTGGAAGAGAAAATCCGCTTCATTTCTATAAAGGATTTTTCCCGGCAATGTCCGTTGCGTTCAGTACGGCCAGTTCAAGTGCAACATTGCCAATTTCCATGAAAACAGCACAGGAAAACCTAGGTGTTAATAAAAATATTAGCAGTTTCGTACAGCCATTGGGTGCTACCATCAATATGGACGGAACAGCGATTATGCAAGCAACGGCTGCGGTATTCATTTCCCAAGTGTATGCGATACCTTTGGAATTCAGTGATATCATTATGATTATTATAACTGCTACCTTGGCCAGTATCGGAACCGCCGGTGTTCCTGGTGTTGGATTGATTATGCTTGCCATGGTTCTGACGCAGATAGGCCTGCCAGTTGAAGGGATTGCATTAATCATTGGTATTGATCGTTTATTAGATATGCTGCGAACGTCCCTCAATATTACAGGAGATGCAACTTGTGCCTATATCATTTCTGAAAATGAAAAACGTAAGAATATAAAGACAGGCTGAATGAAAGGAAAAATAACATGAGAAAGGGCACTCATTTGACATTGGTGACCCTTAGTCAAAGATAAAAAAAGCCACTCCTTCCACATTCGAAGAGAGTGACTTTTTTTCATGAATCGCCATATTAATGATTACAGTTTTGACCAACGTTCCTCTAACCAGCTCATAAATTGGTCCCCTTTGTCGCCTTCATACGCATCATAGACATCTAATCGCATACGTTTTAGCTTATCCGCAAAGTCTGACACAGTGTGGTCCTTCGGTAGGCTCTTTTTCACCCGTAAGAAAATTTTATCTGTGTTTTTGATAATATCAAATCGTGAAGGTGATGGCTTTTCTACTTCCTCACCAAACGCCGCAAGTGCTTCGTAAGCTGCTATTTGCACCTTGTAGACAGTATCATGCTGCATACGGTTTTTTAATAAATCTATAATTTTGTCATGTTGATAAGCCGATAATGTTTCGACTGCGTCTAATCTCTCTCGCCAGCTAGACGTATAATTGGCCTGTTTTTTTAATGAATCGTACTGCTCAGGTAATTCTGTTTCAAACTTTTTCAAGTAATTACACCTCTTTTTTTTACTAGTGGAAAAATGAATTCCTTTTCTGCTTTTCTTATTATACGTTGTCTGAGTGAAAAAAGCGATGAATCATTGGTATGGATATGTGGAGTTACATAGAATTTACCTACATTAAGAGAACCATATCATAAGTATGTGCAATTTTTTTAAGTTAATTATTGAAAGTTAGGATGCGGAATAGTTAAGTTGAGTAAGTAAGCCGGGATGGAGGCATACTTACTCGTTCCGTTTGCTCACACCTTTCAGTTATTTTTTGTTGCAGGACAAAAAAGGGATCAAAAATATTGCGAACCGTCTATTAAAAAATGGTGACCTGTAAAACCTGTAAGTTTTCAATAAGAAAAGAGAATAAACAATATGCTTCTTCTTAACTGGGGCCATGATGGTTGCAGTTTATTTTTATAAAGAGTAAATATTCTCATGACTTTACTTTTGGTGCCAGTTACCTCTATCGAAGAAGCTACTCGTTATTTAGTAAAGGGTTCCGCTTTGAGGTGCATTTTCAAAAAATAGTACTCAAATGACATTAAAATTGACTATTTATGACAAACAAAAATCCGTCTAATTTAGGATCGATTTTATCCTTAAATGACAAGGCTATTTTTAAATAAAAATTCTAATATATGGTAAGATAACTTTATAAATATTGCACTTAAACGGGGTATTTAATCAATAATGCAGTTACACAAATTTTGAAGATAAATAGAAAAGGTGTTATATGTCTAAATTGAAGAGAATCATTTGGGAATACTTTATATTTGGTCTATACTAGATGTATCCATTTAAAAGGAGGAATCATCATGAAAGGTTGGCAATTTGTTGAAACAAATGAACCGTTAGAATTGGTGGAAAAAGAAAATCCGAAGGCTGAAGCTGGTAAAGTTGTAATCGATCTGAAGGTGGCAGGGCTCTGTCACTCTGATGTTGGTGTTTTAAGAGATCCAGGTTGGAAAGCATTACTTGGTGAACTGCCTATTATTATGGGCCATGAAGTTGCTGGTGTAATTAGTGAAGTTGGTGAAGGTGTAACAGACTATCAAGTTGGTGACAAAGTAGCCGTCTGCCCTACTGGCCCAAGTAAAACGGCTCCAGGTTATGCGTATGACGGTGGCTTCGGTACAAAAGTTTTAGCACCAGCTGAAGACTTAGTCAAGATTCCTGAAGGCGTTTCATTTGCCCTAGCAGCTGCTGGTACCGATGCAGGTATGACTTCCTATCATGCAACTTTTACTAAAGGTGGAGTAAAAGAAGGTATGACAGTTGGTATGATTGGTATTGGTGGATTAGGTCAAATTGCTTTAGAAGCTGCTGTTGCAAAAGGAGCTACTGTTTATGCAATTGACAAAAATCCAAATGCTCGTAAATTAGCTGAAGATCTAGGCGCAGCAGGAGTCTATGAAGATGCAAAAGAAATTGAACAATTTGAACCTGAAGTAATTATCGATTTTGCAGGATTTGATGTAACAACTAGGGAAGCCTTAGAAGCTATTCGTTTCCAAGGTAAAGTAGTCCTTGTTGGTATGGGTAAACTAGAAACAACTCTAAATGTTACTTCATTGATAACAAAACAAGCAACACTTGTTGGAAGTAACGGCGGTACGAAACAAGATATTGAAGATATCTATGAATTGTTTGCTAGCGGCAAGGTAAATCCTAAAATAACTGAAATTACTTTTGATGAAATTCCTGAAGGTATTCAGTTGCTGGAAGATAATAAAGTAACTGGTAGATTAGTAGCTAATATGGAAAAATAAGTACTTAAAATCAAACCTAAGAAGTAGTTTTTAAATCCCTGCTTCTTAGGTTTTTTAAATAGTGAAGCTTTGCTTTTCTATAAAACTCTTTCCTTATCATCCTTACCACGAACAATTGCTCACTGGTTTCCCCAATTAAAAAATCCCAGATTTCCGAAACACATACCTGAGCAAACAAGACCCTACATCGATTATAGATTTAGGGTCTTTTGTTTGTTTAGATTCGCTCTCCTTTTTTTAGTTTTTCGATGAACTCATTTAAATCTTCCTTTTTCACTCTCCAGTGCCTTCCGATTTTAAAACTGGGCAGTTTTCCTTCTTGTACTAATTTATATGTTGTCATTTCACTTAATTGCAGATATTCTGCAACTTGTGAGACGGTCATAATTTCATGTGTCATAAAAGATGCCTCCAAACTATTAGCTATCATTATCATATCACAAAATATAAATATTTTTATGGATTTATACCAGTTCACGCTCAGTTATAACTAGTTATACTCAAATATACTGTTTTATATCTATTGTTAAAGTCAACATATAATTGAATAAAAATGGAGAATAAACGAGAATAACTGAAATGTTCGCGCTTACTTGCGGTTTTGTGATTGTAAATATCTGTGATATGATTCAATTTGTTGAAACCGGAACTTAACTTTTGTGAGAGTCAAAAGTTACTGTAAAAATAAAATATAAAAGAGGTGCTAAATTGAAAGTACAAGATTTAAAGCAAGATTGGTTTGGAAATGTTAAAGGAGATGTATTAGCGGGAATTGTTGTAGCATTTGCCCTGATACCGGAGGCGATTGCCTTCTCGATTATCGCTGGTTTTGATCCGATGGTTGGCCTTTACGCTTCATTCTGTATTGCAGTAGTGATTGCTTTTGTCGGTGGTCGACCGGGAATGATTTCCGGAGCAACAGGTGCAATGGCACTTCTGATGGTCAATTTAATTGCAGACCATGGATTGCAGTATTTACTAGCTGCAACCATATTGACAGGTATTATCCAAATATTATTTGGCGTATTTAAACTGGCAAAAATGATGAAATTTGTCCCGCGTTCGGTCATGGTTGGATTTGTAAATGCGCTTGCAATTATGATTTTAACAGCCCAATTTTAATTGATGAGATATATGTTTCACCTCTTGCTCCGAGGTGGTTTACTGATACAGTTCGATCAGTAATTGTTAAATACGCTATAAATAAAACAGTTATTCAGTCGTCATTGTATAATTCACCTAAGACATTTTTTTAATATCTTAGTTATGTTACTGGGTAACTAGTGAATGATTCGGAAATGGAGGACCTTAGAAAACTGACTTATCTAATTAGACTCGTTTATTTTATACATGAACCTTCTCTAGATAACTTCGCACATGATTTATTCCATTCTCTTTACGCCGCGTTTCATCTTCATAATAACTGCAATCTCTTAACGAAAGACCTTTAGCGTTTTTTTATTATAAAATCCGATAAGGTGAATCAATTTCATAATTGCTCTTTTTAGAAGTAAAAAGACCTATAGAATTTAAATGTACTCATTAAAAAAATAAGTTGAAATCCAATAGATAATACTTACCTTACTCATAAAAGCACAAAACAAGAGAGATTGTACAATGTCGTACTTAAACTGGTGGAAGAGTTGATCAAGACGATCATCAAAAGTATTGTCTTCTTTTCAAGAAATGTTTTGAATATATGCTATTCTGGAAACTGGTCATTTTGTTGAAGAAAAGGCGTTCCATTTATGCTAGAATCTAATTGGAATCATAATCATAAAATACATACTTTAAAAGGTGAGGATCCAATATGATTGCAAAGACGGAAGAGGATTTTAATGGATTAAAAGAAATTGGTAAAATTTGTGGAGCAATTCGAGATGAATTAGTCCAACGAACGAAACCTGGAATTACGACAAAAGAACTCGATGAAATTGCTGCGGAGATTTTTGAAAAAGCAGGAGCACAATCTGCACCAAAAGGAGAATACGATTTTCCTGGGTATACGTGCATTAGCATAAATGAAGAAGTAGCGCATGGGATTCCGAGGGAACGGGCGATTCAAGAAGGGAACCTTGTAAATATTGATGTTTCAGGTTCTAAAAACGGGTATTTTGCAGATACTGGAATTTCCTTTGTTGTTGGTAACGGAGAGGTCATTTTGCAGAAAATATGTGACGTTGTTAAAGAAGCATTCGACGCTGGACTTGAGAAGGCAAAACCAGGTTCGAAAAAAAGTGCCCTCGGAAAAGCTGTACACAATGTAGCGAAACAGCATGGCTTAACTGTCATAAAAAATCTTACTGGACACGGTGTTGGGCGCTCGATTCATGAAGCACCAGATCATATTTTCAATTACTTCTCTCGCTGGGATGACGAAATTTTAATAGATGGTATGGTCATTGCCTTTGAGCCTTTTATCTCGACACTTGAAGAGGAAGTTTTCCAATCCGAAGATGGATGGACCTACCTAACCGATGAAAGTTTTGTGGCTCAATACGAACATACGATTATTCTTACGAAAGAAGGACCGATTATTACTACATTGTAAGAGCATTAATACTTTAGGTTTGGAATAAACTGCGTATTATATGAAGGAAGGAAGTACAAAACGATGGATTTCGAAACAGTGATGCGGGAGCTTGAAGAGTTGGGCAAGGAAAGAATGAAAAAAATGTACATATCCAATGGTGCACATGAGCCGCTTTTTGGCGTGGCTACAGGTGTTATGAAACCAATCGCAAAGAAAATAAAAACAAATCAACGTTTAGCTGAAGAGCTTTATGCTACAGGCAACTATGATGCAATGTACTTTGCAGGCATTATTGCAGACCCAAAAGCCATGACAGAGTCGGATTTTGACGCTTGGATGGATGGCGCATATTTTTATATGCTGTCCGATTATGTGGTAGCAGTAACATTATCAGAGTCAGATATTGCCGGGGAAGTAGCCGATAAATGGATCCTCAGCGGTGAGGAGCTAAGAATGTCAGCGGGCTGGAGTTGTTACTGTTGGCTTTTAGGGAATCGCCCAGACAATGAATTTTCTGAAAGCAAGATTTCCAATATGCTCGAAACAATAAAAAATACGATTCATGATTCGCCAGAACGAACGAAATCTGCGATGAATAATTTTCTATACACCGTTGGGATTTCCTATTCACCACTAAATGAAAAGGCAATGGAGACCGCAACGGAAGTAGGTATAGTAGAAGTCAAACGAGAAAAGAAAAAAAGCAGTATCTTAAACGCTCATGAAAGTATTCAAAAACAAATGGATAAAGGGAAGTTAGGTTTCAAACGCAAATATGTAAGGTGTTAAAATAAGCTTCGCATCAGAGTGTTAATCCAAGGAGGGTTGACACTCTTTTTTGTCAGGTTTTTGGTAATCGGTAGGTTCAACTGGGAGAAATATGTTGAAAAAGAAATACGGTGAAGAATACTGTAAAAATGTTTGTTGACTATCTTTTTTTTCTAATAATGTTAGGAATATTATGGTAATGTTGAATAAAAGGCTTCTGAGTTATCTGGCAGAAAAGAAGGATGGGAGTTGAGATAATTGAAGACGTTCCTTTCTGGTATTGCTGGGGTATTTGTAGGGGTAATAATTGTGAGTTTAATTCGTAATGGAGAAATAGATTGGAATACAATTGGTATTTTAATTGCATTAACTTTTTTAGTATTACTTTTTAGATTAGGTTTGAATTTATACAAAAATAAGTGAATTCTTTTTGGACAAACGGGTTCGTTGCTATGTATGATCGTTTCTCAATTTTGTGGGTATGGCAGACTGTCTAACTTAGAAAATATGTGCAAATTGCAATTAACATAAACGGTGGAGGTCCAAAGCAGTCATTCATTTACTGTGATGAACAATAACAATAATTGAGTAAAAATATTTTGAGGGGATGTGAGATAAATCGCATATAATGTAAGATCACAAAGAATGTCGATTTTTGTTTTTTTCTTAAGCGTAACCTTATGGAATGTATTAGCAGATTATTATGGAGGCACTTTATCTCTATTTTCATCTATTTTATTATTAGTTATACTATTAGCTTCTTTTTGGTTTAAATTTACAATCCACCCTGATTATTTAGTATATCAACTATTATTATTCAATAAATCTATTATCAAAAGGGAAATTTATCCTGATCAAATAAATCAAGTGAAATTTATACGAGTTGGATGGGCTAAAAAAGCTGCAATTATAAAAGTAAATAAAGGGATCAATATTAGGTTAGCTGTGCTCGAACCGCAAAAAGCATATGATCATTTAATTGAGTATGCAGAAATACACGATATAGCGATATTAAAATCAAAGGACTATTTAATCCTGGAAAGAATGAAATAGAAATTGTTATTCAAGTAGGGACAGGTTAATACAATAGGGATATCGTCAATACGGCTATTTTTTTTTAGCTGAACTGACAGGATTGTTTAACTAGTGAAACTTCTCACCTTTTTAACCGTATTAATAAGTGTAAGCGTTTAGAAATGTTAATTATTAGGAGGAGTTCTATGAAAACCAAGAAAGTGTTTTTAATTATTTTTATTGTCTTTTTCTTTATCTTGACCGCTTGTTCGAATAATGATGTTAGTGAACATATATCCTCCATTCAAGATGCAAGTGATAAAGCTACTCAGCTTGGAAACGGGAAATTTTCTTATGTTAATGTTGTAGAAAACGAGAATGAAAAACAAACACAAGAAACAGAGGGTGTTTTTGTTGATCAAGTTGATTATATTAATTGGCATACAGAGCTGGTGTTAGGAGATGGGAATGATAAAACGCTCAACGAGATTATTCAAAAAGATAAAAAGCAATACCAGCGTTTTGGTAGAATAAACGGGGATGATCAATTTATTGGTAGCGATAATGAGGTATTAACAGAAGAACCCCAATGGCGAATAATTAATGAAGATGCAACGGGATACCCTGATTACCTGCAATCAGTGATGAATCTAGAACTCAATGCGGATGATATTGAAAAGATAGAGAAAAAAGAGGAAAATGATTTAACGATTTACGAGATTGCTTACAATGACTCTTACCTATCATCCCTAAAGCAGAACAATATTGCTGAAATAAATGAACAGTTGGATAAGGCGAAACAAGAAGATGCTGACCCTAACGTAATAAGTTCTTTAGAAAATTCTTTATCTTCTAATGAGACCATAACCTATAAAAGCATAAAACTGATTTTAACGGTGGATGACACAGGAGTGTTGATCGGAAAAGAATTACATAGTAGTTTTGAACAAACGGTTAACGGTTCATCACAAAATATACAAATGACGGATAGAGTAGAAATTTTAGAATATGACGGAACAGATATGAAAATCGAACTTTAATTCTTGAAAGAAATAAAAATATTAAAGTAACGGTTGGAAAATGACAGGATACTAATAAAGTAACCTAAAAGGAGGAGAGATAAATATGACCATAGATTCTGATGCTTTTCCCGTACTTGAGACTAAAAGATTAGTATTAAGAAAAATTACAAAAGAGGATGCGAACAGCGTTTTGAATTATCTGTCTGATGAAGAAGTAATGAAGTATTATGGATTAGAACCTTTTAAATCAATAAACGATGCGTTGGATGAGATTTCATGGTATCAGTCAATTCAAAAAAGTAAAACAGGTATTAGATGGGGAATTACTTTAAAAGAGGAAGCAGTTGTTATTGGCAGTTGCGGTTTCCATAACAATGTTTCTCAGCATTTTCGAACAGAAATAGGCTTTGAATTGAGTAAAGAGCAGTGGGGGAAAGGCATAGCTGCAGAAGCAGTTAAAGCTATAATAAGTTACGGATATGAACATATGAATTTCAGGCGGATAGAAGCATTAATAGAGCCTCCTAATCTATCGTCACAAAAGTTAGTAGAAAAGTTGGGTTTTATCAGAGAAGGATTATTAAGGAATTATGAGTTTACATGTGGTAAATTTGATGATTTGTATATGTATTCTTTGTTGAAGCAAGACTTTGATAAATGTTTCTCATATAGCCGATGAATGACCGAAAATGATAAAACAACAAGGGAAACGTTACTCATAGAGCAGATGAGTGACCGAACGAGGTAAAACAACAAGAGAAAGGGCACTCATAGAGCGGATGAGTGATCGAACAAGTCAAAACAACAATAGAAATCTTTTTCACAAAGTTGAAAGATTTAGAACTAACCTATTCTCCAATGCTCAATCATGCAGCATTAGTGACACTCAATCAATTATACGGAAGATATAAAGAAGTGAAAGTTTCACAAGTTCGAGAATTGGTTGAAACGAATACCATCATTATTGATGCAAGAGAAAAAGGTTAGTATCGAGACAGGTTCCTTGTTAGTAAGGAATATACGATTTTTTACTTGTAAATTAAAAGCCTGCGCTTTTCCTGGATCGAATGAAAGTATCTTTGATGTGGGAAAAACGAAGGCAGATTTATCTCAAATGGGAGTTCATACAGCGTGTGGTTAATTAGTTTTGCTGCATGTTAATGTGGCGAAGCTTTTTCTCGTGCTCAATAATTTTAGTTGCTGAAAAATCCACTGTTTCCTGTGTTTCATTCAATTCGACGCGAATGCCATCGACCTTTTTCCCTAAATGGTCAAATTGTTGATCCCGTGCAAAGCCTTCCTCTACACGCTTTTCTAATCCGTCTGTACAGCTTTCTAAACCACCAAAACGGTTTTCCAAACCATCAAAACGGTTTTCCAAACCATCAAACTTGGAAATAAGTTCTGTTTTCAACGTATCCATTTTTTTATCCAGGTTTAGTGCATTTAAAATTTCTTTTAGTACTGTATCTTGTTCCATGCTGTTCACCTCCTCCTATTCATCTACAGATATTATAAATGCTAATTGATTTTTTTGAAAGGGGGAAAATATTCTCTCTCATATCAATCGATAAAGAAGGGGAGTAGTATCGAAAGGCAGTCCCCGAATGCTTCAAAAATGGTAATGGTTCTAATGCATGCTGAAGTTGATTGGGGACAGAAAACCTGATTTTTTACCCGTGTTACCCTACTAATAAATGGAAACCAAAAGGGCATACTACGATTAAAATTTAAAGTGGGAGGACAAAAAAATGAGTACAAGCGAGAACATCCTATCTATCTTCGCCTTAGGTGGCTTACATGAAATCGGGAAAAATATGTATGCAATTGAATATTCAAATGATATCGTGATTATCGACTGTGGAAATAAATTTGCAGATGAAAGTTTATTAGGAGTCGATTTGATTATTCCGGATTATGCTTACTTCGTAGAAAATAAGGATAAAGTCAGGGCACTAATTGTCACACATGGTCATGAAGATCATATCGGGGGAATCCCGTTCTTCTTAAAAACGTTGAATGTACCTGTTTATGCCACGCGCTTCACTCTAGGATTAATTGAATTAAAATTGAAAGAGCATAAACTTCTAAGAGAGAGCGAACTTATTGAAATTAACTCAAACTCAAATTTAACCATTGGAGAAATGACTGTAAACTTTTTCAAAGTGAACCATAGTATTCCGGATTGCTTGGGAATGGTCTTACGCACACCACAGGGTAATGTTGTACATACAGGGGATTTTAAATTCGATTTAACCCCTGCGAATAATGAGCATTCGGACATTCTTAAAATGGCCGAAATTGGCAAAGAAGGGGTCTTGCTTCTATTATCCGAGAGTACTAATGCGGAACGTCCGGGTTGGACCCCATCCGAACAAATGGTAGGGGAACATCTAGACGCAGCGTTCATGAAAGCCGAACGCAAAATTATTATATCTACCTTTGCTTCCAATATTAGCCGTGTGCAACAGGTCGTGGATGCAGCGCAAAAAATGGGTCGTAAACTTGCGTTGTTGGGAAGAAGTATGGTTAATGTCGTAGCGGTTGCTATGGAGCGTGGTTATTTAACAGTTCCAGATGGAATATTAATTGAACCCCATGAAATCAATAAAATGGATCCCGAAAAGGTTGCTATTTTATGCACGGGGAGTCAAGGAGAACAAATGGCTGCTCTTTCTCGCCTGTCCACAGGAGATTTCCGTGGTGTCGACATTTTATCTGGAGATACGGTTATCTTTGCTGCAGGTCCAATACCTGGGAATGAGAAAAATGTCACGAGTATTGTCGACAACTTATTTGCGCTTGAGGCAAAAGTGATTTATGGATCTGGGAGTTCGTCGGGAATGCATGTTTCTGGTCATGGTTATCAAGAAGATATCAAACTGATGCTTACATTAATGAAACCAACCTATTTAATTCCTATTCACGGAGAATACAGGATGCTGCATCATCATCGAATGCTCGCTGAATCGGTTGGCGTTGAGCAAGGAAACACTTTTATTATGAATAATGGGGATGTCGTTGATATTGAAGATTCCATTGCCCGTCAAACCCGGAAAATAGCCGCGGGCAATACGTACGTAGATGGTGGAGATGTCGGTAATGTCGGGGAATTTGTGTTGCGGGACCGCAAACAGCTGTCAGAGGATGGAATGCTCATGATTATTTTAACGTTGAATAAAGCTGATGGGAAAATTATTTCTGAACCGGAGACGATTTCTCGTGGTTTTTTGGATCGTGATTTCGCGGAACTTCGAAAAGATATTAATCGAATCACCTTAAAAACGGTTAACGAGCTACATGAAGCAAATAAATATAATAGAAATGGAATGAAAAAACAAATCAAAAAAGCGATACGGCAATATGCTTATTCTCAAACGAAGAAAAAGCCAATGATTGTTCCGATATTTATTGAAATTTAAATGGGGAAAGGGCCCTTGTCCATTTGAAAAAAATTAAATCCACTCAAAAACCCCACCTATTTATGATTATAAAAAAGTGGGGTTTCTATTTGACGTCGATTTCTGCCTCTAAATCTAATGGAGTTTCCGTTTTTTACACTTCCTTTTCTCTTAAACAGCCAATTTACTGTACTCGCTGATCTGGTCTTCCGTCAATTCCTGTATAAAATGATAAAAGTTAACAGATTCCATTCCATATCTTTCACAAATAGACAAGTAACCACGATATGCTGTCAAACACATATTTTCCATCATTTCTCCTCCTTTATGTTATATAACAGTTGTTATATAATTTATTATAATATATAACAGTTATCGTTTTCTGTCAATAGTTATTTTTAGAATTTTAGGAACAGGAATATAACAATGAAAAGAATTGCAAAGGTAAGTGACCGAACAGTAATAAGCACTGTTCGGTTTTTTGAAGTAACTCCCAACTACTCCGTCAAAAAATTCTCCGTATAATATGGTCTTGAATCTGAATCGAACGAAACACCAACAGCAAGTGTTTCATAACCATCTTTCAATATGTTTTCTCTATGACCGAGCGAGTTCATTAAGCCTTCATGGGCAAAAATACTACTTGGCTGACCCGCAGCGAGATTTTCTCCCGCAGTTCGAAAGACAATATCATCTTCTGCCATTCGGTCAAATGGGGATTGCCCTTCCAGATTTGTGTGACTGAAATAGTTGTTTTCAGCCATATCTGAGCTGTGGTCCTGAGCTGTTTCTCGTAATGGCTCGTTCCAGTCCAACACGGAAAGTCCGTGATTCACTCTTACGGCATTTGTTAAATCGAATAATTGATATTCCAATCCCTCGTTTAACGCTTCACTAGGCTCGGGATAGTATGCGTTTTTTTGATTTTCGAGTTCGCCACTAATTATCTGAATCGCTGTCACCGTACTGTTCTCATGCTTGTCATAAAAAATAGTTACATAATTGTTATCGATAAGAAATGTATCATATTCTTCATTGGCTTGAATTTGGATATTGATGAACCCTTTACGTATTGATTGAAGTGGTTCACCTAGTACAGATAAAACAGACTCCCTCGTACTGTCATAGGTAATTCCATCGGTAGAGGATAGTAAGTCTTGATTGGTGTATAAGCCGGTAACTTTATCCTGCTCATTGTAAGCCGCCATGAAAAAGTTGTGATAATTATCATGATAGGTCATCCACTCAACTCCATATTCATTCATGGAGGAGCGCATTGGATCACCTGCATGTTGTTCCAACTCGGAACGTTCATCGCCAATTTCAGCATTGTGGATTGAAAACGATTGATCCTCTGGAGTCTCTAAAGAGGGTTTTTCAGGATCAGGTTGTGCTGGCTGTTCGGTATCCTTTTTATCCTCCGTTAACGTAGCAATAAATGATTGAATCTCTTGATTTATTGTATTTAACACAGCAATCACAGTTGGATGTTGTCTTATTTCATTGACATCTGTTCGAATTTCCTCATAAACCCCCGTAAAACCGGAATCCTGGAAATCCTCTCCATAAAAATGCCAAAGACCTCCTGCTATTAACAATAATACGATGATATTTCTTAATTTTGGCATCTGTTCACACCCTGTATCGTACTTCTAATTTATCTATTGTAGCAATTATCATCAGTATGAACAAATATGAGGGAGGTTAGTAGTATTTTAAAACTTTCGTAATATGTGGGTTTCTTTTTGAAAGTAGAATTTCATATGGTTTCTGGCCGCAATGCAATTGTGTATAATGAAAGTATGATTACATCGATACCATTTTGTGAGCAGAAAACAGAAATGGGAGGTTAAAGTAAATGGAAAATAAAACGTTCTTCATTCTTATGATCTCTATACTCTTAGGTGTTGCAGGGATGCTGGACATCAAGTATAAAGGCCTATTCTATCGTCAAGTGCAGAAAGTATTCAAGACCAATTGAAACAAGAAAGGGGAAAAATGATGAAAATAGACATCCGCGATAAAGCAGTAGAAGAATTATCCCAAGTTACATTCCAAGAAGATGAAGGAATACGAATTCTGGCTGAGTTTGTAGGTACGTGTTCCATTGCAACGGACATCGAATTATCTGTTGAAAATGCGAAGGAAAATGATTTCGTACTTATAGAAAAGGGGATTAACTTCTTTGTGCCAAAAGGGTCGGTAGCGTCTTTACCGGATGAAATCATTTTAGATTTTAAAAATGGGATGGGATTTAAAATTTCATCTAAAGCGGAAACATTGGGGTATAACTTTCAGCTGAATAATCATAAAAGGTAAGACCATTTCTATATTAAAGACAGATCTATGAAAGGTATGCCCTTCCTTACTATTAAAGTTCATTTTCATAAGATTTTAACCGGAAAACCGAGCAGTTTGGTGGTTACCCCCAAAAGTTAGTTTTCTACTCTAACTTTCGGGGGTTGGTACCTTATATGATACGGAATTTAGACCAGCCATGAAGTGATGGGGGAGAGATATCTGCTCGTTTTTAACCTTTCACTAATTTTGACCGAACGCGATTCGAAAATAACTCCACGATTAAAATCAATACTACTAATCCAATAAGAATGGATCCCACTTCTGTCCAACGGTAAGCATTCATGGCAAAAATAAGTGGTGCACCAATTCCGCCTGCTCCAACTAAGCCCAACACGGAGGCTTCTCGTAAATTCATATCAAAACGATAAATCATAATTGATAAAAATACCGAAAATAATTGTGGGATAATACCATATCGAATTTTTTCAAAGGTGTTACAACCAATCGATGTCATTGACTCTAAAATACTAATATCTAAATCTTCAATTGTGTCCACATACAACTTGGCTAGCATCCCAATTGATACTAACGCGATTGTTAATACACCGGCAAATGGCCCTGGACCTGTTACGCGAATAAACATTAATCCATAAACAAGTGCTGGTACAGTGCGAATAATGATTAAAAACCATCTAGTTAAAAGAGCTACTGGCTTTGGTACCACATTTGACGCAGATAAAAAGGCAAGTGGAATTGCCAAAAAAGACCCAATTATTGTTCCTAAAAAAGCAATTGCGATCGTTTCCACCAGTAAATACATCACACCTTGAGAAGTGAAATTAAATAGTAACTCTAAATCAGGATTCACAATTCCTTTAATAATATTCGATGCAATTAACCAGCCGCTTTCATCCATATTTTGCAAATTAACGGCAGATATAGACCAGCTAAATAAAATCAAGATAATAGCTGTAACGGTTAATAGATAACGATTATTTTTGGGTGAAGCATAGAGTTTTTTTTCTACTAAATCCATACGATCCGTACCCCTTTAAATTAACTTTTTTCTAAAGTGCTCACTTACGGTTTCGATTAATAATACGGTTATAGCAAGCATTAAAAGAATCATGCCAACACTAGCATAATCACGCCAACCAAGCCCTTCATTTAATAATAATCCGATCCCACCTGCCCCTACATAACCTAAAATGGCAGCATACCGTACATTTCCTTCAAAGCAAAACATCGAAGTGGACAAGTAATTAGGTAGTATCTGTGGGAAAATTGCATATCGAAAAGCTTGCATCCTGGTCATGCCAATGGATTCCATTGCTTCAAATGCACCCATATCAGCGTTTTCAATTTGTTCATATAGTAATTTTCCAACATATGCGAGCGTGAATAGTAAGATAGCTACAGTTCCAGCAAGCGTGCCCAAACCAAAGATAAAGGTCGCAATGAGTGCGGAAACTAATGTTGGGACTGTCCGCAAAATACTAAGAAAAAATTTTGTTGTAATAACTATCCATTTGCTCTTTATTACGTTAGAGGATGCTAAATAAGCAGTGGGAATTGCAATAATTGAACCGATGATTGAACCAAGTAATGACATCTTAATTGTATCCATGAGTGGCTTCCAAAGGTGGGGTAAGTATTCCCATTTCGGTGGAATCATTTGTCCAACAATTACAAAAAATTCCTGCCAACGCAAAACGAGTACTTTTATATCAAAATCCGTAAATTGAATAGAGAAGATGAGAGCAATTAAGACAGCTAATAATATGAATGGTGTGCGCGATTTTTTCTCATGTATAATTTTTCCATTTGGCAGGGAAAGCATTTTTGGAGGGAAAATTTTATCATACATAAGTACTATCTCCTTCCTTCCTTACTTTCCTTTACTTTTTCAAAATTACCGTTATAAATATAATCAAGCACCTCTTGTGTCACTTCTTCCACTTTTCCATCGTAAACAATTTGTCCTTCTCTAACACCAATAATACGTTCAGCATATTCTAAAGCAATCTCAACATGGTGGATATTCATGATGACTGAAATCTCCATTTCTTGATTGATTTTCTTAAAATCATCCATTACTAGTTTCGATGTGACAGGATCAAGAGAAGCAATCGGTTCATCTGCTAAAATAATGTCTGGGTTTTGTGCTAATGTTCGGGCAAGTGCGACACGCTGCTGTTGCCCACCAGATAATTGATCAACGCGAACATAGGCTTTGTCTAGTATTCCAACTTGATCTAATGCAGTTAATGCTTTAATCTTGTGTTCTTTAGCAAATAATCCTGTGATTTTCCTCCATAAAGGAAGCTCTGGGACAAGTGATACGAGTACATTTTTCAAGACAGATGTACGGGTAACTAAATTATAAGATTGAAAAATCATTCCGATTCGCTTGCGAAACTTTCGAATTTCATTTCCTCTTAATGAACCTACTTCTATATCATCCACAATTAATTTTCCACTGGAAATATCATGCATTCTGTTAATACAGCGAATTAATGTAGATTTACCCGCTCCGGATAGGCCAATGATTGCAACGAATTCACCTTTTTCAATTTTTAGATTTATGTTTTGCAATGCTTTAACATTATTTGGATATATTTTTTCAACATTAATAAATTCTATCATGTAAAATCTCCATCCTTGAAAAATGAGAACACCAGAAAGATGTCCTCATTTTTCAAAATTATTATTCATAAAGGGAACATAAAATGTTTAGATTAGTTTAGGCTTTGTACGATTTCTTGTGCTTTTCGTTCGTCATCATAATCTGATGACGTAGCTTCTTGGTATCCTTCATGATTATAAATGGAAATTACTTCTTGCCCTTCATCTGTTTGAGCGATATTGATAAATGCCTGTTGAATTGCTGCTTTTAAATCTTCATCCATAGTTTCTGAATTTTTACTAACACTTATTGTGTCATTATAGATTCCAGGAGTAACTCCGATGACATTGGTTTCATCCCAGATAGATGCCTCACGACCAAAATCACCTTCCCAAGAGTCTACATTGTCACGTCTCGCATCTGCGTAGGTTACCATGATATCCGTTTGTTCTGCAGCTAAACGAGCAAATGCACTTCCATAAGAATCTGTTTGTACCACATTTTCAAGATCAGTGATTGTTTTATCAAAATTATCACCTAACCATAAGGCTGGATAAATATATCCTGCTGGAGATGATGAGGACATAACAGCCCATGAAGCACTATTCACATCATCAAAAGTTAATTCTTCTCCGTTATTTACTTTTTCCGCAAGCTCCTGACCTTTTGCAGATGGTCCTGCAATCATTAGTGCACGGTAATAGGTTACTTGTTCATCCGAGTCTTCAGTTGGCTTATTATCATTCCAATCTTTTGCATTATCGGAATCATTAGTTAAGCCTGCACGAGTTGATGTTAAAATAACTTCAGCACCATCGTCATATAATACATATGTACCACCAGGTATTAGCCCAATATCTGTAGTTCCTGCAGAAAGTGCTTCTCCAACCGCTTCATAATTTGTACCAACTGTGATATCTACTTCGCCGATATCATAACCTAAAGTAGTCAATTCTTCAGTCAATAAATCTTTCAGAGGTTCTGTTGCTGTAATGATTTCTTCTGGATCCCTAGATGGAACGAAGCCGATTGAGAGTTTGTCAATAGACTGTGTCTCAGTTTCCTCTTCAGCAACTTCACTAGAGGAGTTGCTTTCATCTGTTTCATTTGCTGCTGCTTCATTACCATCAGTAGCTGAATCTTCAGTAGGATTCTCTGTATCTCCACATGCCGCTAAAACAGCAAAAAGCATTACAATCATTAGTACATATAATAATTTCTTCAACTTCATCTTCCTCTCGCAAGTATATTTTAGAATCTATTTTTTATTATAAATAGGAAATATTGATAGAATATTAATTTAGGTTAAATAATTCTTAATACTTATATGTTGACTTAAAATAGGAAAATAGAATTAATAGGAAACATACCTTTTGGATAAAATATTACATATAACCTGGTTCTGGGCCCTTATCGGAATAAGGTTAGATTTGATATTATGGCACAATCCTTTCTGGTTAATCGATATGACCGCCGATAAAGTAAGAAAACCAGCAAACTTGAAATTGCGAGTCATGATATTAAGAAACATGAGCGTTTTATTGCAAACATGAGAGAGATTGTTTTACATATGGATACGTTTCGTTTATATAGTGTGATGACTGCATTGATTTGTCTTATTGCTATTTTGATCACACCTAAATTATTTCCAAAAGTACCAGGACATCTTGTTGGAAGTAACTTTTTTGATCATACAGGCGAAGCGATTAATCACGCCATGTTACAAATGGATGCGAAAAAATGCTTCGGGTGCAAGCACTTTGCTTTTCATGAGTGTGATCAGCTTTCTCAACAAACAATTAAAAAGGAAGCTTTTTAAAAGGGTAACCCCAACGTAATTGCTTTTTAAAACAATCCAGTAAGGTTTGTAACTAATGATCTGTTTGCTTGTGAACAAGCGCATGGTATAATGAAGCACTTAGGATAATTACAATATTTTTTCTAATTGAACGGATGCCAAGAAAGCCTCCGCTTAGTGATAAAATATGGAGGTGTAAGCGAATGAATAAACGATGGACAATCGGTAAAATTAATGAATTTGTTGAAAAAAATTCAGAAAGTAAATTGTTATCTACGGAATATCAAGGCTATTCACAAAAGTTACGATTTAAATGTTCGTGCGGGACAGATTTCGAAAAATCATTTACAAAATTTAAAAACAAAAACCAACGTAAATGTGACGAATGCCAACCGCCAAAAGCGTCAAGATAAAACTTATAGTGAATAAACAGATTGCAAAACTCGTCTGAGAATAGGCGAGTTTTATTATGGTAAATTATTTCAATAATTCTATATACTAAAGAGCTTTTTAAGAGATTCAAATTAATTGCGAACATCCAAGAGAACTAACTTAGGTTTGAATGAAATTTACTATTCCATAGAAGAAACCAACTATATTATCTTTATCCCATATCCTAAATATTTATCAGTATTTTTAAAAAACTACTTACAAATGATTCAACATTGAAAACGTATTTACCAATTTGGACATACTTAGCAAATATGTTGAATAAGTATTTTAGTAGCGATGAAATGAAAATTGTAAGCGCTATAATTTAAATGGGAAAAGGGTTATTTTTATGGGGAGATTAACAGGGAAAGTTGCAATTATTACTGGTGCTGCTGGTGGACAAGGTGCTGCTGAAGCACGTTTGTTTGCAAAAGAAGGGGCAAACGTTGTTGCTACAGATATGCAAGATGAATTATTAAGAAAAACTGTGAAAGAAATTAATGTAGAGTTCGGGGATAAAGTAATTGGTTTAAAACACGATGTAGGAAATGAAGATGAGTGGAAAAACGTTGTTTCTGAAACTATTAGAAGTTTTGGACAAGTAAATATCTTAGTAAACAACGCAGGCATAGCAGGTAATGCTGAAGCTTCTCTAGAAGAATCAGAAGTAAGCGAATGGGAAAAAGTATTAAGAGTTAATACTATTGGAAATTTCTTAGGTATCAAAGCAGTTACTCCTGAATTGAAAAAATTAGGTTCTGGTTCAATCATTAATATTTCTTCAATCGCAGCGATTGTTGGAAGACAGGGAGGATTTGCTTATCAGTCCTCAAAAGGAGCTACACGCGCATTAACGAAAGCAGTTGCTATCAATTTAGCACCAAATAATATTCGGGTGAATTCCATACACCCTGGAATTATCCAAACACCAATGGTTGATAGTGCCATAACTAAAGAAACACTCGAATTTATGAAAACTACTGTTCCTTTAGGTTTTATTGGGGACCCAGAAGATGTTGCATACACTGCTTTGTTCTTAGCTTCAGATGAAGCACGATTCGTCACAGGCGCTGAAATAGTTGTTGATGGAGGTACAATAGCGCAATAAATATATAATATTCTATTGGTAACAGATTTTTGCCGTACAATAACTATTGTCATAGATAGAAACCTTAAAATATTGTAGTAGCAAATAGCCCTAAAAGCGATATAACTTATTATAGCAAAAAAGGCATACCTTTGTATGCCTTTTATCGTTTCATTAAACCACTTTGTACTTCAAACGGAAACCTATAGGAAAAGAATTTGGTGCTTTTTTTATTTTTTAGACGCGTATTTTTAAACAAGCAGTCCATTACTGTCTTCCAAGATGAATGTGATACGATATTAGTAATCATACTTAAAGGAGATGGGATAAAAATGGATACATTTCAAGCGTTAGTACTGGATAAAAAAGATGATCAAACATGTTTGGATGTAAAACAATTAACCGTGAATGATTTGCCAGAAGGAGAAGTAACCATTCGAGTTGCGTATTCAAGTGTGAATTATAAGGATGGTTTGGTGGGCATTCAGAATCAGTTGGTAGAATCCTATCCTTTAATACCTGGAATCGATTTGTCAGGTACAGTCATTGAATCAACGGATACACGTTATAAAGCGGGTGATGAAGTAATTGTCACCAGTTATAAGCTAGGGACAGGACATTCTGGCGGATTTAGTGAAGTCGCGCGTGTACCTGCTGCGTGGGTTGTTCCACTTCCTAAAGGATTATCATTAAAAGAAGCTATGATCCTTGGAACAGCAGGATTAACAGCCGCATTATCTGTTGAGAAGCTTGAAGATGCTGGATTAAAACCAGAGGATGGTCCTGTTTTAGTAGCGGGTGCTACAGGTGGAGTAGGCAGTATTGCAGTCAATATGTTGGCTGATAGAGGCTATGAAGTTGTAGCAAGTACAGGTAAATCAGATCAAGAAGCTTATTTAAAACAGTTAGGAGCGAAAGAAGTTATCCATCGCAATGAAATCGTAGCTCCAGATGCGCAACCGGCACGCGAGAAAAAATGGGCTGCTGCAGTGGATCCTGTTGGTGGAAAAACACTAGAATATATCCTTACGACTTTAAAATACGGTGGATCTGTTGCAACATGTGGATTAGCCGGTGGGGTAGAAGTAGCAACAACGGTGATTCCGTTTATCTCCAGAAGTATTAACTGGCTTGGAATTGATTCGGTGATGTACCCGATGGATAAACGATTAGAAGCATGGAATCGTCTCAGTGATGATTTGAAACCAACCGCATTAAATAATGAGATGGTAAATGAAGTTTCATTAACAGATCTTCCAGAAATACTTAGTGATATTTTAGAAGGTAAAGTTCGAGGGAGGACTTTGGTTAAACTTTGATTTTGCTTGATATAAAGGATGGATATTTTTCTGAGTTAACGCGCTGATGACAGACTTAACGATCCAGTTATAATTGTTTATGAAGAGTTTTAAATGGGAAAAAGGATGTCAGTCCCCTGTGTTAAGGTGGGGACTGACATCCTTACATAGCACGAGACTATCTATATACTATCTATGTTGATCGAAAAGAATGGGGTTACCATCGAAATATCCCTTGGGAAAGACCAATTATGCTATTTCATTTTTAAAAAACTTCATTCGCAACTGCGATGGCCAATAATTCATTAAGGTATTTATCGATTTGATCATGATAGTAAGTGCCTTCACCGCCAAATAATCCAAAATGTCCGGCAATGCTATGGATGACCTTTATTTCACTATTCGGAATTAGGTTTTGTTCTACTTTACAGTCTCTTGGCGGGAAAAACATGTCTTCATCGATGGGCATCACAAACACTTTTGCTTTAATTCTTCCAAGTGCCTCTTCCAGATTCCCGTTTGTCATCCTACTGACATCTCCACGCTGCCATTTCCAGGCCATCGTTAGTAAAGCGTTCGGGTCCATACCTTGGAAAAAGGGCTCGAGAAATCCGGATACAAATTCCTCTGCAGAATCAACGCCGAAAAGTGTCCATTTTTCCTGTTGATAAAATTCGGTGCTCAATCCCATCACTGACCAAATATCTGCATGTCTTTTTAAACCTTCAGCCACTTCTGTGTTGGAGTTATAGTTCCCGTTATTCCAACCGGGATCTGAGGTGATAGCGTCCATTAACGTTTTCGTAAATAGAAAATCATGCGTCGTATTTTTAGCGGTTCCGGCAATTGGTGCTGCACGTTTTACCATATCAGGATATCTAACTGCCCATTCATACGTTTGCTGAGCTCCCATAGAACCCCCTACTACAAGCGCTATTTCTTTAATTCCATATTTCTCAGTGATCAGTTGATGTTGCGCACGAACATCATCACCGATTCTTACTTTCGGAAAATTGCTCATGGAAATTGGTTTGGGACTATTGTGTGGCGAACTGGAAAGTCCATTCCCAATTTGATTAATGACAATAATAAAGTACTTTGTTGGGTTTAGTGCTCTTTCTTCTCCAATATAACTTTCGTAATCGTTGCTTGTCCCAGCAAACCAGGTAGGTATAACAATTACATTATCTTTCGCTTCATTTAGCTCTCCAAAAGTTTTGTATGCTAATTTACAATCAAGTATTTTCCCGCCATCTTCTAAATCAAAATCACCCACATCATAAATTTCGTAATTGCCGTGAATCTCCTTTGTGTAAAAGTCATTTTTATACATTTGTTGTAACCCCTTTCAAATTTTGTTGAAATTGGTGACTGAAAGATATATGTACTCTAATCATAGATTAATTTTATTTTTTAGAAAAGTCAATAAATAAAGATTAGGGAACAGATGACTAGGATGATAGAAGTATGGAAAAGAGATCATTATGAGCAGATTCATCGTCGAAGAAGGCTGAATCCCTAGAGAAAGGGAAATCATATTGCTAGAATTAATAGAGTATAAGAGTTTCCGTTGATTTTAGATTTGGACGGGGGGGGAACACCTTATCCTAGAAGTTCAGAAACAAAACTTCAATAGCGTGAATGAGAAAAAAAGTGTATCGTTTAAGCAAGGTGATAATTTTAAAGCATTTGAAAAATTGCATAACGAAACTTTTCCAAACACTTACTACAATGCGAAAACAATTATTAATCGGCTCAGTACGGAGAATATTTTAAAAGTGTTCAAAATAAAGTATAGGCACAGTGTTATTAAAAGAAGTACTGACAGATATGTTTTCATTCCCACAAATTAACGAAATCAGATTATCCGTAGATTATTCAAACAGCAAGGCAAATCACGTTTATATGAAAGCAGGATTTGAACTGAAAGATATTTTAATCAGTTATCGTCTTAAACGATAAGGTGGATTATTTAAGGGGGACAATTTTATGATTCTTGGCTTGCATCACGCTCAGATTACTATTCCAAAGAACGCGGAAGAAGAAGGAAGAAACTTTTATTGTGGGGTATTGGGATTAACTGAAATTGAAAAACCGGAGTCCCTAAAAGCAATGGGCGGATTTTGGTTAAAGGTTGGCGACATCGATGTACATATCGGAACCGAAGATGGTTTTGATCGAACAAAAACAAAAGCACACCTAGCCTATCGCGTAGATGATGTCTCTTATTGGAGGGGAATTTTGGAGCAAAATGATATTAAAATTAAAGAATCGGTTCCAATCCCAAATTTCGAACGTTTTGAGTTTAGAGACCCTTTTGGTAATCGGGTGGAAATCATAAAGGAAATTTAAATACACACTATAAATCTCTACGACAATTCCGAATTCGACATGTTTCAACAAAATTCGGGGAGTGACAGGCACCTTAGAGATGAAGGGAGCTTTTCCTTGAGAAGGAGATGCTCCCTTCATCTGTTGTCAACCACCTTAGAAAATACTTGAATTCTACAATTTGTTGAATAAAAGAAGCTTAACATTGTTTTTTGTTGATAATTATATTAATATTTACTATTTAAGGTAGAAATTTGTCTATAAAACTAAATACTTGGGTTTCTGTGCATATGGAAAGGGGAAGGCTATAGACATCATGTAACAAAATAATGCGATAATTTCCTCGCCGGAGTCTCAAGTGTATTAGATAAAAGGTAAATAGGATATTATGATAACAAATGACCATTTGGAGGTATTTAAGTGAATTTATTAACAAAGTCGAGAAAAATCAATGCGAATATTCAAAACGCAGGAGGAAATCAAGTAAACTTTATGGAAATGGCGGGAACTCTTTCCGAAGTGATCGAAGCAAATGTTTTAGTTATCAGCAGAAAAGGAAAAATTTTAGGATACGGGTTGCACGATAGATTTGAAAATGACCGGATGATCCAAATGCTAGAGGAACGTCAATTGCCTGAAGACTATACAAATCATTTATCAACTGTACATGAGACGGCTGAAAACTTAGATGTTAATAGCGAATTTACAGCATTTCCTGAAGAAAGCAAAGAATTATATAAAACTGGGTTAACAACCATCGTTCCTATAATCGGTGGTGGTAGAAGATTGGCCACGCTAAGCCTTTCACGACTGGGTAAAGAATTCAGTCCAGATGATTTGGTTTTGTCTGAATATGGGGCAACCGTTGTCGGTATGGAAATATTACGCGGTAAAACGGATGAAATTGAAGCCGAAGCTCGCAGTCAGGCTATCGTGAAGCAGGCCATCAGTTCTCTGTCTTACAGTGAAATGGAAGCAGTTGATCAAATATTTGAAGAGCTGGATGGGGTGGAAGGATTAATCGTTGCGTCCAAAGTGGCTGACCGTGCCGGTATCACCCGCTCCGTTATTGTGAATGCCTTGAGAAAATTGGAAAGTGCAGGCGTCCTCGAATCACGTTCGCTTGGTATGAAAGGAACCTTTATTAAAGTATTGAACGATAACTTCCTAGTTGAGTTGGAAAAAGCTAAACTATAAGGGGAATTCCCCCTGGAATAATAGAAACACCTGCAACTGTTTATCATTTGCGGGTGTTTTTTTATTTTTATTGCAAGAACAAATGGAGGGCTTGCCCTTTTTCTAACAATACAGGGAACAGATCGAAACTAGATTCCCCAATCCGATTTCAGAATTAATTTAAGTTGTTCTATTTGTTCACTACCAATAGTATCAGCAATTTCCCTCTCCAGATTTGCCTTTAGTGCTTCATTTTTTTCATAGCATGCTTCACCTAATTCGGTTAACTGAATGCATTTATTTTTTTTGTTATTTTTTACATTACTAACTTTAACTAACCCTTTGGACTCCAAACTTATTATGAATTTATGGGTTGCTTGTCTCGAGATATCCACATGTTTTGAAACGTACGCAATGGTGGGCTGTTTTTTATAAATCCTTGCCATAATGAACCATTCGGAATTGGATAAATAAATATCACTGCTATCATTCCATAGGCTCTCCGTTATTTTCCGAAGTTGAAGATGGCGCTCACTCAAAACATCAATTAAATCCAGGTTTTTTAATTCAAAATCCACCATATTCACCCCTCTCCATTTCTTCGATACTTACTATACAAAACACTTTGCCTATTGTCAACTTAATTGACAATAAAGCGAAATTGGAGTAAGCTATTATTGTAAACTAGGTTGACTATTATAAATTTGGGGGATGAAACGAATGTTTAAGGTTGGAGATGTAATTATCTATTCGGTACATGGCTTATGTGAGGTTGATGATATATGTGAAAAAACCTATCACGATGTTACGAGGATGTACTATGTGCTGCATCCGCAGGCAGATCCTAGATTAACCATAAACACCCCTGTTGAAAATGGAAAAGTAGTCATGATAACGGTAATTGCTAGAGAAGAAGCGGAGAAGATTCTCCAATCGTTCCAACAGCCGGGTATCAAATGGATTGAGGAGCCAAGACAGCGATATAAAGAATATAATCGTCTGGTACATACTGGGGATCGAAAAGAGATTTCTAAAGTAGTAAATACGCTCATGTTGAAGAGTGAGCAGATTAAAAAAAGTAAGCGAAAACTGTATGATCAGGACTTGCGTCTTTTGACCAACACACAAAATATTATGTTTAAGGAATTAGCTGTAGCATTGGATACTTCATATGAAGAAATATCTGAAAGGGTTACCAGTATAATCCGGAGTAAGGAGTAATGGAATGTTAACACTTTATGTCAAACAGGCTTGTACATCCTGTAGAAAGGCAAAGATTTGGTTACAGGAAAATGATATTCCCTTTGTCGAACGTAATATATTCTCGGAGTCATTAACGTTATCGGAAATTAAAGAAATATTTCGATTGACGGATAATGGAACAGAAGAGATTATATCAACGCGTTCTAAAGAATTTCATAGGTATATTACTGATTTGGATCAATGGCAAATAAAAGATTTATACAACTTTATTCAGGAGAATCCCGGTATTTTAAAAAGACCTATCATTCATGATGGAAAGCGTTTAATGGTTGGATATAATTCGTCTCAGATTCGTAGATTTTTACCTAAATCAGTCCGAACACTCCAATTACATGAAGCACAAAAAGTGAGTGTTTCTTAAGTTTTACTATTTCTGCGTAAAACAAGCAATCTACCAATAAGGAGCTTGCTTGTTTTTATGCGTCTAATTCTGGTTGTACTGCAGATGGTTTCACGTATTTAGCGCACGTGAGATTGGCCCAGCAATTAGACAGTTTTGTGTAAAATTTTAACTTATGTTCATTGATACGGTTGTTTTATGGTGAAAAATAAAGGTATCCTTGTTTATAAGAAATACTGATTCTAGATAAGTGAAAAAGGAAACAGAAGCTTAATTTTCCAATATAAAAGGCTGTCGAGTGGAAGAAACTCGAAGCAGCCTTTTATATTCCTATTTAATCGTATTTTACAGTGTGGTTATTTAAACCAAACTGCACCTACAATAATTAGAAGGATAAACAATACTACAATTAACGCGAATCCACCAGCACCGTAACCGGCCCCACCAACAGGTCCGCCATATCCAGCACCGGCAACAGGTCCACCGCATCCATATCCGCCGAATGGTACATTCTCGTATCCCATATATATCTCTCCTAACGTATCGTTTTATTTGTTATCAAATTTTAATAACCGTATCCACCATATCCACCGAAAGATGCTCCGACGATAATGAGGAGGATAAATAACACAACTACAAATGCAAAACCTCCACCGTAACCATAGCCTGCTCCAGCTGCTTCGCCCATTCCATATCACCTCCATTAATTAACATATGATGGACGTGAGATTGTGACAGGGCTCTGACAAGCTAATCTTATTGGTTAGCTGCAAAACACCGATTTAATAATAAAAGTAACTTACAATTAACTCAACTTTCGCAGCTCAACTAGGCAGGTACACCTTGATATAACTAGGTAATCCCGCAAACCAATACTGTAGTTGACTTTTGATTAACTTTTTGAATTTCTTGTTCGTTTTATTCAAGGCATCTTCAAGAAGCTCGATTAGTTGTTGTAATGTTACAACCCAATCAAGTTCATTTATTTCGTCACAAAGTTCATAAAACATCCCGCCAAGTGTGCGGTCATCTGTGTCGTGTGTGACTGATCAGTAAATCATAAGATCTACTGAAATTCCTTTTGTAATTTCAATAGAGATTTTGTCGCCTTGAAAAAGACTTCAATGTTCCAGCACCTCCCATAGTTTCGAATGATTTCTGTTTCTGTTAACGCACAGTTTGTACCTAATATAGCTAATCATTCACATCTTTTATTGCGATTTCGAACGAATACAACTTTTATTGGCACTCCGTTTGCCATTGTTGTATGAATGGAACGAAAGATACTTTTGTTTTCTTATGTGGCGCTAGACGATAAAGTTGTTTTAAAAATGAATGGATGGTTCATTGTAATAAGCATTTACTCGGGTAAAAATATTAAATAAGAGTTGTACCTTCACTAATTTATAATGATAGGTATCGCTCTTTTGTTGACGCCTCAACAAAAATATTCCAGCCCTTGTTTCTATTTCTCTAAATAAAATTAACAAGGACTACATCAATATGCATCCCACCAATTGATAAATCGGCGCCACTCAACTCACTCTAAATGTTTCCATAAGGAAAAATATTAAGTTGTAACAAAAACACTTGACATCGACTAATAATAGAAGTAAGTTGATACTAATAAATAGAAGTTTACCTAAGGAAACATTAAAGGGAGGATGCAAAATGAAAGGTTTTGCTAAAAAGGTGTGGCTATCAGCATTAATGGGTATGGTTATTCTTTTTGCTGCATGTAATTCGGATGCAGAATCAACAGGGGGAACAAGTGACTCCAAAGATGACAAAATAAAAATCCTAACAACAATTGCGCAAATTGGTGAGCCGCTATCGGTTATTGGTGGCGATCGTGTAGAAGTGGAAAGCCTCATGGGGCCGTCCGTTGACCCCCATTTATACAGTCCGACACAGAGTGATATCGCGAAGGTAGATGAAGCGGAAGTTATTTTTTATAGTGGCTTGAATTTAGAAGTAAATATGGTAAAAGTATTTGATTCAATTGGTGATTCGAAACCCGTTCTTGCAATTGGAGATATCCATTCCGAAGACGTTTTATTAGAAGATGAGGATGGCGCGATTGATCCGCATATCTGGTTTGATCTCGAATTATGGGAAGAGTCATTGGAAGCAGCTGTTGAAGAATTAAAAGCTTATTCGCCAGACGACGAGGATTATTTTGAAGAAAATAAACAAGTGTATTTTGAGGAGTTAGCGGAATTAAAGGAAGAAGCGAAGAAGTTAGCGGATATTCCGGAAAGTAGTCGCGTACTCGTTACAGCACATGATGCATTTGGATATTTCGGTAGAATGCACGACATGGAAGTAATTGGTCTACAAGGCTTAAGTACGGAAGATGAAGTTGGAATTTCCGATATTAATGAAACTATTGAGATTATAAAAGAACATCAGGTGCCAGCTATTTTTGTGGAAAGTAGTATCAATTCAAGTTCCATCGATGCAGTTTTAGAAGGTGCACAGAATGATGGTGTCGATGTTGAATTAGGTGGAGAGTTATTTTCCGATGCGATGGGAGCAACTGATAGTGAAGAAGGAACCTATTTAGGGATGTACCGTCATAATATCAACACCATTTATGACGCGTTGGCTGGAGGAGTTGAATAATATGGAAACTCCAATATTACAGGCGGAAAATTTATCCGCATCTTATCGGAAGAATACGGTGCTCCATGATATTAATTTAGAAGTGGAAAAGGGTTCATTAACAGGAATTGTCGGACCGAATGGAGCGGGTAAATCAACGCTATTAAAAATAATTTTAGATTTGCATCCAGCATTAACAGGTTCGGTGAAATTCTTCGGCCTTCCATTTAGTAAAGCAAAGAAGCGAATAGGTTATGTGCCACAGCGCGGATCTGTGGACTGGGATTTCCCAACAGATGCGCTGGATGTGGTAACAATGGGTTTATACGGGCAAATCGGCTGGTTGAAACGGCCGAATCGCTCGCATAAAGAAAAGGCATATGATGCATTAGATAAAATGGGAATGGCAGACTTTGCAAATCGGCAAATTAGTCAGCTTTCCGGTGGGCAACAACAGCGTGTGTTTTTAGCTCGAGCGTTAGTGCAAGATGCTGACCTTTATTTCATGGATGAACCATTGGCTGGGGTTGATGCCGCTACAGAGCACGCGATTATGACCATTTTAAAGGAACTAAATGCAGTAGGGAAAACAGTGATGGTTGTTCATCATGATTTACAAACCGTAGCGAATTATTTTGATCATGTACTATTACTGAATCGTACAATTATCCAACATGGAAAAACGGAACAAACATTTACGAGAGACAATATCGCTGAAACCTACGGAGGAAATATGCGCTGGATGGGGGAGGAGCGTCAACATGCTGTCGATTCTATGGAATAGTAATACGGGATGGGTAATCTTAAGTACGATGATACTCGGGATTGCTGCAGGCACAATCGGTAGTATGGCTTATTGGAAACGGCAAAACTTAATGAGTGATGCACTTTCCCATGCGGCACTACCCGGTGTTGTCATTGCCTTCCTTATCATTGGTGAAAAAAATCTGCTCGTTCTTATTATTGGCGCAGCAATTAGTGCGTTAATCGGTGCATTTTTCATCCAATGGATTACAAGCTCAAGCAGAATTTCCGAGGATTCCGCGATGGGTATGGTGTTAGCTGTATTTTATGGTCTCGGGATTATGCTCTTAACGATAGCGAATCGTTCTGCTGGTGGTAATCAAAGTGGACTAGATAGTTTTATCTATGGCCAGGCAGCAGCAATGGTTCGGTCTGATGTTATTACGATGTTAGTTCTTGCGTTAATTGTTCTGTTCATTGCCTTTGTTGGCTTTAAAGAATGGAAGCTCTATTTATTTGATCCAGAATTTGCAAAAGGAATCGGCTTATCGATTAAAGGGATGAATACGTTATATACTGCTGTTCTTGTCACAACAATCGTGATTGGAATTCAAGCTGTCGGGGTTATTTTAATGGCAGCATTATTAATTATTCCAGCTGTTAGTGCACGTTATTGGACAGAATCGTTTCGAGTAATGCTCGTTTTATCCGCTGTATTCGGTGGAGTAGCTGGTGCTACAGGGACATTAATTAGTGCGATGGGAAGTGGATTACCAACAGGTCCATTCATCGTTGTAGTCGGTGCGGCTATTTTTGTAATTTCACTTATTTTTGGTAAAGAAAAAGGGATATTTATCCAATATATCCAATTTAAGATGCATCAAAGAACACAACTTCATAGTGGAAACGTGTTGAAGCAGAAGGAGGGAAGAACGTGACCTATACAGCATGGATTATTTTAACAGCGTCTTTAGTTGGTCTTTCCTGTGGTATTATAGGTGTCTTCCTTATTTTACGGAAAACAGCGATGATGGCTGATGCGATTAGTCATACCGTTTTATTAGGGATTGTCGTTGCATTTATCATTACCGGCGAAGTAAGCGGAACAGCGATGTTAATTGGAGGAATATTGGCTGGGATTTTAACGACTTTTCTGGTGCAAGGCTTACATGCTTTAGATGTGCAACATGATGCAGCAATGGGGATTGTATTTACAACCTTATTCGCAATAGGGGTCATCTTAATTTCAACTTCAGTCGGTAATGCACACTTAGATGTACAGCATGCGTTGATGGGTGAAATTACTTTTATTCCTTTCCAAATGATGACATTACCGATAATCGGTGAGATTCCAGTAGCGACGGCTTTGCTGTTATTCGTTCTAGCTATCGTGCTCTTCTTTATTATTGCCTTTTATAAAGAATGGAAAATCACTTCCTTTGACCCAGCATTAGCAGCAAGTTTAGGGATTCCAGTTCTATTTATGCATTATGTATTTATGGGACTCGTTTCCGTTACAACCGTTGCCTCGTTTGATGCTGTAGGAGCAATCATGGTTGTTGCAATGCTAATTACACCAGCCGCCTCAGCATACCTCTGGACAGATAAGCTCGCAGTGATGCTCGTATTAAGCGGTTCATTTGGTGTTATTTCTGCCGTGGCAGGATACTATGTTGCAGCCTGGATTGATACATCGATATCCGGATCCATGGCCTTCGCAACAGGAATCGTATTTATGATTAGCTTTATATTTTCACCGAAGCATGGCTTGATTTCGAAGCGCGTGCGTACAGTGGAGGGAGCTTGATTGTGTAAGAAATTTAGCGCGTGACCATGCCTAATTCGCGGCATCATCCCCTCCAAACCCCAAAGAAGCTTCCACCCAAACCAGGGTAGAAGCTTTTTTAATACAAAATTTGTTTTTACGAAACGGGCACATTCCACGTTTGGTCGGTTATCTTCCTTAATCATGGCCGTATACGATTATTAACAGTTCATTAGTAAGACCTAACTCATTTGTTAGAAAAATGATAAGAACATCTATTACCGGAAGAAAATATGTCCTTTGATATACCGAACAATTTTAAAAAAGCGGAAAGCAGGATACTAGTTACTGTTGGCGAAAAAAGAAAAAGCTGTTAACTGATTTTACTTGAAGTAGAAAAGACACAACATATTTTATATGATTAATATGTATGTCCTTTAAATTACCTACCCTTTTTGAATTTAATTCTTGATAAGAATTTCTCCAAGCCATTTTTCCATCTTCTTTATTTGTTAATGTGGATTATAGAACTGATGTAAAAAAAAGAGATAATGATCACATGAAATGGAACTTTCATGATGGTGAATGGCGGGGTGTTGGATTTTATAAGAAGTTAAGCTTCGTGAGTACATAGAAAGATTTGCGAGGTTTTTAAATGACGGCCTTGCGATAATGTTTGACAGATAGGCGGAGCGATTGCTACCGGGCTTTCTCATTTCATTCAGTGCTTGAATCATTTGTTCAGCGTTCCTTATGCCCAAGCCATGTCCAAAAAATGTTCCATCACCTAGATCAACCGCATTTTCACCTCTCCACCAGGACGTATCTGGATTCACATCCGGATTATTAAAATAGACAACGTCTCCAGGCAAGTAATGGTAACTATCAACGGTATGAATTCCGAGATCTGGATCGAAATGCCAGCTGTACAAATAAAGATTTTGAAATAACTGATTAAATAAATCTTCATCCATGCTATTTAAAACAGCATGGTAAAAAATTATTACTTTTGCTACTGCACATTCAAACCCATATAGGGAACTATTCGTGAAAATGTCCTGGATTGCAGCAGACGGTAAGACTCCATCCTTTAAATGAAATCCACCAGCACTCGTTAAACGCCAGTACTCGGAATTACAATAAGATGTTCGAAATACTTCAAACTGTGCCTGACCATTATTCATGGCTCTTGCACTTGCAATGATGTTTTTCCGTAACGTCAGTTCGAAACCAAGCTCTTCGATGGATGAATAGGAATAAACAATTGGGTCTTGATTCATCCGTTGAATGATGACTCTTTCAATACTTCCAGGAGGCCATAGGTTACTTTGTTGAAAAGCAATTCCTGATACTTGTATCATACAATACCTCATTCCAAGATTACGTATTTTTTGGCAGTAAAGAAAGTATATCCACATTTCTTTCTGCATAAGTGCAACTAAGGCAATTCGCCTAAAGGCTTGGCGAATGCCACGTTTTCTAATATTATTGCTTAGTTTATTCACCCAGCATTTAAATGTGTTGGATTAATGATGTATTTATAAGATTATCTTGATTAGTCAATAAAATCATGCAAAAAAAGATCGATGCATTCCTATAAGAATGCATCGATCTCTTTTTTTATCCCCAAATTTCTTTGGATACATCGACAATAAATTTCAATTTTGACCATTGCTGTTCTTCTGTTAGTTTGTTGCCGTGGTGTGTTGATGCAAAACCACACTGCGGGCTGATACAAATCTGTTCCAATGGTACATAATTGGAAGCTTCTTTAACACGGGCAATAATCGCTTCTTTATCTTCTAATTCGCCGTTTTTAGATGTGAATACACCTAATACGACTTGTGGTCCTCCGGCTGGTACATGTTCAAGCGGTTTGAAATCTCCGGAACGGTCGTCATCGTATTCTAAGAAGAAACCGTCTACTTTTTCTTTGGCAAAGAAACTAGGAGCGATTCGATCATATGGACCTTCAAAGGCATGAGCTGATTGATAGTTTCCACGACAAAGGTGCGTTGTAATAATTAAATCCTCTGGTTTATCTTCCAATACACCATTGGCTACTTGTAATGCTAGATTGATCAATTTTTCTCTTTCCAAATCACTTTCCGCAAATGGAAGCTTCGGTGCACAAAGTCCCGCAATATACACATCATCTAGCTGAATATAACGGCAACCTGCATCATAGAATGCTTGTATTGCATCGCGATAGGCTTGAATAATGTCTTGCGAGAATTCCTCAATCGTTGGATAAATTTCTTCGTTTCGGATACCAGAGTTGAAAAATTGATTAGGGCTTGGAAGTGTCATTTTTGCTACAGCACGATCACCAACAATTTCTTTAAATTCAATAAAATCTTTTAAATGCGGATGATCTGGGTTGAAGGAAACTTTACCAGTGATACGCACATCATACGCTTCGGTTTCTACACCTTCAAATTTATATCCGTGGTCAGGAATATAACCTTCCACACCATTTAAGTATTCCATGAAATCGGTGTGCCAAAATCTGCGGCGGAACTCGCCGTCTGTTACTGCTTGTAGTCCAGCTTCAATTTGTTTGTCTACGATTCGTTTGATTTCTTCCGTTTCCACGGCATGTAGTTGTTCAGAAGAAATGGAGCCTTCCACAAATTTCTTTCTGGCATCATGAATGGATGGAGGGCGAAGCAAGCTTCCGACATGATCTGCTCTAAAAGGTGCTTTAATAATCGTTTTTGTCATTTTCATTCCTTCTTTCTTCTTCTTAATATTTAACGTAAGTGTAGCATGAGAGAAAGTTTATAGAGTAACACTTAAAATCTATATCCTGATATAGTTTTAAACTATGATGAAGGTTATCATTGCTGAAAAATGGAACCAAATATCTGATGAATCGTAGTGTAATAATGAATAGCGAAAATAGTTAGGAAGATTCTTATTTTATAGGTCATTAATGTAGGTTTTTTTCATAGTATAGTTTGGAGGTGAAAAAATGGCAAGAGTAGCTTACCGAAGTGCAGACGTTGACTTAATGGCAAGGATGATGCGAGCAGAAGCTGAAGGCGAAGGAAAACAAGGTATGCTCTATGTTGGCAATGTAATTGTTAACCGTGCTATAGCTGATTGTACTGACTTTAATGATATAAGAACAATTGAAGATGTCATTTTTCAAGTACAAGGAGGGAATTTCTCTTTTGAGGCTGTTCAAAAAGGCAATGTATTTTATCAAAGACCAAGGGAAGCTGAGAGAAGATTAGCTAGGCAGAATTTAGATTATTGGAGAAATCATCCAGCGAAGTATGCTCTTTGGTACTTTAATCCATACGGTCCGTGTCCTCCAACATGGTATGACCAACCTTTTACTGGCCAATATAAACAACACTGTTTTTATGAACCATTGCCTGGAACATGTGATAGTGTTTATTGATGATGACATGTTCGCTCTTTAATCTCATCCTTAAGACGAAGGTCTTGGGGGTGTTTTTTTGTTATTTAACCAGGTCTTATTAATAAATTAGATGGACATTTCAAATTTTAAATTGGATAATTGAAAAGCAAATGTTTTCAAATAGATAATAAGATATAATAATTTTGGAGGGATTTATATGCCATTAAAAGTAGGAGATATCATTACATTTGAACGGACTTTTACAGGAAGGGATGTTGAATTATTTATAGAGATTTCAGGTGATGAAGGGATTCATCATATAACCCCAGATGAAAAGGGAAGACTTGTCATTCAAGGGTTATTGACTGCTACATTGCCAACAAAAATTGGTGGAGATAACAATGTACTGGCCCGTACGATGAATTTTGAGTTTTTGAGACCAGTTTTTACAGGAGATACAATTATTTGTAAAGTAACGATTGAGAAGTATGAAAAGCAAGATAATAATAGAATATCTATTTTGGCATCTTTTGTATGCACAAATCAGAATGAGAAACAAGTATTGAAAGGAAACTTTGCGGGAGTAATCGTATAACTTATATCGATTTTGGATACTGTTTCTCCACAGTTGCTGGAAGCTTCATAATGGTTGGATTACGAATGTACCTCAAATTGGGTAAATGGTAATTCGAATAGTATAAAAAAACACTTGATTAATAAAACGCTTTCAGCTATAATTTCCTGTATCAATAGTTTGTTTACCAAACAAAATAAACTTGGGGAAAGGGTATTTAATAACAACCTTATTGTTAAAAGTACAAAATGTAAGCGATTTAGTAAAGGGGAATTTGGGTAGAAATTTTTAATACCTATAAGAAGGGATTCTTGAAAAGACTTAAGGGGGAAAACAACCATGTCAAGCACTACAGTTGAACAAAATAATAAATATAATTCTGCTAAGATATGGCAGATTGGCTTATTTGCTTTAAATAATACAGCTACAAACATGTATTTATTCATTATCGGATTCGTAGCCTATTATGCGACCGGTATTGCCGGACTAACTGTTGTAGTAGTTAGTGCAGTTATCGGGCTTAGTCGGGTACTTGATGCTATCACTGACCCAATTATTGGTTTTGTTATTGATAAAACGGAATCCAAATTTGGTAAGTTCCGGCCAATGATGGTGATTGGGAATGTTATTTTGGCTAGCTCCGTTCTAATTATGTATAATGTTACGCATTTATTACCTGAAATATGGCAATTACCGTTCTTCATTTTGGTTTATGCCTTTTACATTATCGGTTATACATTTCAAACGGCATGTACGAAAGCAGCACAAACGGTACTAACGAATGATCCAAAACAACGTCCACTGTTCAGTGCATTCGATGCAGCGTACAATATTGTCGTATTTACCGGTGGACAAGTTTTCGTAGCCAATTATCTAGTAGCTAAACATGGTGATTTCACGATGGCTCTATTTACGGAATTGAATACGTTTGCCATCATTTTATCTGGATTATTTACAATTTTGGCAGTGTTTGCAATTAAGGGTAGAGATAGGAAGGAATACTTCGGACTTGCTGGTGAAAATGTAGAAACAAGATTCCGTGATTACTGGCCGATTCTGAAAGGAAACAGACCGTTACAAATGTTAGTTATCGCTGCTTCCACAGATAAAGTTGCAACCATGGTGCTTAGACAGCCAGCAGTCTATATCATGTTTTTCGGGATTGTATTAGGGGACTATGCACTTAGCGGTACTTTTTCAATGATTACAATTGTACCAAGTCTGTTAATTACTATATTAGGTGTTCGGTTAGCTTCGAAAACAAGCTTAAAGAATGCATTAGTAAAAGCTACATGGGTAGGGTTAATCACAGCGGCCATTCTAATGGCACTCTTCTTGCTCGTTGATCCAAGTGCAATCTCACTTGAAAATATTGGGTTTGCTACGATACTATTTATCGTTCTCTATTGCTTGCTTCGTGGAGTGGAGACGTTAACACCTGCAATCGTTATTCCGATGATTGCTGACGTAGCTGATTATGAAACATATCGTACAGGCAGATTTGTACCAGGTATGATGGGAACTATTTTTTCCTTTATCGATAAAGTAATGTCTGCAATGGCGCCTGCACTTGTTGGGATTGTTGTGGCAATGATTGGTTACAAGGATGAGTTCCCACAATTGGGAGAAGATTTAACAACTCCATTACTTATCGCGACCTTGATTCTAATATTCGGTATTCCGATTCTCGGTTGGATTATTTCACTTCTCGCTATGAAATTCTATGGTCTTGATGATAAGAAAATGGTAGAAATTCAAACAGAAATTACAAGGGTAAGAGAACAAATTACTACAGCAAAAGAGAAAAAGCTGCTGCAAAAAAAGTGTGATTGAACTGGAAATCACCAATTTTAAGAAAGCGATTAAAGCATAACCTAATTTAATTATTCAACACAAAAGTCGCCTGCATAATAAGCAGGCGATTTTTTATTTAGAGATAATTTAATCAACTTTCTGTAAAAAGCATCACTATAGTTTCAAATAATGAAACAAAATGTAGAGTTGTTGTATCCAATTAAGAAGTGGTTTAAGATAATTTCATAGACGGGGTGAACTTTATGAGTAACTATGAAGTTTTATATCATATGTTTAACCTGTCTCTTGTTAGAGAACAAGTACTTATATTGTTACAGTAATAAGTATAAATTCAATTAAAATTAGAAATGAGGAGAAGTGGAATGACAAAACAAACACAGCTTGGAAAATCAGGAATATATATTAACCCAATTGGACTTGGAACGAATGCGGTTGGGGGACATAATCTTTATCCTAATTTGGACGAAGAAGCGGGCAAAGAGCTTGTTCGTACAGCGGTTGAAAATGGTGTGAATTTTATCGATACAGCATATCTGTATGGTCCTGGTAGATCTGAAGAATTAGTAGGTGAAGCAATTAAAGAAACAGGAAAAAGAGAGGAACTTATTCTTGCAACAAAGGGATCAGTGAAATTTGTCGGCGGGGAAATGCAAAATGATAATACGCCAGCCTTCCTGAAACAAGAAGTAGAAAATAGCTTAAAACGGATGCAAACCGACTATATCGATTTATATTATATTCATTATCCAGATGGAGTTACACCAGGATATGAAGCAGTTGGAGCTTTAAAAGAGTTAAAAGATCAAGGGAAAATCAGAGCAATCGGTTTATCCAACTTTTCACTGGATCAATTAAAAGAAGCAAACAGAGATGGATATGTTGATGTCTATCAAGGAGAATATAATTTAATCCAACGTACAGCTGAAAAAGCATTACTTCCATATACTGCTGAACAAAATATTTCATTTATTCCATTCTTCCCGCTTGCATCCGGATTATTGGCAGGGAAATACAATAAAGATATGAAATTTAATGATTTACGTGCCAACATGCCGCACCTACAAGGCGAAGAATTTGAAAAGAACCTTGAAAAAGTGGAACAACTTCGTGAAATTGCTAATGTGAAGCAGGCTGAAGTAGCACATATTGTCTTAGCTTGGTATTTAACACGTGATTCGATAGATACTGTGATTCCTGGTGCTAAACGTGCAGATCAAGTACTTAACAATTTGAAAACATTAGACGTTCAATTAACAGAGAACGAGATTGCAAAAATTGATCGTATTTTTCAATAATTTAGTGCCTGTCACTCCCTAAATTTAGTCCTATTTTGTTGAAAAATGCGTCATATAATTAAAAGAAGGTGGAACAATATAGAGATACTCTATATTGTTCCACTTTTTTAATACTTGTCACTTACATATCCATCGACAAATTTCAACATATTTCGGGGAGTGACAGGCACCCTTTATGATAGTGAGGATGAAAATTATATGAAGAAAAACGTAACTTCGTTTAAACCTGTAATTCTGCTGAATATCGATTCATTGATGGCCGAACCGCTGGAGGTAGCTATCCAAACCGGACGTGCTCCTGCTTTAAAATTTTTAATGGAAAATGGCAGTTATATCCCAAACATGGTGACTTCGTTTCCGACAATGTCCGTCACCATCGACAGTAGTCTCTTGACAGGTACATATGCTGACAAACATCATATTCCAGGTCTAAACTGGTTCGATGATTCCCGAAAAGAGATTATTAACTACGGAACGGGTTTCCGGGAGACGTTCAGGCTAGGGATGCGGCGGTCTGTCCATAACATGCTCTACCGACTGAATAATGAACATATGAGCAGTGAAGTTACTACGATCTATGAGGAATTAGCTGACAGAGGGATACCTTCTGCGTCCATTAATTCCTTTGTTTATCGCGGGAACACACCACAACGATTACGTGTACCGCGGTTATTTAGTACATTAACCCGATTTAAAGACGGTAAATGGACAACGGATGCAACAACTATTTTCTCCTTAGGTACTTTTTCCAAACTAAGGTCATGGGGTGTCGCAACTCAAATAGCTGCCGGAAATTATAAATATACCGCCCGGGAGCTTAGGTATTTAATTCGTAAGCGAAAGCTTCCAGGGTTTACTTTCTGTATATTTCAGGATATGGACGCCCGTATTCATTTTAAAGGACCAATGGATATTAAAGGGATCGCCAAGATTGATAGGGAGATTCAAAAAACATTGAACCTGTACCCAAGTTGGGAGGAAGCACTCAATCGAAATATATGGCTTGTTATGGGAGATAATGGTCAATCTCCAACAGGTAGCAGGTACCGTGACTTTATCATTGATTTACGCAAACAATTGAAAAAATATCGTATTTCGCGCATCGAACGGCCTGTATCCGTAAAAGATCAGCTTGTCCTATGTGTAAACCAGCGAATGGCTTATATTTATGTACTGGATCAACAACTTCCACTGTCTACTATTGCCGAAGTGCTCAAAAATGATCAACGAATCGATATCATAGCCTGGAAGGACGAAGATTCCATTCACGTCGAATCTGGTATGAGAGAAGGTTCATTGCAATTTCATCCAGGGGGAGAATATACGGATGTGTATCATCAAACATGGAGTATGGAGGGGGATTATCAGCTTTTGGATTTGAATCTGACAAAGGAAAAAGAATTGTCTTATGGTGATTATCCTGATGCGTTCGTTCGGTTACATAGCGTATTGCATTCCCATTCAGGACGTTACATTGTCGTTAATGCGAAACCAGGTTGTGAATTTAAAGCACAATCTACACCATTCCATCTTGCTGGTGCAGCACACGGTTCATTACACAAACAAGAATCACTTGTACCGCTCATCATTTCAGGAACTACCGAGAAACCGATATTTAGACGTGTTGTGGATTTGAAAGCGTATATACTCAAGTTGATTCCATAAAAGTTAACTTAAGTATTCAGCTGGATTTTCTATCATGGATCTTGTACCAATAATCGAAAATTTAAAAGTAACGATTGATCTGAAGGAATTTCCAAACAGGTAACTCAACTAATCGTTTTTTAAAAGATCTACGTTAAAATAGTGAGGTGGATTTTATATAGAAAACTATTTTAACGTAGAATATCTTTTTTCTTATCAATATATAAAGTACCGTCTTTTTGCACTTCAGCATAGAAGACATCCGAAATAGATGGAATGCCAGCTGCTTGCAATTGTTGAATGACCCATTGTTGTTCAAGGTTTAACTTTTTTAAATTATCTTTTTTAATTTTCCCATCTGAAATAACAGCCGTATAAAGAGAAAAAACGGGCTTAGTTGGTTGAATATTCATATCACCTTTATTCAACGGTTGATTGACTTCCTTTTTCATTACGGAAAGCGTGCCATCGGTTTCAAAAATTGCATAGTCTACATCTGAAAGTGAAAATACATATTTTTTTCGTAACAGCGCATTTAATGCGTCTACATCCAAACGTACCTTCCGAAGCTCGCTCTCCATAATTTTTCCCTTTTTAATTAGAATTCTTGGTTGTCCTTCGACAGTGTAGCGAACATTTGGGAATTTTATGTCCAGAATTCCAAGGATAATCGTAAATGCGCTCCAAATGATTAAGGAAATAATCCCGTTGCGAATACTTAACGTAGAATCTATTGCAAGGGATGCACCAATGGTACCTATAGAAATCCCTGACACAAAATTAAAAAAGGTCATTTGCGAAATCTCTTTTCTACCCATAAGCCTTGTTAGGATAATCAAGGTTACATAAGCTATTGCAAGTCTGAGAACTAATTCCATTATTGTCATATTCAAACCCCTTTTATGTTTCAACTAATAAAGATTATTGTTCCGGGATTTTTATTTTTGATACACCAAATAGTCAGTGGTTAGTACAATCTACTGTTGTATCCTACATATGATGGAAAGTATAAATTGTTGGTTGTAGGTTAATTTAAAAACTAAAAGGAGTGTGGAATCATGTTTTATCATGTGAAAGAATTGCAATATAATGCAAAACCGGATCGGCCCGACCCAGTTTACGCTAAAAAGCTACAGGAAGTTTTAGGAGGGCAAGTTCGGCGAAATAACCGTTATGATGCAGTACCTTTTCCAAGGATGGAATTGTCGTGGTGAAGAAAAATATCGCGATATGCTTTTAGATATTGGTACGGAAGAGATTGCCCATGTAGAGATGCTTGCTACAATGATTGCACAATTACTTGATCATGCCCCGATTGAGGAACAAGAGCAAGCTGCAAAAGATCCGGTTATTGGAGCTGTAATGGGTGGGATGAATCCCCAGCATACTATCGTTTCAGGATTAGGAGCAACGCCTACAGATAGTGCAGGCTATCCGTTTAATGCACGATATACTATTGCAAGTGGAAACTTGCTTGCCGATTTCCGAGCAAATTTAAATGCAGAGTCACAGGGTCGTCTTCAGGTAGTGAGACTCTATGAAATGACGGATGATAAAGGTGTAAGGGACATGCTTTCCTGGCTAATTGCCCGCGATACAATGCACCAAAATCAGTGGATGGCAGCAATCGAGGAATTAGAACAGAGGCAAAAACCGATTGTACCTTCTACGTTTAATCAAAAATATGAAAAACAGGAAGTATCCTATTCGTTTATGAACTATTCATTAGGTGAAGAGAGCAGTGAAGGTCGATGGGCAAACGGAAAGAGCATGGATGGACAGGGAGAATTTAAATATGTAAGTGAGCCAAAAGCATTAGGGAAAAAACCAGCACTCCAACCGGCGCCGGGATATATTCACGGAACTCCACCCATCAAATTTAAACAATAAGTTATAGATGTCTTCGGATAGTATTCAGGAAGCATCTTTTTTAGTATTTTTTGCTATTGTGTTAAGAAAAGATGCCACTTTTTTACATTCTTCTCCAAAATTTTCTTAAAAATGACTTTTAGGAAACAAGTTTTGGATAAATGGCAGTGAGCAAGAGGATATAAGAGGCTTAGAGAGTATCAATTACTTAAATCATCTTGATATTCACTATTTGCGCAAATAGTGAGGAATATTGAGGTATTTCGCTGTTTATGGGCTTTGTACCAATTACTATTGGGATGTATACTGAAAACAGAGTTATTTTTTCCACATAAGCCTTTTCTAATAAAAAAGGTTTCCCTGCGCACACTAGTGCTTAGGGAAATTTTTTTTATGAGAAAAAAACTATAGGAGGTACATATGTTAAAATTTGAAAATGTAAGCAAAATTTACAAGGATGGTTTTAAAGCAGTAGATTCCGTCAGTTTTGAAATTCCTGAAGGAGAGCTTGTTGTTCTTATTGGACCAAGTGGATCCGGAAAATCAACGACTATGAAAATGATTAATAGAATGATTCCCCACACATCGGGCACGATTTCTATAAATGGAAAAGATGTTACGAAACTAAATGCAGCAGAGTTACGACGTAATATCGGGTATGTCATTCAACAAATTGGCTTATTTCCACATTATACGATTGAAAAAAATATTGCGATTGTTCCACAACTTAAGGGCTGGAAGGAACAGGATATCAAAGAACGAGTGAAAGAACTTATGGAACTGGTAGGACTTGATCCAAAGGTATTCAGCAACCGTTATCCTAAAGAATTATCAGGTGGACAACAACAGCGTGTCGGTGTGGCAAGGGCATTAGCATCCAATCCTAGTGTTATCTTGATGGATGAACCATTTGGTGCACTTGATCCCATCACACGGGAGCAATTACAAGGAGAGTTAATTTCTTTGCAGCAAAAATTGAAGAAGACAATTGTTTTTGTAACGCATGATATGGATGAGGCGTTAAAGCTTGGTGATCGAATTGCCATAATGAAAGATGGTGCTTTACTTCAACTCGATACCCCGGAAAAATTATTACACGAACCAGCATATGGTTTTGTCGAAGAGTTTATTGGTAAGCATCGAATTATCCAAAATCCTGATCTAATGTCCGTTGTAGATGTAATGACGGATTCAGTCTTAACTTCTCTTCCAAATAGATCTCCTGAAAAATCCCTTGCAATGATGCGCAAGCACAGAAAAATGCTGTTAATTATTGTTGACGAGAAGGATAAAATGCTAGGAATTGTATCTGCATATGATTTGGTGAAGAAAATGGACGATATTAAAACAATTGAAGAGATTATGCTTCCTGCTAAGATATTACTTGATAGCTCAAAAAGTGCCAAGGATGCCATTCTTTTGATGCAGACAGCTTCACGGGGGATAATTCCGGTAGTAGATGAGGGCGAAAAACTAATCGGATTAGTGACTCGTGGAACATTGCTTTCCGCATTATCTAGTCAATGGACAGAAATGGAGGAGGAAGTGAATGAATAATTTAAATTTATGGGAACAAATTGTCCAACAAACACAAATGCGTTGGCAAGAAGTTCTTGAGGCGACATTTGTCCATATCCAACTCGTGTTTTTTTCTATGTTAATGGCAATTATATTAGGTGTTTTCTTAGGTATTCTTATAACACGCGTTCCATCGCTCGTACCGTTCGTATTAGGTGGGACAGGTATTATGCAAACCATTCCCAGTCTAGCAGTACTTGGCTTTTTAATACCTGTTTTTGGAATTGGTGTCAAGACAGGGATTGCAGCCTTATTTTTATATTCCCTTTTACCGATTGTTCGGAACACGTATACAGGTATTAAGGATGTAGATAGGGCAACCTTGGAAGCGGCTAAGGGAATGGGGATGACGAGCAAGATGATCTTATTTAAAGTGGAGCTCCCTTTGTCCATCCCAATTATAATGGCTGGAATCCGTACAGCAGCTGTTATCAACGTGGGGAATGCTACATTGGCAGCCTTTATTGGTGCTGGTGGCCTTGGAGACTTTATATTCTTAGGTATTACCCGAGGGATTGATGGCTTAATATTCTTAGGAGCAATACCAGCTGCTATCTTAGCGATTTTACTTGAGTTTTCCTTCAATAAGATTGAACGTTGGTCTACACCAGAAGGGTTGAAATAGCATGAATAAGATAAAATTACTATTAATGGTTATTATTTTTATTACGATTCTTCCGCTAGCAGGATGCATTTTAAAGACAGAAGATGCGGTCACTGTTGGTTCAAGAAATAATACGGAAAGTATCATATTATCAAATATTATGGGTCAATTAATTGAAGAAAAAACAGATATAGATGTCATATATCGGGAAAATCTTGGTGGATCTAATGTTGTGTGGAATGCAATGATGAATGGTAGTATTCAGATAATACCTGATTATACAGGTACGATTGTAATCACGTATTATGGTGAAACTCCCGGGACTGCGGAAGAAACGTTAGCGAAAACGAAGGAACTGGTGGCCGAGGATGGGATTGTTGCATTTGGTACATTTGGCTTTAATAATACGTACACACTTGCATTTGACGAAGCGGAAGCAGAGCGACTAGGGGTAGAAACGTTTAGTGATTTTGCCGAAGTATCCGACCAATATACACTTGGAGCTGTTTTCGAGTTTATTGATCGCCCGGACGGTTTGCCAGGCTTTGAAGAAGAATATGATTTGGAGTTTAAAGACGTCAAAGGAATGGATCATGGGATGATGTATCGTGCCATAGATAATGATGAAGTGGATGTAATCAATTCCTACACAACGGATGGGCAATTACAGATATATGATTTAAGAGTGCTTGAAGATGATAAATCCTACTTTCCACCTTATCACGCGCTTCCTCTAGTATTGGAAGAAACACTTGAAAAATATCCAGAATTAGAAGAAGTACTACAACTGCTAGAAGGTAAAATTGATGAACAAACCATGCAAGCGATGAATGCTAAAGTGGATAACGAAGGCATGATGGTTGATTTCGTGGCGAAAGAATTTTTACAAGAAGCTGAGCTAATTGAGTAGAAAGAAAGCATCTCCATGCTTTCTTTTTTTTTTTGGGAAAAATGCTTGTATCGTTTAAAATCTGGCATGGCTAGTGACTAGAATTTAAACGACTACTTGATGTGGTGGTTCCTTCGTATTTTATTCTCCAGATTTCCCTCCCAATACCCGAATCATAAGCAAACAACATACCTCTTATTCCATATATTTTTAAACATCACTCCATCAAAAATGAGTGGAGCAGATTAGCCGGAGTAAAAATTAGAAAGATGATAAACTAGTTCAATAGAATAATGTTGTAGCAAGATAGTTATTGATGCTAGGAATGATGAAGTGGAGCTTAGTACCTGTCCTCAGCGCTTTATGGCATGAAAACACTGGCTGCAGGTCTTTTTCTGTGTGGAAGCAAAAGAACCGGATCTAGGTCCAGAATCCTAAAACTTTGTAGATTTTTGAATCATTTTTTATATTCACTACGTCTAACTAGTGATGTCATCTATAGAAGGGGGAAGTAGATTGGTCAACTCGATAAATTCTACGCCATACGGTAGAAGTGATACAGAGATTTTACAATTAAATCCGAACGAAGCAATTAATATTATCATGGATATTTATGGTAATGAAATAAAAAGATTAATATACACCTATGTTAATAGCGTTGCAGAAACAGATGATATTACGCAGGAAGTCTTTGTGATCATTTATAAGAAGTTGGATACATTCCAAAGAAAATCATCTTTGAAAGCATGGATTTACTCCATCGCTATCAATAAATGTAAAGACTACCTAAGAAGTTGGCAATCACGGAATAAGCGATTAAAAGATAAAATGTTGCAACAGGTTAACCAGGGCAAAGTAGAAGATACGCCGGAGGAATTGATTATAAAGAAGAACGAATCCAATCTCATACTGAATCAGGTATTGAAATTGCCAATCAAATATCGAGAAGTTATTATCCTATATTATTTTAAAGAGTTATCGGTAAAGGAAATAAGCAATTCATTACATATGAAAGAAGTGTCTATACGTACAAGATTGAAACGAGCCCGTGAAAAGTTGAAAGTCCTTTTGCTGAAAGAAGGGGTGGATAATTTATGGATGGACATTTGAAGAAAAAAAGTCAAGATCTAGAAAATCAAATTCCAGTGTCATTTACGGATAAAGATAAGCAGGAAATCCTAATAAAGATTAAAACTACAGAGCAAAGTCGAAAGACAAAGGCATATCAAATATTTCCGAAACTTATGACAGGATTTGTCGTTGTTGGAGCAATTTTCCTACTTATTTCGATTACCATATCAGATTTTAATCAGGAACAGACAAGTCAAATAGAAGAAAACGATGAAATCAAAGAAGTGGATGAAGTAGTGGAAGAAAAAAAGAGCGTTAGGGAACGAAATCCATTTGGAAACTTTATTTCTCATGAAAATCTAAAGGAGTCGGACTATCTACAATATATTCACTGGATGTCCCATCAAAAAGTAATTGCTGAGAATAAGTGGGGATTCTATGAAATAACAGATGAGCGGATTAGCTGGTTAATAGAAGGGCTAGAAAAGAGAGACTATGGTCATGAGGAAACTTACCGGGATATTCTGGAAAGGTGGGCATCAGGGGATTTTTCAGAAGTAGATCAAGATCATAACATCGTACACGGAATATTGGGTGGAACCAAAGACGAAGCAACTGGAATACTAAGCCCAGAAGAAGAACAAGAATATATCAACAACACACAAGAAGTAAGCGAAATATACAACAACTAGGAAGCATGGGGACGGTTCTCTTGCTTCCATTTCGGACAAATGGAAGCAGAAGAACCGTCCCCGTGCTTCCTATAAGACGATAATTGGGAGGAATAACATTATGAAGAAGGCATTGTGGATTTTGGGAACTGCGGTAGTTATCGCATTAGGGGTTTTCTTGTATATGGTAGGAACGACATTATTTGAAGCAGCAGAAAAAGCAGAAGAAGAGGATCCGTCTACAGAAGAAACGAAAGAGGTAAACTTTGATGCTGTAATGAACGGGGAGGCCGAAGAAGGAAACTCTGAGGAAGAGGAAGAAACGGAAGAAGTTTCAGCAGATATGAATCCATTCGGGCAGGCTATAGTTGTCAATGATATAAAAGAGGACCACATCCAAGGTTATATACATAATATGTCCCATCAGAAGGTAGAAGCAAGTGAAAAATGGGGATTTTATGAAATTACAGATGAGCGTATTAATTGGTTATTAGAAGCTGTAAATAATGGTGATTATCCGAATGGAGATACCTACAGAGATATTTTAGAAAGATGGGCGAATGGTGATTTTTCCAGCGTAGTTCAAGATCATAACACGGTCTGGAGTTTACAGGATGGAACCATCGGCAAAGCAACAGGCATATTAAGCAAAGAAGAAGAACAAGCCTTTATTGAAAGTAGAAAGTAAGAAAAAGGAAGCACGAGAACCGTCCCCGTGCTTTCTCCGTGTGTTTTAAGAACTTTTTGTTTGAGTATATAAGTAAATCGTTATATAATGATATTAAGATAGGTGGAGGTGAATTCTATGTTGCAAACAGCAACGGATATAGAGAAGGCGTCGATGTTACTGAAAATGTTAGGGGATAAAACACGTTTAAGCATGATGAAAATTCTGGATAGTCAGGCTTGTTGTGTTTGTGAATTTGTAGAGATTTTTCAGATGAGTCAACCTGCGATTAGTCAGCACCTTCGTAAATTGAGAGCTATTGGTTTAGTTAATGAGGAAAGAAAAGGTCAATGGATTTTTTATTCGGTAAATCAGGAACATGGGGACTACCCATTTATTCAGCAGATTCTAAGGCAATTACCGAATCAAGACCATAAATTAAAAGAATTAGAAGAACAAGGTACGCGTATTACGTGTTGTTAACAATAAATCATTCTTATGGGGGATTTAAATATGAAAAAAGTTGCGATTTATGATCCGGCAATGTGCTGTTCTACAGGAGTTTGCGGACCAAGTGTTGATCCGGACTTGACTCGTGTTGCCTCAGCTGTGTATTCGCTTGAGAAACAGGGTGTGGATATTAAACGCTATAACTTGGCAAATAATCCTGCAGCCTTTGCAGAGAACGAAACCATTAATCAGGTGCTCCAGGAAAAAGGTGTCGATGCGCTTCCTATAACGCTTTTAAATCAAAAGGTTGCTAAAGCAGGAGCATATCCTACGAATGAAGAATTTGCGGATTGGACTGAAGTGAAAGTGGAGGAGCTTACCGAAAAACCCCGTGTACGTGTTTCCATAAAACTTGATTAACGAAGGAGGAAGATTATGTACCAACTATATGATCCAATAAAGAATGTTCAAACACCAGTTTTATTCTTTACTGGAAAAGGCGGGGTTGGGAAAACATCCGTAGCTTGTGCCACTGCTGTGTCTCTGGCAGATCAAGGGAAAAAAGTACTCTTAGTTAGTACGGATCCAGCATCCAATTTGCAGGATGTGTTTGGCATCGAACTGACTGGTGACCCGATTGAAGTGCCGAATGTGAAAAATCTTTTTGCAAGTAATATTGATCCTGAAGAAGCAGCAAGCGCTTATCGGGAGAAAACGGTAGGTCCGTATCGAGACAAACTTCCGGAATCTGTTGTTAATCAAATGGAAGAACAGCTATCAGGCGCTTGTACGGTAGAAATTGCTGCATTTGATGAGTTCTCTCATTTACTTGCTGATGATCATATATTAACTCAATATGACCATGTATTATTTGATACGGCACCAACTGGTCATACGCTTCGATTATTATCGCTGCCAACGGCTTGGAATGGTTATTTAGAAGAAAGCACACACGGTGCTTCTTGTTTAGGTCCACTTTCAGGGCTTGGAGACAAAAAGGATTTGTATCAAAAAGCGGTTCAAGCTCTCTCTGATTATGAGAAAACAACGCTCATTTTAGTCGCGAGACCCGAGGAATCAACGTTAGTGGAGGCAAATCGTGCTTCTATGGAATTGCGGGATATCGGGATTCAAAACCAAATGATGATCATCAACGGTCTGCTTCAATCACATGTGCCAACGGATGCAGTATCCAAAGCGTTTTATGAAAGTCAGCAAGCTTCATTAAAACAAATACCAGAGTCATTGCAGCAAATGGAAACTTTATCATTGCCTTATATTTCGTATTCATTAACAGGTGTCGATAGCCTGCGTCAACTCGTAAGCGACCATCCATATATTAAAAAAGAAGGTATATCGAATGAAATTGAACTTAATCAACTGTCTGAGTTAAATGATGTGATTGATGACTTTTCCTCCAGAAATACACGTGTTATTTTTACAATGGGAAAAGGTGGTGTCGGAAAAACATCCGTCGCTTCAGCCATTGCAGTCGGCCTCTCGGAAAGAGGGCATAAAGTTCATTTGACGACGACAGACCCTGCATCACATCTGGATTACATTTTTAAAAATAGTGCTATAGACGAAAATTTATCGATTAGCAGCATTAATCCAGAAACCGAAGTTGAAACATACAAGAAGGAAATCATTACTGCAGCTGGTGAACTGTCTGAGGGAGAATTATCTTACTTAAAAGAGGACCTTGAATCACCGTGTACCGAAGAAATTGCGGTTTTCCGTGCCTTTGCTGATGTTGTGTCAAGGTCTGAAAATGAGATAGTTGTTATTGACACAGCACCAACTGGTCATACACTATTGTTGCTCGATTCCTCAGAAGCATATCATAAGGAAATGAATCGCTCGACAGGTAATATACCTGAAAATGTAAAGGAATTATTACCTCGACTTCGTAATCCTGAAGAAACAGGAGTAGTCATTGTAACATTGGCAGAAGAAACACCTGTATTTGAATCCACTCGTTTGCAGGAAGATCTTAAGCGTGCGCAGATTGTTCCAAAGTGGTGGGTCATCAATCGTAGTTTGTATGCGACAGGAACAAACGATCCAATCCTAAAAGCAAGGTCATCCAGTGAAAAACAATGGATTAAAAAGATAGAAGAGAGTCTGGCTGAACAAACAGCTCTTATCCCATGGACATCAGAAGTTAAAATCGGGTTAACTACCAAAGCATACATATAAACGTTTCATTAAATTAGAGGGGGCTTTAAAATGAATATCACTGAAAAGGCAAAATTGAACTTGCAAACCATTTTTGAAAAAAAGGGCGGAGAGAGTATTCGCTTTTATTCCATGGGAGATGGATGCTGTGGACCACAACTAGGAATATCATTGGATGGACCGGAAGAAAATGACATAGTTGAAGAGGTAAATGGAATAAAAGTAGCAGTCGATCAGGATATAAAAGAAACGCTAGAGGGATTAACATTAGACAATGATGAAACTTCTGAGGGTTCACAGTTTGTGTTATTAGGAATGAATCAAAGCTGTTAGTTTTTTTGTGTAACAATTAAAAACGGCGAAACAACAAATTATCCTTTGGAGGAATTATTATCATGAAAATAATCATTATCGGCTCAGTTGCTGCAGGTACTTCTGTTGCTGCAAAAGCCCGCAGAAATGATGAACAGGCGGAAATAACTTTATATAATGCGGACTACGATATCTCCTATTCGATATGTGGGATTCCTTACTTTTTGGGTGGAGAAGTAGATGAATTAGAATCATTAACACCTCGAAGTGCAGCTTGGTTTAAAAAGCGTTATAATGTGGATATTTTTACACGCCATGAGGTATCGGCAATCAACGATAAGCGTAAAAAAGTAACCGTTAAAAACCTAGATACTAATGAAACAATGGAAGACGACTACGATACATTAGTATTTGCAACCGGAGCAACGCCTACCACACCAAATATTACGGGGACGGATCAGGACCATGTCTTCCATGTACGCACCATTCAAAACACAGTCGCCATAGACGCTTATATGACAGCAAATAAACCGAAAAAAGTAACGATTATTGGTGCTGGATTTATTGGACTTGAACTGGCAGAACAACTGACAAATAAGGGTTTAAAAGTTACATTAATTCAAAGAAGTAACCAAATGATGCCCCATTTGGACAAAGATATGGCATCCAGAGTAGAGCAGCACGTAACCAGCCATGGTGTGACATTGCACTTAAATGAAGAAGTCCGTGCTATTTCGGAAAATGCTGTAGAAACGAAAAACGGGATGGTCATTGATTCGGAGATGGTCATCTTAGCAACCGGCGTCCGTCCAAATACAAAACTGGCAGAAGAAATCGGTGTGGAATTCGGAAAATCTGGTGCTATTAAAGTGAACAACAAAATGCAAACGAATCTTCCAGAAGTATATGCAGTTGGCGATGTTGCGGAAAGCTTCTCTGTAATTACTGGAGAGCCCATTTATCGCCCGTTAGGTTCTACTGCCAACAAAATGGGTCGTATTGCTGGAGATGTAATTACAGGTGGAGATTTGGAACATCGAGGGGTTCTTGGTACTGGAATTTTAAGGGTATTTGACCTTGCTGTTGGTTACACTGGATTAAGTGAAAAAGAAGCAATCAAAGCCGGCTATGATGTGGAAGTACTTCACAATATTAAACCGTCGAGAGCAGATTATTTGGGAGGGAAAGAACTCGTTATTAAGGCGATAGCTGATAGAAAAACGAGCCAGATTCTAGGTGTTCAAATTATTGGTGAAGATGGTGTTGATAAGCGAATTGACGTTTTCGTAACCGCTATGTCTTTTAAAGCAAAAGCTGAAGATCTGTTCCATTTGGATCTAGCATATGCACCTCCCTTCAGTACAACGAAAGATCCTGTTATGTACACGGGAATGGCTTTGCAAAATGCTATCGATAAGAAAAACAAACTGATAACGCCGCATGAACTAATCGACCGTATCGACAATGGGGAACAGTTACAAATTATCGATACGAGAGCGACCAAACAATACGAAGCTTCTAATGTAACGGGAGCAATCAATATTCCATTGGCAGCATTACGTTCCGAGGCTAAAAATTTAGACCCTGACTTACCTACTGTTACATACTGCAACAGCGGAGTATCTGGTAACGCAGCTCAGAATGTTTTAAGAAATATGGGATTTAAAGAAGTGTTTAACCTGTCAGGTGGAAATAAAAATTATCAAAGCTTTCGTAAATAACTGTTAATGTCTGAATAAAAGGAAGCACGGGGACGGTTCTCGTGCTTCCTTTTACATATGTATGGAAGCAGGAGAACCGTCCCCGTGCTTCTTTCCGACGATCAAAGACATTCCCGAAATAGAAGGGTTTCCAAGTATACAAAAACAATTGATTAACTTATAAAAGTCACTGCAGATGGATCGGAATGTTTCCGTATAAGTACCTAAAACGCTAGGAAATGATAAAACGGTAACCCCGTTGATAAGAAGGAGGTTACCGTTTTTTTATTTTACAGGACCATTCGTGATCGCTGTCAGTTTTGAATTAATAGCAAATATTTTTGCGTTCACATTAGTTATTCCGAATCCTGCCAATCGTTTTGTATGCATCTCCATATATTTTCCAGCTGTTTCTTTCGTTTCAAATATATAAATTCCACCAGCCTCGTTTGTTTCGGGGCTTTCTGTCCAAATTTTCCATAGGAATCCTTCTTCCTTGTTGATGCTTTCTGCTAAATCGGCAAATGCATTTGCCATTTCATCCCCGAATGGTCCATCCATCGTAAAATCAACCTGTAAAACATACGCCATTTGAATTCTCCTTTTGTTGAATTATTTTTTCAGAAAATAGGTTTCGCCTAGAATTTCTTTTGCTTGATAATCATTTGATGAAAGCTCTTTTTCAACAAATGCGCGGATAGTTGTTTCTTCAACATCGTACATAATTTCAATCTCTTTTGAGAATAATAGTTTTTCCTTTTCAAGCAAACTTGAAAGTGTTGGTTGTTGAGATGGTTCGAGCTCATCCACATCCTGAACTTGTTTTAGCCCAGTAACATAGGACTCAAATGGGCGACCGCCAACAATTTTTACACCCTTATTCTCCTTGTTTACCATTACAATGGTTGGAAATCCTCTAGCGCCTAAGTTTGCAGCAAGCTTGAAATCTTCGTTCAATAATTGCTGGGCGCTCGGTAGTTCTGCTTCTTTTACAATTGCCTCACCATCAAGTCCAAGATCATTTACGGTTTCAATTAAAATGGATTTCTCTGCAATATTTTGATTAAACGCGAAAACCGCTTCTCTCACGCGTCGTAAAAATACAGAAGCTAACGCTTGATTTTGCTTTTGAATAACTTTATATACGCGTGATGGGGGATAGGATGAATGAACCGGATTGTCATACCAAAGGGTTCCATCAATTGGCATACGCGTTTGTTCCCCAACTTCTCTCCAGTGCCCAGCAACATCTGCTGGTCCTGAAATTCCGTTCGCTGTATCGGCAAAACCATCCCCCCATTTCTCCAATAATCCCCCCATCACCGTATGAAAGTTGAAATAATTGCCATATTGATGGACAAATCGACGAAGAACGGGTTCCAATGCCCAGCAATGCGAGCAAATAGGGTCTGTCACATAATATAGATCAATCTTTTTCTCCGGTTGATTCAAATCAATTACTTCCATATCTTCGCCACTAGCTACACCGCATACTCCTGTTTCTGTGTCACAAATCATATTATTGTTCGTCATTTTCTTTTTCCTCGCTTTCCATTGATATATCTACATCCATATAGACTCTAGCCCAATCCTGAATTGGTTTAAGACTATCCGCCAGTGCTATGCCTTTTTCTGTTAATCGATATGAAATGATAACAGGGGAACCAATTTCTACTATTTTATCGACTAATTTATTCTCTACAAGTTCCGTCAGCTTAAGGGAGAGTGCTCTGGACGTAATTCCGGACAAATCACGTTTTATATCCGAAAAATGAACCGTATAATTATTACATAAGGATAAATAATGGATGAGTTGGCCATTCCACTTTTTTCCTATTATTTGAAAGGAAGCTTCAATATAAGGGCAAACCTTCATTTGTACCACCTCTTTTTATCATTATATCAAGTATAAATAATATATCAAGTATAAAAATTATACTAAGTTTTGAAATTGGGTTTGGCTTGGATAAGAATGATGTCTGTATGTTATAATTACTTAATATCATGCTAATTATAAGGGGAAATTATTTATTGAAAACAGAAAAGGAAAAAATGTTAGATGGTGAGCTTTATGATGCTGCTGATCCCCAATTACTAGAAGAGAGAAAAAACGCTAGAAAACTTACGAGATTATATAATCAAACATTGGAAACAGAAGAGAACAAAAGGAACGAACTATTAAAGGAACTGTTCGGATCAACTGGAAATAATCTTTACATAGAACCAACGTTTCGATGTGATTATGGCAAAAATATTTATGTTGGAGAGAATTTCTATGCGAATTTTGACTGCGTATTTCTAGATGTCTGTAACATTCGAATCGGAAATAACTGTTTTATTGCTCCAGGGGTACATATCTATACAGCAACCCATCCACTAAACGCTTCCGAACGAATATCGGGAGTTGAATTTGGTAAGCCAGTAACGATTGGTCATCATGTCTGGATTGGCGGAAGGTCGATTATTAATCCAGGAGTTACTATAGGAAATGATGTGGTCATTGCTTCTGGTTCAGTTGTAACTAAAAATGTGCCCGATCAAGTAGTCGTTGGTGGAAATCCTGCACGAATCATAAAGAAAATATAAGAGTTGAGAGGAAGCGTGGTCATACAAATGGATGTACAATAAGTAAATTTATGTTAGAATTGCAAGCAAAATAAGAGAGGGGAATGATTTTGATTAAAAAATGGTTATTAAGTTTATCTATTGCTGTACTTGCTGTAGTAGTCGTTGCATGCAGTGATGAGGATGAAACAGCTAAAGATAATAATGAGAATGCAGAAACACAAGAGGAAGAGTCTAACAGTGATAGTGAAGAAGTTCCGGAAGGTGAGGAAGGAACAGAACAGCCGCAAATGCCTGAGCCTGACTTAGAAGGGGTTCCTGATGTTGTTGCAGAAGTAAATGGAGTAGAAATACCGAGAGAAGAATTTGAAACGAATTACACTGGGCAATTTCAGCAAGCCGCCATGCAATCTCAGATGACTGGAGAAGAAGTTGACCAGAATCAATTAAAAAAACGATTAGCAGAAAGTATGATAGGTCTTGAACTACTGAAGCAGGAGGCAGACAGGACTAATATTGAAGCTACACAAGAAGATATCGATCAAACATTAGATGAATTAGCAAAACAAAATGGACTTGAGTCAAAGGATGAGTTTTTGACTGCATTAAACGAACAAGGAATGGATGAAGAGGAAGTCATGTCTCAGCTAGACTTGCAAGTAAAAGTCGAAAAGCTTATCGCTAATGAAGCTGGTGAAATGGAGACAACTGACGAAGAGCTAGAGGTAATTTATGATCAGTTCAAAGCGCAGCAAGAGGAAATGAATGGTGAAGATGCAGAAGTACCATCTTTTGAAGATATGAAGCCACAACTTGAACAACAAGTAAAGGGTCAACAAGAAGCGGAAGCATATCAAACGTTAGTTGAAAAACTTCGTGAAGATGCAGACGTCACGAACTACTTATAATAGCTAATAACCAGGTTCAATACGATTGACCTGGTTTTTTAGTATGTAAATGGAAGCAAAAGAACCGTCCCCATGCTTCCTATCATATTTTAAAGGATGATGACGGATGAGCTATTGGTTTTCGAAAATGTATGACTCCTTCATGAAACCGCTCGAAAAAAGCCGGATAGGAAATATTCGCAAGCACCTTGTTTCACAGCAGATGGGGATTCTATTGGAGATTGGATCAGGGACAGGGGCTAATTTTCGTTATTATAAACAAGCGGAAAAGGTTGTTGCCGTCGAACCAGATGCTGCGATGATGGAACAGTCATTTACTAGAGTGAAAGAGGCCACGGTACCAATTGAACTGGTGAATGCTTCAGGTGAATGGTTACCATTTGAAGATAATAGCTTTGATGCTGCAGTCGGAACTTTGGTGCTATGTACTATACCTGATCCGAACCGGGCGCTAAAAGAAATCCGCCGTGTATGTAAACCAGGAGTCCCTATTTTATTTTTAGAACACGTCAGGACCGACAGTCCGTTGCTCGGTCCTCTACAGGATTGGTTGGCACCATTATGGAAGCGGCTATGTGATGGCTGTCATTTAAACCGTAACACACTTGAACTTATTCAACAAAATGGCTTTGAAGTGATAAAGGTGGAAAAGCATTATAAAAACATTTTTCTCGCTATTGAAGCGTCGAATGAAAAATAATCTTGCTGGTTTGTATTCCTGGAAACGAATTCCTTCAACCACATTAGTAGAAGGAATGTTTTAGAATTTACATACCGGCTGGAGAATTTCCGAATTGTCGTTCCAGATGGATATTATTTAAGAATTACATCAAGCAATTGGCTACAGTTCACCTTAAAAAGAATAGGTACCACAAATATTTGGATTTTGATTCATATAGGTGTTAATCTTAAAGTATAATTGAAAGGAGTGTTTTGTTATGGGAATATCCGTTCCAGAAATTACGCTTAATGATGGTGTTACATTGCCGGTTGTCGGTCTTGGTACATATAAACTTAATGGAAATGAGGGTGCTACTGCGATAAATAGTGCAATTGACGCAGGTTATCGACTAATTGATTCCGCTTATAATTATGAAAATGAAGGAACTGTAGGTGAAGCTGTTCGTCGCAGTACGGTTCCAAGGGAAGAATTAAGAATTACATCCAAATTACCTGGTCGTTATCAAGCGTACGATAAAGCGGTCACTACTATTCAAGAATCTTTATATCGTGCAAATTTGGATTATTATGATTTATATCTAATTCATTGGCCAAATCCGAAACAAAATGATTATGTAGAAGCATGGCAGGCATTAATTGATGCTAAAAAATGGGGATTGATCCGTTCGATTGGAGTTTGTAATTTCTTACCTGAACATTTGCAGCGTTTAGAAAAGGAAACGGGTGTGATGCCAAGTATTAACCAAATAGAATTACATCCGTTTTTCAACCAGGAAGAACAAAGAAAGTGGCATGAAGAGAATAATGTGCAGACCCAATCCTGGAGTCCATTAGCTCGAGTAAATCATGTTTTAGAAAATGAAACACTGCGAAATATTGCAGAACATCATAACAAGACCGTTTCACAAGTTATTTTACGTTGGCATCATCAACTTGGATCAATTCCAATTCCTAAATCTTCATCACCTGAACGACAACTTGATAATATATCAATTTTTGATTTTTCTTTAAGTGAAACAGATATGAGTGAGATTGCAACACTAACTCTCCCAAACGGCAGACAGAAAGATCAAGATCCAGCTATTTACGAAGAATTTTAAGTATTAGGAAGCACGGGGACGGTTCTTTTGCTTCCGTTTTTAAGAGGATGATGGAAGCAGGAGAACGTCGTCCCCGTGCTTCTCAATCTTCTTTTTCTACTAAAAATGATATTATCATAAATAACAAAAATGCTAATAATAATAGGGAGCCACCAATAATGAAAAGGACCATGGCTAGGGTTTGATTCATATTAAAAGGATTTATACTGTACATCCACATTCCGAAAGTTAACCCGAAAGCTCCTGTCATTGCGAGGTAACTGTGAAGGCTAACAAGTTTTTTGTACCGGACTTTATAGACTTTGTAAAAGATCCCCCATGCAAAAACGGATAACCAACCGACCAATAATATATGCGCATGAATTGGTCGAAGTGAATAATCCATGCTACCTGACATCTGTGAACCTATGAATGTACCAATGAATCCAAAAATAGTTGCAAATCGTATTAAACGTATACTCCAGACTTTCTCCACAACTAGATCCTCCTTTGTCTATTCATTATGCAAACTTTTTATATTTCTCTCACTATTGTACCTGAGAATCGGTCATGAGGAAGAATCGATCCATCTTGTTTCTCGAATTCTTTATGGTTTTTCAAGTAATCCAGCGTGCTTAAGGTATCCCGATAAGCCATGCGTTTCATGATTTGGCGCGATGTTAGGTCTGAACCATCTTCATTTTCAAGAACAAGTCCGATCTTTTTGTAACCAATCGTTTGACCAGTCTTACGTAACTGGGTGTATTCTAGTGTCCATAATACGATGGTCGGCGTAATCAAAATATGAACCATTTCATTTTTTACCTTTTTTCTTAGAAAATACTCAACACCAGCAGTCACTGCACTTGATATCGCCATGTCTAGCAGAAATCCCCCTGTACGTTTTTTCGTAATAGCTTTCATTAAAATCCTCCTCCAGCTTTTGTCTATCTATAATACTACGAACAACAACGGAAATAAGTTTCAATCAATTTAGGAAGCACGGGGACGGTTCTCCTGCTTCCTCGTACATTGTATTTAGATGAAGGGGATACATTTGGGTATTATTAGTATTCTTTTTAGTTGAAACTATATTGCTTCTGGTTCGTATGTAATGTATGTATGAAGAACATGAAAACATGCGTGATAGGAAGCATGCTACCCTTGGATAATATTTTAATGGTAGTGGAAACTAAGTAGGATGAATTTTTATAGAGAACAAAAAAATTAGAAGTAAAGAAGGAGATAGGATGTCGAACGGAGAAGAAATCACTAAAACAGGATGGAACTTGGACAATAGTTATGCTCGTTTACCGGAATTATTTTTTAAGAGCCTAACTCCTAACCCTGTACATGCATCGAGATTAGTCATTTTCAATAATCAGTTGGCAACATCGCTTGGGTTGAATGTCCAGGAGCTGATCAGCGATGATGGGATTGCAATTCTTGCTGGTAATCGGACTCCTGAAGGTTCTTTGCCACTTGCTCAAGCTTATGCAGGACATCAATTCGGAAATTTCACCATGTTAGGAGATGGTAGGGCGATGCTGTTCGGAGAGCAAATTACTCCGTACGATGAGCGGGTTGATATTCAGCTCAAAGGATCAGGCAGAACACCGTACTCACGCGGGGGCGATGGACGCGCTGCACTCGGACCGATGCTTCGCGAGTATATTATCAGTGAGGCAATGCATGCGCTTGGTATTCCAACTACGCGCAGCCTGGCAGTGGTTACGACGGGAGAGGCAATCAAGCGCGAAACGGAATTGCCTGGTGCAATTATGACACGTGTGGCTGACAGTCACCTGCGCGTCGGCACTTTTGAATATGCGGCAAACTGGGGCACGAAAGCGGATCTTCGGGTTCTCGCTGATTATGCATTGCAACGGCATTTTCCGGAAATGGAGCATGTTCCGAACCGCTATCTCTCTCTGCTACAGGAAGTGATTAAGCGTCAGGCTAAGTTGATTGCACAATGGCAATTAGTAGGTTTTATCCATGGGGTAATGAATACCGACAACATGGCGATTAGTGGAGAAACGATTGATTATGGTCCGTGCGCCTTTATGGATATTTATGACCCTAAAACAGTCTTTAGTTCCATTGATGTTCAAGGCCGCTATTCCTATGGAAATCAGCCGGGGATTGCTGGCTGGAACCTCACACGCTTTGCTGAAACGCTATTGCCATTGTTGCATGAAAATAAGGAGCAGGCTCTTGAACTGGCTCAAAATGCAATTTCAGAATTTCCGGATCTGTATCGTTCCAAGTGGCTTGAGGGAATGCGAGCAAAACTGGGGTTATTTAATGAGGAAACAGAGGATGCGTCATTGATTGATGACCTGCTCCAAATGATGCAAACGCATCGTGCGGATTATACGAATACCTTCCTTGCGTTAACATTTGACACACCGGAGGATTTTGTCCTGTTCGGTACTGCAGAATTTGTGCAATGGCATGAGTTGTGGCAGGCGAGACTGGGAAGGCAGAAAGAATCGAAGGCGGCCTCCAATGAGATGATGCGAAACAGTAATCCTGCAGTAATTCCTCGGAATCACCGGGTAGAAGCTGCATTGGAAGCCGCAGTAAAACAGGGAGACTATCGTGTGGTGGAGCAACTTCTTCATGTTCTTTCAAATCCATACGCACACTCACCCGAACAAGCTGATTACTCGAAACCACCAGCAAAATCAACCCAACCATACCAAACATATTGCGGTACATGACTGGAAGCACGGGGACGGTTCTCTTGCTTCCATCACATCATCACGCCTTTAGGAAGCAAAAGAACCGTCCCTATGCTTCCTACCTTACATAGAGGGAGGTTAAACGATGCTAAAAATCGGTGTTCCTATGTTTGTGTTAATCTTGATAGTTATACTGGCTTATATACTAAGTAAGCAACTAAAGAGAGAATGGACATATGTTGTTTGGGGAATTGCGACCATCGTACCTATAGCACCTTTGTTATCCTGGATTATTTCATATTTATACGCATATTATGAAGGTGATGGTTTTGCAGGTATAGCACTTTTTGGGATCTTGTTACCACTCCTTTTTCTGCTCGGCTTGGTTTTAATTGCCATCGGTATTTATAGAGTAGTAAGGAAGAAGGGTTCGGTATGAAGAAGTTGAAAAACTATAAAAAGGTATCGATCATCTGCTTACTTATTAGTATAACCGTTTGGGTTCCGAATATTATTTTTCAAATACCAGCTCCATTTTGGTTGGTATCTTTTCTCATTGCCCCGATTGGTATACTGTTTGCATTCTTTGCAAAGAAAACTTGGTTAATCCTAGCAAACATAGCAATGTTCTTCAGCTTTTTTATTTTTATGTTCATAGGTTATCTCTTTTATTATATGGCTGATTGAAGTTAAAAGATGAAAGCACGGGGACGGTTCTCTTGCTTCCTAAATGGAAGCAGAAGAACCGTCCCCGTGCTTCCTGATTGGAAAAGAAACTGAAACTCTGTATAAGAAAACTGACGATTAATATCAACGTAATAGAAAAAAGATGATGGACAAAATAAGAAGTACACGGGCAAAATCCAGATAGATCAGCATTTTATTTTTGGTAGCTAATCCGCGACCACACCTCCAGGGCAGTGTCTCAGCGATTGCCATCCCACTCAGTACATCCCCAAAACGGGAAACCCCGGCAAGTAAGTAATAGCGTATTCTTTTGATTGCAAAATTTCTTATACGAGAAATAAATTACCTCTTTCTCATCGTAACGGATAAAGAGGCGATTATCTCCTCAAATATTGCTAAGAAAAAGAGCAATATTATTATCTATTAATCATTCTAACCACAGATATTAGTCAATATTGTTTGACTATCGAAAATACTGTCATCCTATTTAAAAATGATCATGTATTCGGAACATCATCCAATATACCACGTTTTCTCGCTGTAGCCTTTTTCCCATGCAGAAAATAGTAGAGGAAAATGGATAGAAATACAATGACAGCCATTGTTAAGTACATTCCCCGATATCCCACAAGTGGTACGATAAAGCCAATGAGGAATGGTCCAATTCCCATGCCACTATCCATACATATGTAAAAGGTGGATGCTGCCAGGCCTACACGATGTTTTGGTGATTCTTTTACAGCAATAGCCTGTGCACTGGACATCATTGTTCCAAATCCAAGCGCAAGCAATGCACCAGACAAGAGAAGAATGAATCCGCTTTGTGCCTGACTGAGCAGAAATAAACTCAATGTAAACAGGACCAGGGCTGGATAAATAATAATATTATCTCCTTTTATATCCTGCAATCGACCAGCGATTGGCCTGGAGATAATCAAGAATACAGCATAGACAATAAAGAAGACACTTGCTGCATCTTCCAATTGAATATCAATGGCATAGGAATTAATAAAGGAAACAATTCCTGAATAAGCAATACCCATTAACACCATCATAATTGAAATTGGCAGGGCCTTCTTTTCAAAGAAATCTTTTAACTTAAATCCGGACTTCATCGCTTGTAGTTGATCCGCTGTAATTTCTGCTTTAGGTATCTTTGTAAATAACGTAATGAGAATTGTAATGATGGAAAATACCGTACAAACGACAAATATCATACTGAAATCTGTATGCTGCGTAATAAATAATCCAAGGAATGGACCGATAGCTGTTGCTGCGGAAGCACTCAACATATAATAACTTGTTCCTTCACCTTTACGCTCCATTGGGATCATGTCCATCGCAGCAGCTGACATTGCTGTGCTCGCGCTTCCGAAAGCCGCTCCATGGATAAAACGAACGAGTAATAATAGATTTAAATTCGAAACAGGGAAGTATAGGATTGTAGCAATCAAGAATAATAGCAAACTACCATATAATAACTTTCTTCGCCCAACTACTTCTATGTATTTCCCTGCAAAGAGCCTCGAAAATACAGCACCAATAATAAAGATGCTCGCCGCGAGTCCTGCTTTACTTTGGGAAGCATTAAATTCTTCAATAGCATACACGGCCAGCGTCGTCATTAACAAATAAAAACTCAAGCCCACAAAAAAGTTCGCAGAAGAAATAATAACAAAATCCTTAGTCCATAGCTTTGGTTTACTCAATCTCTGTTCCTCCAATTGCAAACTAAATAATAGGGCAAAAACAAACACCTATGCTCTATTTTACCTGAACAGATGGAATTCTGCTTAATATATGAATTTGAATATTTTAGGAAGCACGGGGACGGTTCTCTTGCTTCTTGAAATTTGTTGTTTATTAATCATGAGTAAACTGGTATGATTAATATTATTAATAAATAATTGAATGGATAAAACATATAGGGAGTGAAACTTTAATGCTAAATAAATATCCAGTAATCTCAGGTGCAGAACAGTTTTATAGGAAGCGGGGACAAACGGGGATTCTTATTTCCCATGGTTTTATGGGGACCCCGCAAAGTGTACAATATATCGGTGAAAAGCTTGCAAATAACGGATACTCTGTTCTTGCTCCAAGGTTAGAAGGCCATGGAACGCATTATTATGATCTGGAGAGATGCGATTATAACGAATGGTTTGAGTCATTGGAGAGAGGATACCATGAATTAAAACAACACTGTACAACTATTTTGGTTATGGGGCAATCCATGGGTGGAACATTGGCACTTTGGCTTGCTCAAAAATACAAGGATGTAGAGGGCGTTATTTTAGTTAATCCAGCACTAACACTTCCTTCCTATGCGTATTTGAGAGAAAAAACAGAACCGAGGTTTATCGATGAAGGGGTACCAGATATTAAAGCAGAAGATGTTCATGAAATAACGTATTCTAAAATCCCAATCAGTGCGATCCATCAACTGCAAGAATTAATGGAACAGACACCTCGAATACTTCCAGAAATTAATTGTCCCGTTCTTGGCATTAAATCAACGGTGGACCATGTTGTGCCACCTGAAAACACAGATTATATTTTGAATCATGTAGGATCCGAAATAAAACAAAGGATCATCTTGGAAAATTCCTATCATGTAGCATCTCTGGACAATGACAAAGAGCAAATTGCAAAAGGTTGTCACGATTTTGTTCAACATCTGGTTGGGTTGAAAGTGCCGTATTAATTATTTATGTTTGTATGTACCTTTAAAGCTTTAACCTAAAAGGTCTAGATAATGAACATAGAACATGTAAATCACTTTGGAAGTATCAACAAAGCTGAGATTTTCCTAACCGTCTGTATCATTGTTGGGAGGACAGTAGTAACAGGCTGGTATTGCGAGAGTAGAAAGCACGGGGACGGTTCTTGCATACGCGAAATCGGTCAAGGGCATGAGATCTCCAATATATTCTATGCAATAGGTAAAGTAGATAGAACCAATTCCTTAAAATATATTTAATTTTTAATATAGTGTGATAATTTGTAATCTTCTCTTAAACAAGCTGTAACCACAGATAGGATTTTGCGTGTTACGATAAGACTTGTCAATAATAAAAGGGGGACTACAAATGAAAAAGTTAGTAGCCGCATTTATAGGGTTGATCATGGTAAGTATTGCTGTGACGTCGGTGTCAGCAGCTGAATATGAAGTACATAAGGGAGATAGTCTTTGGAAAATAGCAAATGAAAATACTACAACTGTGGAAACGTTAATGGAAATAAATGAACTGAAATCTTCTTTGATTCATCCGAAACAAGTATTGAAGCTGGAAGAAAAAGAAGCGACAACAGAGTTTTATATTGTTCAAGAAGGAGATACCTTGATCCATATTCGTAGTGCACATGGTGATGACGTATCGGTGGAGGAACTGAAAGCGTGGAATAATCTTTCTTCTGACCTAATTATCACGGGTCAGAAATTGATCGTGAATGAAGCCGCAGAAGCTGAAAAGGTAGAAGAAGAATCTTCGGGGCAAACAGCAAATATCGAATCTGAGGACCTTGAAAAAGAAAAGGTTAAAATAACAACGGCTAGCAGTGAAGAAGTAAGTGAGCCGGAAGTAGAGACAGCTGAGATACATGCACAGCAAGCAGAAGAAAAGGCTGAACCGAAAGAACAGGTAGCAGAAACTAAAACGGAACAACAAGTTAACGGTAGAACGTTTGCTGTTGAGTCAACAGCATATACTGCAGGATGTAATGGTTGCTCCGGTATTACCGCAACTGGAATAAATCTGAATAACGACCGATATGCAAAAGTGATTGCCGTTGATCCCAATGTTATCCCGCTAGGCACGCAAGTTTATGTTGAAGGCTATGGATATGCCGTGGCCGGTGATACCGGTGGTGCGATTAAGGGAAATAAAATAGATGTCCATCTACCAACCAAATCCGAAGCCTACAGCTGGGGCAGAAAGATGGTTAACATTACCGTTATAGAGTAATTAGGAAGCATGGGGACGGTTCTCCTGCTTCCTTGTAACAAAACAGTTTCTATTCAAATATGTAAAAAATGCTTATCCTCATATCGCATGAGGATAAGCATTTTTTTATTCAGATTCGTATGGAGATGCTTGTTGCGTCTGTAGCGCGCTTTGAACTTGGCTTACTGATGTTTGTGCTTGCGCAATTTCAGCAGTAGCTTGTTTTATCGCTTCTTGAGCCAATGCTTGATCAGATGTCGACTTTTCAATCGCTTGGGTTAACAATTCCTGTGTTAATGCAACATTTGCTTTGGCTTGGCTTAATTGATTTACATCAATTTGTTGAGGCATTCATATCTCTCCCTTAAGATAATTTTACATACAAATATAGCTTTTACATTTTTTCAAAAGATATTAGTATTTATTATAAAATTATTTGGAAGTAATCATGAAATGCAAGCTAATCTAAAGTATCAATCACACTCCATTTGTACATGATAAACGAATGAGGAGGTGTGACTCATGGCACAAGATGTTCTTTGTGAAGTTAATAATTGTACGTATTGGGGACCAGGTAACAAATGTCATGCGAAAGCAATTTATGTAGTAAGTCATAAGGGTAAACAAGCATCCAATAGTGAAGAAACAGACTGCAAAACATTTATACCGAAAATTTAAGTTTTAAGGGGGAACCATAATGGTGGTTGCCCTTCTTATATTTAATACGATCTTATACATAAATTAGCATTATTTAAAGCCTCTCTCCAAAGAGTTTAAATCTTTTAGTGGGGTGGCCAAATGAAACCATTTCACAAAATTACTCTCTTTTCCCATATTTGTTTCATATCTATTCCACGATTTACTTTTAAAATGCAGGTATGAGAGAAATGCAAAATAAATGCAAAATTTCTAAAATCATTGATTATAAATGAGAGTGTGGTGAAAACATTGTATTTAATCAGTTTGTATGGGTTAAGCCAGATCATTGACGTTCCGCGACATACAGTGAAAAAATGGATCGATGAATATGAAATCTATATTCCAAAAGCAAAAATCAATGATGTCACCTATTTTGAATTGGAAGCAATTGATGTATTAAAATTTATAAAAATATATACAGAACAAAAGCTGGAAAAAATAAAAATAGAAAATATGTTAGCAAACACTACATTTGTCTTGACAGAGAATCTGTAAAGGAAGCAAGAGAACCGTCCCTATGCTTCCTGACTACAAATCCAATAATAATAGCATAAGTTTGTTTATCAACATGGCTCCCATGAAAGAAATTCCAAGTATACTTTTACCAGAAACGTACAATGCAGCTGATGCTAAGCTGAATACTCCGATTTGAAGTATCGTTCGTAAGGGGTCTCTGTTATAGGGTAGGTTGCTTTAGGAGCTAAGAAGAGCCCCCAGACAAATGCGATGAGGATGGGTGTACTTATCCCTAATAAAACTTTAATAAAAATGCCTTTATCCACATGGAACCCCCAGTAGGAAAATGCTATTAGGGCTGCTATTTCCAATAAAAACAAGGAAGTATATAATATAATTTCCATAAAAAACATCAAACTCAGCACCTCTCTATATATAGGAAGCATAGGGACGGTTCTCATGCTTTCTTAGTCATTTTACGAATGTAAGCTTCTAATTGTTCTGCAGGTTTGTAAACGGTGTTTCCATGACAAACTTCCAGTTGCTTCGGCTTTAGTTCTTCCACGATGGTGCTGCTTTTGACAGCTTCTTTCATATTTCCGGTAAACAGTGCCATCGGTTTGTGCAGTTTTCCTTTTCTAGAGGTGAAAAGATCTCCTGCTAATAGCACTTGATCCTCTGCGTGGTAATAGACAACATGGCCCGGAGAATGACCGGGAGTAAAGTAGGGCGTAAGACTGGAAACGGAAATCAGCCTTCCTTGTTCATCTGTTTCGAGTGGCTGAACAATTCCTTTTTTAACATTCTTTTCAAATTTCTTTCTCCGCGGATAAAGCCGGTCACCTTCCATAAATGGGATTTCAATATGATGCGCATAAACAGATATTTTCCTTTCTTGTATAATCTTGTTTAATGCACCAACATGATCAATATGTCCGTGTGTCAGCAAGATACGATTTAATGGGCCGGCATCCAGCTGTTTCACAAATTTCATTATTTTTGTTGCCATCAGTGGCATTCCTGCATCGACGAGTGTGATGCCTTCATCATCTGTAACGACCCATACGTGGACCGTTATTCCAATCCAACTTTTCAAGCTCCAAATATGGTCAGAAACTTTTTTTGCTTCCATCTCTATTCTCCCCTTGATTTATTTTTTCTTTAAATCCTGAAATAAGAATTTCCACTGTAAGGTCAAACGTTGGTGTTAACCTTTCCATTAAAGTTTCCGTAGGTTCATGTTGATAGGAATAGGTGCTTAAAATCCCATATAAGTTGTAGAAGAAAATACGTGAGAAGGCTACTAACTGTTCATCATCTGGTAATGACAAACATTGTTGGAGTAGCTGTTTCATAATCGCGAATATCTCTAGGCGCAATTTATTAATTTCTAGCTCTGGTTCCTGTTCATCTATTCTAGTTGACTTAACATTAATAAAAAGAGAGTAGAGGCTTTTATTCGATAAACAAAAATGTATAAATTCGTTGCAGATTCCTTTTAGTTTATCTTCCGATGTTAGAGAGTCCATTTCTATAGTCCGAAGCATATTTTGTTTCAAATCTTTCAGAAAAGGCATAGAGAGTTCGTGTAGCAATGCTTCCTTGTCCTTGAAGTATAGATAGATGGTTGTATGCGAACAATCCGCTTTCTTAGCGATTTCTCTAATTGATATGGCATCATACCCCTTCTCAGCGAAAAGTTTCCCCGCAGTAATAAGAATTTTTTGCTTTGTCTCCTGAGAGCGTTTTGTTTTCATCGATACGATTCACTCATTTCTTAAAAATCAATAACTAACCACTGGTTATAATATAATCAGTGGTTAGTTATTTGTCAATAGGTGATAAAAATTAGTTTGGATTTTTGATTAAACAGGAAGCAAAAGAACCGTCCCCATGCTTCCTGTTTAATCAAAAGGGGGAGGCAGAGAAAAAATAACCCCTCACGGCCTGGTTAGAGCACATGAGGGGTTATTTTTTTGTTTGTTCCTATTTTAATTATGGATAATATAGCTCAGAATTATTTCTTTGTTACTACGGCTTATCCTAGATTAAGCAACTTCTTCCTTTGTCTTTGGGCCAGTGATTAATTTTGCTTGAATTAATCGTTGTCTCACCGTTATTCCGATCCAACTTGCTAAATATGCTTTTATCAACCCTACAACGATAAATGGATACACACCTGCTACGATGGCTGCATTCCATCCTAAATCCAGTACAAGTTTTAATTGAACGGTACCGAATAAGAGCGTGACAATCATTCCAACAATATTGGCAAGAAACGCCATCCGAATGGTGAACTTCGTCTTTTCCAGAATGAGACCAGTGACATATGCTGCAGCAATAAAACCGAAAATATATCCTCCTGATGGTCCCACTAGAACTTGCGGACCTCCACTGAATCCTGCGAAAACAGGAAGACCAACCGCACCAATGGCCGCATAACAAACCATCGCCAACGCGCCATGACGGCTACCAAGAATAGTCGCTGCAATACCGACAGCCAAGGTTTGTCCACTAATTGGTATGAGCGGTAATGGGATTTCAATTTGTGCTAAAATTGCAGTAATTGCAGCAAAAATGGAACACTTAAGAAGTATTCGAAGTCGCTCACTTTTTTTGTTCATTTTAATACTCAGCTCCCTATTGATTTCTAAAAATTCTATGTATTTTTCTTACTATTTGAATTATAAGTTATGTTATCTTTGATTGTCAACCTAAAATATTATTAAGTTGACAGTTAGTTACAAGGTAGGGCTTTGTATTTTCAATAGAGTTTAACTGAAATATCTGATGTGCCAAGGTTTAGATGGACATAATTTGTACATAAAGTGTTGAAAAACAGTGATTCAAATCACATTGAAAGTTAGCATTCTGACCTATACTGATACTAAAGATAAGACATGTATCTTATCTAAATACGAACGAGGTGAGGATCATGCAAATAAGTAAACGTTATTTTGGCTTAGCCACTGGTCTGATTTTGAGTACATTTATGTTATATGCCTGTAGTAATGAAACAGCAGAAGAAATTGAGTCCGTAAGTGCTGAAGAGAACGAAGTCGCTGTTATAGCGCCACATGAAGATTTAAATCAATTGCCCGTTGCCCCAGAAATCGAGCGCGATGGAGACGATGTTTCTGTTAAAATGACCGCTCAAATCACGGATATTGAAATTGATAAAGATTACAATTATAAAGCCTGGACATTTAATGGAGAAGCACCAGGTCCAGTAATTGTCGTAAATGAAGGTGACACGATTCATTATACATTGGAAAATCTTGATCCGGCAATCCCCCATAGTATGGATTTCCACGCTGTCCATACTGCCCCGGATACAGGATTTGCAGATGTCGCACCGAATGAAGAAGGAACATTTGTATATCAAGCAAACAGTCCTGGCGTATTTATGTATCATTGTGGTACTGATCCTGTATTATCACATATTGCGAATGGCATGCACGGTGTTATCATCGTTAAGCCGGCAGATGGTTACCCGACAGACGATGAAATTGATCGTGAATTTGTTATCATTCAAAATGAATGGTACAAATATAATGATTTAAATGATATGACAAATAACGAACCTTCTCAAGTCGTATTTTCGTCCAAAGCCCTTAATAAGGAATATCAACCAAATACAGACGGAACAGTTGGCGCATTAATTGATGAACCGCTTCAAGCAAAGGTAGGAGAAAAAGTGCGATTCTATCTTGCTAATATGGGGCCAAATGAATTTTCAAGCTTTCATGTGATTGGAACGATATTAGATGATGTCTATATAGACGGTCACCCATACAATCACAATAAAGGAATGCAGACGGTCGGGTTGCCGGCAAGTGGTGGAGCGATTATTGAATTTACGCTAAAAGAAGAAGGACAGTATAAATTTGTTACCCACCAATTTAACCATGTTCAAAAAGGAGCAGCTGGTAAAATTATTGTCGAAGGTGAGTAAGTGGAACAGACAAGAACGAACCCCTTTCTTGGAAGAGAAGTGGGGGTTGTTTTTGTCTATGAACATGACTCAAGGCTTGGAGATAATAGCCCTCCATAAATAGGTCATACTACCAAAGATACATGATTTGGTAGGGAGCATGCGTATGAAAAAAGGAATTGTTGTTGTCATCCTGTATGGAGTTATTTTATTTCTAGCATTTTTGTTTCGGAAGCCATTATTAATTTGGCTGGATTACAGCGATTTTTCGCAGCTACCATTGATGTTTTTTCTTGCTATTTTTTTTGCTGTGATTCCGGTTATTCCTTTTACGGTTTTTGCTGGATTGATGGGGGTAAAGTATGGCGTCTGGATTGGTGCAACCATAAATTGGATAGGTTCAGTAGGGGCTGCAGTGATTTTTTTCGTGCTGGCCCGATATTTTTTTGTTGAACCATTTCAGGCTTATATAGCAAGATATCAAAAGGTAAAAAAGTTTGATTATATTATTAGTCAACATGGATTTATTGCTGTTTTATTCAGTAGGTTGATTCCAATTGTTCCACCACCTGTGATTAATATTTACTCTGGTCTGAGCACCATGCAGTTTCGGATTTATTTTATCGCAACTGCGATTGGTCAAATTCCAGGAATGATTGTTTTTGCATATCTTGGAAACCAACTTTTTAGCTCATTCCATTCTTTTACCCTAGGTATTTCCGTGTATGCTGGATTTGTGATTATGATGATGGTGTTGTATCGCTTTTGGTATAAACTTTCGCAACGAAAATTTCAGGATGTAGAATAAGAAATAACAGTCTTCACGTCATTGACGTAGAAGACTGTTATTTTTATAGCTGATTTATTTTGCTTGTTTGAAATGATTGCTTTCCTTTACTTCGAGCGACACGATAAATCGCTCGATTCGGTTCATTGCTTCCTGAAGCTGGTCAATAGAAGTAGCGTAGGAACAACGGATATATCCTTCACCAGAAGCACCAAATGCATTTCCTGGCACGACTGCTACTTTCTCCTGATGCAGCAAACCTTCAGCAAACTGCTCAGAAGTCAGGCCTGTTTTCTTAATGGATGGAAAAACATAAAATGCTCCGCCTGGTGTATGACATTCCAAACCGATCTTATTGAGTGATTGGACGATGAAATTTCTTCTTCTCCAGTAATTCTGCTTCATCTTTTCTACCTGGTCTGAGCTATTGCGTAACGCTTCAATCGCACCGAGCTGCAACATGTATGGTGCGCACATCGTTGTATACTGATAAATTTTAATCATTACACTGATAAATTCACTTGGTGCCGTTAAAAATCCTAAACGCCAGCCAGTCATTGCAAATCCTTTTGAGAAACCATTGATTAAAATGGTTCGTTCATACATTCCAGGAATAGCGGCAAAGCTCGTATATTCCTGGTCATAGGCAAGCTCTGCATAAATTTCATCCGAAACAACAAGGAGATCGTGTTTTTCAACAACGCGTGCAATCGCTGTGAGTTCATCCTTATTTAAGCATGTGCCTGTGGGATTATTTGGCGAACAGAGTAAAATGGCCTTTGTTTTGTCGGTAATGGATGCTTCGATTTGTTCTGGTGTTACTTTAAATCCGTTTTCTTCCTTTGTTGCGATTCGAATCGGTTTCCCGCCGGCCATCGTAACGAGTGAAGCATAGGAAACAAAAGCAGGTTCAATAATGAGTACTTCATCATCTGGATTCAATATAGCCCGGAAAGCTAAGTCCAGTGATTGACTAGCACCAACGGTTACGATCACCTGATTTTCGGCCTGATACGCTACGTGGAATTTCCGTTGCAAATAAGCGCTGATTTCTTGACGGAGCTCAAGCAAGCCAGCGTTGGCTGTATATGACGTGTAGCCGTCCTGTAACGCTTCAATGGCAACTTCGCGAATATTCCAAGGCGTTATAAAATCCGGTTCGCCGACACCTAAGGAAATAACACCTTCCATACTTGCCGCTACATCAAAGAATTTTCGAATGCCGGAGGGTTCTAAATCCATTGCTTTTTTGGAAAGATAATTTTGATGATTTAGGCTCATGGAGAAATCACCATTCTACGGTCTTTGTCATCATTTCCTTCAACAATAACACCATCATGTTTGTATTTTTTCAACATAAAGTGAGTTGTTGTAGAGACCACGTTTTCGATCGTAGCCAGTTTTTTGGATACGAACAATGCAATTTCTTTCATGGTTTTTCCTTCGACAGTTACAGATAAATCATATGTACCAGACATGAGATACAGAGAAGTAACTTCCGGATTACGGTAAATCTGTTCCGCCACCTCGTTAAAACCAACGCTTCGTTGCGGTGTCACTTTTACATCAATCATTGCCACAATCATTTCTTTACCCTCAATTTTATTCCAGTCAATAAGGGTTGGATAGCTTACAATAATCTTTTCATTCTCTAATTTCTTAACAATCTTTTGTACGTTTTCCTCCGTCATCGCCAACTGCATGGCAATGGATTTGGAAGATAGGCTATGATTTTCTTCCAGTATGCCTAATATATTCAATTCTTCATTTGTTAGTTTCATAAGAATCCTCCTTCCAAAAGTGTCAAAATTCAATAATTTAGTTATTCAACTGTAATTTAAAAATTATAACACTTTTGAGTGATAATCTACAATAAATTATGCAAATGGTCAAATTGGTAAACACACGATCCGATAATTTAAAAAAGTGAAGAACATCAAGCACGAGTAATGCTCCTATCAGGAAACCTGAAATCACTATTAAATGTGAGAAGGAGGGTGGTTAAAGTAGCCCCGTGCGCGTTTTTCGACAATCTTCAGCATATTTCGGGAAGTGACAGGCACTGTATGTTATATTAATTTAGTAATCTGATGAGTTGTAGTTGGGAGTAATGTGTGGTGTCTGGTTTTAATGATCAATTTCTTTATTCTATCTTTATTATTGCATTGGGATATATTCTGAAGCGGTCGAACATTATTAAAGAAGATGATGGGGAAGGTTTGTCCAGAATTATTTTTAATCTGACGCTCCCAGCTCTGATCCTCGTTACATTTAATGATATTACTATCGAGTATTCTTTGTTTATGCTTATTCTTATCGCCTTTGTTTATGGTTTGTTTTCAGCAGTATTAGGAATTTTAATTTTTAGAAACCAATCAAGGAATGCATTGGGTATGCTCTCCATGATGGTGCCCGGATTTAATATTGGGCTCTTTGCCTATCCATTAGTGGAAGGCATCTGGGGAAGGGAAGGTATCCAACATTTCGGCATGTTTGATGTAGGTAACTCCTTTATCGTATTTGGTGTATGTTACTTTATTGGTAGTTATTATGCAGGGGAAGGGGCTCGTTTGGATGTAAAAACGATGTTCCTTAAGATGACCAAGTCGATTCCACTGATGACCTACATCATCGTTCTTATCTTAAATTTAATAGGCTTAAAACTACCAACGCTGATGATTGAAACTGCAGATATTATTTCATTGGCCAATATGCCACTATCGCTATTATTGCTTGGTATTTATTTGAATTTTACGTTTGATAGGAAATACATAAAACTGATTTTTAAATACATGGCAGTAAAATATGTCGTTGGTATCGTTGTTGGGGTTGGATTATTTATCCTCTTGCCGTTCGATGATATGTTTAAATACACCGTGTTAATTGGTCTGATCCTGCCAACGTCCATGTCTGTACTGCCATATGCTGTCGAGTTCAATTATGATAAACGTTTCGTCGGTACCGTATCCAATATAACGATTATTACAAGCTTTATCCTCATCTGGATTATCGCAAACTTTGTCATCTAATTTGGCTTCCGATTTAAATTAACAGGTGGGACAATGAGTAACTTAACTTTCCATTGTCCCACCTGTTTTTTTAGTTTGATTTTGCTAAACGGTAGATGCTTTTAATCGTTTCCATGTGCATGGCTTCATGGTAGAAGCTGAATAGGAAAGTTTCTCCGAGTGTGTTGAAGGTTAGACCTCGACTATTTGTGAAGGCAGTTGTGAGTTTTTCCTCCAAACGGCCTGTAAGAAATTCCTCTACTCTCGATTGTTGTTCTGTCAAAATGGAAGCAATTTCTGAAAGCGAAGGGGGAGCAATCTGCCAATCTGCAGGCTTGGTTCCAGGACTGAATAATTCTTTATACTCTATTGGCAGACCGGATTCTTCCCCAACTACTCCGTAGACAAGATTTTCCTGTACATAAGCAATATGACCGAAATTCCATTTTATATTGTTGTTATACCCTTTTGGGATAACCTCAGAAGTATCTTCTGGTATCCGTTTGATTGATTTTTCCGTAATTCCTCGAACTTTACGCATATGATGAAAAATAGTTTGTTCCAAAAGAAATTCCTCCTTTCCTTCTATATATTATTATTCTAGAGAAGTGAGCTTTTTCCTTCTTCTTTTATGTTTATTTTCTTTTTAACTTAACTTTTTTCGTGTGGAATGGACAAAAAGGGTTGGCAGAATTAGGATAGTTGGAGAAAACAGTGATCAAGTAATAACAGCGGTCTAGATAAATTAGACACTTCAATTTCATATCGTCTTATACTTCCTGTTATAATAAGGTACTATAGTTGAAAATTACAACGTAAGGGATGATTGGTTTGGCAGAAACACATGTATTCTCCAAGGGTGAGGAAATTGCGAATGCAGTTACTCATGGAATTGGAGCGGTTTTAAGTCTTGTTGGGTTAGTTGTATTAATTGTTGCTTCGTCACTCCATGGTACAGCTTGGCATATTGTCAGCTTTACAATCTTTGGGGCGACAATGTTTATCTTGTATATATCATCGACAATGGTTCATGCATTGAACCACGGTAAGGCCAAGGATTTATTTGAAATTTTTGACCATTCCTCGATCTATCTGTTTATTGCTGGAACGTACACGCCATTTACGTTTATTGTCATCCAAGGTCCCGTTGGCTGGACAATGTTTGGAGTAATCTGGGGACTTGCAATTGGAGGAATTGTCTTTAAAGCATTTTTCGTAAAAAAATATTTGTTTACCTCAACTATTCTGTACGTCGTCATGGGTTGGATCATCACCCTCGGGTGGAGTCAAATTGTTGAAAATTTACATCCGAATGGCGTCGTTTTACTCGTCATTGGTGGACTTTGCTACACTGTCGGCGCTGTCTTTTATGTTTGGCGGGGGTTTAAATACCACCATTTGGTTTGGCATATCTTTGTACTAGCAGGAACAACCACACACTATTTCTGTGTATTGCTGTATTTATTACCATAGTACGAAGAAATTCAGGAATACTGCTATGTGCACCTGCATGATGCACATAGCAGTATTCTTTTATTCTTTCAGAAATTGTATAGAAACGATTAAATTAAATATACATAAAATACATCATACATTTTAAAAAAGGGGAAACACGATGGAAAACAACTGGGAAACAGCATCTCCATATCTATCCAAAATCAGAATTACTTCTAATCCAAACAATCAACCTGTAACCATACATGGAGATTCAGACGGGTTAAAATGTATAGGCGTTGGAACTGACGCAGCCGTTTTTCAATGTCTTTATGTTCCGTCCTACGCATTTAAAATCTATGCAGAAGATAAAGTTTCTAAAATTAATATTGAAGAAGAAGTTTATCACACTTTAGGAGAGTCACCATTCTTTTCAACGTGCTTTGCTTCAACGGAAAACTATCTTGTGTTGAGTTTTGAAGAAGGACCGACACTTTTTGATTGTCTGTTACAAGGAATACACATTCCAGAAAGCGTAATTCTGGACGTGGAGGATGCACGACAATATATACGTGAGCAGGGGCTAAACCCACGTGATATCCATTTAAAAAATATATTAATGCAAAACGGGAGAGCAAAGATTATTGACGTTTCTGAATACATTCAACCAGGGAATGATTTTCGATTTGAACATTTAAAAAAGGCATACGAAGATCACTATCATCGAATGGATAGCAAACCGGTTCCATTTTGGTTATTGGAAACGATTCGTAAATGGTATAATCAGCAGCAAAAATATTTTTCGACGTATGAGGAATTTATGCAATTTGTTATCAAGCACACAACGTTTAAAAAGTAATGTAGCTATAACAAAACTGCTGAACTTACAATTTGTAAATTCAGCAGTTTTGTTATTTTTTCGGGTCTGTAACGGTAAACGGGCGCATCATATCATAATCTTCATGTTCAAGAGTATGGCAATGCCACACGTAGTCACCGGGTGAGAAATAACGAATTATTCTATAGTAAAGACTAGGCAGTGAAAAGGGTTAAAACTAGATATTTGTGTTAAAATTTAATAGAGAATCATTTAAAGGTTTCAGGTTAAACGAATAAATTCGAAAATTTATTTAAATAGTAGATTCACTTTTCACCTTTTTACAATAGATAGATAGCTATAAGTTTATGTGATGGAAGGATTGTTCTGGATGGAAATCATAGGGGGATTATTATTCTTACTCTCAGCCATGCTAATCATTGGTGTATTAACGACGAAATTCTCTTCTCGATTAGGAGTGCCTTCACTTATTCTTTTCCTAATTGTTGGTATGATACTTAACAGATTTATATATTTTGAGGAAGTTCGGCTAACCCAATTTATTGGTATATTGGCATTAATCATTATTCTATTCGATGGTGGTACCCAAACAAAATGGGGAAGAATGCGGCCAATCCTTGTTCCTGCTACTTCTCTGGCAACACTGGGAGTCTTCATTACGACGATTGTAACTGGTGTAGCAGCTATGTATATTTTGGATTTTTCATTATTGGAGGGACTTCTTTTAGGTGCGATTGTTGGATCAACGGACGCAGCAGCCGTATTTTCGGTATTAGGAAATAAAAACTTTAATAAGCGACTGACATCTACATTGGAGGCGGAGTCTGGTTCGAATGATCCGATGGCTGTATTTCTTACCGTTATGTTAATTGAAATGATTCAAATCCCCGACATGTCGATCTGGTCTGCAGTCGGAGGCTTTTTCTTGCAAATGGGTCTTGGCCTTGGGTTAGGACTACTGCTTGGTAAAATCACTGTTGTTGTTATAAATAATATAAAACTGGATATTTCCGGCTTATACCCTGTACTTGCAATGGGATCTGCTGTTTTTACGTATGCATTAACCGATTTCCTTGGAGGTAGCGGTTTACTCGCAGTTTATGTCATGGCCGTATTTGTTGGTAACAGCGATTTAACACACCGATTTTCTATTTTAAGGTTTAATGAAGGTTTTGCCTGGATGATGCAAATTGTGATGTTTACCTTGCTTGGACTGCTTGTTTTTCCGGAACAACTAACAGCCGTATTTTGGGAAGGGATTCTGATTGCCATTATTTTAATGTTTGTTGCACGTCCGATTGCTGTTTTTGTCAGTATGCTGTTTATGAAATACGATGTAAAACAAAAATTATTTATTTCATGGGCAGGTTTAAAAGGTGCCGTTCCGATTGTGTTGGCTACCTATCCGATTTTATCGGGTCTGGAAAATAGTAATCTGATATTTAACACCGTATTTTTCGTTGTATTAATTTCTGCCTTAGTTCAAGGAAGCACTTTATCCTGGCTTGCTGAAAAGCTAGGTTTAACGGAAGAAGAAGAGGATGGAAATGCAAGCATTGAATTAATCAATTTGGGGAATACGGACTCGGAAATTATGAAGGTAACCATACCAAAACGTTCCCCGGCAATTGGTACGTCATTAATCGATTTGGAATTACCCGATGCGACATTAATCATTGGGATTACTCGGAATAAAAAATTATTGACGCCAACAGGTACGTCGATCATTGAAAAAGGGGACACGCTGTTCGTCTTGAGTGATAAAGAAAACAGGAAAAAAGCAAAAATAGCATTATTGGGAAAGCAAAAACACCAGGAAGTTTAATTGATCGTTATGTCCTATAATCGCTTCTGATTATAGGACATCGTTGTCATGTGGGAAAATTGGTTTCAGCAACAGTTAGAATCTAGGAATTCCATACAAAAAAATCAATTGACATGATATTTATTATCGATTAGTATTATTCTCAGCACGAATAAAGTCTATCTTATTAATAGCCGTTGAGACGAGGGGTCAAAGATACGGTGGCAAACCAATCTGTTTTAAACAATCAGATCATGGGGCCCAACCTGAGCACAAAATTTTGCATTTTGTGAACAATAAGAGGATAAGCAGCTGATATTAATCGAAGCTTTCCTTAGGTTGTAGGAGAGCTTTTTTGTATGCCTAAAATTATTTTTTTTGTTAGGAGGGTTAATGTTGGCAGAGAAAATTTTATTTAACTTAGAGTCTGTATCTGAAAGACATCCCGATAAAAACGCAGATCAGATTTCGGCTGTAGTACTGGACGCAGCGCTTGAGCAGGATTCCTTTTCTAGGGTAGCCTGTGAAGTGTTTGACACGACAAATACGGTTATTATAGGTGGGGAAATTACCACTATAGCCTTCATAGATATCGAAAAAATTGCAAGAGATACATTCATTGAAATAGGGTACACGGTATCATCAACATGTTGAACTTACGTAAGCTGCAAGATAAACAATTAGCCGTATATGGACACTTTGGCAGAAGCAATCACCACGTCTCGTGGGAAAGAATAGATAAAGTAGAAGAGCTAAAACAAGCATTATCAATCTATGATTTTGCAGGAGTTGGACAATCATGATGAACGACTTGCAAGAGCGTGTAACGAAAAGTATTTCATTGGTTGATCAGGATAAGATGCCCTTGTTTGAAGCTTTAGTGCACTATGCAAAGCAAGAAGTAACCCCATTTGATGTACCAGGTCATAAAATGGGTGCGCAAATGAATCCGTTAAAGATGGCACTTGGGGAAACGACGATGCGGATGGATGTTAATTCCATGAAAGAGCTTGATTTATTAAGTCATCCCCAATCTGTCATTAAAGAAGCACAAGAATTGGCTGCCGATGCGTTCGGCGCCGATCATGCATACTTTCTCGTGAATGGAACAACGATTGGCATTCATGCCATGATTATGGCAGCCTGTAAGCCGGGAGATACATTACTCGTACCCCGAAATTGCCATAAATCCGTCATGGATGGGATTATTTTAAGTGGAGTGAAACCAGTATTTATTCAGCCGGAAGTTGATTACCACTTTGGAATTTCCCACGGTATTTCGATTTCCAATGTAAGAAAAGCCATCGAAGAGCATCCAGAAGCAGGGACGTTACTGGTTACCTACCCGACTTATTTCGGATCGATGAGCGATTTGGCAACAATTTGCACGATTGCCCATGACCGGGATATGACGGTCATTGTCGATAGTGCGCACGGTGCCCATCTTGGCTTTATGTCGGAGGAGATGATCGATCCTATCTCTGCTGGGGCAGATGTTGTAACGGTAAGCATGCATAAGACTGGTGGCTCCTTAACACAAAGTTCAATCCTTCTCCTTAACAATAATAGAATCGCCTCTCAACAGATTCAAAAAGCACTGGATATGCTGCAGACAACGAGTGCAAATTACTTGCTTATGAGTTCGCTGGATGTAGCAAGGAGGGAACTCTCGCTCTATGGAAATGCGCGTTACAGTCAGTTAAAACCAATTATAGAAGAAGCGATAAATGAAATTGAGTCGACGTCAAGCTATGAAATATTGAAAGCTCCATATGTAAAAGCCCATTATGATCAATTTTATGACTGGACGAAATTAGTTATCCGTGTGAATGGTATAGGTTTAACGGGATTCGAAGTCTATCGTCTTTTAAAAGAAAAATATGGAATACAAATGGAACTCGCTGAAGGCTATGTTATCATGGCCGTAGTTACTGGATCGGATACGAGGGAATCGATTGAAAAACTTGTTTTGGCTTTAAAGGATATTGAAAAAAACCTTGGTCACCGATCCATGATTATGCTGCCACATGTTACAGCAGATCAGGTTAATGAACTCGTTATAAGCCCAAGGGATGCATTCTATGCTGCACAGGAGTCGGTTCCCATTGATGATGCTGTTGGTAGAATATGTGCAGACACATTAATGATCTATCCACCGGGGATACCGCTTGTGATTCCAGGGGAACGGATATCCAGGGACATTCTCAAGCAATATCATTATTATCGTCAGACATTTGGAAATGTGTTAACGGAAGCTAAAGAAACGAACCATATAACAGTTATAAAGGAGAATGCGTAAAATGGGATTAGAAATAAAGGCATTAGGGAGACATGTTTTAATTGAGTTTTACGGTTGTCCAAGCAAAGTGATTGAAGATAATGCATTAATTGAAAAGCATATGCGTGGAGCGGCAGATTATTCTGGTGCGACAATTGTTGAATCGGTTTTCCATCATTTTAATCCATATGGAGTTTCCGGTGCCGTCATTATTGCAGAATCGCATTTGACCATTCATACATGGCCGGAATATGGTTTTGCTTCTGTAGATGTTTATACTTGCGGCGATTCCGTAAATCCTTGGAAAGCAGCTGACTACTTATCTGAAAAACTACAAGCCAAAAAAACAGAATCATCTGAAGTACCTCGTGGTATGGTTGATAAAATTCGCCAATTTGCGGAACAGGAAATTGAAGAAGTAAGAGCGAAGCCAAAAGAAGAAGAATTAGAGGGTGTAAAGTAATGGATTGGTATACCGAACAATGGAGTAACGATTGTAAATTCTCCATTGCCTATGATAAGGAATTATACAGTGAACAATCATCCTTTCAACAAATTAATTTCTATCAAGGAAAAGAATTTGGCACCTTTTTCACGTTGGATGGATTGATGATGGTAAATGAAAAAGATGAATTTATTTATCATGACATGATCGTACACCCTGCATTTGCAACAAATCCAAACATCAAAAAGGTTTTGATTATTGGTGGGGGAGATGGTGGAACCGCACGTGAAGTGTTGCGATATCCAAACGTAGAAGAAGTGGTCATGGCAGAAATTGATGAACGGGTTTTTCGATTATGTCAACAATATTTGCCGGTGACTGCCCGTGGTGTTGAAGAAGATAGCCGCATGCAGTTGCGCTTTGAAGATGGCTTGGAATATGTACGAAATGTGCCGGATCAATCGTTAGATCTGATTCTGGTCGATTCCACAGATCCAGTCTCTATAGGTGAAGGACTGTTTACGACGGCATTTTATAAGGAATGTTATCGCGTATTAAATGCGGATGGTATCTTGATTAACCAGCACGAATCTCCATACTTTGCTGAATATGCTGCCAATATGAAAAAAGCACATACGAAGATTAAAGATATTTTCCCGATTACGCATGTATATCAATACCATATGCCAACCTATCCATCAGGCCATTGGCTATTTGGTTTTGCATCAAAGCGTCTAGATCCACTTAAAAATCTAAATGTAGAAGCCTGGGAACAATTCGGACTTGAAACGAAATATTATAATACCAATCTCCACATTGGGGCGTTCGGTTTGCCGAATTACGTGAAGGAGGCTCTCAATAGGTGAGGAATAAATCATTAAATGTAAGTACCTTCATTGGTTGTGAAAATTCATACAGAGAAGCGGAAATTGTTTTATTTGGTGTGCCATTTGACGGTACAACAAGTTTCCGTCCAGGGACTCGTTTTGCCATGCAGAGTATCAGACCGGATTCTTACGGACTGGAAACCTATTCCCCGTATTTAGATAAAGACCTGGAAGATACATCTATTTTCGATGGTGGGGATTTGGAATTGCCTTTTGGAAATACAGGTCGAGTAATCAATCGGATTCTTGAATACAGCCAGGAAGTCTTGCAGGATGGGAAGAAGTTTCTCATGGTAGGCGGAGAGCATCTGGTTAGTTTACCTACGATTAAGGCGGCACATGAAAAATATCCGGAGTTGCATTTGATTCATATCGATGCACATACAGATCTTCGAGAAGATTATTTAGGAGAAAAGCTTTCCCACGCATCCGTTATTCGCCGGATTCATGAATTTCTGGGAGATGGACGGATTTTTCAATTCGGGATTCGATCCGGACTGAAGGAAGAATTCGAATGGGCAAAAGAGCATACGTATTTAGAGCGTTTTTCCCTTCATACGCTAAAAGAGAAAATACGTGAACTAAAAGATGTTCCCGTATATGTAACCATTGATTTGGATGTTCTTGACCCTGGTATTTTTCCTGGGACAGGAACTCCTGAACCCGGTGGAATCACATATCGAGAACTGCTGGAGGCAATTCAGCAAATGCAAGCGTTGAATCGAATTGTAGCAGCTGATGTTGTAGAACTTTCACCGGCCTACGATTCATCAGGTGCTTCAACAGCGATGGCTTGCAAAACGATTCGAGAACTTTTACTTACGTTAGCAAAATAGAATTTAATGTCTTTAAAGAAAATACACCGTGTATTCGGTGTATTTTTTTTGCGACTTGTTTTTCTACTTACCCAAATAGGACGTGAGTCTAGGGTCAGCCCCATTTTTTACGAAAGATGTCGATTAGCTTGGGGCCGACACAGTACCCTTATCCCTATGGCGTTCTTTGTTCCTGTTTTTCTTCTTCTGAATGTCTGTTGTAATTTTTAACTTGCTGCAGTTTTGCTTCTATTGTCTTTATAATTAGTTTGTTGGATCTTATCAACGTATGGTTCGTCTCTTGCTCGAGTTGATTTTGCAGAAGTACGTGAAGAATAACTAGACCTTTTATTTGCGTTGATTTGGAATTAGTATTGAGAATGGTACTTTCATCATTTTCAATATCTAGATTCGCAAGAGATGTTTTAGTTGTGTGATCCACGCTCATTTCATTAAAATAATTGACATCTAGAATGTCATAATCGTGACCTTCCATGTTCTCTACTTCATCCCAAACAGAAGAAATATCATTTACGACACGCTTCCAATTATAGTGTTTTTCAGCTAGGGTGCGTCCGTATTTGCCCATTTCTTCCCCTTTTTCCGGATTGGAGAGAAGGTAAGATAAATGTTCAACAAATTCTCCTGGGTCTTTTGGATTTTCTACCAATATGCCATTCTTATAAGGTTCAATGACTTCTTTATTCCCACCACGGTCTGTAGTAATGATCGGTAATGCTGCTGCCATGGCTTCATAGTGGACTCGAGCAAGTGGTTCTTGCCATTGGGAAGTACAAACAAAAATGTCTGAGGCAACGAACCATTCATGGATTTTATCCGGTGAAACAAATCCAGTTTGAATGACAGGGATGGGAAGTCGTTCAGCGAGTGCTCGAACATAGGCAATATAATCGGTTACGGAGTTATTGCTGAACCATTTACTTCCCATAATTACCAGAGCAATATCTTCATGTTTTTGTGCCAATTGAGGAATCGCTCGAATCAGAACATCGATTCCTTTATTAGGGGAAAGTCTACCGGCGTATAAGATAACCTTTTTTGAAGAAAGGTTATGTGCTTCACGCATTTTCGTTCTGATTTTTTGTGCTTTTTGCGAATAGGAGGGTACGAAACGATCCAAATCGACTCCAGAATAGATGGTTTGCAGTTTAGGAGCGGCTGCAGGATAGAAATTTTTAATCGTTTTGCCTATATAATTACTGATTGTAATTATTTTATCGACGTTCTTTACAGCATAGGCTCCTTCCGTTGCATTAATTTTCTCAGGTTTAAACATGTCATTATGCATGCTTAAAACAATTCTAGACTTAGGTGCCATTGCGCGAACCGCATTTACTAAACGTGGTCGGTTGAAAATATGAATCAAGTCATAATCTTCCTGAGATACTTGGAAGAATTGGATGACATTTTCCCGGTAAATTTCCAATAGACCACCATCGACCCGAATGTAGCGGATATCATCTTGGACTTCATCATGAGGAAGTGATTCGTCACTCCTTCCCAAGACTGCTATTTGATGTTTTTCCTTTAAAGCAGGGAGTGCTCCGTCGATATACGTTTGAATGGCTCCACCACGAATGGCTGGAACGGGCAATTTCTCCGTACAAATAATTAAAATTTTCATGGTGTTGTTTTACCTCCTTTCCGATCTCTTGCTAATTCCTCCAGCACAGGCCATTTTTGCTTGTCGAGTTCAATGATTAACTGTAATTCTTGATCTAATTTCTCCGTCATAAATATGGTGGGAGAGTAGACGATATCTTTTATATTCTTATAAAACAAATTTGGCAATGATAAATCGAGTAGTAACATCTCATATGATTCATCCGTAATTGGATTAGCTTGCTCGTAAGCTTGAATCATTTCTCTTATCCAATTTATATCCCATTTTTCAAGATAATACATTCGATCGATAATCAACTTTCTTAAATCACGAATCGTGATGTCGAATGACACACCATCCAAGTCAATAATCCACATTCTATCATCAGCAAATTGGGCATTCCCCCATCCATAGTCTTGGTGAACAAGACCTGTGTCTTGTGTTCCTCTAGAAACGATTTCTTTATAGGGTGAACTCTCGAGGCAAGTGCGTGCTTGGCTTGCTTGATTTTCAAACATATCAATCACCGATAAAATGGTGGAGCTTGCTGGCATATCACTGTATACGCTTGCAATATTCCGAAACCAGTCTAATTTCTTTTCAATGCGCTCATAGGCTCTTGGCCACCGATGAAGTCGGGAGATATCTTCCGCATCTGCTGGAGGAACGTATCCTTTCGACAGCTTATGAAATTCCCCCAATGTATAGCAAAGCTTTTTAGTGCCTTCTAAATCCTGAGGAATTTTTTCTAAAGATTCGATCCACCTTGCTACAAACCAAAGTTTTCCTCCCATTTCAACATCGTTTTCTCCTTCCTTTGTTTTAATAATTGCTGGCACGTTTGCCTTTTTTTCATTTACTAAATATTCTTGAGCACCCAGGCTAAATTTGCTGTGAGCCGGTCTGCGGTGTAATAACTTTAAACTAAAAGGACCTTGATCGGTGTCAATTTTCCAAATGGCACCGCCTTGTTTATCCTTCGTTGCCATAACCGCCATATGATGAACACTAAACTCGTAAAACTTCAATACTTCTTGTGCCATATCCTCGATATACGCTGGAACATAAAGAGAGTCAGAAGCATTCTCTTCTGCCCATGGTTTTATTAATTGATCTGCCATTATTTCACCTCCGTAGTATGTATTGTATTCAGGCAAAAGTAGAAAGTATGGATTGATTACTTACAAATAGAGAAAATAGACAATTCATTAAGAGAGTGCATCAAGTAACCGTACGCCTTATTTATGCTTTTCTACTTATTCGCCGTTACTGATTTTGGAAATAGCAATATATTAATCGTACGACTTGTTAATAAGTGGGGAGATATATTATGAAAATTTTATTCATAGGAATGGGTTACGTTGGTACGACAATGGGAGCGGTATTCGCAAATGCAGGCCATGAGGTTTCAGGCCTAGACATTAATCAGGAAAAGATAGCCTCGTTAACGAAAGGAGAACTCTATTTTTACGAGCCGGGCTTACAAGAGATGCTAGTAAGTCAAATTGGTCATGAACGGTTAAGCTTTACAACAGATGCAAAAGAAGCGATCGAAAATCATGACATTCTCTTTATTACAGTAGGTACACCTTCCCTTGAAGATGGTAATGCTGATTTAACTTATGTAAAAAAGGTTGCTCAAATGATTGGGCGTTATAAGAACATGGAGAAAACGATTGTGGTAAAAAGCACTGTACCAATTGGGACGACAAATAAAGTGAAGGAATGGATTAACGAGGAAAGTACAGATCCAAACCCCGTGCATATAGCAATGAATCCGGAGTTTTTAAGAGAAGGCAATGCGTTGCAAGATGCTCTATATCCAGACCGTATCATAATAGGGAGTGATGATGAAGAGGCACTGGAAACAATGCATAAACTTTATCAAAGCTGGAAGTGTCCGATTTTACAAACGACTGCAATGGCTGCAGAAACGATAAAATATGCTTCCAATGCTTTCTTGGCAACAAAAATATCTTTTATAAACGAAATGGCAAAACTTTGCGATACACTCGGAGTTAATATTAAAGATGTATCAAAAGGGATGGGATTGGATGAACGCATCGGTCCGCACTTCTTAGAGGCTGGACTCGGCTATGGTGGTTCCTGTTTTCCAAAAGATGTCAAGGAACTCTTAGGCACAGCTGAAGCCTATCAACGTCCACTTGGTCTATTAAAAGAAGTGGAAAAGATTAACAAAAATCAATGCACCTATTTCTTTGAAAAACTGAAAAAGAGTTTTGATACGTTAGAAGGTAAAAGAATAGTTTTATTTGGATTGGCTTTCAAGCCCCATACAGATGATACACGTGAATCGGTATCCTTTCCGATTATAGACCAATTGCTGAAAGAAAAGGCAAGTGTTGCTGTACATGATCCGGTTGTTCATCTATCAAAAGATTGGATAACGAAAGGGATAAAACAGTATAGCGATCCTTATGATGCTGTAGAAGGGTCCGATGCAATTCTTATTTGTACGGATTGGCCGCAATATCAAGAACTAGATTGGGAGAGAGTACGTCATCTAGTAAATGAGCCTTCTATTTTTGATGGTAGGAATATGCTCGAGGCTAATCAAATAAAAGCATTGCAGTTTCAATATACAGGAATTGGTTATTCCTAATGACCGTCTACAGAAAGGATGATAAAAATGAAGGGATTAATCCTAACCGCAGGAAAAGGAACTAGATTAAGGCCTTTAACGTATACAAAGCCTAAACCCTTATTGCCAGTTGCAAATCAGCCCGTAATTAATTATGGAATAGATCATTTATACAATATAGGCATACGGGAAATAGGCATCGTCATTCAACCAAATGATGAGGAGATATTTAAGAACCATGTCCAGTCCAGCACGAAAAAAGATATACGGTTTCATTATATTTATCAGTACGAACAAAAAGGGATTGCACATGCAGTTGGTAAAGCAGAAGATTTTATCGGATCAGACTCTTTTGTTTTATTATTGGGCGATAACTTGATAGAAGAACCGTTAGATTTATTAATGGAGTCATTTCATAAAGCAGATATCCATGGTGCGGTGTTGGTAACGAAAGTAGAACATCCCAAAGATTATGGAATAGCAGAAATTGAGGATGGAAAAATCAAAACCCTGGTAGAAAAGCCTGTAAATCCGAAATCTGATTTGGCTGTGATTGGTGCTTATATATTTAATGGAAATATTTTTAAGGCTATTCACGCGATTTCCCCTTCAGCAAGAGGCGAATATGAAATCACTGATGCTATCCAATGGATGATCAATCATGGTTATTCAATCAATTATACAAACACGAATAAACCTACATTTGATGTGGGAACGTTGGAACGTTGGCTTGAGGCCAACCAATGGATGCTCAAGAAAAGTCCCACACAGTCGTATGATGATTTTGAAGAAGAAATTACTCGAAATTCGATTATCATTCCACCTGTAATCATTGGAGAAAATTGTAAAATTAGCAATTCTATAATTGGCCCATATGTATCTATTGAATCAGGTGTGACAATAAAAAAATGCACTCTAAAAAACAGTATCGTTCTACAAGGTTCTTGCTTGAAAAATGTACCATATGAAATTACGGATAGTGTATTTGGAGAGAGAGCAAAACTGATCGGAAAAAAAATTAAAAAAAATACAATTTATGGGGTCTTCGGTGATGAATCAACCTTACACTTTTCAAATTCTAAGAAGAAGAAAGAGGAATAGAAAAGAGCCCCAAAAAATTTAAGAGGTGAAATCATGATTCTAGTAACTGGCGCAGCAGGTTTTATAGGTGCGCATTTGTCAAAACGTTTACTTCTTCATGGGTACCCAGTGATCGGAATCGATAACATGAATGATTATTATGATGTGGAATTAAAGGAAAATCGCTTAAAATGGGTAACAGATGAAAACTTTACTTTTGTGAAAATGGAACGGGAAGATCAAGAGCAAATAAATGCGTTATTTAAACAATATCAACCTTCTATCGTGATTGATCTGGCTGCTCAGGCAGGAGTACGTTATAGTTTAGAAAATCCACATGCGTATATAAATTCGAATATAGTCGGTTTCATTTCTATACTTGAAGCTTGTCGCTACCATAACGTTGATCATCTTATCTATGCATCTTCAAGTTCTGTCTATGGAGCAAACACAAAATTACCATTCTCCGTTCATGATAATGTCGACCATCCCGTAAGCTTATATGCCGCTACCAAAAAGGCAAATGAACTGATGGCTCACACGTATAGCCACCTCTATGGATTACCTACAACAGGCCTCCGATTTTTCACTGTATATGGACCATGGGGACGCCCGGATATGGCATTATATCAATTCACCGAAGCGATACTGGAAGGGAAACCTATAAAAATATATAATCATGGAAACATGGAGCGAGATTTTACCTATATTGATGATATTGTGGAAGGTATTGTAAGGATTATGAATCATTTGCCGAAACCGAACTCGAAATGGAGTGATAATCCAGATGCCAGCAGTCGTAATGCACCATATAATATTTACAATATAGGGAGCAACACTCCGGTCAAATTAATGGATTTCATTGCTGCAATTGAAAACAAACTCGGTGTTAAAGCGAAAAAAGAGTATCTGCCATTACAGAGTGGGGATGTACTTCAGACATATGCGGATATAGATGATTTAATTAAAGACGTTGGCTATAAACCTAGCACTTCCATTGAAGAAGGTATACGTAAATTCATTGATTGGTATAAAGATTATTACGGTTATAAATGATTCCATCCGTTAAACGAGTTATCGATAAGCGCGTTTCAATAAAATGAATGCGCTTTTTTGTGTTTGGAAAAGAGACTAATAGCATAAGCAGGATGATGAATTGTTACAAATTATTAGCACAAATATATCAATTTACTACTATATTTAAAAATCGTAAATATAATAGTAAAGAATTGGGTAGCCTGTCATATTTGTCTAATTAATGTTTTGAATGGAGTGTTCGTATGAAAAATGAGCCCGTATTGGATGTTGACCATTTAAAGACATATTTTTACCTAAGTGATAATAAAGTAGCAAAGGCCGTTGATGGCATTTCATTTTCTGTTCTACCTGGTGAAACAGTTGCAATCGTCGGTGAGTCCGGTAGTGGTAAAAGTATCACAGCACTTTCTGTTATGAAACTCATCAGTAAACCGGGTCGTATCGTAGAAGGCGAAATATTATTGGGAGGGGAGGAAATTCACAAGCTATCTGCCAAACAAATGACTAAAATTCGTGGGAAAGATATTGCGATGATTTTCCAGGAACCAATGACTTCGTTAAATCCAGTATATACAGTTGGAAATCAAATTATTGAGATACTAAAGAAACATAAACAGATGAGCAAAAAAGATGCACAGGTGAAAGCTATTCATCTATTAAAAACGGTAGGAATTCCACGGGCCGAAGAAATTATCCATGAATATCCCCATCAGTTATCCGGTGGAATGAGACAGCGCGTGATGATTGCCATGGCGATTTCCTGTGATCCGAAATTACTTATTGCTGATGAACCAACCACCGCATTGGATGTAACGATTCAGGCACAAATTCTAGATTTAATGGTGGAAATGAAGGATAGATTCCAGATGGCTATACTGCTGATTACGCATGATATCGGGATTGTTTCGGAATATGCAGACCAAGTTCTTGTGATGTATGGTGGACAAATTGTGGAGCAAGCCCCTTCCAACATGTTGTTAAAGGAAACCTTGCATCCATATACAAGAGGTTTACTGGAGAGTTTGCCAAATATAGATGAGGATGTTGAACGACTCGGAACGATTAAAGGAACGGTGCCTCCTGCGTATGATTTCCCACCGGGTTGCCGCTTTTCAACTCGGTGTCCGTATGTGATGGAGAAATGTAAAAGGTCAAACCCTTCGTTAACGGAGGTAGAAGAAGACCATTTTGTCCGTTGTTATCTGTACGAGAGTGAGGAGGGGAGTGATGACGGTGGAAGCACGGGAACCAGTTCAGAATGATGTACTATTCGAAGTGAAAAATGTAAAAAAATACTTCCCAATTAAAGGCGGAATATTAAAGCGAACGATCGGCCACCTAAAAGCTGTAGATGATGTTTCTTTTAATATACATCAAGGAGAAACGCTTGGCATCGTAGGCGAATCCGGTTCTGGTAAGTCAACGCTTGGGCGCGTTATGCTTCGGTTGATGGACCCAACGGAAGGGAGTATTCACTTTAATGGAACGGACATTTCGGCACTGAAGCGGAGAGAAATCCGCCCGCACCGGCGTAATATGCAAATCGTTTTTCAGGATCCTTTTGCATCTTTGAATTCCAAAATGAGTGTCGCAGAACTAATTGAAGAACCACTACTTGTCCAAACCTCCCTTACCCGAACAGAAAGAAAGGAACAGGCAATCGAAATCATCGAGAAAGTTGGATTGCGTGTAGAAGATCGCCTCAAATATCCGCATGAATTTTCGGGAGGACAAAGGCAGCGGATCAGTATAGCAAGAGCTTTAATTACCCGCCCTAAATTTGTTATCTGTGATGAACCTGTTTCCGCCCTGGATGTCTCGATTCAAGCACAAGTTTTAAATTTGATGAAAGATTTGCAGGATGACTTAGGATTAACCTATTTATTTATCGCCCATGATTTGAGTGTTGTTAAACATATTAGTAATCGTGTAGCTGTTATGTATCTCGGGCGAATTGTTGAAATTACAGACAAAAAATCCTTATATTCTAATCCTTATCACCCCTATACCCAAGCGTTACTTACTTCCATACCTGTCATTGATCACGGTCAAAGCAGTACCCCAAGACCAACAAAAATAAAATTAAGTGGTGACTTACCAAGCCCTGCTGACCCGCCATCAGGATGTACATTTCGAACACGATGTCCTTTAGCTCATGATCGCTGCTCAGTAGAACGTCCCGAATTGATTGAAAAAGATAACGGTCATTATGTGGCATGCCACCTATATACGTAATAAGTAAATAAATTCCTAATTTTAGGAGGTGATCTTAACGTATAGAAGAACGAAGCCAAAAGGTAGGATCGTCGTATTTCGCAAAAAAATCAAAAGGGGGAATGAAATTGGTTAAACGTAAGCATGGAATTGCGCTTCTTATTTTGCTTTTTTTTCTTAGCATCGTAATGGTAGCCTGCAACAATGAAACTGCGGAACCAGAGGAAAAAGAAGAGGATCCAATTCAGGAAGAATCGGAGGGAACAGAAGAAGAAACCGAGGACGAAGTAGAAGAGGATGCTACAGATGATAGCCCGCAAAAGGGTGGTACGCTGACAGGCGCCATGGATACTGCTCCTGCTGGGGTGTTCAATCCAATCTTTTATCAGGAAGCATATGAAGATAATATATTATCGTTTACTCATGAGGGTCTTCTGAGTCAAAATGAAAATCTTGAGTTTGAACCAAATCTCGCAAAAGATTGGACGATTAATGACGATAACACAGAAATTACGTTGACACTGGAGGAAGGGGTCACGTGGCATGATGGCGAGGAATTTACTGCTGATGATGTCGTTTATACCTATAAGGCAATCGCCTCTCCAGGATATGTGGAAGCTGGTGGTGTCCGTACAGAATATGTAAATAAATTGGTAGGTTATGATGCATTTAATGGTGAGGAAACAGATGAATTTGAAGGTGTGGTCGCTGAGGATGCGTATACGGTAACCTTTAAGTTTGCTGAACCGAATGTAACGATCCTAAAGGATATCGCTTTCCCGATTATTCCGGAACATGTATTCGGAGAAGTTCCGGTTGCAGATATTCCATCGCATCCTGGAACGCTTGATCCAGGTGAAGTGATTGGTACTGGACCATTTACATTCTCAGAGATGCTGGAAAGGGAGCAATACGTGCTAAGTAAAAACGCAGATTATTGGAAGGGAGAGCCATATCTGGATCAGATCGTATGGCGCATTGTTGATCAGTCCGTCATGCTCGGCTTACTTGAAAATGGTGAAATAGATTTTATCGCTGATCCAAACGGTGTTCCTGCAGCTGACTTTGAAACAGTAGCAGCGCTTGAACATATTGAGATTATTGAACAAACGGATTTTGGTTACCAGCTTATGGGATATAAAGTTAATCATCGAACAGATGCAGATGTGGAGAGCGGAGAAATTAACCAAGATAACTGGGTAGCAAATGAAGATATGAGTGACCAACTTGTACGACAGGCGATGGCGTATGCAGTTGACCGTCAAGCGATTGTGGATAACTTATTATATGGCCACGGATCAGTAATTAATGCTCCAATTGCACAACAGTTCTGGGCCTATGACGAAGATGCGGTAACAGCCTATGGGTATGACCCGGATATGGCAAATTCGTTATTGGATGAAGCGGGATATGTTGATACAAATGATGATGGATTTAGAGAAACACCGAATGGAGAAGAGTGGATCGTTAACCTGAACTATCCAACAGGTAACCAACTACGTGAAGCTTCTGCACCGATACTTGCGCAATTTCTGGAAGCAGTCGGTATTCAGATTGACTTAAGGCAACCGAAGGAAATGTCAGCATATGTGGAAGACTTAACAAACGACAACAGCGATTGGGATCTTTACTTAATTGGCTGGAGTTTAGGAAGCGGGGATCCAGATCCATCCGGTTTGTGGAAGTCTTCAGCTGCTTACAATTTCTCCCGTTGGAATAATTCTGATTCAGACCAATTAATGGAAGAAGCGATGCAGGCTCCAGAAGCATTTGAACAAAGCTATCGTGAAGAAAAATACAGTGAATGGCAGTCTGTCTTCTCGGAAGATTTACCAGCCTTACTCCTTTATGCCCAAAATAAAATATATGGTTTTAATGAAAGATTAAATGGCGTTCATCCAATGCCATATGGATTTATCAACGATCCACATTTATGGTGGGTTTCGGAATAACATAAATTTTTTTTTCGAAAGAGCGTGCGTTGCTGGCGCATGCTCTTTCATTTTTGTACTACTAATTTTAATGTCAAGGTGGGAGAATCATGTATAAATATATCATTCGCCGTATCCTCATTTTCATTCCTATGCTCATCGCATTGACGATTATTGTTTTTGGACTAGCTCAATTAGCACCTGGGGATGCTTTAACAGGAGTCTCACTATCTGATCCCAATATCGATCCGGAAGTGTATGAAATTCAACGGGAAGCATATGGTTTAAATGACCCGATTCCTGTACAGTATTTTCGTTGGATCAGTTCGGTAGCACAAGGGGATTTAGGTAATTCCATGGTTTTTAATGGGCGATCCGTAACGGAGTTGATTGAATCCAGACTTGCCAACACAATATATTTAGGACTTTTTTCTTTAGCAATCACGATACTCGTAGCAATTCCAATTGGTATTTATTCAGCAAGACGCCCGTATTCGTTGCTTGATTATGGTGCCACTGGATTTGGTTTCCTTGGACTTGCCATTCCGAACTTCTTTTTCGGATTGGTTGCAATCTATGTTTTGTCCATTAAATTAGGCTGGTTTCCGGCACAGGGCACGCTATCGACACCTGGAATGACAGGAATTGGTGCATTTATGGACCGTTTGCATCATATGGTATTACCTGGTATTACGCTTGGTCTTGCTGGCACGGCAACCTATATGCGCTATATGCGTTCCGAGGTACTTGATGTTCTTGGCAGTGATTATATTCGTACGGCAAGGGCCAAAGGAATGTCTGAAAGGAATGTTCTCTACAAACATACCCTTCGTAATGCACTGATACCGATTATTACACTTATGGGGTTTGAAATCGGTGTACTGTTAAGTGGGGCGGTTATTACGGAACAAGTCTTCCAGTATCCGGGAATTGGCACACTATTTTTAAGCTCTGTTACGAACCGTGATTATCCAGTAGTTATGGCAATAGCCATGATACTAGGTATATTAATCCTTGTAGGTAACCTGCTTGCCGACATTTTCTATAGTATTATCGATCCAAGAATCAGATACGATTGAGGTGAAAATAGATGCATACAAATCCGGAAGAAGCAGTACGAGAGAAGCCAGGGGGAAAGAATAAAAGCCAAAGTCCACTTCAATTGGGCTTACACCGGTTTATAAGAAACAAAATGGCCGTTGTCAGCTTATTCATTTTACTCATCATTATTATGATCTGTGTCATGGCACCCGTATTTACAACTATTGATCCAGAAGAAACCAACCTGTTATTGATTGAGAAGGGGCCAAGTAATGAGCATATTCTAGGTACAAATGGAACGGGCCAAGATAACTTTGCGCGTCTTTTGTACGGTGGCCGTGTGTCTTTAATTGTCGGTTTTAGCGCGATGTTCTTTACGCTGATTATCGGAGTTATTCTTGGTTCACTTGCTGGCTACTACGGGGGGAAAGTCGACAATATTATTATGCGGGCAACAGATATCATGCTGATGTTGCCATTTCTCGTACTTGTACTGACAATTATGGCAATTATTGACAAAGTGACAATCGGTTTATTCGTGACGATTATTGCGCTAACGTCGTGGCCTAATTTAACTCGTATTATTCGGGGGACGTATTTATCATTACGTGAACAGGAGTTTGTTCTAAGTGCCAGGGCAATAGGAGCGACAGACTTCCGAATCATCTTTAAGCATTTTATCCCAAATGCAATTGGACCAATTGTCGTTAATGCGACATTAATGATGGCATCATACATTATCATTGAGTCCGGTCTAAGTTTTATTGGATTTGGTATTCCAAAGCCGACACCTACATGGGGAAATATGATCTCTGAAGCTCAAAATATACGAATATTGCGCAACCATCCCGAAGCATGGATTCCACCGGGGTTAGGAATATTGATAACGGTTCTGTCTATTAATTTCATTGGGGATGGTTTACGGGATGCATTTGATCCGAAGAGTAATCGGAGATAGACCTTCGTGCTTGTAATTCATGTAGATAGCCAAGGAATTACAAGCCATTCTTTATTGGTTGAAGGCTAAGAAACTCTTTGTAAAAGATGCAGAACTAAGTGGTCATCGTAATTATTAGTCTTTTTAAAAAGGAAATTGGGAACAAATGTAGAACTAGTTATATTGAGGCCTTAACCAATATAAGACCGAGCAGAATACAAGAAGGTGGGAATACGCATGAGCACGTTATTCATTTTTTCCAAATACATAAGTGTAAATAAGAAGCTATTAGCTACCGAAGTAGTAAATGGAGTAATCCGAAAAGGAAAGTTTAATATTCCAAAATGGGAAGAAGAACAGGCAATAGAAATGTACGAGGATCTATTTAGATTTTTAGGAAAAACACTTATTGATGAAGATGAGAAGGAGTCTCCAGAATTACTATTGGAATGGAGTAAGAAAAATTCAGAGATGCAAGTATCCTCTGGAGGCAGATTATCAGAGATTATTAATCGCTATCCACCTACCAAAGAAGTTTTTAATGATATTTTAACTGGGTTGAGTATAGATCTTGGTTTGTCTATCCGGGACCATTCGTACATTTTGAAACGGATTGATAAAATGTTGGATGCTAGTTTAAATGAAACCTTCCTTTGGTATAAACATCTTTCCGATAAACAAAAGGAAGATACAGAAAAAGAACTCTTGAAGTTGTCTGCACCAATTGTGCCGATTCAAGATGGAATCGTTATTGTACCCTTGATCGGATATATTGGGATGGATAATGAAAAACATATTATGGAAAACGTGATTCCAAAAATTGCTGAACTAGAAGTCGATCATGTGATAGCTGATTTTTCGGGATCATTAACTATTAATGAATACATTTCAGATTTAATACGTCAAATAGTTAGAACACTGCGCTTGATGGGTATACACGTCGTTATTACAGGCCTCCGTCCAAATATTGTACAGACAGTTATACATAGTGGTATTGATTTATCCAACATTGAATCTTTTGCAACGGTGAAGCAAGCTGTAGAGAATATATAATCGGATAAAGCAAGGGAACACTATGACGACGTGTGCTCTTGCTTTGTGTACAGGGTTATACGTCATATTCCATAAATATATGAGGTCTTTCGATTACTATCCCTTCGACATGCATGAACTATATGTTAGACTAGTTAGAATTCCTCATGTTATAAATGAAGAGATTAGTATGTATTTAGTGTCATTTTTTCCTATGGACATATCGTAATGGAATTACATAATTGACTTGAATATGTAGAAAGGTGAAAGTGATATTAATGGAACAAATCAACAGTACGTTTCCATTGCCTATGTTTAGTATAAATAAAAACCTCGATGTATTAGGTTGCTCTTCAGAGGTTTCAGAAGCATTTCATGAACCAGATTCTTTGCTTGATATCATTGATGTGGAAAGCCGTACTAAAGTCAAAGCGTCCATTCATCCAGACAACAAAAAGACATATCTGGAAGTAGACATGGTGGGAAAATCAGGAGAATTGATTTTAGCAGACCTTTATGTAAAATGGAACAGTGGTTTTTATGGAGAAGTGCTAATTATAACGAAAGATCGGTCTATGGAAAAAGTCACGAATCAATTAGATACGTTACAGAGTAGACTAAAGGAGAAGGAATTAGAGCTCTTGAAAGAAAAAGAAAGAATGGATGAGCTCTTAGAAGATAATATAAAACTATCTGCCCCCTTTATTGTAATCACACAAGATGTGGCACTTATTCCATTGTTTGGAGATTTAGATGAAAACAAGGTCAACGAAATTAGAGTCAACACGTTAAATATGGCATATTCATGTGAAGCGAATAGTCTATTAATCGATTTTACTGCTGTAGGAGCAATTGGTTACGAAGGTCTTTCTGGATTAAAAAATTTGTTTGCATCGCTCCAAACTTTAGGGAAAGAAGTTATTATAACTGGCATTCATCCTAAACAGGCACAGCGTCTTCATCATTTGGACATTCGCCTAAATATAAGATTCATTCAATCCCCCCAAGTAGCTATTAAGGAATTGTTTAATAAAGTTTCCTACTAAATCTAAAGAAACCGATAGCTTTTAAGTTTCTTTATGAGCAATACATGGGAGCCTTAAATGAATTTATGCAATTTTTTATATGAAGTAGGGAACACGGGTTTGATTAATTATTCAGATGATGTTTATGCAACCGATTATTTGGTGAATTGGTTTCGAACAAGTACAGTATAGAACTTTCGATATTATAAAATAGCAAAAAGGCAAGCCGTTTGTACATGCCGGCTTGCCTTTATCTATTTGATCCTTATTAATTATCCGCGTCGTCCGCCTCTTCCACCACGTTTTGATTCAGTGCTGCGTTTGAGGGTATATAAATTCTCTTCGCTCGACTTTAAGAAGCTAGCCATTTTATCTTCAAAACTTTCCTTTGGTTTGAAATTTCCTCTTGGACGGGAGTCTTTGGAATTTCTGTTTCCCTGACGTTGTGGACGCTGGGAATAGCCTTCAGGTCTGTCGATTGCTTTTTTAATGGATAAGGAAGTCTTACCTTCCTTCTCACTGATTACTTTTACTTCAATTTCATCGCCAACTGTAAGATGATCGTTTACATCCTTTACATAGCTATCAGCTACTTCACTGATATGAACGAGACCAGTGGTACCTCCGGGTAATTCTACAAATGCTCCAAAATTAGTGATACCTGTAACCTTACCTTTTACCTTACTACCTATTTCGATTGACAAAAAATTTCCCCCTCAATATTGATAACACACTTATTATACCAAGGATGGATTACAATATCAATTGGAGGATTTAGGTTATTTGAATTACATATAAATAATTGATCCTATAACCGTTTAATATACTAAATCGACGGTTTAGCACCAGTTATTAATACTTGGTATAATTCGAAATTCCCTGTATAATCTTCATTAGAAAATGAAATGGAAAGGAGTGGATTACATGGAAAAGAAAAAGATTGCTTTTGTGACAGATACGACGGTTTATCTAACGGAAGAATTACGTTCCCACCCTGATGTATACGTTGTTCCAATGGTTGTTATTGCTGAGGGAAAAGAGTACGAAGATGGAGCAGATTTGTCAACAGATCAATTGTATGACATTATTCGAGAAAATAAAGAGGTACCTAAAACGTCACAGCCTTCTGTCGGCAGATTTAAAGATTTGTACGAAAAACTGAAAGAAGACTATGACCACGCAATAGCAATTCATGTTTCTTCCAAATTAAGCGGGACAATTTCCAGCTCCACAGCAGGGAAAAATCAAGCAGATTTTGATGTAGAAATCATTGATTCCTTATCACTCTCCTTTGCAATTACTATGCTTATCGAAAAAGGGATAAAATTAGCAGAGCAGGATGTGGATACGGATATTATTGCCAATGAGCTTCGGAAGGAAATTTCCAGATCACAAAATTTAATTCTGCTTGGAAGTTTGGAACAGTTGTATAAAGGTGGGAGAATGTCAGGCGCACAATTTTTATTAGGTAATCTCCTCCAAATCAAACCGATTCTTTCAATCAATTCGGGTGGGGAACTTGGGATCTATGAGCGGGTCCGATCAGAGAAAAAGGCAACCAAGAAACTGGTCGCATTATTAAAACAATCGTGCGATGAAAACGAGGTTACACAAGTAGGCATCATGCAAGGTAATGCAATAGAAAGAGCAAAAGAATTGAAGCAAATGATTGAACAGGCGATCCCTGGGATAGAGATTATCGTTGGAGATATCAGTTCATCACTAGCAGTACATGCAGGTGAAGGAACTTTGGCGATTTTCTGGAATCCAAAAAAATAACCGGGTCTATAGATCTTCGAAAAAGATAGCTTCTTTTCTGATATCGTAATATAATAGAAGTCTAATACGAATTACGAGGAGACAACCAATGTCTGGTGAAAAGAAACTTAGCACAAGAGAAATTGTACAGCAACAATTGGAAAGAAAAAAACAAGCACAAGCGGATAACACAAATAAAGGCAATGCGAATAGTACAACAAAACGCATGCAAAGCCAACAATCCAAAAAACCGAGTAATACACGCAGGAAAATGGGTAGTTAATCCATAGGGTTGAAATAATGAAGCACTTGGTAGGAGTTAATTACTCCTACCTTTTTTGTGTGATTCTATAATAGAAGGGCGCTATTCTTTATAAGAATTGCGCCCTTCATCTATACATCTGTCAATTTTATTTTTGTTTTAATTGGTGGATTTATCGTTTTTTGACAGCATCCATGCTTTGCCTATCAACATTTAATTAAATTATTCAGCAAGGTGTCTAATTCCTGGCTGCATGCGATTGTCTTGTTAGAGGATAAACCATTTCTTTTTGCGAGCGACAACATTTCATTTCTCTTTCTTACTATCATTAAGACGACTGATTCCCTATCCATCTTATTTTCTTCTACCAACATGATCTTCACCTTCACCTTATATTAAAATTAACACGCTTTGCATTATCTCAAATAAAACATGAAAAATAAATAGTTTCGACAAAGGTAGACAAAAAGATATATCATTTAGCAAATACATCCTCTTTTTCAACAACAAAGAGATTTATGAGCTAGATTACAGTTTGTCAACTAAAAAAAGATAACTTTGCAAAAATGACATAATTTATTTGACAAATTTATGAACAATATGAATAATATAAAGAAAGGGGATGTTTGAAATGGATGTTAATGTCAAATTATTAAAAGCAACTTCCTATATATGTGGAATGTTATTAACAATTGGAATGGCACTTTTCCTTTACAATTATTTTGTAAACGGTTCCTCTGCGTGGGCTGCTGTAGGCATTGGTACAGTAATGGGTGCGACGTTTATATTTATTATGGGGATTTTCCTTGTGGCAACAGAAGAGACAATTGGAGGCAAGAAAGAGCAGGGGAGACAACTTTCGTAAATCTTGAAGTAGCGCCCGATATAAAAAATGTCTATCCATTTGATAGACATTTTTTTAATGGGATAACGAGTGGTTGTTACCTTCAGTATTTCCACTACCGATAGGCTCACGGACCGGATCACACGCACCATCAAATCATAAAAAACGCTTGGATCGAAATCCAAGCGTTGGTTTTTAAAGGTAACCCCACACCATTACAAGTAAAGATCCGAATACGGTAATCAGTGCAATGAAGATTCCGTAATACAGACTTGTATAAATTGCTTTTTTATCTTCGCCTTCACCGGCATGCATGAATATGAGAAGTTGCACACCAGCTTGTACGAATGCAGTTACGAGTAAGATTATTAACCCCAATTCAAATGACATATCTAAAAAGTATACACTTAGTGCTACGACCGTAAGTAGCAAAGAGAATACAAAGCCATTGACTTGTTTCATTGGAAATAATTCTTTCATGTTACATCATTCCTTTCAGGTAAATGAAGCTGAAAATGAAGATCCACATGACGTCAAGAAAGTGCCAGTATAATGAAAATATGAATGATTTATTTGCTGTTTGAGGTGTCAGTCCCTGTTTTTTAATTTGCAGGAAGATGAAAAGACCCCAGAATAAACCAAATGTAACGTGGGCACCATGTGTACCGAGTGTCGTTAACAGAATACCTGTAAAGGCACTCGTCTGCAGTGTTGCTCCAACGTGGTAGTAATGGATAAACTCATAAATCTCAACCCCAAGGAAGGCAGCGCCAAGCACAAGGGTAATGGCTAAGAACCCAAGCATTGCTTTCTTGCGGCCAAGTCTCATTGCGTTAACGGCAAGTCCGATTGTGAAACTACTCGTTAAGAGCAATAGTGTTTCAATTAATACGGGAGTTATTTCAAAGATTTCAGCTCCACTAGGGCCACTTCCTATCCGATTTTCATAAATAAAGTAGGAAGTGAATAATGTTGCAAAAAGCATAATCTCAGCCCCGAGGAAAATCCAAAAGCCTAATATATTCAGACGATTTTGTTCGGTGCTGTATTCAAGAGGCTGTGTGGAATCTATCTTCATTCGTTAGCACCTCCAAATTTATCTTCTGTTTCTTTAATTTCTTCAGTTGAAATATAACGTCCATCATCTTTTTCAAATGAGCGATATGCCATGCATCCAAGTATTCCTAGTCCGGAGAAGATTACAGCTGGCCATATGAAGAAGACAAATGAGAATCCAAATACAAAGAACAATCCAGACATAATGATTGGCCATCCGGTATTGTTTGGCATATGAATTTTTTCAATCTTGTCTTTGAATAAAACATGGCCGTGTTTCTTGACATCCCATAAAGCCTCAGACGACACAACTTCCGGAGCAACCGCAAAGTTATATTCTGGTACTGGGTTATGTGTTGCCCATTCTAGTGAACGCGCATCCCATGGATCGTCTCCAATATTTCTTGGTGAATGCCTGAAACTGTAATAGATGTTGTATACAATAATAACAAAGCCGATTCCCAATAAACCTGCTCCAAAGAAAGAAAGCATGTTCAATGGTCCGAAACCAGTTGCTTCTGAGTACGTGTACATGCGTCGAGCCTGACCGTCCAACCCGGTAATATACATTGGGAAGAAAGATAAACAGAAACCGACAACAATAAACCAAAATGCGGATTTACCGATTTTTTCATTCAACATAAAGCCGAACATTTTTGGCCACCAGTAAATGAGGCCAGCAATCATCGCAAATACAACTCCAGGTATAATTACATTATGGAAGTGGGCTACCAAGAACATCGTATTATGATATTGGTAGTCGGCACTTGCGATTGCAAGCATAACTCCTGTAACGCCGCCAATGGTGAATAGGGGAATAAACGCGATGGAATACAACATCGGTGTCGTAAAACGAATTTTCCCTTTCCACATTGTAAGCAGCCAGTTGAATATTTTTATCCCGGTTGGTACAGCAATCGCCATCGTTGTAATGGAGAATATGCTGTTGGTCATGGCATCCTGACCCATCGTAAAGAAATGGTGTACCCATACTAAGAAGGAAAGAAGTGAAATTAGTACCATGGATATCACCATCGATTTGTAACCATATAGATTACGACTGGAGAAGGTAGCGATGATCTGACTATAAATACCAAATGCCGGTAGTATCAAGATATACACTTCAGGATGTCCCCAAATCCAGAATAAGTTGGCCCACATCATATCCATGCCACCATTTTCCGTTGCAAAGAAGAATGTACCGAACTGGCGGTCAAATGTTCCCATTAACAATGCGATTGTGAGAACAGGGAACGCGAATACGATAATGATATTAGTAATGAGCGCAGACCATACGAACATTGGCATTTTCATCAATGTCATTCCAGGTGCTCTCATTTTCATAATCGTAACGATAAAGTTGATTCCGGTCATCAATGTACCGATTCCAGAAATTTGTAATGCCCAATTATAGTAATTGACACCGACGGATTGACTGAAGTCCGTTCCAGCCAGTGGGTAATAATTGGTCCAACCTGCATCCGGTGAACCGCCGACAACAAAGGAAATGTTAAACAGCATTGCGCCTGCGAAGTATAACCAGAAACTTAATGCATTTAATCTTGGAAAGGCAACGTCTCTTGCACCAATTTGCAGTGGAATAATGTAGTTCATCAAACCAATAACAAATGCCATCGCCATAAAGAAAATCATGACAACGCCATGCGTGGTAAATACTTCATTATAATGCTGAGCGTCCAGAAACGCATTTTCAGGTACGGAAGTTTGCAATCGCATCATGACCGCATCTGCACCACCACGGAAAAGCATAAGAAGTGCAGAAATAATATACATCATACCGATTCGTTTATGGTCTGTGGTAGTTAACCATTCATTCCATAAGTAGCCCCATTTTTTAAAATAAGTGACACCTGCGATAATTGCGATAGTCACAAGAGCAATCGTAACCATTGCGCCATAAATCAGCGGGCTTGGATGGGGGACGGCGAATCTATCAAAAAAGTCCATATCTATTTAACTCCTTTCGAGAGTCTTGAAGTTTGTCTGTTTATCGTGAAAATAATTAGTGGTTACTGTGTTCTGATTCTTCACTGCTTGATTGGTCGTTATGTTTTTCATGTTCTGTGTTTTCATCTTCAGAACCAGTGGAGGAACCGTGGTTATGTTCACTATTTTCACCTTCAGGAGCAGGTGCGAAATCTAAGTGTGTCCCTGTAAATGTCATTTGCCCCAGATGGCCAGGCTCTAATAATTGTTCAAATTCTTCTTCTGTAAGAGGATCAGCAGTTGCATGGATCTCCTCTACCCATGTATCAAATTCTTCATGTGGCATGGCCGTTACATTGAAGGTGTTTTCTGCAAAACCTTCTCCATTAAAGTTGGCGTTACGTCCCATATAATCACCAGGAACTTCAGCAACAACGTTTAATGTGTTGACCATATCTGCCATCGCGTATTTTTGTCCTGCAAGTTGTGGTATCCAGAAGCTCGAAATTGTGCCATGGGAATAGAGTTTAAACTCTACTGCCTGGTTGGTTGGGATAAATAGGTAGTTAACCGTTTCGATATCTTGTTCTGGATAACTAAAATGCCATTTCCAGTTGGAAGAAGAGGCATAAATGACCATAGGTTCCTGTTCTTCGTATCCGACTGGTGTGGACTCTACTTCATAGGTCGACATAACAGATACAACAGATAGGAAGGCAACAATCAAAATTGGAATTCCAACGATAATTCCCTCAACAATTGGATTTCCTTCAATGTGAGGAGGCTCATAATCATCCGGCTGTTTGGATGCTCTGTATTTCACAAGAACGATGATTAAAAGTGTAATGACGACGATAACAATGATTGCCATTGAGATAATCGAAATCCAGATCACATTGGCTGTGGTTTCAGCCTGTGGCCCTTTAGGATCTAAAACGAGTAAAGGTTCACAACCTGTTAACACGGTGGCTATAGTGATCATAAATGTTAATAATGCCCATTTAAACTTCATCTATATACCCCTTTCTCTTAAACTATATTTTTTAGTGATAATTACAGAAATGCTCAAAAAACATAACATTTTACATAATAGTATCGAAAAAAATTAATTTCAATATCATGAGAATTCCTTCACAAAATGTTCATGAAGATTTGTATATTTTATGAATGGGGGTGTTAATTATTGGAATTTTAGAGAGGCTTGTCCATTCGACAAAATTCGGGGAGTGACAGGCACTCCCTGACTCGCACTCCTTTACTGTTGCTTGATTTTGCCTCGGATTTCACCATCAGGAAATGGAGTGGTATGGACGTTCACATATGTTTTACCAGCACTCATAAGATCAACTAAATTTGATAATGACTTTCCCATTAATGGGCCTACAAGATCTTTTGCAGTTATGACTCCTTCTATTATTTTATTATTTGTACTGCTACCATGATCAATTGGACCAAATAGAAAAGCGACGATAGGGCCATTTATATTTCTTTGTCCTAAATGGATATGTGCTTCTGTCATGTTCCTTAAATCATGAACAGCTAACCGATAGATAATCTTCTTTTGATCGTTACTCACATGAAACAATGCCAAACCATCAGCGTCTGTGCGAACAGGTGGTACTTCCTGTGATCCAGATAAGTGGGAAATAAAAAAATAATCGTTATACATGTTTATCCTCCTTTTCATATAGTTTATTTTTGGGAGGACAATCTGCTTGTATTGCTATCTCTACAAATGGAAAATCGTAAAAAAATGGCTATTGACTATATGAACTAACTCTCTATAACATCGTTTCCTTTACAGTATTTCGGAATGGTACAGACATCTCTTATGATATAATTGGGTGTGGAGGTGATTGTATGGACCCGTTAGAAATTATGTTGAATCTGGATCGCGTTATTCCCCATTATAAACCTGTCATTAGTGCGGATAGTCAAATGGTTGTTGGCTATGAAGTGATTGCGTTCTTTCAGGAAGAAGGTGGCAGTATGGAACGGATGGATTGGTTTTTTGATGACTCGTCGATCCCTGATGAATTCCGTCTTGAGGTGAATAATTATATCCACCAACAAGCGATTGATCGACTGATGAACGAAGAACAACCTATACATCTGACTATTTATTATGACGCTGATCTATTAATTAAAGACAATGGTGAATCATTATTGTCCATATTGCATTCCAATGGAGAAAAAGGCTTGGATCTGCATCAGATTGTGATTGAAATAAAGGATACATACCTAATCGAACAACTAGATACCCTTCGTAATTTAATAAAATACATGAAAACACTTGGCATTCGAATTTCCCTCCATATGGAACAACCAAATGGAAGTCTTGACAGATTGGCTATCATTCAGCCAAATATCGTTAAAGTAGATACGGGATTTTTGAAAGATGATTTATTGCCACATTTATATCGTGATGTACATCAGTCCCTTTCCATGCTATCCCGGAAAATAGGAGCTGCTTTATTATTCAAAGGGATCTCCTCGTATAATCAGTTTAACTATGCATGGAGGAGTGGAGGACAATATTATCAGGGCCGTTACCTGAAAGAACCTCAAGCAGCATTCATTGAAGCAGATTGCTGTCAGGAACTCATTCGAACAAACTTCCATCAATTCGTGAGTTTTGAACGAAGAAAGGTCAAAGCGCAACTAAAACTAATGGAACAGCTTAACCAAAAGTTTAAAACAACGCTAATGACAATTAATCCGGATAACGCGTACGATGATACCATTCTAAGTGTTGGAAGTGCCTGCAACGAGCTTGCTTTTCGGGTGTATATTTGTAATGAAGAAGGGATTCAATTGTCCTCGAATGCAGAAAAAAATACAGATGGGGAATGGGAACTACTGCAGGAAGGAAGAAATAAAAACTGGAGCTGGCGTCCTTATTTCTTTGAAAATATTATGCGAATGAACGTGGAGAAGAGAGGATTACTTTCTGATTTATATACAGATATCGAAAAGGACGAACTGATTAGAACATACTCTTATCCAATCACAGATGAATTATATGTTTTTCTAGATGTTCCGTACGCGTATCTGTATGACCAGGAAGGCCTGCTTTAATTTTAAACACACCGACTTAGAACGTTTTTGGAAAGCTTTGGAGTCTCTCTTCAAAGCTTCCACCAACATCCACATTTTAAGAAGCCCACAACAATCCTCATCATGATAAACTAATACTATACGAACAAAAAAGATTACTATAAAAATATAAAACTAAAAAAAGGGGAGAAGTTTATGAAATTTTTCCACACAGCGGATTGGCATTTAGGGAAACTTGTGCAAGGAGTCTATATGACGGAGGAGCAGCGCTATGTTCTTCAGCAATTTATTCAAGCGGTAGAAGAAGAACAACCGGATGCTGTTATCATTGCAGGTGATTTGTATGACCGTGCAGTTCCGCCCATCGAGGCCGTCCATCTTCTGGATGAGGTTTTGGAAACAATTGTATTAAAATTAAAAACTCCTGTTATTGCGGTAGCAGGTAACCATGATAGCCCGAGCAGATTAAACTTTGGGAGCAGCATTATGAGAAATAACGGTTTTCATATTGTCGGAAACTTTACGGGAGACATGAAACCGGTAATCTTGCATGATGAGCATGGGGAAGTTCATTTTCATCTTATTCCATATTGTGATCCAAGTATGGTGCGCAATGTTTTGGATGATGAAGAGATCCGTTCCCATAATGATGCAACGAAAAAAATTGTAGAGAATATCAGTAAATCCATGGATCCAAATAGCAGACACGTTGCAGTTGGACATGCTTTTGTGACTCCTTTTGGTGAAGAGGAAGAGAATACGAGTGATTCTGAGCGACCACTCTCCATCGGCGGAGCAGAATATGTCGATGCACATCATTATATGCCTTTCCACTATACGGCATTGGGACACTTGCATCAGGCGCATCATGTACAGAATGAAAAAGTGCGTTACTCTGGTTCTATTTTAAAATATTCCATCTCTGAAGAACATCATAAAAAGGGATTCCATATTGTGGAAATGGATGCAGAAGGGACAATTTCCTTAGAAAAACGTCTTCTGAAACCAAGACGTGATATTCGAACTGTAGAGTCAAGCTTAGAGGATATATTAACACATCCTATTAATGAAGATTATGTTTTTGTGAAACTACTTGATGAGACACCGGTTCTTTCACCAATGGAAAAGGTCAAGTCGGTTTACCCGAACGCGATGCATGTGGAACGGACCAATTACACGCTTTCACCTTCTTCGAATCAACACGAGACGATAAATCGGAGCAAAATGAGTGACTTCGAACTGTTTAAATCTTTCTATAAGGAAGTTAAAGGTGACGATGCTACAGAAGAAACCGAAACCATTTTCAAAGAAGTTCTGGATGACTTGTTAAAAGAAGCAAATGAAACAAATGTGGATACAAAGAAGAAGGAAGTTCTATCAAACTAAAGCCTCATGGCAGGAAGGAGAATAATCATTGAAACCACTCAAATTAACAATGACGGCATTTGGACCGTATAAAAATATGGAAGTTATTGATTTTACGGAGCTAGAAGATACCAATCTGTTTGCCATTTCCGGAAATACGGGCGCAGGGAAAACGACGATATTTGATGGGATTGCCTTTGCATTGTACGGTAGTGCCAGTGGGACAGACAGGGAAGATAATAAAATGCTTCGCAGTGATTTTGCCGATGATAGTGTCCATACTGCTGTGGAACTAGAGTTTTCGCTAAACAATCGAATTTACCGTGTGTTCCGTCAAATGGGTCATGTGAAAAAGGGGAATAAGTCTAAAACGGGAGAACGGTATGAGTTTTTCGAGAAAGTGGATGGTAAAGAAGTTCCCAGTGTTGACAGACAAATTGTTTCAGAGATTGATAAAAAGATGGAAGCAATTATCGGTCTGACACAAGATCAGTTTAAGCAAATTGTCATGTTGCCACAAGGAGAGTTTCGTAAACTATTAACCTCGGAAACAGAAAACAAGGAAGCGATTTTGCGTAGACTTTTCAAGACAGAAAATTATAAGCAATTGAATGAAGTGTTACGAAACAAAAAGAACCTGGTGGAAACTGACTTTAATCAAGTAAAACAAGCGAGGGACCATTATATTGGAAACATTTCTACGGTTTTACCAACTCGTGAAGAATCGCTGCTCTCCGGTGTGCTTGCTGCAGATTATTATAATGTCCCACAGGTTGTTGCAGGTCTTGAAGAAGAAACAGAATTTTACCGGAATCAAATTAGTAAGGATGAACAAAGATATAAAGAAGCATATAACGCTCATGACAAAGAGCAAAAGGCCTATCATCAGGCACAGGCATTAAATGAACGTTTTCTCGAAATGGACCAAAAAGAGAAGTTATTCAAAGAGCTGGAAGTCCAGGTTCCTAAAATTTTGGAAAAAGAAAAACAACTGGAAGATGCGGAACGAGCTAGTACAATTGAAGTTTATGAAAAACAGGCAGATGAGTGGCGTAAGGAAGAAAAGCTGAAAGAACAAAAGCTTGCGAACACTGTGGCAGCGGAGAAAGCTGCCGTGGCAAACCTGGAAAAAGCGCAATTAAGCTATCAAGAGGAAGAAAATAAAAAAGAGCAACGAGAAACAGCAGGTAAAACGCTCGATCGACTCGAAGGACATTTACCAGTTGTAAAAGATATTGATGAACGAAAAAAGTATTTAGCTGAACTTGCTCGTAAAGGTGCGCAAACACATACTGAACTGGAGAAAGTAAAATCCAAGTTAAATGAATTAAACATCCAGTCTGAAAAATACAAGGAACAAATCGACAAACTTGATCAAGCTGTCAGCGAATTACCTGATAAACAGCAGAAGTTAACCGAGATGCGCGAACAGGCAAGAGTTTTAAAAGGCTATAGCGAGTTAAAGGATCAGCAGGAAACCCTTGCTAAAGATGTAACCATCAAAGAGCAGGAATACAAGAACACGAAAGATGCCTATCTGAATCTAGAGAAGGCCTGGCTTAATAATCAAGCAATTGTTTTAGCAAATCATTTACATGAGGGAGAAGCTTGTCCCGTTTGTGGAAGTGTAGAACATCCGAATATAGCAACAACCGAAGAGGATATCGTAACAAAAGAGCAGCTCGAAGCATTTAAGAAAAAGCTGGATGGGAAGGATGGGTTATACCGAACTGCACTTGCAGAAGTAAAAGCAAATTTAGCCCAACTTGCAGAGAAGGAAAAGGAAGTTGCAGAACATAAGGTGCAATTGGACGAGATCCCATCGTTATTCCGCCAACTGGTAGAAGCGGGAAAACATTTAGTGAAAGAAGTAGAGGAATTAACAGCTTCACGGAATGAATTGAAGAAGCTGAAAGAAGCAGCAGGGAAAATTATTGGAGAAATCAAGGAATTGGAGCCAAGGCGGGACGAGCTCGATCGGACGAATCAGGATCAAAGGACGACATATAAAGCTGATTTGGCTGTTTATGAAGAAAGATTGCGTCACATTCCAGAAGAAGTAAGGGTTTTAGCTGAATTGGAGAAACGTATTCATGAAGCCAAGGCGTATAAATTAAAACTGGAAAAAACATGGGAAGATATTCAGACCGTGTACCAGAAGACAAAAGAGGAACACACGAAAGCAGCCTCCAACACGGCTCATTCGAAAAGCCAATTCGAGGAAACGAAAAGCAAACGGGAAAGTTCGGTACAACAATTTAAAGATGTGCTCGTTGAGGCGGACTTTGTATCCGAAGAAGCATACCAACAGGCAAAAATGTCTGCAGCAGATCGCCAAAATCAGAAAGAAGAAATCAAGCATTTTAATCAACAACTTGCATCCATCAAACAGCAAGTCGCTGATTTGAAAGATGCATTAAAAGAGAAAACAAGAATTGATTTAGCCGTGCTGGAACAAAAGCTTGGACAGTTAAAACAAGATTATGAGCTTGCCTTAAATCAGTTAAATCGTTCTAAAGAGCATCATCAGGAAGCAGCTGATTTAAAAGCGAATATCATGGAAGCAAATGAGCATGTAAGAGAAAGTGAAAAGCAACTTGGGCTGATCTCGGATTTATATGATGTTCTGCGAGGGCAAAACAGCCGGAAAATTTCATTTGAACGGTATTTGCAAATTGAGTATTTGGAGCAAATTATTGAAGCAGCAAACAGCCGTTTGAAAGACTTATCCAATGGACAATATTATTTAACGAGAAGTGACAGACAGGAATCCCATGGAAAACAAAGTGGCTTGGCGCTTGATGTGTATGATTCCTATACAGGTCAAACTCGTGACGTGAAAACATTATCTGGTGGTGAGAAGTTTAATGCATCGTTATCACTTGCACTTGGAATGTCCGATGTCATTCAAAGCTTCCAAGGCAATATATCAATTGATACGATGTTTATTGATGAAGGATTTGGTTCACTGGATGAAGAATCTTTAACGAAAGCAATCGACACGTTAATTGACCTGCAACAGTCTGGACGTATGATTGGAGTTATTTCCCATGTACAGGAACTAAAAGCGATGTTCCCGGCAACATTGGAAGTTCTGAAAACAAAGGAAGGCTACAGCAATACGAAGTTTGTTGTAAAGTAATGGACCGCAACTTACCATATTTCGACAAAATTCGGGGAGTGACAGGCACCTTGGTGGGGTATGCTATGTAGAGACTATATTGTAGTTGGGGCTGATTTGATCGTGAAAGTTAGAATAGAATTGTCATATAAAACACCAAAAGGTTCGCAAGCGCTATTTACTTCCGATGAAATGAATGATACGCATGCGATTTTAATCGCCGAAGACTTGGTTAAAACCGGTCGTGTTAAGCAGGTAATGTTTATTGATCGTCATGAAAATACATGGACGACGAAGGAAATGAAGAAGTTCATGGAGGGGATTCAAACCGAACCCCATCATGTGAAGGTTTATTTTGATGGTGGCTTTGATTTGAAAGATAAAAATTCAGGGCTCGGCTGTGTCATTTATTATGAACAAAATAATAAATCCTACCGAATCAGAAGAAATGCACGTGTCGAGGAGCTGAATACGAATAACGAGGCTGAATACGCAGCATTGCATCTGGGGTTGCAGGAATTGGATTTGCTCGGTGTCCACCATTTACCCGTTACGTTTGTTGGTGATTCAAAGGTCGTCATTAATCAGTTAAATGGAGAATGGCCTTGCTATGAAGCGGAACTGTCTCTGTGGATTGACCGAGTCGAAGCCAAATTTGAGAAATTGGGAATTACACCGGAGTATGAAATAGTCTCTCGTAAATTGAATCGCGAGGCAGACCAACTCGCCTCGCAAGCTTTGAATGGTACGGAAATAACGAGTAAAATTGAACTTTCATAAATAAGAATAAATTGTAGCCCGAATACTGCACAAAATAGGAAACTCAGGGTATATCATGTATTCCTGAGTTTTTCTATTAAACCAAACACATGCCTATCGACAAAATTTTAGGTCTGTGTTCTAAATCCATGAGGCACTCTTAGTTGCTTTTTTTACAGTGGTTATATTATCATTTAGATATTGAATTTTGAGCGGAAGGTATATGTGTGAATACGATTACGAAACTCATACGTTATGTATATCTACGGAATTCCGTTTCTGCATAACTAAACTATACATAAGTACATAAGTAGATAAGGAGAATAATGTTGAAAATTGGAATTGATAAAATCGGGTTTTATGCCCCTCATTTATATGTAGATATGAACAATTTAGCGGTAGCAAGAAATATAGAACCAGAAAAATTTACAATTGGCATCGGGCAGGAAAAGATGGCGATTGCTCCGATTACTCAGGATCCTGTTACGTTAGCAGCAAACGCAGCGGTCGAAATTGTGGATGATATCGATAAGGAAAAAATTGATTTTGTTATTTTTGGAACGGAGTCAGGTATTGATAACTCGAAGTCCGCTGGAGTTTATGTTCATCGATTGCTCGGCTTGAATCCACGTGCTCGTACAATTGAATTGAAACAGGCTTGTTACGGAGCAACTGCAGCGATTCAAATGGCAAAAGGGCATATCGCTTTAAATCCGGAAAGTAGGGTACTCGTACTTGCATCTGATATTGCTAGATATGGCTTAAATACTTCAGGAGAATCCACACAAGGTGCTGGGGCAGTTGCAATGGTTATGAGTGCAGACCCGAAAATTATGGCACTTGAAGACCAGAGTTCGTATTTGACGGATGATGTGATGGATTTTTGGCGTCCCGTCTATTCGGACACAGCGTTTGTTGACGGTAAATTTTCAAATGAACAATATATTTTATTTTTCCAGAAAGTATGGGAAGAATATAAAGAAAAAACGGGATTTGGACTTGCTGACTTTGAAGCAATCTGCTATCACTTGCCATATACGAAAATGGGACTGAAAGCATTACGGACAGTGTTGGAACAAGGCACAGAAGAAGATCAGGAGCGATTATTGGCGAATTACAAGATTAGCACATTATATAATAGAATCGTAGGGAATATCTACACTGGTTCGTTATACTTGAGCCTGCTATCCCTTCTCGAGCTGAAAGAAGATTTAAAGGATGGCTCTCGTATTGGTTTGTTCAGCTATGGTTCAGGAGCTGTGGGGGAATTCTTTACAGGGATAATGCAACCAAACTATCGTGCACATTTGCACGTGGAAAGGCATACGAAAGTATTCGAATCAAGAACAGAAGTAACCGTTCCTGAATATGAAGCGATTTTTGATAAAACATTACCTGTCGATGGTTCAACTGTTGAATTGGATATACACAGCGATCCCGCGGCGATTTGTTTATCTGGTATGAAAGATAATATGCGTTTGTATATTAATAAATTGAATAGCAATTAAGTATAAGACCAGCTTGTATAAAGATACAGCTGGTCTTTTTAGTGTGAAGAATTGTTACCTTACACCATATAAAGTTTCACAATCTGAATTTTTAGCATGTAGAAATATTTTTCGCTTATGCTTTGTACGCTGCATTGTAAGAATTTTCCCCTGCATGGACGGAAAGCAACGTATCTGCATAGCCGACAAGTCGATTTATTATTTCGTCTGCTAAAGCATAAATAAGTGGGTGCAATTGGGGGTCATACATGTTTGGATCATCAAAGATGATTGTTGTATTGATAAATATATCTCGGTTACCCCAGAGGTTGTAATGAATGATCGTCTTCCCAGCTGCTCCACCTGTTTTCTTATCTTTAAATCCAGGCAGAAAAACATACCATTCCTCAGCAGTGGACGAACGGAAATTTTTAATAAACGTTAAACCATTTATTTCCTTGTCGATTAGTTTTTTTAAGGTTGGATCTACGACGACGTCAATCGTATTGTTTTTCTCCATTATGCCACCTACTTTTAAATTCTGTCCTTCGATTACCATTTAAATACCCACCTGATTTATACCATTCCTTTAGGATTTAATGCTTTGACAATTTCTGGTGTGAGTAATTCTTTTTCTCGAAGAATATCCTTGATCTTAACATTTTTCTCATCTGCTTCTTTACCTATTTGGGCTGCACGGTCATACCCCATGATTGGACTCAGGGCCGTAACGAGTGCGAGACTTTCTTGCATGAAATTATTGCAGATTTCTTCATTTCCTTCGATTCCATTAATACATTTTGTTACAAGAGTTGGAATCGCATTGGACAATAGTTCAAGAGACTCCATCAATGTATGTGCAATTACAGGCATCATTACATTGATTTCTAATTGTCCAGCAATGCCTGCTGTTGCTACTGCCGTTTCATAACCGATGACCTGGCAGCAGACCATATGTGTCATTTCTAAAATAGCGGGATTTACTTTTCCGGGCATAATTGTTGACCCGGGTTGGACAGAGGGTAGTGATATCTCTGCTAAACCTGTTCTAGGGCCGGATGCTAAGAGGCGTAAATCACTGGTAATTTTAATTAAGTGAATGGAAAGTTCTTTCAAAGCAAGCATGGTACGTATTGGTGCATTTGTATTTTGCATAAATTGGAACATATTTGCAGGTTCCCGAAATGGTAGATTAGTTCGATTGCAAACCTCTTTGATCACTTTTGGAATATAGTCGGGTGGTAAGTTCATTCTAGTTCCAATTGCTTTTCCACCTAAACCAATTTCAAACAAGGCATCTGTTGTATCTCCTATTTGTTTATACGTTGATTTAATGGTTTCTGAATATCCAGCGAATTCTTGTCCTAAACGCATTGGTACTGCATCATGCAAATGCGTCCGTCCAGATTTCATAATCGGCATCAATTCAATGGATTTTCTTTCCAGCTCTTTTTGCAATTGAAGCAGTGATGGTAAAAGTCGTTCATGAAGCATTTCTGCAGCTGCCAGATGGATGGCTGCATGGAAAGTGTCATTTGTTGATTGCGTCATGTTTACGTGATCATTTGGATGGACCCGATGTGATTCCAATGTTCCATCTAATAGTTCAGATGCGCGATGAGCAATAACTTCATTTATATTCATGTTTTGAGAAGTTCCAGCACCAGCCTGGTAAACATCAACGACAAACTGATCATCCCAATTGCCTTGGATTACTTCTTCGGCAGCTTTTATGATGGCTTCCCCAGTTGATTTTGGCAACAAGCCCAATTCCATATTTGTCTTCGCGGCTGAAGCTTTAATAATTCCCTGCGCTTTAATGATCGATCGTGGCAGACGCAATCCACTAATTTGATAATTATTTACTGCACGTTGGGTTTGTGCACCATAATAGGCATGTTTTGGAACCGCAATTTCACCCAAGGAATCCTTTTCTTTTCGGTATTCATTAGACGAATTCATTCCGACACTCCTTGCTATATAAAAATCGTTCTTTGTAACCATATTAATTATTGTCTCCATTCATGAAACGATTAAACATCATCTGCTCGACAAAATTCGAGCAAATTCGGGGAGTGACAGGCACCCTGAATATGTTTTACTTACTTCATAGAAGGTAATAGATTATTATAAATATAGAGTTTCCAAATCCAGAGGAGGTAAATGTATGTCAGAAAAGCAATCAGTCATTGATGTTATCAACCCGGTGAACGGGGAAAAAATAAAGTCAGTTCCACGTGCTGGTAGTGAAGAAGCGCGGAATGCGGTGGATGCTGCATATGCAGCGTTCCCGGAATGGTCAGAGCGGACAGCTTACGAGCGAAGTGAACTGTTGATGAAATGGCATCAGCTAATACATGAGAATTTGGAAGACCTTGCAAAAACGATGACTATCGAACAGGGAAAGCCACTGAAGGAAGCTAAAGGGGAAATTAATTATGCGAATAGTTTTATTTCCTGGTATGCAGAGGAAGGAAAACGCGTCTACGGTGAAACGATTCCTTCTTCGTCCCGCAATAAAAGAATACTTGTGCATAAGCAACCCGTGGGTGTGATCGCTGCGATTACACCTTGGAACTTTCCAGCTGCGATGATTACTCGAAAAGTTGCCCCAGCATTAGCAGCGGGCTGTACAGCAGTTGTGAAGCCTGCAAGTGCGACACCGTTAACAGCGATAAAGTTAGGTGAGCTTGCTGTAAAAGCTGGAATTCCACAAGGTGTCCTCACCATCTTGCCCGGTAGTTCCGGCGAAATCAGTGATGCGTGGATGGAAGACTCAAGAGTTCGTAAAATCTCATTTACTGGCTCAACAGAGGTCGGAAAATTATTGATGGAAAAATCAGCTGCTACGGTTAAGAAAATTTCATTGGAGCTTGGCGGTCATGCGCCACTTATCGTTATGGAAGATGCAGACCTTGATAAAGCGGTCGAAGGTGCGGTTGGATCGAAATTTCGTAACGCAGGACAAACCTGTGTCTGCAGTAATCGCATTTATGTCCATGAATCTATTGTGGATGTCTTTAATGAAAAATTCAAAGCGAAAGTAGCGGAGTTAAAAGTAGGAAACGGTCTTGAAAAAGGAGTCGATGTCGGGCCGCTCATTGATAAAGATGCTTATGAAAAAGTCAATAAACATATTCAGGATGCGCTGGATCATGGTGCTGAAATCGTGTATGGTGGGAATTCCTATAAGGAAGGCGAAGGGTTTTTTGTGGAACCAACTGTGCTCACAAATATTTCTGATGAGATGCTTTGTATGAATGAAGAAACATTTGGCCCATTGGCACCTGTTTCCACGTTTACTTCTGAAGAAGAAGTGATTAAACGTGCAAACAATTCACCTTATGGTCTTGCCGCATACCTTTTCACCGAAAATATTTCAAAGGCAATTCGTGTTGGGGAAAAGCTGGAATTTGGTATAGTTGGTATCAATGATGGATTGCCATCCACTGCCCAGGCCCCATTCGGAGGTTTTAAGGAAAGTGGTATTGGACGCGAAGGCGGTCACCAAGGAATGGATGAATATTTGGAAGTGAAGTATTTTTCAATTGGCATATAAATAAGATGACTGAGTCAATCTGAAGGAGTGCGGTTTTCAGTGTGTGGCACAATATTTCAGGACCGCTTTTAGCGACTTGGTGGGGAAAACGAAGTGTAAATGCTGATGAGGCAGGAGCATCAACACCAAAATTCGAATAAAAAGTTTGTTTAATTGATACGTATCTATTAAAACCGAGACAAAAACCTGTATTGCAATGTATTATTATTATATGCGATACAGGTTTTTTATGCCTAAACGAAGATAACATTATTCGACAAAATTCGGGAAGTGACAGGCACTGCTTAAAAGGGTATACTACTGCTAGTGAGGTGCAGAAAAAAATGGAATTTAATATTGGCCCGCGGATGGTGAAAACTGGTCTTGCGGTTACTTTGACGTTATTAATAACAGGTATGATAGGAATGGAGCTGCAAATTGTAGCCGCCATGGCTGCGGTTTTGGCCATGCAACCTTCCATTATGCGCTCGTTTAAATATATCAAAGAAGTTGTAATTTCAAATGGTGTAGGTCTTGTATTTGCATTACTCGGCATACTTTTGGTTGGTAATAATCCAATCTCTGTTGGGGCAGTGGTCATCATCTCGATTGCCATTAATATTAGACTAGGATTGAATAAAACCGTCAGTTTAACCGTTTTGACCATTGTCAACATGATGATGGCAAGTGACAATGATACGGTCAACGTTGTTTATATTATTGAACGTTTATCACTTGTTGGGATTGGTGTCTTCTCAGCATTCATTGTAAATGTTCTCGTCTATCCACCGGACCATCAGAAAATTTTGTACGGGATGATTAAAAAAGCGAGTGAAAAGACAAATTTCCTGCTACGAGTCATTCCGAATAAAACGATGAGTGTCCCACAAATGAAAAATGACGATAGAGAAATTGAGAAAATAATAAACAATGCCAGAGATTACTATGAGATTATTTCCGATGAGCGAAATAGCCTATTTATTCGCAAGAGAACTGACTTTTTACGGAATATTGTCATCTACAGACATATGATTACGGTTTTACGAAAGAAGCACACATTGATCCAACAACTGGAGAAAAATCTTGATAATATAGAAGTTATTTCAAGTGGAAAATCACATTTAGTTAAAAAGCTGGTAAGTGAAATGAATACGTACAGTGAAAATGTGCTTTTAATGTATGAGGATAGACTTATCTTGGACAGTGATCTTCAAAAGGAAACAAAGAATGCGATGCGGATTACAATCAATAATCTGATCGAGGCTTTGCAAGGATCTGACTTTGAAAAGTGGACCTATGTTTTTCCTATAGCAAACAGCATTATCGAGCTATTTTACGAGCTTGATAAACTGGAAAAATTTGTTAGAATAAAAGAAATACGTGATAATAAGCAATAGACTTTGGAAGCAGGGGGACGGTTCTCTTGCTTCCTTTTTGGTGGTCAAAGTTTTGGACAATGAAACCTGTCCCGTGAGAACCTATCTGAAATTGTAGCTAACAGCAGGGAAATGAATGCTTCCATTGAAGAGATTGCATTTGTTTCTGAAGAAGCAGCTGCAGCAACTGCTGAGCAATCCAGCAGTTCGATGGAAGAAGCGCTGGAAGCTCTGAACAGCTCACAAAACTAGCAGAAGAAATGAATGAACTAGTAGCTCGATTTGAACGATAACTAAAATAGGTCGTGCAGATATAGGTATTTTGCTACTTCCCATTGTATGACCTGTTACTCTTTCAATATCCCCTTAATTACTTCAACGTCTTTCTCGGGGACAAGTATGTAGAGCAGGTCTTTTTCTTGCAGGATGATATTACCGTGGGGTGAAACGGTTTCACCGTCACGTAAAATTAAGGTGATATTTGCTTTTACCGGCATTCCCAAGTTTTTAATTTTTTTACCGGTTACATTCGAACTTTCCTCAATATAGACCTCTACAATCTCCAGATTATTTTTCCCGACAGATAATAATTCCATATGGTTAATTTGTGTATTGCTACCAGGTTTGACCAGTTCTAACTTTTCCGCAAACCATGTCATTGTCGTACCTTGAAGTAAGGTAGAAGTCAATACGACAAAAAAGATAACATTGAAATATAATTGACTATTGCTTAGCCCAGCTATAATTGGAAAGAGAGCTAATACAATCGGAACTGCCCCGCGAAGTCCAGCCCAGGATAGGAGTAACTTTTCTTGCATATTGAATTTCATGCCTATGACAGATAGCAAAACAGCGATCGGTCGTGCGACGAACATTAAGGTAAAGGATAGCAGCAATGCCCTCCATATAATTTCCCATTGAAAGAGATCACTTGGTACTACAAAAATGCCAAGCGTAATAAAAAGCACAATTTGAGCAATCCAGCTGAATCCTTCATTGAAATGAAGGATGGCATTCCGCTGTTTTAAACCTGTATTTCCAATGAAGATTGCTGTAGCATACACAGCTAAAAGCCCACTGGCATTAACTAAAGATGCACCACTATATGATAGGAAGGCAAATGCAAGGGCGTGTAGTGGATAAAGCCCGCTGGAATTTAAAGTAACTAGGTGCAATGCTTTACTTCCGAACCATCCAATCAATAAACCGATGAATAGTCCACCACCCATCGTCCATACAAAGCTGCCGATTAATTCGAAAATGCCATGATGTTCGAGTTGTACGAAGGAAATGAGTGTTACCGTAAGAAATACAGCCATCGGATCATTGGCACCTGATTCCGCTTCCAGTGTTGCTTCTAACCGATCGTGAATATTCTTGCCTTGAAGCATGGCAAAAACGGCAGCAGCATCCGTAGAACCAACGAGTGCCCCCATAAGTATAGCTTCCGGCCAACTTAGTCCAAATATTACTTTGGCAACCATACCTAAAACCAAAGAAGTAATAGCGACTCCGAGTGTAGCCAGAGAAATCGAAGGAATAGCAACGGGTTTAATGGTTGTCCAATTTGTTTTAATCCCGCCATCAAATAAAATAACAACCAATGCCATCATGCCGATTAACTGTGCTATTTTCGCATCATAAAAATCAAATATATTTAACCCATCATTCCCAAGCAGTATACCCAATGCAATGAAAAACAGTAGAGAAGGGGTGTTTAACTTTGATGTGAATTTAGTTCCAAAGATACTGAGGATAAGTATGAGTGAAAATATGAGTATAAGAAAGTTCGAATCGATAAGTTCTGGTAACATACATTCCCTCCATGCTTATGAATGTTCTTTGGTTATTTAGTTTACTATACCCTTTACTTTTTAATACGACACTAACTTTAAGACATGTCTAAATAAACTTGTGCTAAACTAAGGAAAGAATAAAAATACAAGAGGGACCTGAAATGAAAAAGAAGAAAGTACAAAAAACAAATGCTGTTCGCCAACTTGAAAAGGAAAAAATCAGTTATCATGTTCACGAGTATCCATGGAATGAGGAACATTTGGATGCAAAAACTGCAGCAAAAAAAGTTGGAATGCCACTTGAGAAGATATATAAAACATTGGTGACCGTTGGGGATAAAACTGGGGTAATGATCGCCTGTATTCCTGCTGAAAATGAATTGAATTTGAAAGCTTTAGCAAAGGGGAGCGGCAACAAAAAAGTGGAAATGCTTAGTATGAAGGATTTGGAAACGATTACCGGATATATTCGTGGAGGCTGTTCTCCGATTGGGATGAAGAAAAACTTCCCGACTTATGTGGCTACAAAAGCCGAAATGATGGAAAGTATTGTTGTATCTGCTGGAAAAAGAGGAATGCAGGTCGAGTTGTCACCAGCAGATTTACTTAGAGTAACGAATGCAGTTTATGCGGATATTTTAGATAACTAATGCCAATTGACAATGCCAAAAAAACTCAATAACGAGTTTTTTTGTTTGTTTATGGCATTTCGACTAGAGACTACCGTTATTAATCCTCATTTGAAGCAGAGTGTTTAAATGGAAATTCCTCCAATAAAAATTCTAAAACAATTTCCTTCTTAATAATTAATTTTAAAAGTCTACTTAACTCGTCGGGTGAAGCTGATCGTGAAGAAGCGCTACTTAGAACTTCGGCCAAAGCCATCTCCATGTTTCCTACGGCATTTAAAAAATTTCTTTGTGGCATTTTTTTCCTCCTTTAATCGTGTTAATAACACAATATGTTGGTTATATGACCTCTGTATGAGCCAGTATCACTATTACTGTTTTATTAATCGAAAAATAAGGAATCAGTCTATAAATTCTCTTGAAATACGGCAATTGATTAATGATGACATTTGCAATGATGAGACTCGCATTTTTTACATTTCGGTTGATCTTTACAGGCTTTCATCGTTTCTTCCAATAAAAATCCGAGAATGATTTCTTTTTTAATCGCTAACTTTATTAAATCTTCCAGTTTCTTTGAGAATTGAATCGCTTCTTTAGGGGTGAAATCCAGTGTTTTCATTAAATGAGTTTCTGCATTAATCGCATTTGCCAACGAATTTTCGATTTCTGCTGCTGATTCTATAAATTCACTTAGACTATCGTGACATAATTTCCTTCGTGGAACTTCTTTATACTCATGTCTATCCTCACAACGATGCCGTTGATCACAATGGCAATTAGATTTGCAACGACAACATTTTCGATAACTCTTGTAAATGACCATTTTCAACTGCCCCCTTTCAGTGGCGTATAGGTTATCTTATGCTTTTTAAAATTAGCTGTATAAGCAAAGAACCTAAAGTTGAATAATGGGTATCTATTTTCGCCATTAATAATTCACTTTATTAACAAAAAAAACCGTTAGCCATCCATGAAGCGCAAAAATCAGCGCTTCACCACAGAGAATGCAGCTTCTATCTATATTCCAATTAAAAGAGGCTAAAGATAGATAAATGGTCCATTTCAATGTAAGAAATGGTTCTATAAGGAGATTTTGAATTTGAAACTTCTAGTCATGAGACAACCTACACCTCCAATAAACTAAAGTTGGAGGTGTTTTTTGTATTTAGTAAAACGATAAGGAGGTACTTTAATGAGTGAAAAGCAGGAAGAAAGAAATCTTCCCAGAAATATGCCTCAAATGATGACCCATGTGGATCCATATTTATATGAAATGCTTCAAGCATGTACAGGTTCCTATGTAGTCATTCAGACAATGAAAGATACCGTTCGAGGAGAATTGGCTCAAGTGTACCCGGACCATGTAGTCGTTGTGCATAACGGATATTATTTTTATGTTCGTATTCCACAAATAATTTGGGTGCTTCGCCATTGAAAAGCTACTTTATGAACGATGATTGGAGGGAAGTCATGTGATCGAACGAATGGATAGAATTGCGATTGAACTGCCACGGCCAAAGGAAGCAGATCCGAACGCGGCATCAGCAGTACAGGAATTGCTAGGAGGAAGATATGGAGAGATGTCGACCCTCAATAATTATATGTACCAATCGTTTAATTTTAAAAATAAGAAAAAGCTGAAGCCATTTTATGACCTTGTTGCGAGTATTACTGCAGAAGAGTTTGGGCATGTGGAACTTGTTGCACATACGATTAATATTATGATGGAGGGAAGCACTTTCCCGGCGGATCCAAATATTGCACCACTGCGAAATGGGAAGGATAAAAGGAGTACGTACCATTTTATTGATACAGCACAATCAGCTAAACCAGGCGATTCTCATGGAAGGGCATGGACGGGAGATAATGTATTTAATAGTGGAAATCTCGTAGTCGATTTACTTCATAACTATTTTTTGGAAATTGGTGCGAGAACGCATAAGATGCGCGTGTATGAAATGACAGATCACCCAACTGCAAGAGAGATGATCGGATACTTACTTGTTCGTGGGGGTACACATATTGTCGCCTATGCAAAGGCACTTGAAGTGGCTACCGGAGTCGATATGACAAAAATGCTGCCGGTACCTAGTCTGGATAATCGAGTTTTTGATACTGCTCGTAAATATGAAGCGGAGGGTGCGCATACAAGACTCTATACATTCAGTGAAAAAGACTATAGAGATATTGATAAAATTTGGAAGGGTACCCATCCGGAGAGCGGTGAACCGTTGGAAGTGGTGATTGGTGCGCCACAGGGAGAACCTGTTCCAGATTATGAAGATATACCAGAAGAATATGCACCAGGCGTTTCGCATGAGGATTTTATGGAAATTGCAAAGAGGCTGCAGCAATCGGCTGGATTATAGTATAAATTTCAATTCTCCGGAGAAAAATAGAAAGAGCAATCAGGAAAGGAACATTAGCCTTGAATCACTTTTTATCACATACAGAGATAGCTAATTTGCGACATATTATTGAAGAGCATGAACGAATTGCAAATCAGCTGGAAAGTCTTGCTCAAACTTCTGAAAAACAAGAAATCAGCAATAAACTCCACAAAGATGCTGAAGTTGCAAAGCTTTTACATCAGCAGCTGTTAACCACATTTAATTAATTAATTATACCATGGGAGTCCCAACCGGTTTCATAATCGGTTGGGACTATTAATGTTCTTTTTTAAATTCGCATTATGGCTTCAAGATAACCTTCACACAATCATCTTTACGTGCATGAAAGATATCATAACCGTGCTCTGCCTGATCTAAGGAAAGTGTATGTGTGATAATATCGGTTGGGTCAATTTTATTGCTTTTAATTTGCTCGTAAATTTCTTTCATATAGGTTCGTGCTGGTGCTTGTCCTGTTTTTAATGTGATATTCCGAGAGAAGAATGCACCTAATGGAAATAAATTATAGTTTCCGCCATACACACCTGTAATCTGTACGATGCCGCCTTTTTTTACTGCTTTCGTTGAAATTTGAATTGGACCAAGTGTTCCACCCTGAAGCTTGAGTTTTTGTTCGACAAATTCAAGTGGGGATTTTTTACCATCCATTCCAACACAATCAATTACAACATCCGCTCCACCTTTTGTTAATTCTTTTAATGTTTCACCCATATCATCGTATTTCGTAAAATCATATACTTCCGTACGGTTTATATTCTTAGCATGATTCAGCCGATAATTAAAATAATCGACAGCAATTACACGTTCTGCCCCTTTTTGCCAGGCAAATTTTTGTGTCATTAAGCCTACGGGACCACATCCAAGGACAATAACAGTGTCGCCTTCCTTAACTCCTGCATTTTCCACACTCCAATATGCAGTTGGAAGGACGTCAGATAGAAAGAGAAGTTTTTCATCTTCTAATTCACAATCCTCAGGAATCAGAAAAGGAGTATAATTTCCAAATGGAACACGAAGATATTCTGCCTGACCTCCAGGGTAGTCACCGAATTTCTCCGAATAGCCAAAATAACCACCAGAATCATAGTGTGGATTGGCATTATCACACTGGCTCTCCAGGTGATTATTACAATAAGGACAAGTCCCACAAGCCACCGTAAATGGAATAACGACCCGGTCCCCTTTTTTCAATTTCGTGACATCATGGCCAACTTCTTCAACGATGCCCATCGGTTCATGACCAATTACATAATTGATCGGAAGAGGAAAATTACCTTGGTATAAGTGAAGGTCAGATCCACAAATGGCTGATGAGGTTATCTTAATAACGACATCCTGGGGGTCCTGGATACGCGGTGCTTCTACATTTTTAACTTCCACTTTATATTTTCCTTGATAGGTTACTGCTCTCAATATAATTCCTCCCGGTCGTTTAAGTTTGTTATTAGAATTCTCCTGGAAAGAAAAAATATACAAATGAAAAGCCTGAGTCACGAGATTCCGTGATTCAGGCCTATTTAAATGATTAACGGTTGTTATTGTTGTTATTATTATTGTCGTTGTTGCGATTGCGATTTCTGTTATTGCGTTGGTTGTTGTCATTGTTATCATTGTTGTTATCTAGAAATTCGTTAGCAAACTCAACATTATCGACATTGTTGTTCTGGTTGTTGTTGTCGTTATTATTGTTGTTGTTACGATTTCTGTTGTTACGTTGGTTGTTATTATTGTTTTCCATGATAATACCTCCAGGTAGTTTGTATTTTTGCAAAACCGTTCTTCAAGTGAAGGAGTGGCTTTTACACAACCTATTTTGTGCGTAATCTTGAAAAATACTCATAAAATTTCATCTTTCTTCAAAAAAGATTAATTTCTTATCATTATCAGTGTAACGAATGCCATCGCCTATAGGCTTTGCGAATGCTATACTTTCTAATCTTTTTTTGGGGGAACGCCGTCGTTTTCTTCGATTTCTGTGCTGAACTCCGTTTGGAATCTGTTAGGAAAATAGGCAATCTTGCTTTCTCTATCTTTTTCATTTTCAAAAACTGAATTTTTTAAGTAACGGTGGTAGAAAATTTCTCCTGCTGCTATAGCAATTGCTGAAATGAGAGCAGCCGTACCTAGGGGAATTGGCTCACCGTACATATTACTTCCGATCAACCATATAACTACCCATGCTAAGGCGAAATCACCAATCGTAGCAACAGTATTTCCTATACGTGGCATAATGTACAGATCACCAAGATAGGCTAGAACGGTTAGTACAACACTTGTCGTTAAGATGTCCCCGAATGTTACACCAAAAAATAATCCGAGTACAATCCACAGAACAGCAGTCGTCATAATGAATTTAATAAGCAAAGGGGTAGTATGTTTCATGTATCTTCTTCCTTTCCATTGGGTGGTATTTTAATAGGTTATCCAGATTTTTTGTTCCCATTCACATTAGGAAATGGGAACAAAAAAAGATCTCTTCTAATAGAAGAGATCTTGAAATCGTTCATTTTGCTTTTTTTAATGCTTGATTGACATAAGATAGAAATTCATTTGCTTTTTCTTCAGGTGCACGTGTTATCAGGCTGACCCCGATAAAAAGGATGGTGGATATGGAAATTCCCCATAATCCGGAAGCAAGTCCTAGTGGCTTTAATTGGAAAAATTCCAATATAATCACGACAAGCCCAGCAATAATGACACTGGAAAGAACGCCAGCAGCTGTTCCTCTCTTCCAGAAAAAAGTACCAAAAATAGCTGGTACGACTACAATAAGGCCTGCTGAGGAAGCAACGGAAAGTACGGCAATCAAGTTCAATTCCATTTCTGCAAAAAGATAGGCAAGAATAGCTATAATTGGAATGACAAACTTCCCTACACGAAGTTGCATCTGATCTGTCGTACCTTTTTTCACATTACTGTAGACATCCTTCGCAAAAAGTGAAGATAAAGTCAGCAAAATCGAGTCAATGGTTGAGATGGCAGCAGCCATAATACCGACCATGACTATAACACCGAGTAATGGTGGTACGAGGTCAGATGAAAGGACCAATGGTGTTGCCAAATCAGGATTATCCAGTCCTGGAAACATAATCGACGCTGAAAATCCCCAAACAACGGCAACGATAGTGTAGATGAAACCAAAGACAAGAAAGCCCATCAGCATCGTTTTTAAACTTTTCAATGAGGCTGGCATAAATAATCGCTGACTAACCTGTGGATTGGAGATACTGAAAAAGAACCATGGAATTGTAAGTCCGAGAAATGTTAGAAAGCTGAAATAACCATTCCCGGGAACTGTCAGTAGTTCCGGTTGGCTTGTCTCTATTTTCTCAAAAAAACCAGTGAATCCTCCAAGTCCATTAATAAGGACGATAACAATGAGTGTAGAACTGATAATCATAAATAATGACTGTAAAGAATCTGTCCAAGCGACCGAACGTATCCCTGCAATATAGGTGAAAATTAATGCAAGAATAGTTGCGATAAGCACCCCAGTAGAATAAGGGATTGCGTTATTCGTTACACCCTGCAGCAAATATCCAACTCCGGATAACTGAACAGCACTATAAGGGATAAGAAAAAGACAGTTGGTAATGGCAACGGTAATAGCAACATTCTTGTTATTGTACCGATCACCGAGCATTTCAGATGGAGTCACGTAGCCATATTTTTTGCCAACGACCCAAAAACGCGGTCCGAAAAAAGCGACGAGCGAAACACCCATCAAGTAAATCAGTTCGAAACCAAGCGCGCCGACACCCCCGTTATATGTTAACCCAGCTAGTCCCACGAGCATAAATGCGCTATATGTAGTTGCACTATAACTTAGAGCGGATACAATGCCTCCAAGCTTCCTGTCTCCAAGAAAAAAGCTTTCCATATTATTTTGTTTGCCTTTTCTGGATAAGTAAGCAATAAACAGAGCAATGATGACATAAACTGCAATTGCTCCCCAAACGAATGTAGTAGTCATAATTATTTACCCCAATCTCTTGTTAAAAAATAATTGATCACAATTGTAATAAGTGCAAGTACCGTCCATACTAAAAAGCTTCCATACCATTTAGCTGTGTTTGTGAAAATGGTATAAGGAAGAATAAATGCCAGTATAACAATCACAAATAGAAACAAAGCCCATTTTAATTCATTGGTTTTCATGATAAATCACTCCCTTACCATTTTGTCTTCTTAAAGAGGTCTTCCTGTATGTAGGAGCATGATGTGTTTAGTGAATTAATTCACAAATAAACCAATCAGGCGTATTGGCTCCTTAACAATTCACCAAATGTTCAAGATTTATCATAGCAAATAGAAAACACTTTTACCATTTATTTATGTAGAAAATTTTAAATTAACAAACAGAGCTTCCAAAAGGGAAGGAGTAGTGCAGCTATTTTTTAAAGGACATCTTGATAGGAATCAACTAAAAAAACACAGACATACGATAATAGCTGCAGAGGATAGAGATATAAATATACGTAAAGCCCTGTTTTAGGGAAAGTGTGGAATATAACTGGAGGGGAAATAAAAAAGCAGGTATCATTACTGATGCCTACATTCTCCTAGTCTTTCCATTGCTTTTCAATTTGCGAAGCGGCAAGCTTCCTTACTTCTTCGTCGCTTGTATCCCGACTTGTTATCACATTTGTCGTATAAAACTTGCCGTCATAGTCGATCGTTATATTTACTTGTATCATCTCTTTGCCTCCAGTCTAGTTGATGGCTAATTTAAAACAGTGTAAATATTAAATTAGCTAATTACAATTATAATATGAAATCACAAATTTGTACATGTCATTAATTGTAATTTTATGAAAACTTAACATTCGATTTTTGTTCGTGTTTGCAGAATCTTCGGTGTTTCGCTACACTTATCAAAAAGGGGGATGGATACATGGAGAAACTGCAGGTAGGAAGAGCAAGTCTGACCTGGCTTAAAGGTGGAGTAACCCATTTGGATGGTGGTGCAATGTTTGGTGTGGTACCGAAAGCATTATGGCAGAAAAAATATCCGCATAATGATAAAAATCAGATTGAACTGCGAACAGATCCTATACTTCTGCAAGTCGACGGGAAAAATTTTCTGATCGATTCGGGAATTGGAAATGATAAGTTGGTAGAAAAACAATTACGGAACTTTGGGGTGTTCGAACAATCAAAATTGGAAGCTTCATTGGAGAGGCTTGGTTTATCTGTTCATGATATAGATGGCATTCTCATGACACATTTGCACTATGATCATGCATGTGGATTAACTAAAAAGGTTGCAGAAGATACATACGAAACCGTATTTAAAAATGCAACTATCTATACTTCTGAAGTCGAGTGGCATGAGATGAGGAATCCAAATATCAGATCGGTGAATTCGTATTGGGAAATGAACTGGAAACCGATTGTTGACCAGGTTGAGACATATGAAAAGGAAATTGAAGTCGTAGAGGGTTTAAAGATGATTCATACGAGTGGGCATAGTGATGGGCATTCGATTATCCTTTTTGAAGATGGAGAAGAGACTTTTATTCATATGGCAGATATTATGCCAACACATGCACACCAAAGTAAATTATGGGTACTCGCTTACGATGATTACCCTATCAGTTCTGTATATGCCAAAGAAAAATGGATGGAATTCGGTTATCGAAAAAAAGCATGGTATACCTTTTACCATGATGCCTATCTCCGCGCAGTTAAATTTAACGAATCCGGCGAAAAGACAGATGAGGTTAAAAGGAAAAGGTATGCTTATAATTAAAAGCAACAATAATCACCAAACCAATTAAAAGAGACTGGCCAAATAAATGGTCAGTCTCTTTTACTGTTTCGTATGTCGCTAGTGACGTTATTTTATGCAACTTCTTTCGTTTCGACGATACCGCCTGTTTCCACATCGATATAAAATTCATATTGCTTATTTTCGCCATCGATATTGCGCGTGATTCCTCCACGATAGGCACTGTAGAGAAGGCCATTTTTTTCAATTTCTTCCGGTTTCATATAAATCCAGGAACCACTGATTGGTCCTTTACGTTTAAACATCTCTTTTGCATTGTTCAATGCTTTTTCCGGTGTTATTTTTTGATAGTTATTCATTTGCTCTCTTGCCAAATATCCTATAGCAACCCCAACTGCAGCGGCAAGGAGTACTCTTCTTTTGCTCAATATGTTCACCCCTTGATAAAGTTTAATCGTTCTTATCTTAGTTGTAAGTATACAGGATGAAAAATAAAATGGAAAATCTAACATGCCTGATAAGTGGAAAGTAGTAGATATTTTCAGTTATACTGGTATTATCGAGATACATAATGGAGGGAATCGTATGAACAAGGATACGCTTGATCTTTTTAAAAATTTAACAGAGCTTCAAGGTGCACCAGGCAATGAACATCCTGTACGCTCTTTTATGAAAAATGAATTGGAAAAGTATTCCGATGAAATCATCCAAGATAATCTTGGTGGCGTATTTGGGGTCAAGCATGGTAAAGGTCCACGTGTCATGGTTGCAGGACATATGGATGAAGTTGGATTTATGGTTACACAAATTACAGATAATGGGATGATTCGTTTTCAAACACTTGGTGGTTGGTGGAGCCAGGTAATGCTTGCACAACGTGTACAAGTGATGACAGCAAATGGTCCAGTTATCGGTGTCATCGGTTCGATTCCACCGCATCTTTTAACAGATGCGCAACGCAGCAAACCAATGGAAATCAAGAATATGCTGATTGATATTGGTGCAGATGACCGGGAAGATGCTGGGAAAATTGGTGTGAAGCCAGGTGACAGCGTTGTACCTGTAACCCCGTTTGAACCAATGGCAAATAACAAAAAAATCCTCGCGAAAGCATGGGATAATCGATATGGTTGTGGACTTTCCATTGAATTAATGAAGGAATTGCAAAATGAAACACTACCGAATCAATTATATTCGGGTGCTACGGTACAGGAAGAGGTTGGTTTGCGCGGTTCCAAAGTTGCGGCAAATATGATTAAACCAGATATTTTCTATGCGCTAGATGCTTCTCCTGCAAATGATGCTTCTGGTGATAAAAAGGCATTCGGTCAATTGGGTAAAGGTGCATTGCTTCGTATTTTCGACCGTACGATGATTACACATAAAGGAATTCGTGAATTCGTTCTTGATACAGCAGAATCAAATGACATTCCATATCAGTATTTTATCTCTCAAGGTGGTACGGATGCTGGAAGTGTACATCTTTCGGGTGAAGGTGTTCCATCAGCAGTCATTGGTATTTGCTCCAGATATATCCATACGTCAGCATCCATTATTCATGTAGATGACTATGCAGCAGCAAAAGAATTACTCGTGAAACTTGTTAAAACGACCGATCAAAACACATTGGATCAAATTATAAAATATTAATTTTCGAGCAGCTGCCATTGCCGGCAGCTGTTTTAATGAGGTGATTATGTTGAATATTATTATCGGATCAAAAAACCCGACGAAAATCCAGGCGGTTACCGATATCTTCCCATCTGCTGAAGTGAGATCAATGGACGCAAAGTCTGGCGTCTGTGCACAGCCGTTTTCAGATGAAGAAACGAAACAGGGAGCAGTCAACCGAGCAATGCGTTGCATGGAAACAAAACCGAACACGTTTGGTGTAGGATTAGAAGGTGGGGTCATGTACGTCGATAACCAATTGTATCTATGTAATTGGGGTGCACTCGTAACACCGGATGGCAAGGTTTTTACTGCGAGTGGAGCAAGAGTCGTCTTGCCTAAAGAAATTGAGATTGGACTTAAAGAAGGGAAAGAACTGGGGGATTTGATGGATGGTTATGCCAAAAGACAGGAAGTTCGCAAAAGAGAGGGTGCAATTGGGATTTTTACGAATGAACTAGTGTCACGTAAGGAAATGTTCTCCCATGTCGTAAAACTTTTACGCGGACAACTGGAATATGGTTTGAAACAGTAACGAAAAAAGAAGGCAGGGTACAAATAAATCCCAACCTTCTTTTTTTCTTATTCAAATATATATGCCAAAACATCAAGTGCTTGATCAATCGTTTCAACGGTGACATTTGCTTTATTGGATAATTCTTTAAGCGGGTGGACAAGCGATTCGGGCCTCACAATAATTGTTGGTTTGTTCATCGTAATGGCAGCACTCGCATCCATCGCAGTGTTCCATTGCTTATATTTTTCCCCGAACAAAGCGATGACCACATCTGATTTTTCCATCAGGACTTGTGTACGGAAATTGTTGATGCTAGATGCTGCATCATCTTTATATATATCTCCTGGTTGTTTGCCTAGAATATCCTCACCAACCTGGTCAGATCGGTCGTGATTTGTTTGAGGTGCGACAAATGTTAGAGGGAGATTTTTTTCCTCCGCCTGCTTTTGTACTTCCTCCCGCCAGGTAGTATGAATCTGACCTGCAAGATATACGGTTAATTCCATCGAAACCCCTCCTAAAATAATAGATTCTACCTCATATAGTAAACAACTTTATAAATATTGCAAAGAAATGAACGCAAATTTTTGAGATTCATGTTTCAACTTTTGACATTTCATAGTATGATATAAAGTGGTAAAAAAGGACTATACAGGGGGAACCGCCGTGAGAAATCCTATATTTATACTGGCCGGACTGATTGGGCTTATCTTCGTACTGACTGGATGCGGATTGAAATCAGAAGAAGATGCGCTCGCGGATGCAAAGAAGGCTGCAGAAAATAGTTTCCATAATGAATCACAAATCGAAACAAACTACGAACTTGGTAGTGATACCATTTATATACCAGAAAACCTAGAAGTGGAAAGCAGCGATGAAAGCAATCTGATTTTGGTAAATGGAGATCAGACGTATATTCTCTTTCGTAATCCAATCGAAACCTCTCAAAGTGAGCTGAACTTCAATGCTGCCAATGCAGAAGATGCTTTGTTGCTAGATTCCTTTAGCAATGAAGAAAACTTTGGCTATATCCGCATCCTTCCTGATGAAGGGGAGGGCTATGAAATGCAAATTGGCGTCGGTGGTGTGAAAATAACCACGTTCACAACAAAGGGGAAAATGGATGCCGATGTAGAAGAACTTATGAAAATGGCAAAATCAACGGTATTAGAAGAATAAGCAGTAGCAGTGCAGATTATTGCGCTGCTTTTTTTATTTTGGGACAAGAAACCAAGATAATTGAATCCATATCCAAACAAGGATATGATAAGAAAAGAAAGGAAGTTGATGAAACGATGAAACCGTTAGAAACGATAGAGCAATTTAATGAATTGAAAAATAATGAGAACGTTATTTTTATTTTTTCTGCAGGATGGTGTCCGGACTGTCGTGTTATTGAACCTGTATTACCAGAAATAGAAGAAGACCACCCCGAGTATCAATTTGTTGAAGTAAACCGTGATGAGTTTATTGAAGTTTGCCAGGAACACGATATTTTTGGAATCCCGAGCTTCCTAGCTTTTGCAGGCGGAAAAGAAGCTGGACGTTTTGTCAGTAAGGATCGTAAAACAAAAGAGGAAATCGAGCAGTTTATCAACGGATTATCTGCTTGATTTTCAATGGCTCAGGAGGTAGCTAGATGTCTAAAATGACTAGTTTTAAATTAAAAAAAATATTAGAAGAGCGACTTGCAAATGAAAATTTAGTCACTTCGTTTAACCGTGATCAGGATGCATTTCGGATTGAATGGAAGCATTCGAAGCAAGGGATTACCATTACATTGCCAAATATGGTTGTGAAATACAATCAGCGCGGAGAAGAGGCAATTGATGAGTTGATCGAGCACGTGAAAGAAGCTTTAAGAATTATGAATGAAGATCAACAACTGTCCGGTATGGAGAAAAACATCTATCCGGTTATGCGGTCTCCTTCCTTCCCAACTGAAACCAAATCCGGTGCTACATTGGTATATAAGGATCATACGGCAGAAACACGAATTTTTTATGCACTTGATTTAGGAAAGTCCTATCGGCTCGTTGATGAGGAACTTCTTGATAAAGAAGGTTGGTCAAAAGAACGGATAGATGAGATAGCTGCATTTAACGTCCGCTCCCTATCACGTGATTTCAAACATGATCGAGTAGCAGATAATGATTTTTATTTTGTGGCAACACAGGACGGGTATGATGCAAGCAGAATTTTAAATGATGCCTTTTTGGAAGAAATGAAGGCCAATGCCAAAGGAGACTTGACGGTTGCAGTTCCTCATCAGGATGTCCTGATTTTTGCTGACATCCAGAATAAAATGGGTTATGATATTTTGGCACAGATGACAATGAAGTTTTTCGCAGAAGGTCGAATTCCGATTACTTCTCTTCCGTTTATTTATGAAGATAAAAAATTGGAACCGATCTTTATCCTTGCAAAAAACAGACCTGAAAAGAACTAGGAGGATGAAACGAATGGATGTTTTTTATAATCCGGATGGTATTGGTGACGTACTACTCATGCCAATAAAAGATGGAGACAGGTACGAAATCACACATGAAAAATTTGGCGATATTACAAAGATAACTACTAATGATGGTGAGTTGCTGGGATATAATATTTTTCAAGCATCTAAGAATTTAAATCTTGAGGAAAAAGGAAAAATAAAGGTAACGCAAAGCTTGTTGGAAGAAATTAAAGCGCTTTTTGCAGCAAATAATTTGAACGACCCCCTTGATTTTGATCTGAGTCCGAAGTTTGTAGTAGGATATGTTTCAAGTAAAGGTCCTCATGAAAATGCAGATAAATTAAGTGTTTGTACCGTCGATGTTGGCAATGAATCATTGCAAATCGTTTGTGGAGCGCCTAATATCGATGCAGACCAAAAAGTGGTAGTTGCCAAGGTTGGAGCAACTATGCCAAGCGGAATGAAAATAAAAGCCTCTGAGCTCAGAGGTGTACCATCCAATGGTATGATTTGTTCGCAAAAGGAACTCGGTCTGCCAAACGCACCTAAAGAAAAAGGCATTTATGTACTGGATGACTCCTTTACGGTGGGCGAAGAATTTGTGTTTTAATGAGAAAGCAACCTCTGTACATATGCAGGGGTTGTTTTTTTATGTAAGGAAGTATAAAAATTTTTAATTAACTTTTTCCAGAAACTTTCCAAATCTATTGAAAAACTGCTAAAATAGAGAGCAAATGATTTTTAGGAAATAGAAATGAGTGATTTAAAAATGTGGGACGATTGGAAAGAGAAAATTAAAAATATATTTACAAAAGAAGTTGAAATAGAGGTGGAGGAAGTGGTTGAATTAGAATCACATAGCCACCACAATACAACCAATGGAAATCAAGAGTTAAAAGCTAAAATGATGTATCAATATCCGGATCGTAATTCTTTTCGATTCCCGGTTATTCCGGACGAGCCGAAACCAAAATGGGAAAAAGCCGAAGATAAACCAAAATCAACAAAAACAGATGATATTCCAGCATATCAGAAAAGGAAGCAGACACGGGCTGAGAGAAAACCTCGAGAAACAAAAATCAATCCGCCAGTGAGGCAAACATACAAGGAAACATTGGTAGAGAGCAGAAAAGTATACAAAAAGGATCCAAGTGTACCTTTTCAACTGACAGAAGTACCATCACCTATTTATGGCTTTCATAAAGAAAAGAAAAAAAAGGAAATTGAAAATATACCAGCTTATAAGCGCAAGGAATCGAAACAGGAGAGTTCGCTTGAAACCAAGCAACCAGTTCAAACAGATGTGACTGAAGATATGCATCATCCGTTGAATGTTGCCAGTGATCATTTGAAGGACAAGCCGGAGAAAAGCATTGTCACTCAGGAGAGCATACAACCTGAACAAGAAGATCCGAATAATGTAGTTGAATTGCATCATCAAGAAACTGCTGCTACAGCAGAATCAATGGAAGAACAGAAACACGAATCTGTTGAAGAAAAATCCGCTGTAAAAAAGGAAGATCGTCAGAAAAAGATTAACCCGATCAGCTCCAGAGAGAACAAAAAAGCTTATGAAAAGACAGCCAGTGAATATAAGCTGGAACCATTTAATGTGATAATGACGCCAAGGGATAAGAAAAATCTCTTTGACAGACAACAACGGGCGCTAACACAACAGCAAGAACAAGAACGTACGCATGCAGAAAAACAAATAAAACAAGAGCAACATCAAGCCCAAGTCTTACAGCCAACGGAAGAGAAACAGGAAGAACCTGTGAAGAACAAGCAGCAAATAGAACAACCGGCACAGGAACAAAATAAAATTCCATACCATCTGCTGAATGATCCAATTCCGAGAAGTAACGATGATCAGATTTGGGTCAGTGAACAACAAGAACTCTTGGAAAAGACGTTAAAGTACTTTAATGTTCGTGCCAAAGTCGTAAAAGCAACTCAAGGGCCATCTGTTACTAGATTCGAAGTACAGCCTGAAATGGGAGTGAAGGTAAGCAAGATTAAAAACCTTTCTGATGACCTTAAGTTGAATATGTCTGCAAGAGATATACGTATTGAAGCACCGATTCCAGGTAAAAATACAGTTGGGATCGAGATTCCAAACCGAAAATCCGAAATGGTAGGTTTGCAGGGCATTTTTGAAACAGATGACTTCAAAGAAAGCAAATCTCCCTTGAGCATTGCCCTTGGACTAACGATAGAAGGATACCCTAAAATTACAAACATACAAAAGATGCCGCATGGTTTGATTGCAGGTGCTACAGGTTCAGGGAAAAGTGTCTGTATCAATACGATACTAATCAGTTTGATTTACAAGGCGAGTCATGAGGATGTCAAATTCTTATTGATTGATCCGAAAATGGTGGAGCTTGCACCATATAATGGTATTCCTCATTTGGTAGCACCGGTGATTACCGATGTGAAAGCCGCAACGCAAAGTTTGAAATGGGCTGTCAATGAAATGGAAGAACGGTATGAAAAATTTGTGGAAGAAGGGGTTCGAGACATAGAACGCTATAACCAAAAAGTTATTAAACAGGGCAGAGGCAATCAGAAGATGCCATTTATTGTTATCGTTATTGATGAGCTGGCAGATTTAATGATGATGTCACCACAGGATGTCGAGGATTCCATTAGTCGAATCGCTCAGAAAGCAAGAGCTTGTGGAATCCATCTGCTATTGGCAACACAGCGACCGTCTGTGGATGTAATTACAGGTCTCATTAAGGCGAATATTCCGACTCGAATTGCCTTCAGCGTATCTTCCCAAATTGATTCACGCACCATCATCGACTCAAGTGGTGCAGATAAGCTCCTTGGAAGAGGGGATATGTTATTTGTAGAGAATGGAACCGGACAAAGCGTGAGATTGCAAGGCCCATTCGTATCTGATGAAGAAATCGAACGGGTAACAAGTTATGCAAGAAGTATTGCAGAACCGAACTATTTATTTGAACAGGAACAGCTCTTGGAACAGGTTCGTATGGATGAAGATGAGGACGAATTAATGGAGGAAGCCATTCAGTTTATCATGAATCAAAATAGTGCAAGTACATCCTTGCTGCAGCGTCACTTCAAGATTGGTTATAATCGAGCTGCACGACTGATTGATTCTTTGGAAGCGAGAGGTTATATTTCCGGTCAAAATGGAAGTAAGGCAAGAGATGTGCTCATTACACAGTCACAACTGGATGAATTGTAATTATTTGTTTGAATCTGAAAAATTATATATGATAGAGAAACCATGGCAATTGATAAGGAGAAAACATTCTATGAAAGAGATTAGTCAGAAACTCACAGGTGAAATAAAACGTCTCACGAATAAAACCTTTAAATTTGATGAACGTATTAAAGAAGGCTGGTTTTCAGCTGTATATTTTTTAAAAACAAAGGAAATCGCAGAAAAGAAATTACCTAATAATTATGTAACCATGCAATTTTTCCAAAAAGAAAATGCCGTATTATGTGGTACGGATGAAGCTATTGCATTGCTACATACATTTGCCGATAATCCTGAAACATTGGAAATTAACTCGTTAAAAGACGGAGATAAAATCACTCCATACGAAACCGTATTGACGATTTCTGGATCCTATCAACAATTTGGCTTTTTAGAAGGTCTAATAGATGGAATTCTTGCAAGAAGAACATCTGTAGCAACAAATGTATACAATGTGGTAAAAGCTGCACGAACCTCCGGGGAGCAAAAACCGGTTATCTTTATGGGTGATCGTGATGATCATTATACGACACAGGCCGGAGACGGTTATGCCGCATTTATCGGTGGTTCCACTGCCCAAGCTACCCATGCCATGAATGAATGGTGGGGGAAAGAAGGCATGGGGACGATGCCACATGCATTAATACAAATGTTTCGTGGAGACTTGGTAGCAGCTGCGAAAGCCTATCACGAACTATATCCTGAAGATGAATTAGCAGCACTCGTTGATTATAATAATGATGTAATTACAGATTCACTGAAAGTTGCAAGAGAATTCGGTGATAAACTGAAATCGGTTCGACTTGATACATCCCGTACACTTGTGGATAAATACTTCCTGAGAAACCATCATTTAATGGGGACTTTCGACCCGCGTGGTGTTAATCCGGAATTGCTGTTTGCATTAAGAAAGGCGCTCGATGAAGATGGCTTCCAGCATGTGAAAATTATGGTGACAGGTGGATTTACGGAAGATCGGATTACCGATTTTGAAAGAACAGGCGTACCGGTGGACATGTATGGAGTGGGAAGAAGTTTATTGCGACTTAATATTGGATTTACCGGGGATCTTGTCCTTTTCAATGGCAGTCCGGAAGCAAAAGAGGGACGACGGTTCAGACCTAATCCTCGTCTAGAAAAGGTTGACTACTTTAATCCAAATGAATAAGTTAGGAAAACCATTCAATTACAGCTAGTTTACAATTTGATAACATTTTCAGATGAAGCGCATTAGTGTTTGAAACAGAGTCAATCTTTGCTATAATGAAGCGGTGTGAAAATCCTTTCATACAATTTTTAAATTAACGTTTGTATGAACATGTTGGAGGTTCGTTTATGACAACTTACCATTTTATTGGTATTAAAGGGACGGGAATGAGTGCACTGGCACAAATCCTTCACGACTCTGGTGAAAAAGTTCAGGGGTCGGATGTAGAGAAGAAGTTTTTTACGCAGGAAGTTTTGGAAGAGAAGAACATACCAGTATTCCCTTTTTCTGAGAGTAATATTAAACAAGAATATACCGTTATTGCAGGTAATGCTTTTTCCGATGAGCATATAGAAATTCAAGAAGCGAAAAACCAAGGTTGTACATTTTACAGATACCATGAATTCCTGGGTGAATGGTTAAAACAATTCACCAGTATTGCTGTAACCGGTGCACATGGAAAGACTTCTACTACAGGACTGCTCGCACATGTTCTGGATGAGTCGTTCCCGATTTCCTATCTTATCGGAGATGGTACTGGAAACGGTCATGTGGACAGTAAGTATTTTGTGTTTGAAGCTTGTGAATATCGCCGCCATTTTCTGAGCTATGAACCCGACTATGCGATCATAACGAATATAGACTTTGATCATCCTGATTATTTTACGAGTCTCGACGATGTAATCGATGCGTTTCAGTCGATGGCAGACTTAGTTAAGAAATGTATTGTTGCCTGTGGCGATGATGAAGAATTGCAAAAAATTCATACGAAGGTTCCAGTGATTTATTACGGGTTTGCTGCAACGAATGATTTTCAGGCACAAAACGTAAAAGAAACAGAAGCTGGCACACAATTTGACGTTTTTGTTAGAAATACGTATTATGATACATTTACCATTCCAATGTTTGGAAATCATAATATTTTAAATGCCCTGGCAGTAATCGCAATTTGTCATTATGAGGGCATTGATGCAAAGTACATTAAAAAGCTTTATTCATTTAAAGGGGTTAAACGCCGTTTTACTGAAAAGAAGGTCGGAAATCAAGTAATTATTGACGACTATGCGCATCATCCAAAAGAGATTACAGCTACGATTGACTCTGCAAGAAGGAAATATCCGGGTAAACAAATTGTGGCTATTTTTCAACCGCATACCTTTACGAGAACCAAAACATTCTTACAAGAATTTGCTGATAGTTTAAGTGAAGCGGATGTTGTTTATTTATGTGATATTTTTGGGTCAGCAAGAGAAGAATCAGGCCAGTTGACCATTAATGATTTGCAGGAACGTATTCCAGATTGTTCCTTATTTGAATTAGACCATGCTGAAGTATTGCAGGAATATCAGGACAGTGTATTGGTTTTCATGGGTGCAGGGGATATTCAAAAATTCCAAAAAGCCTATGAGGATACATTGAATACTACTGTTAAGAAATAATTTTGAGAACCATCCGACTAGTTGGATGGTTCTCTTTCTATGTCCAAAAATCACAGACAAACAGCAACGTATCTTTAAGTAAGAATTTATTCGTAAAAATAGTTGTACCTTAAGCATTGAAGAGTTGAGATAAAATGCGACATAAGATTAGTAGCTTCAGTGGCCGCTCTGGGAAATACACTTACGGTTCGCGGGCGGCTGGTGAGGCCAACTTGCGCTAAGGCGGTGCGCTGTCTCACTGATGCCTCTGCTCCCGCAGAAGTCTCCGTGTATTTCCCAGAGCTGGTATAGTGTCCAACAAACAGTTACTAATCACTTTATTGAGTAGATAATGAATTCGCTCTATTAAGGCAGTTGATTGGAGCGGAGGACAGTTGACTCCTGCGGGAACAGCACGTGTCCGAAGACCCCGCAGAGTGGTTTTCTCGAGGAGGCTGAGGCCGTGCCCGCGGAAAGCAACTGTCCGTAGTGGAAATCAACCAGCAGTTACGTCGCAATTTATACATTTTGTAACATAAGCAATAAGTTTAAAAAATAATTAGGTAAAAGAATAAATTATAAAATAAAGAGGATTTATATCATATTTGTCGAAATTGTTAAGAGAAGAGTCTATACTAGAGATAAGTAGGTAACGAACTTCAACCTTACATATGTTTATCGTCGATTTTTTAGGGTAATATTGAAAAAGGGTAGGCTTCGTTCGGAATCGATAGGGACTTATCTGTATTAGAACTTACTTAACTTACTATTACATGCAAAAGGAGCTGAATCAGAAATGGAAATATTGTTATATATTGCCGCACTCATCGCTGCGCTTGCATTCGTCGTGCTGGTAGTATATGTAATTATCACATTAAAAGCAACGAAACAAACACTAAATGATGTATCAGGGACAATGCAAGGTCTGGAAAAGCAAATGCAGGGAGTAACTACAGAGACGACGGAGCTACTCAATAAAACGAATCGATTAGCGGATGATATTAATCATAAATCCACAAAATTGGATGGTTTATTTGAAGGAGCAAGAGGTATTGGAGATACAGTCAATGACTTCAATCAAACACTTAGACAGCTTTCAAGTATTATCTCCCGTAATTCCAAAGAAGATCAGGAAAAAGCGGCACAGGCTGTTAAATGGGGAGCATCGATTTTTGAGTATTGGAATAAGAAAAAAAATAAATAATATCAACTATAAATAGGAGGAAATTATATGTCAGAGAATAACAATAATATTAATTCGAAAGACTTTATTATCGGTACTCTAGTAGGAACAATGGTAGGGGTATCTGCTGCATTATTATTCGCACCAAAATCGGGAAGAGAGTTAAGAGGCAATATAAATCAAGGCGCAAATCAAGTGAAATACCGTGCTGGAGAGTTGAAAAATGTGGCACAGGAAAAAGGAACCGATTGGAAAGATAAAGCATACACAACAGGATCGGAATTAAGAAAAAAGGCAATGGATACAACCTCACAGCTGTCTAAAACAGTAACGCAACAATCACAGGACTTCAAAGATAATGTGGTTCAAAAAACAGGAGAATTTACAAAGAATGCAACTCAAAAGGCAGAAGAATTAAAAAATGACGCTTCCCAAAAAATACAGGAAGTTAAACAAGATGCCGGGCAAAAATCACAAGAAGTGAAGAAAGATGCGACGAGTCAGGCACAAGAATTAAAAAATACGGTGGATAATCAAGCAAAACAATCAAATAAGGAAGACTTGCAGGCAAAAGAAAAAGATGCTGTGAAAAGCAAACCTTCCAATACAATTAATTCGAAAAAAGAATAATTAATTAAAAGACCGCTCATTTTAGCATGTAGCGGTCTTTTAATTGATGAATTAACATAATAGCCTTACCTCCGTTATCTCATCGCAAACAATAGCCCATTCCTTAGGCTGTAAGCGTTCCTCTGGCCGTATTGGTATATTTCTACTCGTACTTTCTCCTACGCCTACTAGAGCCTTGTTTAGCCGCCTCATGGATTCCTGTATCAGTATACATGCCGCATTTTGCTCCACCATCAGTCAGTCCTTGTCAATGCTGCAACACACGTTGTTTAGCAAATAAATAAAGTACATATGGAGAGTTCGTAAATTTGATTCAGCTCCACGTGATAAGCTAACATCAACATAGGGAAAAGGATGTTCAATTACATGCATGTTGTCCAATTGTATGCTAACGGATTTAGTAATCTTTTACCATTGCTGCAAATTTCGCCACTTTTATTCAGGTAGGAGGTTGGTAACGGAGCGTGTACCGTTACGCAATGATAGGCTATAGACCTGCTTCAGCATCCCTTTCTGTTAACAGGAATGTTTGGTTTGAAATTCATATCTATTTATTTATAAACTTAATAGTGACAAATGGAAGAATTTTAGCTATAATTGTCACTAATTATTAAAAATAGTTAAAATTTGTAACAGGGGGCGCATAGGAAATGAGTAATGAAATGGAACAGCTTAGAAATCAATTAGATGATGTGAATTTGGAAATTCTGGAACGGATTAATCACCGTGCAGAACTTGTTCAGCAAATTGGGCAATTGAAAACAAAACAGAGCATCAAACGATTTGATCCAGTACGTGAAAGAGAAATGTTGGATAAAATTAAGGAAAGTAATAACGGGCCATTCCAAAATGCGACACTTGAACATATATTTAAAGAGATTTTTAAAGCTAGTCTTGAATTACAGGAAGACGATCACAGTAAAGCATTACTTGTGTCTCGTAAGAAGAAACCTGAGAATACGGTTGTAGACGTGAAAGGCAAAAAAGTTGGTGACGGAACGACAAGCTATGTATTTGGTCCGTGTGCAGTCGAAAGTTACGAGCAGGTTGCCGCTGTAGCTGAGTCTATAAAAGGTAAAGGCTTGAAACTGCTTCGCGGTGGCGCATTCAAACCCAGAACTTCGCCATATGACTTCCAAGGTCTTGGTGTAGAAGGACTTCAAATATTAAAACGCGTTGCTGATGAATATGATTTAGCTGTCATCAGTGAAATCGTAAATCCGGCACATATTGAAGAAGCAATTAACTATATTGATGTTATTCAAATTGGTGCAAGAAACATGCAAAACTTCGAATTACTAAAAGCAGCTGGAGATACAAATAAACCCGTATTATTAAAACGTGGTTTGTCAGCAACAATTGCTGAATTCATCAACGCTGCAGAATATATTATGTCACGTGGTAATGGTAATATCATTTTATGTGAACGTGGTATCAGAACGTATGAAACAGCAACTCGGAACACACTTGATATTTCTGCAGTACCGATCTTGAAACAGGAAACACATCTTCCAGTAATGGTTGATGTAACGCATTCTACTGGACGTCGTGATTTACTTCTTCCAACAGCAAAAGCTGCTCTTGCAATTGGAGCAGATGGTGTGATGGCAGAAGTTCATCCAGATCCAGCTGTAGCGTTATCTGATTCGGCTCAACAAATGGATATTCCTACATTTGATAAATTCTTTAACGAAATAAAAGATGTTGAAAATCGTTTAAAATAATAGAAGTGGCTGATCCTTTTTAGCGATCAGCCTTTCTTTTTGTGTTAAAATAAATAAACAGAAAGATTAGTACAAGGTTGAGATTTGATGAATAATAGTGTTGTATAGCGTCTGACTGTGATGGTACAGCATAATTTTGTGGTGCAATTTTTTGTAATTTTTTTCATGGTAGAGTATCATATAGAGAAAGAAGTCGATTTGTAATTTTTTTAGGAGGTAGACTTAGATGAACATAACGATATATGATGTAGCAAGAGAGGCAAATGTCTCCATGGCTACCGTTTCACGTGTTGTAAATGGCAACCCGAACGTTAAACCAACAACACGCAAAAAGGTATTAGCAACTATTGAACGATTAGGCTATCGCCCAAACGCAGTTGCCAGAGGATTGGCAAGTAAGAAAACAACGACAGTTGGTGCGATTATCCCTGATATTTCTAATATCTTTTTTTCCGAACTTGCGCGTGGGATAGAAGATATTGCAACGATGTACAAATATAACATTATTTTAAGTAGTTCCGATCAGAATAAAGATAAAGAACTTCAGTTAATTAACACCATGTTGGAAAAACAGGTGGATGGTATTCTGTTTATGGGTGGGAATATAACCGATGAACATACCCATCAATTTAAAACATCTTCGGTACCGATCGTGCTCGCATCTACATATGATCCAACCGATACGATTCCTACGGTTAATATTGACTATGAACTTGCAGCATACGAAGCAACGAAGCATTTAATAGAAAATGGTCATAAACAACCTGCTCTGGTAGCGAGCAAATTGAATACGAGTGTTAATGTACTTAAATATAATGGCTATATTCGTGCATTGAAAGAGTCTAACATTGAAGTGAACGAAGATTTGATTATTAAAGGCGTGTACGCTTATCAAACAGGACTCACTGCTGTGGAAGAATTACTGGCTTTGGATGAGAAACCTACAGCTGTATTTGTTACTTATGATGAAATTGCTTTAGGGGTCATTCATGGTGCACAGGACATGGGTTTAAACGTACCAGATGATCTTGAAGTATTTGGCTTTGATAATACAAGATTGGCTACAATGGTCAGACCAACACTTACTACAATCGTACAGCCAACGTATGATATTGGGGCAGTTGCCATGCGCCTTCTTACCAAATATATGAATAAAGAAGAAGTAGAAGATAAAAATGTGGTTTTACCTCATCGAATTGAGTTGAGAAACTCAACATTAAATAATTAATGCCGATATAAATAGTAAATCAAATAGTGTTCAAAAAGTTACCAGTGGATCATCGGGAGGTTCTGCTCTACTCCGCTGCAGGTAACATTTTGAACGCTTCTTGTTTAGTAAAGCTATGGGGAGATAATGAATATGAGAAAACGTGATATATTAACTCCGGTCGGTATTACCTTGGGTTTTATTATGATTATGTTGGCTATTCTAACGAAAAGCGGTACGGGGGGAATAGCATCTTTTGCAGATATTCCTTCTATTTTTATTGTGATCGGTGGCTTAATCGCTTCCATGCTTATCACTTTTAAAATGGAACAGTTAAAGTTAACGAGTGCCATATGGAAAGAAGCATTTCATAAAAATGACATGCAACTTTCAGAGTTAATCCATTTATTTATTCGATTATCTGAGCGTGCTAGAAGAGAGGGAATTCTTGCTCTGGAAAATGAACTGGAAGAGGTGGAAGATCCCTTTATAAAAAAAGGAATTCTGCTTGCTGTCGATGGAATTGAACCGGAAGTAATATCAGATATTTTGTATGCTGAAATCACAGCATTGGAGGATCGACATTATAAAGGTAGAATGCTCATCGAAAAAGCGGCAGAATATGCACCTGCATGGGGAATGATTGGTACACTAATTGGACTTGTTCTAATGCTGAATACACTATCAGATCCTAGTACTCTTGGTCCGAGTATGGCTGTTGCACTTCTAACGACTCTTTATGGAACGGTTCTTGCAAATCTGGTATTTACCCCGATGGCAGCCAAACTGGAAGCCAAGACGGAGGAAGAAGTTTTTACAAAGCAGATCATCATCGAAGGGATTATTGGTGTTCAATCAGGCCAGAATCCACGTATTTTGGAAGAAAAACTTAGTGCATTCCTTCCGAAAGATTCCAAACAACGAAAAGAGAAAGAAGATGCTGCAGGTTACGTAGGGGAGAGCGTAAATGAAACGTAGAGAGATCAAGCGTAAAAAAAATAATGGGGCACCAAAGTGGATGGTTACGTATTCTGACATGGTGACACTAATATTGGTTTTTTTCATTTTGCTTTTCTCTATGTCGCAAATCGATCATGTAAAATTTGATGCCATATCGGAATCGTTTCAGAACCGAATGATCTTTGATTTTTTCCCATCCCCGGTTCCGATGGAGAACCCTACTGAAAGCACGGACCATATGGAGAGTGGAGAAGAGACCAATGAATTTGATACACCAACCCAAATGGATAACGTAACGGATAAGGATGAACCGGAAAAAGAAGATTCTCTAAATGATTTAGTGCAAAACGTAGAAAATTATTTGGATGAATATGAACTGAATAATGTTATTTCAGCAGACCGAACAGAGCGAGGAGTCGTTCTCGTGCTTCAGGAGAGTATTTTATTTGACTCTGGGGAAGCCAATATTTTGGATGAAGGTCAACCATTTCTCGATCGTATCGGTACATTGTTAAGCGATATCCCGAATCATGTTAAAGTTGAAGGGCATACAGATTCAAGGCCAATTTCCAATTATCGTTTCCCTTCAAACTGGGAGTTGTCCGGTGCTAGAGCAAGCAGTGTCGTTCGTTATCTAATCAGTGAAAATGATTTAGATATAGCCCGGTTTTCAACCGTGGGTTATGCGGACACAAGACCACTGGTTCCAAATTCCCCGGAAAACTGGAGTCAAAACCGCCGTGTGGAAATCGTAATCTTGGAAACTGACAATGAAGATGGAGCTGAAAATTGACCAGCTCCTATTACTTTTTCTATCTATTTAATTGTTTTTGTATATTTTAGGAGGCTCTGCAATAGTTTATCGTTTTTCTCCGTTATTTCAGCTTTTCTAGGAATGTCAGGTAGTACTTCACTGTTATCGTGCCAAAATAGAGGAAGATCAACAGGTGAATCAATTTGCCATTTTGTAATCCATTCTTTAGGAATAGACCCTTTTGCAGGCTCCCCAGTTTTCATTACATTCCAAACCTGCGCCCATGCACGGGGTACAACGCGCCACATGTCGTATCCACCACCGCCGGTAGCAATCCACTTGCCATTACAATATTGATGTGCCATTTCATGTGCAACAAGAGGAATTTGATCAAATATACGCATGGATCCACAGAGGTGTGTCAGCGGATCAAAACAATGGGCATCTGCACCATTCTGGGTTACAATAATATCTGGTTTGAAAAATTCAGCAATCTCTTTGAATGCGGTTTCATAAACATGTAAAAATGATTCATCCTGGGTAAAAGCATCGATTGGTAGATTAAAAGAATAACCATGACCGTGCTTTATACCGCGTTCATTTACATTACCAGTTCCAGGGAAAAGATACCTGCCTGTTTCATGTATGGAGAAGGTACAGACATTCGGATCGTCATAAAAAGCCCATTGCACACCGTCTCCATGGTGTGCATCCGTGTCTACATACAATACTTTTAGATCATATTTTTTACGAATGTATTTAATTGCAACAGCACTGTCATTATAAATGCAAAATCCTGCTGCTTTTCGCTGAAATCCATGATGTAATCCACCACCAAGATTTAAGGCATGATCCCTGTTTCCGCTCAGTACTTCATCGACAGCGGTTAACGTTCCACCTACCAGATAACTGCTGGCTTCATGCATATTTGCAAAAATGGGTGTATCCTCGGTTCCTAAACCATATTCATAACCTTCATCCTCACTTAATAAACCCTCACCGCCGCGCTTAACAGCATGGATAAAATCATAATCATGGAAAAGCGCAAGTTCCTCATCTGTAGCCATTCTCGGTGGGATAATATCTTGGACATGTAACGTATCGTTCGTCTCCAATAATTCCTTGGCCAGCAAAACTCTTTTCTGATTAAATGGATGCTCATCATTAAATCGATACTTCAGGAAATCTTCAGAGAATACAAAACCTGCACTTCCACTCATCGCCTTGGCTCCGCAATATTATTTGGCCACAGCAATTGATAACCCGCTTCACGCAAATCCTGAATAACAGGCATGGGATTCAGTGTTTGAATACGGAATACGAGAATCTTATAATCAGGATCACTTTGATAAGGATAAATCAGAACAGATACGATATTGGTTTTTCGTTTTCCAAAAATAGCAGTAACCTCAGGAAGTATTCCCGGACGGTGGGGAACTTTCACTTCAATAAGAGAGCTCTGTACATGGGTTCCGGTTAATTGAATTAATGTATAGAGCATATCTTTTTCCGTTATGATACCTATAAGGCGATTATTACTAACAACAGGAAGGCATGCAATTTCCTTATTGTAAAAAATAGCAGCAATCTCCTCGACAAAATCCATAGGGTGTATCGTGATTACGGGATGACTCATAATCGTTTGAATCTCATTATTTAATTCACTACTGTCCGCATCTGTAAGAAATATAGAGGGACTTGCATCTCTTACATCCCGATCTGATACGATTCCAATTACTTGCTTTTCATCATCCACGATAGGGAGATGCCTAATCTTGTTCTTCTGCAGCAATAGCAATGCTTCTGCAATGGTTGCTGTTGGATTTAGTGTAATGACTTCTGTTTTCATTATATCTTCTACCAGCATTTTATAAACCCTCTCTCATATTTCGAAAATTATGCCTTGCTAAAAAGCGAAGTTTATCAAACTGTTGAATCGATTCATCTGGTACATTTTTGCCGATACGGACCATTAAACAATTGGCAGGATGGGAAATGATTTCTGGATCATCTGTAGGAGCAGGGAGTAAGCCTCCTGCAGCCATCATTTTTTCCATCACTTTTCGGTAGTCCCAGATGCTCAGTTTTGTACCTTCTAGATCCCAATGCCAATAATATTCTGTTGAAATTACGATATAATTCTCCATATAATCATCCATCATGGATAGCTTGATCAGGTTGGATGACACTCTTGCTCCGCGGTATGCAGGTATCATTTCAATTGCACCAAGCTCGATTAAATCATTCATATTGAATTCAGACCATCTCTCCAGAGGATCCGGGTGTAAATACGTGACATAACCAACAATGGTATCATCTGTTCTCGCAACAAGGATTCGACCCTCCGGAAATTCTGCAATACTCAAAAGCGCTTCGAATTGCTTGTGGGCAGGTCTGAACGCGGTTAACTGTTCATGAAAATGGTGTTGTTTTAGTTCATTTGAAGATAGTGGCCCTTCAATAACAATTGGTCCAAGATCTGTTTCATAGGAAAAAGAATGATAAGTTTTGGCATGTTCCATTTGTTCACCACCTGTTTTTAATGCGCTTACACTAATCATTATACAGGAGTTTTTGCTTTATTTTGAGTGTTTTATAAAAGTTGTTGGAAATATTATTTAATTCGAAAGATAGAGAAGTAGGGGATAGGGGTTGGGCTAATAAACAAGTGCTTTTAGGTAAAACAAAAAAGGGAGCGAATTGCTCCCTTTGCAAATTAATTATTATCTTCTTCGTTTTCCTCATCCTCATTTTCAGGAGCATTCGACTCATCTTCTGACGGATCGGTTTCTTCATTTTCACTGTTTTCTTGTTCATTAGCCGGTTTTTCTTCACCATTTGATGAATCCTCTTCATTTGAAGGTTCTTCACTTGTCGAAGCTTCTTCGTCATTTACGGTTTCTACCTCTTTTTTCTCTTTTTTCTCTTCTTTCTTATCTGGTGTTTCATTTTCATCTTTTGGTGTTTCACCGATGATTACTTCACTTGACGCTTTCGATTCCATCCCGAAGTAGTCAACCGCTTTTACGATATAGATGGCATTTCCATTTCCAACTCCAAAGTTAGTGGACTTCGAGCTTCCAATTAGCTTAAAGTTTCCTCCAGGGGAAGTGGAGCGATAGATGCGATAACCAACAACATCTTTACTTCCCGGTTTTTCCCACGTTAATTTGTCACCTGATTTTCTAACGGATGTTGGAGCGCCTGGAGCTTTGCCGTCATCTGAGATACTGCTGCCAACTTTCCCTCTTGGTATACCGATTTTTGACCACTTATCGGTCTCGGTTCTCGGGTAAAGTTTAGTGAGGTCATCCAGGTCATCATAACCATTTCTTTCAAGCCATTCAGGGTTAAAGGTGAGACCATTGCCTTCAGTAAATTCAGATGGTGTATTCGGACCTGCCACAACTGATTTACCATTCACGATCACCTGATTGCCAGTCGTTAAACTGTCATCTGTTTCGGTCGGTACAAATTTGGCATTGAATATATCCGTTTTCACCAATCCGGCATTCTTACATAGCTCGGATGGGAGCATGCCAGAAATTGCACAATAACTTTTTTCTACGATGCCATCTGGTCGTTCAAATCGCTCGGTTGGTGCAACAAGATCTGGTCTTATATCTGCTGCTGCATTGATTAATTGTGACCAAAGCTTTAGATTTCGTTGACTGTAGCTTAATGGATAAGGATGATTGATTGGATAAGGTGTATCATAACCAATCCATGTTCCAAATGTTACGTTTGGATTCGTTGCTACAAACCATGCATCATGATAATCATTCGAAGTACCTGATTTACCTGCCCAGTCAACACCACCATGTTTTAGTTGGCTGTTTATATAATCTGCAGTCCCACCTGAAATTACACCACGCATCATATCAATTGTTAAGTAGGTTGTTTGTGGTGAAAATACTTCAACAGGTTCTGGTTCATGTACATAAACAGCTTCTCCATCATTCGTAGTTATTTTTTCAATCATATAACCATCCACAAATTCGCCGTTATTTCCAAAAGTAGTAAAGGCATTGGTGTTTTCTTCGACAGTAATACCTCTTTGCATAGCTCCAAGTGAAAGGGAGAGATTACTATGATCTGCTGGTTCTAATGAAGTAATACCCATCTTTTTCAAATAATGAGTTGCTGGATCATCATTTATAATTTTCAAGTACGTATCTGCAGCAGGAATATTATAAGATTTAGCTAGTGCTGTACGTGCAGATACCATACCATAATAACCACCGCCGTAATTCTTTGGCTCCCAGTTTGCTTGTCCTGGAATAACATAAGACCTATTATAATCAGCTATAGGAGTACCTGGCTGAACAACGCCTTTTTCCAAGGCTGGTGCATAATTCAGTAAAGGTTTAATCGTACTACCGATAGAACGTTCTGCCTGTGTTGCGTAGTTGAATTCATTATTTTCATCATCACCACGCCCACCAACAAAACTAATAATTCTTCCGGTACTGTTTTCAATTAACATTCCACCGGTTTGAATGATATCGGTAACTTCATAGGCTTCTCCCTCAGCATTTGTTTCTGTGAAGGTCCTGCTATTACCGAAATCTTGATAATTCTGGACTATTTCCTGAAATACATCATAAATCTCTTTATCAATTGTGGAATGAATTTCGTACCCATTCATTCTCATTGCACGATCAGCGAGGATATCATATTCCTCACTAAGCTCGTCATTGTCTTTTAAATCATCATCTGAATATCCGTCTTCTTTAAGTAAATTATCTTTTATAATATCTTTAGCTCTTTTTTCGATTTCAACTGTCAGATAAGGATATATTTCATTTGGTGAAGGTTGATCTTCTTTAAAGTCTGCAACAATATCATAATTCAGTGCTTTTTCAAGTTCTTCTTTTGTTATATATTCCATTTCATGCATCCGATTCAATACAGTTTGCATTCGATTTAATCCTGGTTGAATACCTGCTTCATCTTTTAAACCGCCAGTATTTACAAATGGTGTATAAGCGGAAGGACTTTGTGGTAGGCCAGCAAGATAGGCTGCTTGTGCCAAATTGACTTCATCTGCATCTATTCCAAAAATACCTTGTGATGCAGTTTGTATCCCAGCAATATTTCTTCCTGAAGAATTACGACCATACGGTATAATATTTAAATAGGTCTCAAGAATCTCATCTTTTTCAAAAAACTTCTCGAGTCGTAATGCGAGTAAGATTTCTTTTGCCTTTCTTTCAAAAGATACTTCATTTGTCAGAATCTGATTTTTAATCAACTGTTGGGTTAATGTACTACCACCTGTCTGAACGGAGGAGTTCGTAACTTCCTGAACTACTGCACGCATAATCGCCTTTGGAACGACACCATTATGCTCCGTAAAGTACTCGTCTTCTGTTGCAATCACTGCTTCCAAAAGAATAGGGGAAACATCTTCCAATGTTGTTTCTTCCCGATAAATGTCAGATCTTACATCTCCAAAATAAACATCATCCGCAAAATAAAGTTTAGACGTTTCCGAATAATTATAAATATCTTGTGCCATTGTTTCTTTACTTCGGATTGGCTCGTCCTTTACAAGTGATGCAAAGTAGCCTGCACCGACACCTCCAACAAAAACAAATAAGAGAAAGCCAACTACAATTACAAAGAGAATAACATTCCACACGACATCATAAGTAATTCTTGATGAGCGCTGAACTTTTCCGGTTTTCCAGACAGACTTTGCCTTATTCATATAGGATTGAAACTTATCTTTTAAATCCATTCGTAAACCCCCTAAATTCTTTTATAATTATAGCATAACTACATTTTATGTTGTATAATATTTGGAAAAGATATATTGCAATTTCATTACATATATGCTAAGAATGTATAATAAACTAATTGCTATGAAGGATCGAAGTAACTTTGCAAATCCCTTTTTAAGAGAGCTGGCGGTAGGTGCAAGCCAGTATACATTTGCAGGTGAATTACAGTCCGGAGCATTTCTTTTGGATAAAACTAATTTATTACAGAAGAACGGTGGAGACATCGTTATCAATCCCAAGTGGCTGTTTTCCAGCAACAAGGGTGGTACCGCGTGTTAAACTCGTCCCTTATCTATGATAAGGGACGAGTTTTTTGATTTCAAAATTTAAGATGGAGAGTGGTAAACATGGATATTTTACAGGATTTAGAAAGCCGCGGATTAATACATCAAACAACGGATAGAGAGGGATTGGAGAAACACTTAAAAGAAAATCAGGTAACATTGTATTGTGGGTTTGATCCAACGGCGGACAGCTTGCATATCGGCCACTTAGTTCCATTAACCATGCTAAAACGTTTTCAGCAAGCAGGTCATAAACCGATTGCTCTTGTTGGCGGAGGCACAGGAATGATTGGTGATCCAAGTGGCAGATCCAGTGAGCGTTCTTTGAACACAAGTGAAATCGTTAAAGGATATGCAGATAAAATTCAGGATCAAATCGGAAAACTTGTTGACTTAGACACAGAGGATAACCCGGTTCAGTCCCGTAATAATCATGATTGGCTTGGCAGTATGACAGTTATTGATTTTCTACGTGATGCCGGAAAGCATTTTGGCATCAACTATATGCTCGCAAAAGAATCTGTCTCTGCGCGAATTGAAAAAGGAATTACCTTTACTGAATTCAGCTATATGATTCTTCAGTCTCTCGATTTTCTTAAACTATATGAACAGGAAAACTGTACCGTCCAGATTGGTGGAAGCGATCAATGGGGGAATATCACAGCCGGCATGGAGCTTATCCGCCGTTCTAGAGAAAATCAGGATGAAGAAGTTAAAGTATTTGGGCTTACTGTTCCATTGATTACAAAAGCAGACGGTACTAAATTTGGCAAAACAGCAGGCAATGCGATATGGCTAGATGCGGATAAAACTTCGCCATATGAGTTTTACCAGTTTTGGATAAACACGGATGACCGTGACGTTATTAAATTTACCCGCTACTTTACATTCCTTTCTAAAGAGGAAATTTCAGAATTAGAAGATGAAATTGCAAACCACCCGGAAAACCGTGTTGCTCAAAAACGTCTTGCCGAAGAGGTGACGAAAACGGTTCATAGTGAAGAAGCATTGAAGCAGGCCGAGAAAATTTCTCAAGCATTATTCAGTGGGGACTTGAAACAATTATCCGTAACGGAGATTGAGCAAGGATTTAAAGATGTACCGACTTACCAGACGGAAAAGGAAGATACAGGTTTAATTGATTTACTTGTGAATGCATCGATTTCTTCATCGAAGAGACAGGCAAGGGAAGACATAAAGAGTGGTGCCGTATATATTAATGGAGAAAGAGTACAGGAATTGGACTACGTTCTGACCTCAGCAGATCGGATCGAAGAGACCTTTACCATTATTCGCCGCGGGAAGAAAAAATACTTCCTCGTTAGTTACAATTAGCATCAAAAAACATCAGCCTAGGCTGGTGTTTTTTTGATATTTACGCTGCTAAGAAAATGATGGATGAAGACCAGGCATGGATTACTAATGTGAGAGAAAAAAGAGGGGAAAAATAGAATAGACAACAAATAAGTAGATCTTTGTAAATAAAAAAACGGTGACATCCATTTATTTTGGATATCACCGTTTTTTTGACTGCTATTATTAACGTGAGTAGAATTCTACGATAAGTTGTTCGTTAATTTCTGCTGGAAGTTCAGAACGCTCAGGGTAACGAGAGTAAGTTCCTTCTAGTTTCTCAGCATCAAAAGTTGTATATTCAGGTACAAAGCTGTTCGCTTCAATAGCTTCTTTAACGATATCAAGCTTTTGAGATTTTTCACGTAAGCTAATTACTTGACCTGGTGCTACAGCGAAAGATGGAATATCAACGCGTTTGCCATCAACAAGAATATGACCGTGGTTTACTAGCTGACGAGATTGTCTGCGTGTACGAGCAAGACCAAGACGGTAAACTAAGTTATCTAGACGAGATTCAAGTAAGATCATGAAGTTTTCCCCGTGAATACCTTTCATTTTACCAGCTTTAACGAATAAGTTTTTAAATTGACGTTCGTTTAAGCCATACATGAAGCGTAATTTTTGCTTCTCTTGCATTTGCAAGCCGTATTCAGAGATTTTTCTGCGCGAGTTCGGTCCGTGTTGACCAGGAGCGTAAGGGCGTTTATCTAATTCCTTACCAGTTCCAGTTAATGAAATACCAAGACGACGTGATTTTTTCCATATTGATCCAGTATAACGTGACATAAAGTAATTCTCCTTTAAAATGTTTTATTTGCATAAAATAAAACGCGCGTGTCCGTTTCGTTGTCCATTTTGTTTTCATGTACCATCGCTCCAGCAGCAGAGAGTTACACGATACACCTTGGGGCTATAAGCCTCTCGAAGGAACAAAATGGGTTCAAGCGGCGGTTCACATAGGCTACCTAATTATTTTACACAAATGCTAGTATATAATTTTAAAAGGGCCATGTCAACCATGTACGAATAAATACATATTTTTTCCGTTTATTTATAGGAATAAATAACTAGTTATTGTATAATAAAGATGCGAATTAATCTAAAATTGCATATTAATTGAGATAATAAGACAGAAATAGAACTTTTGAACTATTTTTTAAAAAATTTATAGTTAAGCCAGGTGATCAGAATGACTTCAATTCCAAATCTGTATGGAATCGTCCATCAATCCTATTTTGAATTACTCTCTACAATCATTAATAAAAGCTATAATAAAATGGAGATAATTGTAATCTTACTTGAAAAAATGGGGGAATTCCTTAATCCTTCAAGCGCCGACGCATATTATTATGATGAGTTTAAGAATACATATCAACGAATAAATGCGGATTCAAATTTGAATTCAAAGCTGGAACCGAAGTTCATCCTTAGTGAAGATGTATTCAAATATAAAAAGAATGATGTTAAAATCACTTTTCCTTTCACTGTTGATCAGGAGAAATATTTATATGTATTTACATTTACAAACAGGAAACTGCCTTCAGAGGAACATATCGAATTTGTCAAAAAGGAAACCGAAAGCTTACTGAATTTGATCCAGAAATTTCGAGTGAAGAAAAGAAGTAAATGGTACTATCAGGAGTTATTTGAACTTAGTAAACGCATATTTGCGACTTATGATATGAACACCATTTTAAAAGAAATATCCGACAGCCTGGAAAGAAATTACTCGGAGATCGGCTATACTTTTTTCTTATCGCAGGATACGGAAGTTTCTCCATCATTGCCCGTCAAGAGTATCGAGTACACTAATATTGAATCGGAAAATCTGAGTACAAAAGCATTTCAGACTGGTGAGCTTCAGTTTGAAAGTAAGCCGGAGATAAATACTTCCTATATATATGCACCATTAACAGGTAAGCAGGGTATCTATGGAGTACTGGAAATCAACGTACCTTTAAATACTTCACTTCCGAAGATGGGGAAACAATTTTTAATTGAATTTGCGCAAATGGTTGGAAAAGCGATAGAGGCTGCGACATTATTCCAAAATTCCAAGCATCAAGTTTCGGACTTAACGATCATTAATGATACATCACATCAACTAAATTCTAACTTGGAGCTAAGGGAAATTGTAAGCCTGTTAAAGGAGCAAATTCGATCAACTTGTCACGCTGCAGATGTCGGTTTTATTAAATTTTATGATGAGTATGAAATTTTATCGGGAAGTTCAGCGTTTTTCCATACCGGTGATAGTATGTTGTTCATGGAATATTTATATAAAAAAACGAAAGCTTACAAGGAACCACTATTTATTGGTAACTTTTCTGATGGAGAGATGCTACTTCCTTATTCATCTGTCATGGCGTTTCCCATGGTTCAAGCAGGAAAAGTATTGGGTCTCACAGTGATTCTTCATCGAGATTCCTATCATTTTAGTTTTGATCAATTTAAGTTAATGCAGGCAATAATTCAGCATTCCGCCTTGGCAATGGCTAATACAATTCTTAAAGACAAATTGAAAGAAGCGGTAATTAAAGATTATCTGACAGGGTTATACTCCCGAAACTATCTGGAAGAAACAATTGAGAGGCATATGCGTGAAGGTGAAAGCGGAATATTAATATTACTTGATATTGATGATTTTAAAAAGATCAATGACAGTTTCGGTCATCATGTTGGAGACCAAGTACTTATCCAAGTGTCAAACACACTGATGAATAATATCGGGCCAGGAAACATTGCAGCAAGGTGGGGCGGTGAAGAAATAGCAATATATGCACCAAACATGAAAATGGAAGAAGGGTATATCCTTGCAGAGGCAATTAGTATGCAAGTGGAGCTAACAACAGACCCAACGGTTACGTTATCTTCTGGTGTATCCGCATGGAATAAGGAAATGGAAGGTGATCAAGATATGCGTACGCTATTCTTGCGTACAGATAAAGCGCTATATGAAGCAAAGAATAATGGGAAAAACCAGGTAATAAAAAACTAGCAGCTCAAGATAGCTGCTAGTTTTGTTATACTAGAAGAATACTAGCCCAAATGTTTTACTAATACATCTACGAATTTTTCAAGATAAATCTGATCCGTTTCATCAAAACGATTTTTGATTGGGCTGTCAATATCGAGAACACCAAACACTTTATCATGAATAATAATTGGCACAACAATTTCTGATTGACTTGCAGCATCACAGGCAATATGACCTGGAAATTGGTGAACATCGGCAATGCGCTGTGTTGTGCGTTCCTTTACAGAAGTACCGCACACGCCTTTACCAGAAGCGATGCGAATGCATGCTGGAAGGCCTTGGAATGGCCCGAGAACCAGTTCATCTTCCTTCCAAATATAAAATCCGACCCAGTTCACTTCTTGAAGGAACTGATTTAATAATGCTGAAGCATTGGACAGAATTGCAACGTCATCCTTCTCACCATCTGTTAATGCATCCAATTGTTTAATCAAAAGCTCATAATCCTTTTCTTTTGTACTGGTGTATACTGTTGATTGAAACAAGAAAAATCCCCCTTTAATATCTATATATGTGGCATAAAAATCGACACGATCATACTTTTTGTCGAGAAGAAATTGCAGGAATTTAAAGGTTCATTGTCGTAACTGTGTAGTAAGGAGATGAATAACAATGAAAAAGAACCCAACCAAGCAAAAAGTGATAGATGCTGCTTCCTCATTGTTTTTCCAAAAAGGCTTTCATGGCACTTCTGTCAGAGATATTGCTGAAAAAGCCTCTGTCAATGTATCTTTGATTAGCTATTATTTTAAAGGCAAACAAGGCCTATTAGAATATGCAGTAACCAATTACTATGAGGAATACCTAAAAACACTGGAAGAAGCAATAGAAGAAGCTGACTCCCTTACTCCTTTGAAAAAATTGAATGTGTTAATTTTTACTATTATACAATATAAACAGCGTAATCATCAATTAACATGTTTTATTCAACGAGAGCTTTCACTGGACTCTGTATTTGTTCGTGAAATGGCTGTCACTTATTTAGCAAAGGAAAATCATTATATACGTCATACTTTTCTTAATGCGATTGGTGGACAGGTGAAAGGGGATACTCGTCACTATTTATTAATGCAGCTGAAAGGTATGCTGATCACTCCGTATATTTTACATAGTGAATGGAAAGAACAGGTCATTGGTGATTATTCACACCAGATTTTCGTGAAAAAATATGTGAATACGATTCAGCAATGGATTAATTTTATTACAGAAAAGGGAATTTCCGCTGAAAAAAATATGTCGAATATAATCGCTGATGAAAAAACGTGGCGGATTGGCGATTAATTTGCATTTTTTTAGCCAAATATGCATGATCCATGGTATTATAAGTATTGTATTTAGAAAATTAACGTTTACATGATTACATATAGAATATAAAATACAAGTTAACTTACAAATTAATTAGAAAATTTAAGAGAAACCTCTTTTTTTGGAAACTGGTTGGGAGGCATTTTATGGTTTTCATCATCGGAACAATATTAGCAGTCATCGTACTAATTATTATCGGACTGATTTTAAGAAAGCGAATTTACGACAGGGTTGATCGCCTGGAGAGCTGGAAAATGGATATCATGGGGCGTGATGTTGCTACGCAGCTCAGTAAGATTAAAACGTTAAATCTTTCCGGAGAAACTCAGGTGAAATTCGAAACCTGGAAAGAACGTTGGGAACATATTATCACACAAGAACTTCCAAACATAGAAGAGCATCTATTTGATGCAGAAGAAGCTGCCGATCGTTTCCGCATAAACAAAGCGAAGTCTATCCTGAATAATGGAGAAGATACATTGCAGGGTATTGAAAAAAGTATTGCAAATATACTGCAGGAGCTTGATGAACTTCTGGAATCTGAAAAGACAAGCAGAAAAGAAGCTGGAGAACTTGCGCCTACCATCAAAGCATTGCGTAAAATGATTTCACAAAGCCGATATCAGTATGGGAAAGCAGAAATGTATTTTGACGGTTTTCTGGATGAAATGGAAGATCAACTATCAACATACTACGAATTGGTAGATGCAGGAGATTATATGGAAGCGAATAACCTGATTACAACAATGAAAACTGAAATTAAAATGATGGAAGAAAAAATTACCGAATTTCCATCCATTTATAAAAAATGCAAACATGATTTGCCATCTCAATTCGATAATATGCTTTCTGGTCTTAAAGAGATGAAAGAAGAAGGTTATCGGGTAGATCATCTTGGGTTAGAAAAAGAAATTCATACATACCAGGGAAAACTATCGAAACTTCTTCTACAATTAGAAAATGGGGACATGACGAATGGCGAACAATTGTTAATTGAAATGGAAGATAGAATGAAAGAAATGTATGACCTGCTTGAAACAGAAGCACATGCAAGAAATTATTTGGAAGCACATATACCTGAATATGAGAATTCGCTAGATGAACTTATCGTTACATTCGATGCAACAAAACTTGAAGTAGAAGAAATAAAAAAAGCATATTATGTAGAAAATAACGACATGGAAAGATTTTTATCCGTAGGTAAAACGATCTCCAAATTGCTGGAACAGCTCAGGGAGCTTTCCGAAGAGATGGAGAAAGATGGTAAATCTCATTCCGAATTGCGTGAACAAGTAGAAGAGGGCTTTCAAAAAATTGAAGAACTGCAATTGAAACATGAGGAATTTAAGAAAAGTATTCAAAACTTACGTAAAGATGAATTGGAAGCAAGAGAAAAACTTGCAGAAATGCGTAACCAACTAGCCTATTTGAACAGACGTTTAAAGAAAAGCAATATTCCTGGTGTCCCAAGTTTTATCTGGTCCAGTTTTGAAACAGCTTTTTCTAAAAATGAACAAGTTATTAAGACATTGGAAAAGTATCCACTGGATATGGCGAATGTTCAACAAGCATTAACGGAGGCTAAAAGTTCAATAGAGCAAACATCAGAGCAAGTGGATTTAATGCTCGATCAAGCATACTTGACTGAACAAGTGATTCAATATGCAAATAGGTACCGAAGCCAAAATCCAATTCTTGCAGCTAAGCTACAAGAAGCAGAGCGATTATTCCGAGTGTATGAATATGAACTTTCACTTGAACATGCTGCAAAGGCTGTAGAAGAGGTAGAGGCTGGTGCCTTAAAACGAATTGAAGAAACCCAAACCGTAATGAATAAATGAGTCAATGAGGAGGCTGTCATTAAGAAACCGGATTTCCAGGTTCTTAGGTCAGCCTTACATTTTTGTGTTGATGAAGTGAGGAGTCATTCGAATGATTTATTTAGATAACAGTGCAACAACGAAACCAGATCCATCCGTCCTTGAGAGCTTTCAGCAAGTATCCAGTAACTATTTTGCCAACCCATCGTCTATCCATCAATTAGGTGGAACTGCTGAGAAACTTCTGTTAACAGCTAAAAAGCAGGCAGCTGAAATCCTAGGAACGTTTCCACAAGAAATCGTTTTTACTTCTGGGGGAACGGAAGGAAATAATATAGCGATTAAAGGAATTGCGGTTGAACATCAGGGCAGGGGGAAACATATTATTACCTCTGACATTGAGCATCCATCGATTTATGAAGCATGCAAAAGTCTGGAAAATCATGGATTCGAAGTAACCTATTTACCTGTCGATCAAAATGGTGTAGTATCAGTAAATGATTTAGAAAATGCGATTCGTAAGGATACGGTTTTAATCAGTATTATGCATGTTAATAATGAGACAGGTTCCATCCAACCCATTAAAGAAATAGGGGAGGTCGCGAAGAAACACCCAAAATTATTTTTCCATGTTGATGCAGTTCAAAGTCTCGGTAAGCTTCCATTGAAATTAAAGGATAGTGGAATCGATTTATGTACGTTTTCCGGACATAAAATTCATGGATTAAAAGGCACGGGAATGTTATATGTAAACAAGCGGACAAAGTTATTTCCGTTATTTCATGGGGGAAGTCAGGAGCAGTCACTAAGATCTGGGACTGAAAATCTAGCAGGGTCGGTAGCATTTGTGAAGGCATTACGCATGATTAAACAACGTGAACAAAATGATAAGCAACATTTATATGACATGCAAAGCTACTTGGTACGTATATTAAAAATGATGGACGGGGTAGAGGTTAATACACCGGAACATGCAGCACCACATATTATTAATATGTCTGTACCGGGAATCAAGCCGGAAGTAATTATCCATATGCTCGGTGAACAGGATATTTTTATCTCCACAAAATCCGCCTGTTCTTCCAAACTAAAAGATGAAAGTAAAGTATTGTCTGCATGTGGATTTGGGCGTGATAGATCAACTTCTGCATTACGTGTAAGCATGTCCTATGATAACACAATGGATGAAATGAAAATATTCGCCGAAGCATTGGAAAAAGCAATCAAACAATTTAAAGAAGCACTGGAGTAGATAAATATGCAATATGATCATATATTAATTCGTTATGGGGAAATGGCTTTAAAAGGAAAAAATATTAAGACCTTCATTATCCGTTTACAGGAAAATATCCAACAGAAGATTAAAGAGTTTCCAAATGCGAAAGTGAAACGCTCACAAGGAAGAATGTTTATTTTATTGAATGGACATGAGCCAGATCCTGTAATGGAGAAGTTGCAAAATGTTTTTGGTATTCATAGCCTTAGTCTTGCAATTAAAGTGGATAATGATTTGGAAAAAATTAAAGAAGCAGCATTATATGCATTGACTAAGAATGAAGAAGTTAACACATTTAAAGTATCCGTTAAGAGGATAGCAAAAGACTTCCCTGTTCGCTCACAGGAATTGAATCAAATTCTTGGTGGACATTTGCTCAAAAATACGGAAGGTATCCAAGTGGATGTCCACAAACCTGACTTGGAAATCAAAGTGGAAATCAGATTGGAAGCAACGTATATTACATCAAGCGTTGCTCCGGGTCTTGGTGGTTTACCAGTAGGAACATCTGGAAAATCCCTTTTACTCCTGTCCGGAGGAATTGACAGTCCGGTTGCAGGTTTCCTGGCAATGAAACGTGGTGTGCAATTGGAAGCCATCCATTTCCATTCACCGCCATTTACAAGTGAGCGTGCCAAGCAAAAAGTACTTGATCTGACGAAACAACTGACAAAATACGGTAAAGCGATTAAAGTTCACGTCGTACCATTTACGAAATTGCAGCAGGAGATCTTTCGCGAAATGCCTGAAGATTATGCGATGACGATTATGCGTCGTATGATGTTTCGGATCAGTGAACGAGTCTGTGAAAATGAATCGATTCTATCCTTAGCAACGGGTGAGAATCTTGGCCAAGTGGCAAGTCAGACCATGGATAGTATGCATACGATCAATGAAGTTACAAACTATCCAATTATCCGTCCGTTAATTACGATGGACAAACAGGAAGTTATTCAAATCGCTGAGGAAATTGGAACGTACGAAACATCGATCTTACCATACGAGGATTGCTGTACGATTTTCGTTCCTAAATCTCCAAAAACGAAACCGAAGCGTGAGAAAGTAAATTACTATGAGTCCACACACGATTTTACTGCTTCGATTGAAGAAGCAATTAACGGAATTGAAACAATTAAAGTGACGGATCAGGAAAAAGTCGAAGAATATTTTACAAATTTATTTTAGGAATATATAGAGAAACTAACAACATATACCAATTAAAAAATTGCATGGATTACCTCCTACTGTGACATTCTATAAGTACCAAGGAGGTGAACTAACATGGCAAATAACAATTCGTCAAACCAATTGCTAGTTCCAGGTGTACAACAAGCTTTAGATCAAATGAAGATTGAAATTGCATCCGAATTTGGTGTTCAACTTGGTGCTGATACAACTTCTCGTGCTAACGGTTCTGTTGGTGGAGAAATTACGAAGCGTCTCGTTTCAATGGCTGAACAACAGTTTGGTGGTTCTCAGTAAATAACTAATTAAATAAAATATGGCTGGAGCTATCCTTGTTATCAAGGATAGCTCTTTTACTACCATGGAAATTATTTTCTAAATAGGCATGCTATCAACAGTGCACTGATAATTGTTAATGGGGAATTATGACGATGGGGTATTGGCATAAATGAAGATCCTTCTCTTACATAAGAAGGATCTTCATTTTTAGGATTTCCACCATGTGGATTGCTGCAGACATAGTAATCGATTATAAAAACGTTCGTTTTACACGATCCCAATACGTATTATTTTTCAATTTCACTGTTTTAATAACGGTATCATCCATGGAAACTTCGATGGATTGTACTTTTCGAATCGGCAGTGCTTCATTATCAAGGCTAACTATCGGATAGTCGTTGCCATCTTGGATGATATCCAGTATCAGTTGCCTATTTTTATTCAAGATAAAAGAAGACCCAAGTGTGCGGTATTGATTGTTATTCAAAGAAGCAATTTCAGAAACTTGATAGCAAGCAGTAAGTGGATCAATAACTGCACCACGAGCAGATTTCGTATAGCCAGTACTTCCGGTAGGAGTCGCTACTATTAAGCCATCACCGCGAAAGGTTTCAAAATGCTGTTCATCAATTTTCACATCAATAACAATTGTTTTAACAATCGTAGAACGGACGGTTACTTCATTTAGACAATAAAAAACGGTACCGTCATTTATTTTTGTTTTAATGACTGGAAAACGTCGAACCTCCATTTCATCATGTTGCAAGGAGTGCAGCATTTCATCAAAATTATCGATATTAAAGTCACAATATAATCCCGACTGGCCTTCACGAGTAATACCTGTATAAATACAATCCTGGCGAAATCCGGTCTTTCGTACAGCTTGCAGGAATGCACCGTCGCCTCCAATGCTAACAATGATGCTTGCATCCTCATGACGATCAACAATTTGAAAACCATTCTCTTCCGCTAAACGATGCAATGTCTCCACTTTCGAATCCGTTTCACCATCTCTATGGTAATAAAAGAACAATTCATTACTTTTTGTCATATATGTACCCTCCAGCTATCCACTTTTCTTCATCATATCATTTCTAATGCATTTATCCCATTCATAGAAATGTAAACGTTTAAAATTCTTTAAGTTGCTACAGAATAGATGAAAAAGAACTATCTGCGGAAGGTGGGAAAGCGATATGCTGCTGTTTATCTTCGGATTAGTTGTTATTATACTAATACTTCTGTTCGTCCTTTCAAAAATCATTGTATCCATCCAGTATACATATGAACAGAATAATCAGCATGTAACGCTCTCCGTTTTTATATTACGAATCAGATGTTTTAAGAAGAAGTATGATTTAGCGGAATGGAGTAAACAAAAATTCGAAATGGAAGCTATTCACTTTGAATCTTTTTCGGAGAGAATAAAGACCTCCTATAAAATATGGAAGGATGCCAACAAACGAATCACAGAAGTATTACAAAAAGTTAGCCTGCATCATTACAGCTGGGTAACAGTTGGTGGAACAGGAGACGCATTTTCCACAGGAATTGCAAGTGGAGGAATATGGACAATCAAGGGAATAATCACGGGCTTCTTTTTAGAAAAAGTTCAGTTAAAGTGTAAACCTAATATCCAGGTGGAACCTCACTTTCAGCAAAGGTATTTGCGAACTGACTTTGACTGCATGGTATCGATTCGAATTGGGCAAGCTATACATGCTCTTATAAAGTTAATTAGGAAACCAATAAAATTACAACACGAGGAGGCTAATCATGACAGAAGAACATCCAATTGAAGGATTGATGACAACAGCCATGGAGAATCTGCAAAAAATGGTGGAAGTGAATACGATTATTGGTGATCCAGTTAAATCACCGGATGGCAGTCTTATTATACCTGTATCCAAACTAGGATTCGGCTTTGCAGCAGGTGGAAGTGAATTCAATTCCAATCAATCACAAGGAGATTCAGATGCCACATTACCATTTGGTGGTGGTAGTGGTGGAGGTGTCTCCATAACGCCAGTAGCATTCTTGATTGTTAGCGAACAAGGAATCAAAATGGTTCATCTTGATCAAAATACACATTTATATGAAAAAATGATTGATTTCGCACCACAAGTGATTGAAAAAGTACAACAAATTATAAAAGACTCAAACGATTTAACTAAAAAAGAAGATAGAAAAGAAAAACCAGAAAAAAGTAAGTCATCCCAATATGACATATAGAAGTTTTTTAAGACTACAAGAAGGGTAAAGGTATGAAAAGCTTCACTTCACATAAATTTATTCATTACGAATGCTTGCTATTGGTGGACAGAAGCAATGGTAATCCTCCATAATAAAAGTAGCGATGAAAAGGGAGGAATATATTTATATGTTAAATGTTACATTCAAACAAGAACCAGTTACATTAGTTGGGCCCGAATTAAAAGCAGGGGATAAGGCACCGGATTTTAACGTGCTATCCAATGGACTAGAAGAGGTTCGTCTAAGTGATTATGATGGAAAAGTTAAATTGATTAGTGTGGTACCTTCTATTGACACTGGTGTTTGTTCTGATCAAACAAGAAGGTTTAACGAAGAAGCAGACAAATTGGATAATGTACATGTTTTAACGATTAGCATGGATTTACCATTTGCTCAAAAACGTTGGTGTGCTGCCAATGGAATTGAAAAAGTAGACACACTTTCCGATCATCGTGATGCTGATTTCGGTAAAAACTATGGTGTGTTAATGCAGGAATTGCGTTTACTTTCAAGATCCATTTTTGTAGTTAATTCAAAAAATGAAATAACATATGTTGAATATCTTCCAGAAGTAACAAACCACCCAGATTATGAATCAGCATTAAAAGCAGCTAAAGAAGCGGAATAAGTGATAGAAAATCTCTCCATCTCTACTTGGAGAGATTTTCCTAGTCAAAGGTTGCTCAATCTTTCACCAAGTGATTTCTTTTAAAAAAGAGTCATCCTTCTTCTTATTCCTTTTACATAAACCAATTGGATTGGTACAATAGAAAAGTTGTGAAAAGAACGAATGGAGGATTGTTTCATGGAAAAAACAGGTGTTGAAACATTATTCGGCTGGTTAGATGAAGCGACAGAGTTAATCAGGCAGCATAGAAATGAAACATATTTGGATAGTTTGACTATCACAATGGAAATTCTCTTTTATGAGGGTGCTCCTGAGGATATGGACGATATTTTATCGCATAAACTAGAAAACACGTTAACAACAATAGATTTTCATTCCTACAGTACGGATGAAATACGCAAATCCGTTCAGCTTGCTATCTTAAAAGGAATGAAGGGATCCACACAACAACAGCATTTAATGACTCCTGAGACGGTTGGCCTTATTGTCGGGTATCTATCCGATAAACTGACAAAGGATAAAGAAAACCTAAGGGTATTTGATCCTGTAAGTGGGACCGGGAATTTGTTAACAACGGTTCTTGCTCAGCTTAAACAGAAAGTTACTGCGTTTGCAAGTGAGGTGGATCAAACCCTGATCCAGTTATCTGTATTAAGTGCAAATCTGCAGAAAAAACAAATTGAATTTTTCCACCAAGACAGCTTAAGTCCCTTTTTGATGGATCCGGTAGATCTTATTGTAGCTGATCTTCCAGTCGGCTATTATCCAGATGATATTCGAGCAAATGATTTTGAATTAAAAGCAGATTCAGGTCACTCCTACTCCCATCATCTGTTAATCGAGCAAAGTTTGAAATACACAACAGAAGCAGGATATTTAATTTTTGTAGTCCCTGAATTTCTTTTTGACAGTGACCAATCTGATAAGCTGCATGCCTATATTCAGGAGTATGCTCACATTGTAGGGATCATCCGTTTACCTGAAACTGCTTTTAAATCAGAAAAGAATGCCAAGAGTATTTTAATTTTGCAAAAGAAAGGCCAACATACAAGTACACCGAAACAGCCGTTGCTTGTCCAAATGCCATCTTTTAAAAATTCCAATGCGATGGCAGACATTCTTGGAAAAATGAATGCGTGGTTTGACACGTACAGTAAATAATTATAGGAGTTGACATCAATGAGTAACGTATTAGCTATTAATGCAGGTAGTTCATCTTTAAAATTTCAGTTGATTAAAATGCCGGAGGAAGTCGTTGCTGCAATCGGGCTAGTGGAAAGAATCGGAATGAATGATTCTATTTTTGCAGTCGAAGCGAATGGGAGCAAGGATAAAACTGTAGTAGATATTCCCGATCATGGTGTTGCTGTTAAAATGCTATTGGAATCTTTAACTTCCACAGGCGTTATTCAATCATTAGATGAAATTGATGCCATTGGACACCGTGTCGTTCATGGTGGGGAACATTTCAGTGACTCGGTTCTGATTACAGATGATGTGATTGCTAAAATTGAGCAAACCGCAGAATTAGCACCATTGCACAATCCGGCAAACTTAACTGGTATTCATGCATTTAAAGAGATTTTACCAACTATTCCTATGGTTGCAGTATTCGATACTGCCTTTCATCAATCGATGCCGGAATCATCTTATTTATACAGCTTACCAAGAGAATATTATGAGGAATACGGTATTCGCAAATATGGTTTCCATGGTACATCACATAAATATGTGTCAGAACGTGCGTCCGATTTAATGGGTGTTCCACTAAATAATTTGCGCTTAATATCCTGTCATATCGGTAATGGTGCAAGTGTTACTGCGATTAAGGATGGTGAATCCATTGACACATCCATGGGATTCACACCACTTGCTGGGGTCACAATGGGGACTCGTTCCGGTAATATTGATCCTGCATTAATTCCGTACATTATGGACAAAACTGGTAAAAATGCAGATGAAGTTATTGACGTTTTAAATAAAGAAAGTGGCATGCTTGCATTATCTGGTTTTTCCAGTGATCTACGTGATATCGAGGAGCAAACAGATACGAATCCACGTGCAGAACTTGCTTTGGATGTATTTGCTGGAAGAATTCATAAATACATTGGTTCCTATGCTGCGAAAATGAATGGTGTAGACGCCATCATCTTTACAGCTGGCGTTGGAGAGAACAGTACAACAATTAGAGAAAAAATTCTAACTGGACTTGAATTTATGGGAATATACTGGGATCCGAAGTTAAACGAAGTACGTGGTAAAGAGCAATTTATTAATTACCCGCATTCACCAGTTAAAGTTATTATTATTCCAACAAACGAAGAAGTAATGATTGCAAGAGACACGGTGCGTTTAAGTAAATAAGAAGAAAAGGCTATGTCATGAGGATTTATGACAAAGCCTTTTTATTTATCGTACGACAAGTACGTCACATGATGCATATCTTGTGATGCTTTCAGAGACACTACCAATCAGGAAGCGTTCGACGGCATTCATCCCTGTAGCTCCACAAATAATTAAGTCTGCTTTAAAATTTCTGGCAATATCTTTTGCTATTTTTACTTTAGGGGAACCATATTCAATACATCTTACGAGATCGTTCACTCCTGCTGTTTTGGCATTCTCCACATAAGAATCAAGTAATTCTTTTGCATACTCTTCCGCTCTTTCAGACAATGTACGGTCATACGCTTCTGCTGTTGCAAAAGTGCGGGAGTCCACTACGTGAGCAAGGATAAGACGTGCATGATTTCTTTTTGCAATGTCCAAGGATTTTTGAAAAGCCTTTTCAGCAGCTTCAGAGCCGTCCACCGCCACAACAATGTTTTTATATTCCATTATAAATCTCCCCTTTCATTATAAGTATATACCCTTTATGAAAGCGCTACAATCAATTTTTGGTAATATTAGTTACAACACTGTTACAGAAAACCGGGCATACTACACGTACGGAGGTGATGATGTTGTCTAAAAAAGAAGGTAAGAAGCGCAGATTTTATGAAGACGATAAAGGTGTAGATGCCGTTCGAAATCAATTAAATGAAAGCTACCAAAGTGGTGTCGTTGAACAGATGCATAATAACAAAAACATCTATACCTTCAATAACCGTAAAAATTAATCCTCATACTAGGAGTAGCAAAGGAAGATAGTTTTCATTCTGTCTTCCTTTTTTAAATAATCGTGATTATTATACATCCATCTGATACAATTGTATTAGCACTATGCTGGAGATATTCGGAATACATACTTAGGTCCTGAAAGGGGTATGGAGATGAGAATAGGTATACCTAAAGAAATCATGAACAATGAAAACAGAGTTGCAATGGCACCATCCGGAATACTCACATTGAAAAATGCGGGACATGATGTTTTTGTGGAAACAGAAGCGGGTGTTGGATCCAGTTTTACCGACGAACAATATACTGCTGCAGGTGCTGTAATTGTAAATAGTGCAAGAGAAGCATGGTCACAGGAAATGGTGATTAAAGTAAAAGAGCCCTTGCATGAAGAATTTGATTACTTCTATGAAGGCCAGATCTTGTTCACCTATTTGCATTTAGCAAATGAACCGGAAGTGACAAAGGCATTAATTGATAAAAAAGTGGTTGGAATTGCTTATGAAACCGTTCAGCTTCCAAATCGCACCTTGCCGTTATTGACTCCTATGAGTGAAGTTGCTGGGAGAATGGCTACACAGATTGGTGCACAATTCCTTGAAAAGCCAAAAGGTGGGAAGGGAATTATTCTTTCCGGAATTCCAGGAGTTAAACGAGGGAAAGTTACCATTATTGGTGGCGGTGTAGTTGGAACAAATGCTGCTAAAATAGCTATCGGATTAGGTGCAGATGTTACGATTATCGATTTGAACCCGGAACGCTTGCGTCAACTAGATGATATTTTCGGTACATCGATAAATACTTTGATTTCCAATTCATTGAATATCCAGGAGGCTGTTCAAGAGTCCGATCTTGTGGTTGGTTCTGTTCTGATCCCTGGTGCGAGGGCGCCTAAACTTGTAACAGAAGAAACGGTCAAACTAATGTCCGAGGGGTCTGTCATCGTGGATGTTGCGATTGATCAAGGTGGGAACTTTGAAACGAGTGATCGTATTACAACCCATGATCAACCAACATTCACAAAACATGGCGTACTTCATTATACTGTTGCAAATATGCCTGGTGCTGTTCCACGTACTTCTACAATTGGACTTACAAATGTTACCGTACCCTATGCATTGCAGCTTGCCAATAAGGGTTACAAACGAGCATGTCTTGAAAATGAAGCCTTGCTAAAAGGGATTAATACATTGGATGGCTATGTTACGTATCAAGCAGTAGCAGAAGCACATGGTTTGGAATTTGACGATGCACATGTTTTATTGCAAAAATAGGTCCTATCAAAAAGAAGAGCACACATTGCTCTTCTTTTGCTATCCCACAGGTCCACTCTAAAATCTGCCAGAGCAGCTGCATGTTTTAATAATGGATATTCTTTTTTGTTTTTCACTATTCATAGATTGGAGAGAATTTCATTTGCATCAAAAATAGTTGTGTTCGGTAATATTCGTTTAATTGCTTGAAATCGTTCCAATGTGATATGATCGTGTTCTAGTGTTCTAAAGCAATGGTTTGGGGAAGCGTGCGCTTATTACATTCAAACCAAGTTATTATTTTTCAATTCCGCAAATAAATTCTCCAAATGAGAGTTCATTCATGTTTACCACTTCCATTTATATTATAATAAAGATATCAAAGGAAAAGATTTTTTCACCTTTTAAGAAATATTTTGTTTATATGAAACCTTTTACCAAACGAGTACGTATTACTGAAGGAACAAAGAAATCGAATGACATGCGAGGTGAAAACATGGGTCTGTTTTCTAATATTTTTTCAAAAAAAGATAAACATAAGCCAGAACCAAAAGAACGAACGGCCTTATCTATAAAGATCGGTGATATCATCACCTATGATCTAAGAGATTTCGAAGTGGTCGGGAAAATCACTTATCGGGATGGCGGATATGAATGGTTTGGATATCAACTGTTAGAAGGAAATGATACCGTCTGGCTGTCAGCTGAAATGGATGATGAGCTTGAGCTCGGCATCTATAAGAAGATTCAAATGCAGGTCTCCACACCATATCCGAAACAAGTGACCTACGAAAATAAGACCTACTATCTGGAAGAAAAAGGTACAGCAAGGATTCAAGGGGAAGGCAGAAATGCGAACGTTAATGGTACAGAAAGTCATTACGCTGAATACGCAGATGACGGCGAAGAGAATTTTATCAGTCTTGAATCGTGGGGAACAGAGGTTGAAGCAAGTATTGGGTATCCAATTGAAGCATATGAGATTAAAATCTTAGCAGGATCTATTTAAAGGAATCAAGAAATTATGAGGAGGAGATAATATGTTTAAATTTTTTGGACGTGTAAAAACGGTAGTGAGCTCAGAATTAAATTCGATGCTAGATAAAGCAGAAGACCCGGTAAAATTACTGGATCAGTATATGCGTGATATGGCTGATGATATTCGTGATGTGGAAGCATCCGTCGCAAAACAAATCGCTAATGAGAAAATGTTGAAACGTAAAGCAAATGATGCACTTGCATTAGTTGATAAAAGACAGAAACAAGCAGAGCAGGCTATTGAAGCTGGGAATGATGATTTAGCTAGACGTGCTTTGGAAGATAAAAAGGATCATGATACAACAGCAACTGCTTTAAATGAATCATGGGAACGTGCGAAAAGCGATGCAGATATGCTTCGTACAAAATTGGACGAAATGAAAAAAGAATACCAGGAAATGAACTTGAAAAAGGATTCCTTAAAAGCACGTGCAGAATCCGCAAAAACTAGAACAAAAATGAATCGCACCATGTCTTCCATTGGAAATGATGCTTCCAAGCAAGGATTCGATCGTATGGAAGAAAAAGTCATGCAGTTTGAAGCAGAAGCAGAGACAAGTGATGACCTTTCACAATCCAGTCGTACACTAGACGATGAATTTGAAGATTTGGGAAATAGTGATGTAAATGATGAATTAGCTAAATTAAAAGAAAAAATGGGCAAATAATAGGAAATGATAAATAGAATAAGGAGCAGTCATCACTGCTCCTTATATGTATTGAGAGGGGGATCCAGTTGCAAAAAAAATGGATTGCATTTATTGTATTACTATTTACTATACTTGTATTAAGCGCATGTTCTTCCCCTTTTTCGAACGGTGCAGATAGAGGTATGAGTCAAGAAATAACGATTACAGCAGACGATATGCCACCTGAACCGTCAAAAGATGAAATTATTTCATCCATCAACCAAAGTCCAAGCAAACAGATTAATGCACTTATAGCAGCTAATTTTCCATTAATGGATACGGTCTCAGATGATTCAGGTACGACGTCCGAAATTTACGCAACAACCGAGTTCAATCTTGAAGAGCTTGCAACGACAATTAGCTCCGTGGCTGAACCGGACGAAACAAGTGAAGTGGTAGATAACCAGCAAGTCTTTATTTACCCCGATTATTTTGTGACATTAAAACCAAGTGTAGATGATGCCGATGTATTATTAATCGAGGTGGCAAGTGAAGCATTTGTGAAAAGAAATTATGCACCTAGTTTTTTAAGTACATACTTTACCATACGGATGCTGGACAGTTTACTTGGAAATAATTGGAGCAGTAATAGAACAAATGCCTGCCAAACAGGGGGTTGTTATGGCGGATATACAGGTAAACAATCCGCTTCAAGTACAGGTACTCGTGGTAATACAACCTTTCGTGGTGGTGGCCCGGGGACAGGAAAATAAAGGAGGATGATTAAATGGAACCATTTATAGCAACAATTGCTTATTTTTTAATTTCAGTAGTAATCGTTTTAATTGGTTTGTTTATTTTTGAAAATTTAACGCGAAAATATAAAGATATGGAAGAAGTTCAAAAAGGAAATACGGCAGTAGCATTGTCGATTTCAGGAAAAATTATCGGTATATGTATCATACTTGCATTTGCAATTTATAACAGTTCCTATATTTATGAAACGTTAATATGGGGTGCATTTGGGGTTGTCTTACAAATGATTGCTTATTTGTTATTTGATTTATTTACAAGAAAATTTTCTGTGGAAGAGCAGTTAAAAAATAATAATGTTGCAGTGGCAATTGTGTCCATGAGTGTATCGATTGGATTAGCATTTGTAATTGGTGCATCAATTACATAAATAGAGTGAAGCGGCCTGAGCCTATGTCTCGGCCGCCTTTATTTTTTTGCATGTTTATAGACGGAGTGGTAGAAAATGAATGATGCAGCGAAAAGAAAAAGTAATATAATTTATTGGTCATCCGGAATAGTATCGATATGCGGAATTATTTTTGAAGTTTTGTTTGGCGCATTGGGTTCATACATATTGGGGGATGGCGTTACACAGTATACACTAACCATTTCCTTATTCTTAACCGGGATGGGAATTGGTGCTAGTCTCAGTGAAAAGGTAATGAAGCATTTAATCCTTGCTTTTGTCTGGATTGAATTTGGAGTTGCCATTATTGGAGGCTTTTCCAGCTTTACAATGTTTGGTATTACAGCCTTCGCACCATCCGGAACAGATGCATTGTTCTTGTATTCCATCACCATTTTAGTTGGAGCTTTAACTGGTTTTGAATTGCCAATCTTGATTCGCAAAGCAAATGAAATCGGAGTAGAGTTAAATAGAAGTACGGCGCGTGTTTTATTTTCCGATTATGCCGGCGGTTTAATAGGCGGATTAATGTTTGCATTTTTCCTGCGTCCACAGTTAGGGATGGTGAAATCAGCATTTTTGGTCGGATGTATAAATGTTACAGTAGCTCTGATTGTTCTATGGTTATTCCGAAAAGAAATCCGCAATTTTATGGTTCATGCTCTCATTGGTCTAGGTATTTTTATTGTATTAATCATTGGTCTGTTTTTCGGAGAAGCGACTGCATTTAGTTTTGAACAGAAAATGTATAAAGATCCAATTATGCATATGGAGGAAAGCAGATATCAGAAGATTATACTAACACAGGATACAGATGAGGATGTGCGGCTTTATTTGGATGGGTCGTTACAGTTTAGTTCAACGGACGAGTACCGTTATCATGAAGTGCTCGTTCATCCAACCATGTCGCATGCAGACAATCATGAAAATGTATTGATTCTCGGTGGCGGCGATGGAATTGCAGCAAAAGAAGTGCTTAAGTATGAGGATGTTGAGAAAATAACATTGGTTGATTTAGATCCAGCTGTTGTGGAATTAGCCAATACAAATAAGGAATTATTGAAATTGAATGAAGGTGCCTTGAAAAATGAAAAAGTAGAAGTGAAAAACACCGATGCTTTTGAATTTTTAAAGGAAACAGATGATTGGTTTGATGTGATTATTGTTGATTTGCCTGATCCGAATAATGAGAGTTTAAACAAGCTCTATACAAAAGAGTTCTATTCTTTAGTAAGGAATCATTCTAAGCCTGGTGGTGCAATCATGGTTCAGGCTACGAGCCCAGTATTTGCAACGGAAGTATATTGGACAATAGCTGAAACGGTAGAATCAACCGGATTAGTTACAGAGAATTTGCATGTAGACGTTCCTAGTTTCGGAAATTGGGGCTTTGTGCTAGCAAGCCGTGATCCAATTGACTTGGATGAAATTGACATAACCGTACCGACCCGATTTTTAACAAATGACTTACTTCCTGCGCTAGCTAGTTTTGGGAAGGATGAAGATCAACAGATAGAGAAATCAAATGGGAATAAGCTAGAGTTGAAACCAAATACGTTAATTGATCCCCATTTAATTCAACTTTATGAAAAGGCTTGGCAAAATTATTAAACTTTTTTGGTAATGAAAAAACTGTATTACTTTTAAAAAATCTTCCAAAAGGGTAGAGGAATCATAAATGCTTTGTCGAATAGATAGAGTAAATAGTTTATAAAGGGAGAGGTTAGCGTGAAATTATCTTATCATGGACATTCGGTTGTAAAGGTTGTTACAGATAGTCACACAATTTTAATTGATCCATTTATTTCGGAAAATGAAGCATGTGACCTTGATGCCGACACAGTGAAAGCTGATGTTATCTTACTGACGCACGCACATAATGATCATGTTGGTGATACATTCGAAATTGCAAAAAGAAATAATGCATTGGTAGTGGCCCCTAACGAACTTGCTGTTTACCTGGGAGGCAAAGGATTGGTAACACATCCCATGCATATCGGTGGCGCACACGAATTTGATTTCGGTACCGTAAAGTTCACACAAGCTTTTCATGGTTCGGCCTATACAGAAGATAATGGAGCGGTGATTTATGGTGGAATGCCAGCTGGGATTCTACTAACGGTGGAAGGAAAAACCATCTATCATGTCGGAGATACGGCATTATTTAGCGATTTAAAAATGTACGGTGAAATGAATGATATTGAAGTAGCCTTTATCCCAATTGGCGATAACTTCACCATGGGACCTGAGGATGCGCTTGTTGCAGCTGATTGGATTAATGCAAAAGTATCTGTTCCCGTTCACTATAATACGTTCCCAATGATTGACCAGGACCCGAAAGCATGGGCCGAGAAGGTAAAGACTGGTGAAGGTAGAGTGATGGAGATTGGGGAAGCGATGGAGTTATAAAATTAAACCCGTGAGAATTAACTCACGGGTTTAATTATTTAATCATTATGAACAACTAAAAATATCTTCGTAATTATCTTCATTTTTATCTTGAGGATAAATAATACCATCTTTAGCTTCCACACAGACCTCTCCTTTATTGTGACTGTTGCCCCCGTTTACCACGATTTTACTTTTGTCGGTTAAGTATAGTGTTCCATATATTATTAGTTTTGTTTTAACTTGCAATTTAATAGTACCATCAAACTTTGCATCCCCTTTTACGGTATAAATAGTAAAATTATCTTCTTTTAGACAGTTTTTGTTGTTGTGTTTAAAATGTAAACTTTTTAATGTCGTGTTATTTTCATATTCACAACGAATTTCAGAAACAGGAGTCCAATTGATTTCATCAGGGTTTTCCTCCCCTTTTTCATTATCTATCGTTATCTGAATTGGAGAATCATTTGTATTCGTTATGAAGGATGTATCAAGTTCGAAAAGCTCTTCTGAATTATTTTGGGTAATTAATTGAATGTCCAAATTTTCTCCTTTTCCAAATTCCTCAGCAGTACATTTACTTTCAATCGTAACTATCTCATTGTTTATTATTATTTCGTAAATTTCTATTGATTCATTTTGATAGCAAATATTAAATGTTTCATTGTTGCTCGTATTTTTAATTTTTTTCTGGTAATCAGTTCTCATCTCATTTATTAACAAATTTGTTTCCTGCTTCAATGAAATATCATTGCTAGTATTACTTTCCCCACTTACCATCTGAATAATAACCGTCGAAGAAAGAGCAATTACCAACGCAAATAAACTAAGGGCAGCAAGCAACTCTACCAATGTCATTCCTTTTGTGTTTGTAAATTGTCGAAATTTCATTTTTTCACATCCCATAAAATGGTATAATAGTAGAAAAGTCACGTTTGAGGAGTGAACTTCTTTGTATAATAAATTTAAAATGTGGAACAGCAAGGGGTTCACCCTTATTGAAATTATAGCATCTATTGCGCTTTTAGTAATGGTAATTGGTACATTATTACCATTTTTTCCACAAATAATGAGTTGGACACAGACAACGGATGATGAATTGGTCGCTAGTAATCTATTGCCTCAAGTAAGCAGTGAAGTTAAAAATTTAGATGTACATGCGTTCTTTGATAATGTCCAACAGTGTGATACGTATCAAGGAGAAGATGTCTTTTATAAAGAATATACGTTAAATGGGATTAATTATAAATCAATGTTAAATACTTGCGAAGAGCAAGAACCGGATTTATATCGTACAAAGATTAATATACTTACTGAGTCTGGGAAACTAGTTAGTGAATCGTATACCTATATTTCAGGTGATTTAGAATGAAAACATATAGAAATGAAAAAGGTGCTGCACTCGTACTCACGGTAATGATAATTACTTTATTTCTTGTGTTTATATTGGGTTTATTTACTGTAGTAACAAATACAACCAAACAGGTAACTACAATGGAGAAACAAATAGATGCCCAGCTTGTTGCCGAGATGGGTGTTACTTATTTTCAGAGACTAGTTGAAATAAATCAACATCTTCTAGAGGAGAAAATGAACGAGAATCCAGAAGAAGATGAACTTACTAATGTTGTACAACTATTCATAGATGATTTATTAAGTAGTGTAGAGCAACCGGTTCATGTTGATGAAAATAGAACATATGAAATCACTTTTGAAGGCTATAACGAAGATGAGAAAAGTATTCATTTTAAAAGTGTAGGCGCTGTTACTGATGCAGAAGCAACTTCTAATGGAACCATCGTCATCAACATAACTGAACAAGATGAAAGTGAGGAACCCGAATGATGAAACGAAAACGTCTAGGAGATTTGCTTCAGGATGCAGGTCTTGTTTCCGAGGAACAGATAATGGAAGCACTTGAAAATAAAAAAGATGATCAAAAAATGGGAGATGCTTTGCTCGAACATGGTTTTATAACCGAACAGCAGCTTATTGAAGTTCTCGAGTTTCAATTGGGTATTCCACATGTGTCGTTATATCGCTATCCAATTGAAGAAAATGTGCTCAGTTTCGTGACAAAGGAAGCTGCTCAAGAGAATATCATTATGCCATTGAAAATACAGGATAACACACTGACAATTGCCATGCATGACCCGATGGATTATTTTGTCATCGATGATTTGGAAATTGGGACAGGATTTACGATTTCACCAGTAATCGCTGCAAAAGACGATATATTATTTGCGATTAATAAGCACTATTTTAAAAATGATTCAGATATGATGATGGATTCGAATGAAGGAGAAGAGGCACCGGTAATCCGTTTGCTAGATCAGCTCCTGAATACGGGGGTTCAATTAAAAGCGAGTGATATACATATTGATCCGCACGTTGCAAATGTTCATATCCGCTATCGTATTGATGGACGTTTGCAAACAGAGAAAATGGTTCCTAAACAGATGCAAAATTCGCTCGTTGCCAGGATTAAAATATTGGCAGATATGAATATTACCCAAACTCGATTGCCACAGGATGGACGCATCAAGACGTTAGTCGGCAACACGCCAGTCGATCTAAGAATTTCTTGTCTACCTACAGTTCATGGAGAAAAGGTAGTCATCCGTATTCTTGATTTGAATAACGCCATGATGGATTTGACAGAACTTAGTTTTTCAGAAGAAAATCGAAAAAAATACAGTGATCTAATTAAACAACCGTCCGGACTTGTCCTGTTGACTGGCCCAACAGGATCCGGGAAAACATCTACACTATATGCTTCTGTGAATATGTTGAATTCCGAGAATGTAAATATTATAACGGTGGAGGATCCAGTAGAATATCAGATGGAAGGGATTAACCAGGTACAAGTAAACAGTAAAATCGGTTTAACCTTTGCTGAAGGCCTTCGTTCTATTTTAAGACAGGATCCAAATATAATTATGGTAGGAGAAATACGTGACCAGGATACGGCAGAAATTGCGATACGCTCGTCGCTAACTGGTCATTTAGTATTCAGTACATTGCATACGAACAGTGCAGTGGAATCCATACCAAGGCTCATCGACATGGGAATCGAACCATATCTTGTTGTTTCTTCTTTATCCGGTGTTGTTGCCCAACGTTTAGTACGTAAAATTTGCCGCGACTGTCGTACAGAACGGGAAATGACTGAAATGGAAAAAGAGATATTTTCCAAAAACGGCGTAGAAGCAGATCATGTTTTCCATGGTGGGGGCTGTAGTGTATGTCACCATACGGGTTATCGTGGAAGAATTGCAATCCATGAAGTCCTCGTACTCGACGATAGGATGAAAAGTATGTTGCTGAACAATAAATCGACTGGCGATCTTCGTAATTATGCGAAAGAACAAGGGATGGCTTTCCTTATTCAAGATGGTTTGGAAAAAGTGAAATCAGGATTGACAACAATCGATGAAATTATGCAAGTATCCATTAATGTATAGGGTGAATTGAGATGAAGCGAGAATTTGAAAAATGGTTAATAGAAGCGTATGAAAAAAAGGCGTCGGATGTACATTTAACCGTCGGAAAAGCACCAATCTTCCGGATAAACGGGAACTTGGTCGAACAGGATTTTCCAAAAATTGTACCAGCTGATACAAGACAGATTGTGAGTCTAATCTTAACGGAAGAACAATTAGAGATCCTCCGTGTAAAACGGGAACTGGATTTTTCCTACGGGATTCATGGTGTATCCCGATTCCGGATGAACACCTTCTATCAGCGCGGGGAATTATCCTTTGCAGTTAGAATTATACCAGCTGAAATACCGTCCATCGAGCAATTAAAATTGCCGTTGATCACAAAAGAAATGGTTCATTATCCACAAGGGCTGATTCTAGTAACTGGGCCAACAGGAAGTGGAAAGAGCACGACCCAGGCTTCCATGATTGATTATATAAACCAAACCATGCGAAAACATATCATTACTTTGGAGGATCCAATAGAGTACATGTATTCGCATAATAAATCAATTATTGACCAACGTGAAGTTGGATTTGACACGAATAATTTTGTGAATGGACTGCGGGCAAGTCTTCGTCAAGATCCAGATGTGATTCTGGTCGGAGAAATGCGGGACCTGGAAACCATTTCTACAGCCATTACGGCTGCTGAAACGGGTCATTTGGTTTTTGCAACGTTACATACAACCGATGCTGTCTCCACAATTGAGCGCATCATCGATGTATTCCCTCCCGAACAGCAGGGACAAATACGAATCCAATTATCAACCATCTTACAGGCAGTCATTTCTCAACGGTTGCTCATTACAAAGGACCAAATGCATCGACGGGTTGCAACGGAAATATTAATTAATTCGTCTGCTGTTAAAAATTTGATTCGTAATGAAAAGCTGCATCAGATTCAAAATGTGCTCCAAACATCAAGAGACAAGGGGATGCATACGCTTGAGATGGATTTGAAACGATTGATTCATGAAAATGAAATTGACTTTGAAACTGCTGCTCCGTTTATGCAGGGAGGGAGCTTCTAAAGGATGAATTTTCAATATAGTGGGCGGAGAATATCGGGTCAGAAGATAAAGGGAAAGATCGAAGCAGATACGAAAAACATCGCACTCTCACAGCTTGAAAGAGATGGATTAATCATTTTTGAAATAGAGGAAACAAAGCCTTGGAATAAAGATATTATTTTACAAAACAGAGTAAAGAATAAAGATTTCGTTATTTTTCTCAGACAATACTCCACATTGATACATGCGGGGATCTCGATTTCCGATGCGACCAAAACGATGATGCAGCAGACCAACAATTACGCATTAAAAAACGCCCTGGCAGATATAGATAAACAGCTTGACCAAGGTCAGCCTCTATCCAAAGCATGCGAGCGGCATCCGAAGATTTTCCCGGAACTGCTTGTAAATATGATTCATGCCGGTGAGGTAAGCGGAAAACTGGATGAAATCCTGAATGAAATGGCAGATTACTATGAAAAGCAATACCGGAACAAACAAAGGGTAATTTCAGCACTGCTTTATCCAAGTGTGGTAGGAGTCATTACCGTTATTTTGAGTATTTTTCTGCTTGTTTTTATCGTACCGCAGTTTGTTGGCATGTTCAGCTCCATGGGTGAGGAAATTCCAACGTATACCCAGTTCGTCATCAACCTAAGTGATTTTGCAGGGAAATACTGGTGGATGCTGCTATTCGTCATTGCAATCGTCGTCGTTTTATACAAATATTTGATTCAATACGATAGAGTAAAATACCGAATGGATCTGATAAAAATGAAATTTCCTTTTCTCGGGGTACTCGTTCATAAAGGCGCATTGGTTAGGATGACCCAAACATTGAGCACACTTGTCAATAGTGCTGTACCTATTTTGCAATCGGTGGAAATTACCGAAAAGGTAGTTGGAAATAGGGTGATAGAGAATGCACTAACCCGGGCAAGGAAGTCATTGGAAGTTGGAGACTCACTGACGAAGCCGATGAAAGACCACTGGGCATTCCCAACATTAATTGTACAAATGATACAAATTGGTGAAAAAACAGGTACATTGGATCATATGCTTACTAAAGCTGCCGATTTTTATGAAGAAGAAGTTGATCAGCTTTCAAGTCGGATCAAAATATTAATCGAGCCATTGATGATTATTATACTAACCGTGATGGTTGGTAGTATTGTAATGGCAATCGTTATACCAATGTTTGGTATGTTTGAGAATATGTAGTAATTTATTCAAAATTTAGTGAAGATAATTGTAGAAATATGGTAAAAAGTATAATATAATGAAAAAGTAATAGGAGTTTAGTAGGATACGATGATGAATTACCTATATTTGGGCACTTGGGTAATTTGGAGTGAGTAGTGCAACCGGCCGACTGGAATTAATAGAAACTTAGATTAAGGAAGGCGGAGATGTTATGTTACAAAAAATGAAGAAGATGATGAAGAAAGAGAAAGGTTTTACATTGGTAGAGCTTTTGGCAGTTATTGTTATATTGGGGATTATTTTGGCGATTGCGGTGCCTAGTGTTAGTGGAATAATTACTAAATCAGAGAATGATGCAAAACTAGCAAATGTTGAGTTAATTGAAAATGCCGCGAAATTGGCTGATCTTAGTGAGTTGTTTACAGAGGGTATGTCAGTTGGAGATCTAGTAACTGCTGGATTCTTAGATGGAGACATAGAAATCCCTGGAGATAGTGATTCTGAAGTTTACACAGGTACAGTTTCAAAAACAGGCGATACTTTTACTTATAGTGGTAATGGTAAACCATAATAATAACACAAGAAGTATTCTGTAGATTTGAGTTAAAAAATGTAGGACATAAATAAATTAAAATATTATGAAATATATACGCCTTGCATCTAATATTGCAGGGCGTTTTATTCAAGTATATTAAGAATTAAGGAGTCCAAAAAAATGACCACACCCCTAACAATCCTATTCTTCCTCCTAGGCCTAATATTCGGCTCGTTCTACAATGTCGTCGGACTACGCATCCCACAACATATACCCTTCGCAAATGACCGTTCAATGTGCCCGAATTGCAAGCAACAATTAACATGGTATGAAAATATCCCTTTATTTTCATTTCTGGTCCAACGTGGAAAATGCCGACATTGCAAACAAAGCATTTCATACATATACCCAACCATTGAGCTTTTCACAGGCATTTTATTCGCATGGAGCTATTACACGCTTGGATTCCAATTCGAATTGATCACCGTATTACTTTTAGTTTCTATGCTAATGATTATACTAGTAACAGACATAACCTACATGTTGATTCCAAATAAGGTGCTTTTTTTCTTCCTACCATTTTTCATCGTGATGCGATTTGTGGTACCCTTGAATCCATGGTGGTCGGCAATCGTTGGTGCTATTATTGGCTTTGGCCTCATTTTTATTATTATTTTAATAAGCCGTGGCGGTATGGGGGCAGGCGATATGAAACTTTTCGGTGTACTTGGAATTGTTCTCGGAACCGAAAAGATTTTAGTGGCTTTTTTCCTGGCATGTGTAATTGGGTCTGTGATAGGTATGATGCTAATTCTATTTAACGTAATCGAAAGAAAGCAGCCAGTGCCATTCGGTCCATATATCGTTTTGGCAGCTTTAATTACTTATTTTTACGGGGATTCAATCATCAATTGGTACTTTAATCTACTTATATAAGCGGGTGACAACATGGGGATTATGAATAATGGAAGAGTCAATATGGTAATTACCAATCAGGTATTGCGATACAGTTACCATAAACACAATAATGTCGTCGGTATGGTCATACATGGGGAAGTGGAATTGCCTGATGGGACAATCAAGGACGGTATGATTCAAAATAAAGTCATTTTTGTTGAAGTCGTAAATGAACTTGTCCATAAGCATAAATGGAAACGGAAGAAATTATTCTTTGCTATGCCGGATGATACGATTGTTATTCGCCAATTACAAGTCCCGGCAACGTTAACAAAAGAAGAAACAGCAGGCTATGTAAAAACACAAATCGGAAACAGTTTTTATTTACCATTTTCCAATCCAGCAATTGCAATCGAATTTCTAGAAGCAGATGAGAAAAATAGAGATATTCTATTATTTGCGTATCCGAAAGATAAGATCACCACTTTTGAAGAAGCGTTTGATAAAGCAGGATTAAAACCGATGGCTGCTGATCTAACATCTTTATCCGTTTACCGTTATTACTATCTAACGAAGCAGGAAAAAAAGAATTATGTATTATTGATTCACTGGAATAAAGATGCATTGATGCTAACAGCATTCCGAAATCATAAAGCTATTTTTTCAAGATATATGAAAATGAGTATCACGAAAGATTTGGAGGAAGAGTCTGCACAGCAGTTAATCAGTGAATATATTATAGAAATTAATCGGATTATCGATTTTTATCAATATTCAATTACAAAAGGGGAGTCCGAAATTAATCAGCTGCTTCTTTCCGGTGATTTCCCTTTCCTTGAATCTGTGAAATCCAGTCTATCCAAATTGGTAACAATACCAATCCATCGCTTTGAAGAAGAGGAGCTTACAGCTAAGTATATCGACGTTCTTGGACTGGCTTTAAAGAAAGATTCGTAAGGGGGAGCAATCATGAATATAGAAATTAATTTCCTTGAGAAAGAACCAAATAAAAATATCGCATACATCTTGCTTGGAATTATTTTTATCGTCCTCCTGGTCCTCGCTGTTTCGGTGCTTCTTTTTCAGAAAAATAGTTATGACAATCAACTGGAAGCACTTGAAAGTGAAATGATACAAATCGAATCCGTCTTATTGGAACAACAAAAAGCAAATGGAACCCAAAGGCAACTGGAACAGCTGGAGCAGGAATTGATTATACTGGAATCTGAAATGCTTCCCACAGTAGAAGTGTATCATGAAATAATTGGTTTGCTTTCAGAACCTGAACAACTGATTACATTTGATTATGGGACAGAAAATCAACTTACCATCGATGCTTCTTTTCCAACACTTCATGCTGTTGCTGATTATATTGCAATTCTCACAGAGCAACCCTATGTACAGGACACGCAACTTACAAGTTCCATCAAAATGGAAAATTCTTATGAAGCTACATTATCAGTGATTATAAACAGCGAAATACTGGTAGAGGAGTTCGTAGTTAATGATTAAACATTGGGGGAAAATACATACATATATTGCTGTAGGTCTGTTTGCAGCGATTCTAGTAATCTACGGAATATCTTATTTAAATGTAATTAAACCGTTGAATGCGGAGATGGATTCGTTAGCGAAGGAAGTTTCCATGTATGAAAAACAACTGGATAAGCTGACAAATGAGGAAGAAGCAGATGTCAGTGCGGACCTCTCTGAAGTTGCTCGTAAAGTACCAAACAGTAAATCAGTAAATATAGTTCTTACCGAGTTACAGGAAATTGCAGCACATGCCGATGTTAGTATTGACTATATTGGAGCGGGTGGAGAAATAAATGTAGTGACAGGTGAAGAGGTAGATAACCCCATCATAGATGAAAGCATTTATACACTGGATGCAACAGCAACAAACCTTGGTGCAATAAATAGTTTTATAGATGGAGTAATAACCAGTAATCGTCTAATAAGAATAGATACAATGAATATTCAACATGCTAAAACAGATGTTTACCTAACCATTACTTTTACAGCATTTCACGCAGGATAGCTTCCACTGAAGCTATCCTTTTACTTTGTCTAAATGGTTCTTATGCCACTGTTTTCCTCATAAACTTAGAAATAAAGGAGGAGATCCGTATGCGTCATTATGCCATTTTACGATTACTTTTAGCCGGCTTTTTTCTATACATTGCCTGGCCTGTCATTCCATATGCAACAACAAATGTTGAATTGATGTTCTGGGGGGGCTGGCTCTTGTTCTTGCTGTTTGTTGTAGGTGCCAATTTTGCAACACTTTTACAAATGACTAGGCCTCCGGTAATGGAACAGGAAGAATATAATAGGAGGCAACGTGATTTTCATTGAGTTTGAACTATTTCAACTGTATAATAATAATTACTAAGTGATATAGTACAGTTGAAAGCTGGTGAAATAGATGACAACCAAGCACGAGCAAATTATACAGTATATCATTTCGTTGACGGTTGGAAATAAAATATCAGTTCGTCAAATTGCAAAGGACCTGAATGTGAGTGATGGGACAGCATACCGTGCTATAAAAGAGGCCGAGAACCAAGGGCTAGTCAGCACGATTGAACGGGTTGGTACGATTCGAATCGAGCGAAAGAAAAAAGAAAACTTTGAGCAACTCACATTTGCTGAAATTGTAAATATTATTGATGGACAAGTATTAGGTGGCCGTGATGGGCTATATAAAACGTTAAGCAAATTTGTAATCGGTGCGATGCAACTCGATGCCATGATGCGTTATACACAGGCGGATTCCCTCCTTATTGTCGGGAATCGGTTTAAGGCACATGAGCTGGCACTGACTGCAGGTGCTGCTGTACTGATTACAGGTGGATTTGATACAGAGGATCATGTTAAAAAATTAGCAGATGAAAAAAAACTGCCAATTATTTCGACGAGCTATGATACATTCACGGTAGCGGCCATGATTAACCGAGCTATTTACGATCAACTGATCAAGAAAGAAATCGTATTTGTGGGCGATATCGCAACATCCTTTGAAGAATCTCATTTTTTGAAAGTAAAAGATACAATTGCCGACTGGTATGAGCTGAATGAAAAGTCATCTCATTCAAGATTTCCAGTAGTGGATGATAAGTTGCGTGTCGTTGGAATGGTTTCTTCCAAGGATATTGTAGGAAAAGATCGAACAGTAGTTATCGACCGTGTAATGAGTAAGAAACCGCAAGTCGTCCAGGCGAAGACGTCTCTCGCATCTGTCGGGCATACCATGGTTTGGCAAGGGATTGAACTGATTCCTGTCGTTGACCAGGCATACCATTTGCAAGGAGTGGTTTCCAGGCAGGATGTGCTAAAGGCTATGCAGCAAATTCAGCGTCAACCGCAAGTAGGGGAAACGATTGATGATATTGTCGCGAGTAATTTGAAAGCCAGTGAAGATGATGACTCCGTCTTTGAATCAAAAGTTATTCCCCAGATGACAAACCAATTAGGGACATTATCGAATGGTGTGTTTACTTCTTTGATTACAGAGGCCAGCAGCAGATTGCTTATGAAAGTAAAAAAAGCGGATATTACTATTGAAAACCTGACCGTTTATTTCAGCAAACCGGTACAGATTGATAGCAAGTTGGTCATTAAACCAAAACTGCTTGATGTTGGTAGACTATACGCAAAAATAGATGTGGAAGTATACAATGAGCGTAATTTGGTAGGCAAAGGACTAATCATGGCTCAACTGATTAATCGTTAAGTGATGTTGTTTTAATCTGCAGTTGAGATAAACTACGAACTTGTATAGGGAACTTCGGCGACCGCTCTGGGAAATACACTGCGCTTTTCGCGGGCGGCTGGTGAGCCCCTTCATGCTAATGCATTTCAGTGTCTCACCTATGCCTTTCCTCCCGCAGAAGTCTCCGTGTATTTCCCAGAGCTGGTTAGAAGGTTGCTAATAATTACTATACTAGCGTAGCTAAAATAGCATTATAAAACTTCACCAGTCCGGGTGAGCGGCGGGCGGTGATTCCTACGGGAACAAAGGTTTTCGGTGGGGCGAGTAATCGCAGTCCCAGCACGTGTCCGAAGACCCCCGCAGCGGTGGTTTTCCGCGAGGAGGCTGAGGCCGTGCTCTAAGGATGCGCATCCGCCCGCAGCGATCCCGGACGGCGGGAAAAGCACTTACTTAAAGAAGCAAATAACTAGCAGTTACTTCATAGTTTATACATTTTGTGAAAAAACAACAAATCATTTTGGTGGGACGAGTATCCGCAGTTCCAATTAAAACAGCCTAAATAAAAAAAGAAATCGGCCAGTGTTGCCGATTTCTTTTGTATGTGCTATTCATTCGGATTCAAACGTCGCCATTCACTGCGATAATGTTTTGCTTCCATAAAACCTCTGTATAATTGGAGTGCTCCAACGAGGGCAATGATAAAACAAATGAACAATGCAAGCTGTGTTTTGTAGAAAATATACTGATTGACACCAAAAAATAAAAGGAATGTTCCGAGACAAACCCGGGCTTTTCCGTTAAAATACTTTTGAGTAAGTACATCATTATTTTTAAGAATTGCAACCTTATAATAAATATAAAGTACTGCAGAAACAACAATGACAATAGGGAATATAACCATTTGATCTCTCCTAATTTCTTATGAGTTTTATGTACGATGTCTGTACTTATTCGGGTAGAATTCAATTACAATTGTAACGTGTTTTTACATAGATAGCCAGAAAGAAAAAGGATGTTCAAAGAATATTAACAAGACAGGGGCAAAACAATGGAAATCAAACAAATTTTAGAAACCATTAAAGCTTATGACACGATCATTATCCACCGCCATGCAAGACCAGATCCGGATGCACTTGGATCGCAGGCCGGTCTGAAGGAAATACTAGCACACTCTTTTCCTGATAAACAAATTTATGCAGTAGGGGAGGAAGAACCCTCATTGACTTTTCTTACCCGAATGGATGAAATTGAAGATTCTGTCTATCAACATGCACTCGTCATTGTTTGTGACACAGCAAATGAAGCCCGTATTGACGATCGACGATACTATTTGGGAGAAAAGCTGATCAAGATTGATCATCATCCAAATCTCGATCTGTATGGTGATCTGAGATGGGTCGATACAAATGCAAGCTCTGTAAGTGAAATGATTTATGAATTTTACGACACCGGAAAAGAAGACGGCCTCCAAATGAATGATGAAGCAGCACGCCTGTTGTATGCCGGAATTGTTGGAGATACCGGCAGATTCATGTATCCGAGCACAACAAAGAAGACCTTTCAATACGCTGCAGAGCTGGTAACTTATAATTTTAACCGACCGGCATTTTATAAAGAACTCTACAGTGTGGAAGATAAAATTTCCAGAATGAGTGGTTATATCCTGCAACAATTTAAATTATTGCCATCCGGACTATGCACGATAAAACTTACGGAAGAAATATTGAATACGTTTGACGTAACACCAGATGAATCGGCACAGCTTGTTAATGTGATCAGTGATGTTAAAGGCATTAAAGCATGGGTGTTTTTCATTGAAGAAGAAGAACAAATCCGTGTACGCCTTCGATCCAAAGGGCCTATTATAAATGAAATAGCTAGCAAACATAATGGTGGTGGACACCCGCTCGCATCCGGTGCAACCATTTATTCATGGGAAGAAGCAGATGAAATGACAGAAGAACTGAATGATGCATGCAAGTCATTTGGAGTATAAAGAGAAAAAGTGATGATTTCAATAAAGAAATCATCACTTTTTATTAACTAGTTTTACTGTTGGACATCGGGATAAACCAGCAGCCTGCATCTGTTTTATCAAGCTCAACATGTAAGCACTCTTTATCTATTGCTCTTTTCATTAACCGAATAAGTTCGTCTGTTTCTGCAAAGGCATTATTGCCTTTTTTTAGTTGCTCGATTTTTTCGTCACGCATTCTTCTTAGATTGATGGGTAACATGGAAACCGACTCCCTTCAATTAAGCTATATAAGTGAGTAATTACATTTCTTCACCATAATTATATACTAATTTAAATCTAAATTCCATTGTAGTGGATGATGAGTCATGAAATGTTCATATTAATTTGATAATTTTGGAATGACGCTTACTTCCAGTTCGGAGGCAATGGTTAATTTGTTTACTTCAAAATAATAGGTGACATCTTCAATGGTAAACCCTTTATTTTCAATTGCCGATAAGAGTAGCTGATCACTTTTATTGATTATGTCTACTTCCTCACCGACCAGATGATTGATTTCCTCTATAATCATTTCTTCTAGCTGAAGTTCAATTAATCGGTCCATTTTCAGTTGATCGCCTTCAACAATTGTAATGACGATGGAACTGACTGTCAGAGGCTCTCGCGATTTTTCATCCAAATCTTCCTTATCTTTGAGTAAAGCCTCATTTTGATCTTTCAAGTCCCTTATTTGAGATGTAAACTCCATATTTTCTGCCAAAAGTTCTTCATACATGGTACCATACATATAAATCAGAATAAAATAGGCGATCAAGCCCCCGAAGAATGCTCCCGCGAAAAAACGCTGCCACGTTGTTTTTCTATGATAGGGTGGGATATGCATCAGGATAACTCCTTTTGCAGAAACCAGTCAATAATAAGGATGCCCACTTTCACGCCACCCATTGCAGAGAGGATAAGCAGTGCCTGTTTTAAGAGATCTATCGTTGAACCCTCAAAGAGCCCTTTTTCAAAATTGGCGATAGCATCAAATGTTCCTCCGATTGCTGCAACAATTGCCCAAATTCGCAGTCTGTCAGCAATTCGGCCCATGGAAGTCAGTGGTGCATCTCCAGTCGCAAAATCTCCCATACTCCCAATGAAAGATCCACCGATAATAACACCGAGAGCAATAAAAAAACAATGTATAAATACAGCAAAAAATCGTTCTTCCATCTCCTATGCACTCCTTCTAAGGCATGCTTCTTCCATTCTATGAGAAACTCGGACAAGTTATGCTAAGAAACGAGGTAAAACCGTATGCATGTTCTCAGATCGTTGTTATAATAAGTATAGAGATATGTTGAACATATATTTGTTGATAGAAAAAAGGTGGGATAGTATGTCATACACACATTTACAAGTGAAAAGCGGATATAGTCTGATGGACAGCACGATAACGATTCCTAAATTAGTGGAGAGGGCACATGAGTTGGAATTCGATGCACTTGCCCTCACAGATGTAGAGGTGCTGTATGGTGTCATCCCTTTTTATCGTGCATGCGAAAGCTTAGGTATCAAACCAATTATCGGAATGACCGTCTACGTTCGGGAACATGAAGAGGAGCAAGGCATTCCATGTGTTCTGTTGGCAAAGAACAATACGGGGTATAACCAATTAATTAAAATTAGCTCGACTATTCAGCTTCGTGACAAAAATGGTATTCATAGAGAAGAATTACGTTCACTTAGCAATCAGTTAATTGGTATCTTTCCATCAACCAGCGAAAAACTCGAAACCTATTTCCTAAATCGATCACATGAAGAAACGTACGCGTACATAAAAGAATGGCAAGCACTATTTTCAGAAGGTGATTTTTATCTTGGCGTGCACCATCGGGAACAGGAAGACGATAAGGAATTTATCCAGACCGTGAAAGCTTTCCATGAATTGTATGGCATACCTGTAACAGCCCTCAATGACGTCATCTACCTCGAAGAAAAAGATGATATTGCCTTTGATTGTCTACAGGCGATGAAAAAAGGTAAGTCGTGGGGAATGAAAATTACAGATCCGACATTGAAAAACAGGCATCTTCGTTCAGAAGCTGAAATGATGGATAGCTTTCAGTCCTTTTGGCCAGAAGTTCTTTTTGAAACGGATTCCATTAAAAATAAATGCCATGTAACATTTGATTTCGAAAAACGTCTCATACCATCTTTTCCCGTTCCAAAAGGGACAAATGCGAAAGATTATCTGACTAAACAATGCTTTGAAAATGTTGAAAAGAAATACGCCATAGTCACAGAAGAAATCAAAGACCGATTAACATATGAGCTTCATATCATTCAATCGATGAATTTTAGTGATTACTTTTTGATTGTTGCTGATTTTATCGACTATGCGAAAGCCAATCAAATTCTAGTAGGACCGGGTCGTGGCTCATCGGCTGGCTCCATCGTTGCGTATGTACTAGGAATTACCGATGTTGATCCAATCGAATATAATCTTTTGTTTGAACGTTTTTTAAATCCGGAAAGAGTGACAATGCCGGATATCGATGTCGATTTTTCAGATGCCAGACGTGACGAAGTTATTGAATATGTGAGAACTAAATATGGAGAGGAGCATGTTGCACAAATTATTACATTTGGCACATTTGCTGCACGCTCCCTAATAAGAGAATTAATCAAGACAATGGATATTGACCAACAGGATGCAAGCTTTATTTTAAAAGAAATACCACTGCAGTCGAAGGTAAGTATTCCTGAAATCGTAAAATCTTCTGAGGAACTGAATCGTTATGTGAAAAGTACTTCAAAATTAAAGGCGTTATTTGCAGTAGCTGTTAAGCTGGAAGGATTACCCAGACATATATCAACCCATGCTGCAGGTGTCGTTATTAGTGAACAACCGTTAATCGAACACATTCCATTAACCTTGGGGGCAACGAATACACATCTTACACAGTTCCCAATGAATGATTTAGAGGCACTTGGCTTATTAAAGATGGATTTTCTTGGATTAAAAAATTTAACTTTGCTTGAGAAAATAATACAGTCGATTAAATATACCGCCGATAAACAGGTATCCTTGGAAAATATTCCAAGTCATGACGAGCAAACATATGAATTATTACGAAATGGGCTGACGAACGGCGTTTTCCAGTTGGAATCACAAGGGATGAAGCAAGTATTGACAAGACTTAATCCGACATCCTTTGAAGATATCGTAGCAGTCAATGCACTCTTTAGGCCGGGTCCGATGGATTTTATACCTACCTTCATTGCTCGCAAACACAAAAAGGAACAAGTGACGTATCCACATCCTGATTTAAAACCAATTCTTGAGAAAACATTTGGAGTACTCGTTTACCAGGAGCAGATTATGCAAATTGCTAATAAAATTGCAGGATTCACACTTGGTGAAGCAGATATGCTACGCAGGGCTGTCAGCAAGAAAAAGAAGGAAGTCATGGATGACCAACGAGAAGCGTTCATTAATGGTTGTAGCAAGAATGGGTATGAGAGACATGTGGCAGAAGAGATTTTTAGCTGGATTGTTAAATTCTCCAATTATGGTTTTCCAAGAAGCCATGCAGTAGCCTACAGTAAAATTTCTTATCAGCTTGCTTATTTAAAAACACACTATCCAGCAAGTTTTTTTGCCGAACTATTAAGCTCTACGAAGAACCAACAAGAAAAACTAAATACATATGTGCAGGAACTGAAAGGAATGAATCTGGGTCTATTGCCACCATCGATCAACCGAAGCTTTGGGAAATTCACCGTAGAAAAAAGAAGTGTCCGTATGGGTTTTTCTTCAATTAAAGGAGTAGGCAATCAGACTGTTTCCGAGATAGTCCGCGCGAGAAGGGAAGGTCCTTTTAAAAATTTATTTGATTTCTGCCTACGTGTTTCACCAAAATTGGTGAATCGAACGACATTGGAGACTTTAATCATTGCAGGTACGTTTGATGAATTGCACCCAAACCGGGCGAGTTTGCTTGCTTCCATTGATCATGCGATGGAGCAAGGAGAATTATTCAGTGACTTTTCCGGACAATCCAGTTTATTCCAGAACAAGATAGAATTTGAAGCAGATTACGTTGATATCGAAGACTTCAGTCAAGTTAAAAAATTAGCTGATGAAAAAGAGCTCATTGGAATGTATGTATCGAGTCACCCTCTGAAAGACTTCAGGAAACGTTTGCGGGAGAATGGGCATCTTTCCCTTCAAAAGGCGGGAAAACTGGTTGGTAAGCGAAATTTAACTACAACAGCGATTATTCAATCGATGAAGACAATCCGAACGAAACGCGGCGATCGAATGGCTTTTCTTACATTAGGCGACGAACATACAGAAATGGATGCAGTTGTTTTCCCTGATTTGTTCCGAGAAACGAGTCTTTTTCTTAAAGAGGAAATAATTATTAGCATTTCTGGAAAAGTCGAATCCAGAAACAACAAACTTCAATGGGTAGTTGACTCCCTTAAGCCATTTAATGAGGAGGAGCTTTCTGATCAGCCGGAACAACGGCTATTTATAAAATCGAGTAGTAGTACAAGCAGTAATGCATTAAAAACAATCAAAAGCATTGCAGAGCATTATCCAGGTGCTACCCCCGTTATTATTTATGATGATGAAAGGAAACAGTCCTATCAACTTGCAAATGAGTATTTTGTCAACCCGGACGCAGGCTGCATGAAAGAATTGAATGATAATTTCGGCAAAGATAATGTAGTTTTAAAGAAAATAGATTAAGCTGTTTGACTATAGATGGAAAGCTGTACGCATTCGTGTTTACGATTATTACGAAATCGATTAGATTACTTTACAGACATAAATCATCTGTTATAATATAGTAGTTATTATTAGTGGTCTGACCACTAAGAGTTCCATTATTCTAATGATAAGCAATTATTAATTTTTTAACTTCTATATGTCTGAGCAACCATGAGTAATCTAAACCATAAAAATGACGAACAGACCATTTCTACTTTGAAGGGGAGAGAATATACTAATGGCAAGCTTAAGAGATGAAGCATTACATATGCATAAGGTAAATCAAGGGAAACTCGAGATTAACTCAAAGGTACCAGTTAATAATGCAGAGGATTTAAGCCTTGCTTATTCTCCTGGAGTAGCAGAACCGTGTAAGGAAATTCATGATCGAACTGAAACAGTATATGATTATACAATGAAAGGCAACATGGTAGCAGTTGTCAGTGATGGTTCAGCTGTCCTTGGACTAGGTAATATTGGCCCAGAAGCCGCACTCCCGGTTATGGAAGGAAAAGCTGTATTATTCAAAGGATTTGCCGGGGTTGATGCATTTCCAATTTGTCTTGCTACCCATGATGTGGATCAAATTGTGCAAACAGTTAAGCTACTTGAACCGAATTTTGGTGGTGTCAATCTTGAAGATATCGCAGCACCGAATTGCTTTATTATTGAGGACCGTTTAAAGAGTGAAACAAATATCCCAATTTTTCACGATGATCAGCATGGAACTGCAATTGTAACCGTTGCAGGATTAATAAATGCGTTGAAGCTTGTTGGAAAAGATTTCTCGGAGATAAAAGTGGTAGCCAATGGAGCAGGAGCGGCAGGTATCGCAATTGTTCGATTGCTACAGAGCTTTGGTGTTCGTGAAATGGTCATGTGTGATTCCAAAGGTGCTATTTATGAAGGTAGACCTTATGGAATGAATAAAGTTAAAGATATAGTTGCAAAATTTACAAATAACGCTAAAACAGAAGGTTCCCTACAAGATGTTCTCGTAGATGCAGATGTATTTATTGGTGTTTCAGTAGGTGGTGCATTAACAAAAGAAATGGTCGCAAGCATGAATAATGACGCGATTATTTTTGCCATGGCAAATCCGGATCCTGAAATTCTTCCTGAAGAAGCAAAAGAAGCTGGTGCAAGAGTTATTGGTACCGGAAGATCGGACTTTGCCAATCAAGTAAATAACGTACTTGCATTTCCTGGCATTTTCCGGGGAGCTTTGGATGTGAGGGCTACGAGAATTAATGAAGAAATGAAAGTAGCAGCTGCAGAAGCAATTGCTTCTTTAATTGATGAAAGCGAGCTTCATGATGATTATGTTATTCCAAGCCCATTTGATACCCGCGTTGCTCCTCTAGTCGCATCAAGGGTTGCTAAGGCGGCAATGGATTCTGGTGTTGCCAGACTAAAAATTGATCCGGAAGAAATTGCAGAAAAAACAAGAAGACTGACCCAAAAGGAAAAATGATAAAAGCGTGTGTTTAAAAAAGAGTAAAGGCCTTTTTGAACACCTCTATCCGTTCCAAAGGAGTGAAGGCCCGCTGTGACCATTTCAAGCAAACAAAAGGTATATCAGGAAGTAATCAAGGAATTACAACAACATATTGAGATGCATCATTTAAATTCTGGAGACAAGCTTCCATCTGAAAGGGAGATATCAGAAAGATTAAATGCAGGCAGATCATCGGTTAGGGAAGCTTTACGGGCGTTGGAACTTATTGGGCTAATTGAAACAAGGCATGGTGAAGGTACGTATTTAAGGACGTATCGTACCTTTCAGACAGTGGAATTGTTATCTTCATTTATTCTTAGGCAGGAAAACATGAAGAATGACCTGTCTGTTACAAAGAAAATTATCGAAAAAGAAGCTGCCAAATTGGCCTTCAGTCGAATGGAAGAAAATGATTTTAAGAAGCTAAACAAAATTGCTGCTATGTACACAAATGATCCACATACAAGACATAGCACCTACTTTACGTATTTATTTGATAAGACGGAAAATCTATTAATGACTAAAATTTGGGTTTTGATGGACGAATTTTCACATACGGTTAGTACACAACACTATGATGACGCATTCTACTCAAAGCTGACAGATTTATACTCCGAGCGAGATTATCCATCCATCGAAGCATTATTTATTAATTAAACAAATTTGACAGTTGAGAGTTTACTCGATTGTTTTCGACACTCTTTTTGAAATGGAATCGTTATAATGAGAGTAGGGTTCTAAATTTATTTGTACATGCTTGCATGACAAGGTAGGTATTAAAGGGGGAATAGCCTTGCTTAAAGATTTTTTCGGCAAGCGAAAGAAGTACGCATCCATACCAAATGAACAGGCTAAGATGGATGTTCCTGAAGGACTTATGCAAAAATGCGCGAGTTGTAATAAAATATATTATCGTAAAGAAATGAAGAAATCACTGCATGTATGTCCGAATTGTAGCTACCACCATCCGATGACTGCATGGGATCGAATAAACAGTTTATTTGATTCGGAATCATTTCAGGAATGGGATCAAGGAATCACATCCGGAAATCCGCTTGGTTTCCCTGATTACGAGCAAAAAATTGCTAAAGATCGTAAAAAAACGAATCTGAACGAGGGAGTCGTAACCGGTAAAGGTACGATAAATGGTAATTTAACCGCTTTTGCTGTAATGGATTCCAGTTTCCGAATGGGGAGTATGGGTTCTGCAATGGGTGAGAAAATTGCGCGTGCAATTGAAAATGCAAAAAATGAATCGATACCTTTTATTATTTTTACGGCTTCTGGTGGTGCCAGAATGCAGGAAGGTGTCCTAAGCTTAATGCAGATGGCAAAAACCTCCATTGCCATTAAACGCTTCAGTGACAGGGGTGGATTAATGATTTCTGTTATGACTCACCCAACTACTGGCGGTGTTTCAGCGAGCTTTGCTTCCATTGGTGACTATAATTTCGCTGAGCCAGGTGCACTAATTGGTTTTGCCGGAAGAAGAATTATTGAACAAACGATTCGTGAGAAGTTGCCTGAGGACTTTCAGACAGCAGAGTTTCAGTTAAAGCATGGCCAATTAGATAAAGTGATCCACCGACATGATATGAAATCAATCATCTCTAAGCTTCTTGAAATGCATCAGAATGGTGGCGAGACAAAATGACGCACATACTCGATTTTGAAAAACCAATCGTAAATCTGAAAGAAAAGATCGCTGAACTGAAAAATTTCACCGAGAATAGTGAAATTGATTTGTCTGCGGAAATTCAAACATTGGAAAAACGCCTCTCCGTTCTCGAGGACGAAATCTATGGTAATTTGAAACCGTGGAATCGAGTACAGATGGCGAGACACCCCATGCGACCGACAACGTTGGATTATATAGGGAAACTATTTAAAGATTTCATTGAATTTCATGGTGACCGAACATATGGCGATGATGAAGCTATTGTTGCTGGACTGGCTTATTATATGGGGAAACCTGTAACAGTAATTGGCCATCAGCGTGGGAAAGATACGAAGGAGAACATCCGCAGAAACTTTGGAATGCCGCATCCAGAAGGATATCGTAAAGCATTGCGTCATATGAAACAAGCAGAGAAATTTAATCGACCAATTATTTGTTTTATTGATACAAAGGGTGCATTTCCGGGGAAAGCAGCAGAAGAAAGAGGACAAAGTGAAGCCATTGCCAGAAATTTGATGGAAATGGCAGGGCTAACTGTTCCAATCATATGTATCGTTATTGGTGAAGGTGGTAGTGGTGGTGCTTTGGCATTAGGTGTCGGGGACCAGATTCATATGCTTGAAAATTCCACGTATTCGGTTATCTCCCCTGAAGGAGCAGCTGCTCTTCTATGGAAAGATTCTGGACAGGCTAAACGTGCTGCTGAAACGATGAAGATCACAGCTTATGATTTAAAGGAATTAAATGTTATCGATCAAGTCATTCCTGAACCTAAGGGTGGAGCGCATCGTGACATTGACAAGCAAGCGGAGAATATAGGTAAAGTAATTCAAAGCTCCTTGAATTCTTTAAGTAAATTTACAAAAGAAGAATTACTTGAGAATAGATGGGAAAAGTATAAACAGATTGGTGAATACGAAACAATATAGAAACTGTTGTAGTTGAGACTGATAATTTATAGTATCAGTCTCTTATTATGTATGAATTAATATAAAACATCACTTTACATATAAGATATTGATTGCTATTTGTTCTGTTTTTATTTATCTTTAAAGGGTATGGTACAGTAAAAGCAGATTTATAATTTTACGACTAGAGGTGAAGTTTACGTGAACAAAATAGGTGTACTTACTAGTGGTGGAGATTCACCAGGTATGAATGCAGCCATTCGTGCCGTAGTCAGAAAAGCTATCTTTCACGAAATGGAAGTTTATGGAATTAAAAATGGGTTTCAAGGTCTAATGGAGGGAAATATAGAAAAAATGGGTCTGGGCTCTGTAGGAGATATTATTCAACGCGGCGGTACTATATTATTCTCTGCCCGCAGTGAGGAATTTAAAACAGAAGCAGGACAGCAACGGGCAATTGAGCAACTAAAAAAGTTCGGAATTGATGGCTTAATTGTGATTGGTGGGGATGGAAGTTTCCGTGGAGCGCAGAAGTTAACCGATAAAGGTTTTCCTTGCATCGGAGTTCCGGGAACAATCGATAATGATATCTCTGGAACCGATTTTACGATTGGTTTTGATACTTCGTTAAACACGATTATACAAGCGGTGGACAAGATCCGTGATACTGCAACTTCTCATGAACGTACGTATATTATTGAAGTTATGGGTCGAAATGCCGGGGACCTTGCACTTTGGGCAGGACTCGCTGGAGGTGCAGAAAGTATATTGATCCCTGAGAAAAAGGAAGATTTTTCAGAAATCGTGGACCGTTTGAAACGTGGTCATGATCGTGGCAAGAAACATAGCATTATAATATTGGCAGAAGGTGTTGGAAGCGGTTTTGATTATGGTGATCGAATTGAAAAAGAAACCAATCTCGAAACACGTGTTACCGTACTAGGATATATTCAGCGGGGTGGTTCACCATCTGCAACAGATAGAGTGCTTGCGAGTCGTTTAGGTGCAAGAGCTGTAGAGCTGCTTATAAAGGAGCAAGGTGGTAGAATGGTTGGTATACAGCAGAATATATTGGTTGATCATCCTTTTGATGAAGTGTTTACGAAAGACCATTCAATCAATGAAGAAATGTACCAGCTTTCTAAGGAATTATCCATCTAACTTCAATGAATACTAGATCGATGATTTAAAGTTAATTTCAGCTAGAATAGTTATAAACATATTTAAGATAATCAAGGAGGAAGAACAATACATGAGAAATACTAAAATTGTTTGTACGATTGGACCAGCTTCAGAAACGGTGGAAATACTTGAAAATTTAATTGATGCAGGTATGAATGTTGCCAGACTTAATTTCTCACATGGTGACTTTGAGGAGCATGGTGCACGTATAAAAAACATCAGATTAGCAGCAAAAAATAAAAATAAAACAGTCGCTATTTTATTGGATACGAAAGGACCGGAAATTAGAACCGGTAACTTTAAAGAAGGATATGCTGATCTTGTACAAGGAAATGATGTTATTGTTTCCATGAATGAAGTGGAAGGTACTGCAGAGAAATTTTCTGTAACGTATGAAGGTTTAATCAATGACGTACATGAAGGGTCCAAAATTCTACTTGATGACGGGCTAATTGAACTTGAAGTAACTGAGATTGATCAAGCAAAAGGCGAAATTACTACAAAAGCGATGAACACCGGTGTTATAAAAAATAAAAAAGGTGTAAATGTACCGAACGTTTCTGTTAACCTTCCAGGTATTACAGATAAGGATGCGGCAGACATTAATTTTGGTATTGAACAGGGTGTAGATTTTATTGCTGCATCTTTCGTACGTCGCGCATCTGATATTCTTGAAATCAAAGAATTACTTGAAAACAATGGGGCAACACATATCCACATCATCCCTAAAATTGAGAATCAGGAAGGTGTCGACAATATTGACAGTATCCTGGAAGTAAGTGATGGATTAATGGTAGCACGTGGTGATCTAGGTGTGGAAATTCCAGCTGAAGATGTTCCACTCGTACAAAAAGCATTGATTAAAAAATGCAATAACGCAGGAAAACCAGTTATTACTGCTACGCAAATGCTTGATTCTATGCAAAGAAACCCACGTCCGACAAGAGCAGAAGCATCCGATGTAGCGAATGCGATTTTTGACGGAACCGATGCAATTATGCTTTCAGGAGAAACTGCTGCAGGGGTTTATCCAGTTGAATCTGTCCAAACAATGAGCAATATTGCATTGAAAACAGAATCTGCACTGCAACATAAATCGATTTTGGAAGAGCGTTCTAAAAATGTGGACATGACAATTACAGAGGCAATTAGTCAATCGGTAACACATACTGCAATGAACCTAAATGTGGATACGATTATCACACCAACGGAAAGCGGCCACACTGCTAGAATGATTTCTAAATATAAACCAAAAGCAACGATTCTTGCGGTTACTTTCTCTGATGCCGTTAATCGTCAACTTTCCCTTGTATGGGGTGTACATGCGGTACAGGGCGATGTAGCAGGTTCTACGGATGAAATGCTTGACATTGCAATTAACAAAGGCTTGGATACAGGCCTATGCAAACGCGGAAGTAGAGTAATTATTACTGCAGGTGTACCAGTAGGCGAAAGTGGTACGACAAATCTGTTAAAAGTCCATGTAATTGGCGATGTTATAGCTAAGGGACAAGGAATTGGAAGAAGAAGCGCTTACGGTCGTGTCGTTTTTGCTAAGAGTAATGAAGAAGCATTATCAAACGTACAGGATGGTGATATTCTTGTTACTCACGCTACAGATCGTGATATGATGCCTGCGATTGAAAAAGCAGCAGCAATTATTACGGAAGAGGGCGGTTTAACTTCCCATGCAGCTGTCGTAGGTTTAAGCTTGGGCATCCCAGTAATCGTTGGAGTGAGCAATGTTTTCAAATTACTTGAAAATGGTCAGGATATTACAGTTGATGGTACAAAAGGTGATATTTACGAAGGACATGCGAGTGTTCTTTAATTAAAATAATCTTATAAATAGAAATCGGTATATTGCCGGTTTCTATTTTTTATTTTTAGAGAATCATGTTAAAATTAAGTCTGAGAAAGGATGTTTTATGATGCGCTGGTTATTATTGGCTTTATTAGTTATTCCCGCTTCGGAAATCGGTGTTTTTATTTGGATCGGTGGAATGACGGGACCTTGGTGGATCGTATTTCTAATCGTTTTGACCGGAGTTATCGGTGTAACCCTTGCAAAGAAACAAGGCATAGATACATGGAGAAGAGCCCAGTTACAGATGAGTAAGGGAATTCCTCCAACAGAAGAAATTATGGATGGCATATGCATCTTTATTGGAGCTGTATTCTTATTTTCACCGGGCTTTATTACAGATACGGTTGGATTCATTTTAGTAATTCCATATACAAGAACCCCTATGAAGAACATGATACGCAAATTGATGAACAAAATGATGGGAAATGGAACAATTATTTATCGCAAATGATATTTTTATTCTTTGATGAAATTCCATATTATTTGTAAGAATCCTGACTGATACAACGCATTCCCCAAAACGATAAGTAGTGGAGCAATCAGAAGTCCTGCAAATCCCCATAATTGTATACCAACGAACATACCAATCAGTACAATCAATGGATGAATCCCGATGCTCGCGGAAAGTATTTTTGGTTCCAGAATTTGTCTGGAAAGAATCACAATCATATATAGAATACTGAGTCCAATGGTCATCGAATAATCGGATACGGAATAGGTGTATAGAATCCAGGGAATAAATAGGATACCTGTTCCGATATAAGGGATGAAATCGACTGCAGCAGCGAATAAGCTAATGGTTAATGCATGTTTAACCTGTAGAATCAATAAGCCAGTCAGAATGAGACAAGCTGAAATAAAGATTAGTATCAGTTGGGCTTTGAAAAATCCGGTAATTGCTAACTTCAGATGATTAATGAGCTCATGTAACGATTTTCCTGCCTTTACTGGAATAATTCGTTGTAAAATCCGCTTTAAATCTTCAAAATCATTTAATATCATAAACGTTGCCAGTAAGATAAAGATAGCAGTTGTTAATGATCCTGGTACGATAGCGAGCATAGTGGGAATTTTTGCCAAGGTACTACTCAGTAATTCCGTTCCTGAAGATGCAACGAAATCTGTTAATGATCGAATATATTCATTGATTGTAACTTGCTGATTTGGATCAAGCGAATGAAAGAAGGAAATGACCACCTTATATAACGGTAATAAATGATTATTAAAAAACGTTTCTAGATACAAAACAAAGGAATGAAAATGTTTTGGTAACTGATCAGCCAGAAATAAAGAGCCCTGATAAACCTCGGTAACGATTAATAATAGAAAGCCGAAAAATAAGAGAATCAAACCAATCATCATAAACGATACAGATAGAAACCTTGGTAGCTTTGTAATACTTTCAAGAAAACGGACAAATGGGTGAATGATGACGGAAATGATTACAGCAATCAACAGTGGGTAAATATAATGGAACGTATTTATAAATGCCATGCTGACGAGGATACACATAACGATTACGATAAGAAATCGTATAAATTGCTGTAGAAATAATTTTTGCATACTTAGTACACTCCAATTAAAGCCTTAATTTAGAAACCTGTGCAGGCCTGTACTAGTTTTATATGATGAACGAAGGAATAATAGACTTCCAGATACGAAAACTTAGAGCAGATAAAAAATAGATATAACAACATAAACCTCTGTAAAATCATATTATTTATAGCAAAAATCAGAAATTTAAACGGTTTCAATTCACTTTCTGCCAAAATTACTTTATAATAATATTTGGGGTAGACAATAATAAGCTACTTAAAAGTATAAAAAGATTTAAGTAGAAGCGTTGCATGACTTCTGCTATTTAATTATGAATAGCGAGCGTACATCACGCTATCGATATTATTGTCAGGTAATTGTGTGTGTTTTTTTATCGTGCCACAATTAACATAAAAAAAGGAGAGGGTTACTATGACAACATCAGCAAAGGGGCTAGAGGGTATTGTCGCAACTCAATCGTCTATCAGTTCCATCATTGACGACCAACTATCGTATGTTGGTTATCGTATCGATGATTTAGCTGAGAATTCGAGTTTTGAAGAAGTCGTGTACTTATTGTGGAATCAGAAACTTCCAAATACGACTGAATTGGAAAAGATGAAGAAAGAACTCGCAGAACATATGGAAATTCCAGATGCGATCATTGATCATTTGCGTTCTTATGATTTATCAACCGTTCATCCAATGGCAGCATTACGTACTGCAATATCATTACTTGGGTTATATGATAGCAAGGCAGATGTAATGGAGACTGAAGTAAATAAACAGAAAGCTGTTTCAATCCAAGCGAAAATCGCAACGATAGTAGCCGCTTTTTCCAGAATCCGTAATGGTCAAGACCCAGTTAAACCGAAGAAGGATTTGGGATATGCAGAAAACTTCTTATACATGCTTAATGGAAAAGAAGCTGAGGAAATTGAAATAGAAGCAATCAATAAAGCGTTAGTACTGCATGCAGATCATGAATTAAATGCTTCTACTTTCACAGCAAGAGTATGTGTTGCAACGCTTTCAGACATTTATTCTGGTATTACTGCTGCAATTGGTGCGCTAAAAGGACCCTTGCATGGTGGAGCAAACGAAAACGTTATGAAGATGCTAAGTGAAATTGGCGAAGAAGAAAATGCAATCCCTTATATTGAAAAGAAATTTGAAAACAAAGAAAAAATTATGGGGATGGGACATCGCGTCTACCAAAATGGAGATCCTCGTGCGAAACACCTGAAAAAAATGTCCCAAGAGCTGACTAAACTTACAGGTCAGGAAAAATGGTATAATATGTCTGTTAAAATTGAAGATTATATCAAAAAGCACAAAGGACTTCCAGCTAATGTGGATTTCTACAGTGCATCTGTTTATCACAGCCTGGGTATTGACCATGACTTATTTACACCGATATTCGCAGTAAGCCGTACTTCAGGATGGTTAGCACATATTCTGGAACAATATGAAAACAATCGTTTAATCCGTCCACGTGCGGAATATACGGGCCCAGAGTTGCAAGATTATGTTGAACTTGCAAAACGTGGCTAATTTTATAAAATGAAACTGAGGATAGCTGGTAATCCGGCTATTCTGTTCAGATAAATTTAGGAGGGTATTATTAATGGCACAGGGAGAAAAAATTATCGTAGAAAATGGGAACTTAAACGTACCAAACAATCCAATCATTCCTTTTATTGAAGGTGACGGTACTGGTCCAGATATTTGGGCATCTGCTAAAGAAGTAATTGAAGCATCCGTTGAGAAAGCATATAACGGAGAAAAGAAAATAGATTGGTTGGAAGTTTATGCTGGTCAAAAAGCATTTGATAAAACTGGCGAATGGCTTCCTCAAGACACATTGGATAAAATTAATGAATATAAAATTGCAATCAAAGGTCCATTAACAACACCAATTGGTGGTGGAATACGTTCCCTAAACGTTGCATTGCGTCAGGAACTTGATTTATATACTTGCTTGCGTCCAGTGCGCTATTTTGAAGGTGTGCCTTCTCCAGTAAAACGTCCGGAAGATGTGGATATGGTTATTTTTCGTGAGAATACAGAGGATATTTATGCGGGGATTGAGTGGCAAAAAGGATCCGATGATGTAAAGAAAGTAATTGAATTCCTTAAAAATGAAATGGGTGTAAGTAATATTCGCTTTCCTGAAACTTCAGGTATTGGCGTAAAACCAGTCTCAGAAGAAGGAACGAAACGATTGGTCCGTTCAGCTATAGAATATGCACTAACTGAAGGACGCGATAGTGTTACTCTCGTACATAAAGGTAACATCATGAAATTTACTGAAGGTGCTTTTAAACAATGGGGCTATGAAGTTGCTGAACAAGAATATGGTGATAAAGTGTTTACATGGGCTGAGTATGACCGCCTCGTGGAATCGGATGGCAAAGATGTAGCTAATAAAGCACAGGACGAAGCATTAGCTTCAGGTAAAATCCTTGTGAAGGATGCTATTGCTGATATCTTCCTGCAACAGATTTTAACCCGTCCAAAGGAATTTGATGTTGTAGCAACAATGAATCTCAATGGGGATTACATTTCAGATGCACTTGCAGCACAAGTAGGCGGAATTGGGATTGCTCCAGGAGCTAACATTAACTACGATACTGGGCATGCTATTTTCGAAGCTACTCATGGTACTGCACCTAAGTATGCTGGCCTTGATAAAGTGAATCCATCTTCCGTAATTCTTTCAGCTGTACTAATGCTTGAGCATCTTGGCTGGAGAGAAGCAGCAGACCTAATTACTGTTTCAATGGATAAAACAATTGCATCTAAAGTTGTCACATATGACTTTGCGCGGTTGATGGATGGCGCGACAGAGGTTAAATGTTCCGAGTTTGGTCAAGAATTAATTAAAAATATGGGTTAATTAGCATACAGTAGTGGAGGCGACCACCCGATTGATTGGTCGCTCACCACGCTGTTTGTTTTTAATTTAATCATGATGATCATGATCTGATAGCTTACAAAAAAGGGGATAATTAAGATGGGATTGAAAAGAAATAAGATTTCAGTAATCGGTTCAGGATTTACTGGTGCAACTACTGCTCTAATGCTTGCTCAAAAAGAACTTGGTGACGTTGTACTCGTAGATATTCCGCAAATGGAAGACCCAACAAAAGGAAAAGCGCTTGATATGGCAGAGGCAGCTCCTGTGCAAGGTTTTGATGCGAAAATTACTGGTACTTCAAACTATGAAGATACAAAAGACTCTGATCTGGTTATCATTACTGCTGGTATTGCACGTAAACCAGGTATGAGCCGTGATGACTTAGTAAATACAAATGCTAAAATTATGAAAGCGGTAGCAAAAGATATTGTTAACTATTCACCGGATACGACAATCATCGTTTTAACGAACCCGGTTGATGCAATGACATACACTGTATTTAAAGAATCCGGATTACCAAAAGAACGCGTTATTGGACAATCAGGTGTACTTGATACTGCTCGATTCCGGACGTTTGTTGCTGAAGAATTAAACCTATCTGTAAAAGACGTTACAGGTTTTGTTCTTGGTGGGCACGGTGATGACATGGTTCCATTAATCCGTTATTCTCATGCTGGTGGTGTACCATTGGAAACATTGATTTCCAAAGAGCGTCTTGAAGAAATTGTTCAGCGAACACGTACTGGTGGGGGAGAAATCGTTAGCTTGCTTGGCAACGGTAGTGCATATTATGCACCTGCGGCTTCATTGACAGTAATGGCTGAAGCAATTCTTAAGGATCAGCGTCGTGTGATTCCTTCCATTGCTTTCCTTGAAGGGGAATACGGTTATAAAGATATCTACCTTGGAGTACCAACAATCCTAGGTGGGAAAGGTATTGAAGAAATTATTGAATTGGATTTAACTGCAGAAGAAAAAGCAGCATTGGATAAATCTGCAGCTTCTGTTAAAAAAGTACTATCGTTATTAAGTTAATTGTAATAGTATTTTTATAAATCTTCGGATGCAGTTCATGTATTCGGAGATTTTTTATACTAAATCCAAGAATTTACGGAAATACTACACTGACTTAGATGTTAAGTTTTTTTAATATTTCTTTATTTATTATACGTTTTTGGATATTAATGTTAAGATATTAATAGAAGAGAGAGAAAAATTAGCTGCTGAAGTTGGGGGTTCTGAATATGAGTCAAAAAATTCTAATTGTAGATGATGAAAAACCGATAGTAACTCTATTAAATTATAATATTGAGAATGCAGGTTTTCAGACTGACGTTGCTTACGATGGACGTGAAGCTGTCCAAAAATGTGAAACGAATGAATATGATTTAATTGTGCTTGATTTAATGCTTCCGGAGATGGATGGGATGGAAGTTTGCAGACATTTAAGAATGAATAAAATTGACACTCCTATACTAATGCTGACAGCAAAAGATGAAGAGTTTGATAAAGTTCTTGGATTGGAAATGGGAGCAGATGATTATTTAACGAAGCCATTCAGTCCGAAAGAAGTGATTGCAAGAATAAAAGCAATCTTACGAAGAAGTAAAAAATCTGCAGAGCAAAATTTTAATTTGATGAAAGTTGGTGCTCTCGTGATTTACCCAGAACGTTATGAGGCAGAGATGAATTCCAATACGATCTCATTTACAAGGAAAGAATTTGAGTTGTTATTCCATCTTGCCAAAAATAAGGGGAAGGTTATATCAAGAGATCAGCTTTTAAGCAGTGTTTGGGACTACGACTTTGTTGGTGACACTCGAATTGTTGATGTACATATAAGTCATTTGAGAGATAAGATTGAACCGAATTCAAAAAAACCTGTTTATATTAAAACGGTAAGAGGGCTTGGCTATAAAATGGAGGAGCCGATTTAATGAAAGATTTATTCTCCAAAGCATTATTACCATATGTATTGGTTATTATTTTGAGTCTACTTGTGACAGGTTTGATTATATGGCAGTCAGAAGGCCACCCTTTTGTTTTAATTGTTCTCTTATTGATTGACATGGTTATCTTTCTGTCAATGTTTTCCCTGCTATTTAATAAATACGTAAAACCGATTCATAAGGCCACACACACCATTAGCCAAATCGTTAAAGGCAATTACAATGTCCGATTTCATAGTTCTGCAAGCGAAGAGATTGGAGCGCTTAGCCTGAAAATCAATTCGCTGGCAAGGAATATGAGTGAGATTTCCATGCAGGAGCAGAGACAGTCTGAACAGTTATCGACAATCATTGATAATATGCAAAGTGGACTCGTATTAATTGATGAGAAGGGTTATATTCACGTCGTAAATCGAAAATTCATATCAATGTTCGGTAAAACGGAGAAAGATTATAAAGGTTACTTGTATTACGATGTCCTTGAAGAAGAAAAATTCCATGATACGGTACAAAAGACATTTCTTTATGAACGTAATATTAAAGAATCATTTACCCATAGATCAGGATTAAATAAATTGCATCTTGAAATAATTGGAGCACCTATTTTTAATGAACGAAGTATGCTAAAAGGTGCAGTATTGGTTCTCTATGATATAACGGAATTAAAAAAATTGGAGAAAACACGTAAGGACTTTGTAGCCAATGTTTCCCATGAACTGCGCACACCTATCACATCAATTAAAGGGTTCTCCGAGACTTTATTGGAAAGCGGTATAAATGATCAAGATACAACGAAGGAATTCTTGACCATCATTCAAAATGAAAGTCATCGCCTTCAACTGTTAATAGAGGATTTATTATCTTTGTCCCGACTAGAAAGAGAAGATTTTCATTTGGTCTTGAATAAGTTCAAGGCTGGAGAGTTAATTGATGAAGTATTACCTGCTCTAAAACATAATGCAGAGCAAAAAGGACTGAAATTTTCTGTCGATATTGATTCCGAATTGACGATGAAAGCTGATAAGGAGCGAATCAAACAAGTAATTATAAACTTGTTGGACAATGCAATTCTCTATACTTCTAAAAATGGCAGTGTGGAATTCTATCTCGGCCATGTCGAGGACTATATCCATATCAAGGTGGCAGACACTGGAATCGGAATTGAACAAAAAGCGATACCTCGAATTTTTGAGCGTTTTTACCGCGTGGACAAAGCACGGAGCCGGAATACAGGTGGTACCGGTCTTGGGTTGGCGATCGTGAAGCATATTGTTGAAGTACATGATGGGAAAATCGAAGTGGAAAGTGAAATTAATAAAGGTACAACCATTCATATTTATTTACCAAAATAAACATCTTCTTATTACAGAGGATGTTTTTTTGTATACTTTTATCCTGCTCGTAAGTCTGTTTTAGGAAATGCATATCATTATTTTTTCATTTCCTTGTAGAGAATGCTAAAATGAGTTAAGGAATCGTTTAAACAGGAGGATAACTTAAATGTCAAAAAAAATGGTATTAATCGATGGCAACAGTATTATCTATCGCGCGTTTTTCGCGTTGCCACTTTTAAATAATGATAAGGGCGTTTATACGAATGCAGTTTATGGCTTTACTACAATGTTATTGCGGATATTAGAAGAAGAGAAACCCACCCATATGCTAGTAGCTTTTGATGCAGGAAAAACCACTTTCCGCCATTCAACGTACAAGGAGTATAAAGGTGGACGGCAGAAGACACCATCTGAGCTTTCGGAACAATTTCCGGTTTTAAAGGAGCTGCTTGATGCATTTGATATTAAACATTATCAACTTGCCCAATATGAAGCAGATGATATTATCGGCACATTGTCCAAGCAAGGTGATAATGAAGAGTGGGAAGTAACCGTTATTTCCGGGGATAAAGACTTACTTCAGCTTGTCTCTGAACAAGTTACGGTTCATGTGACAAAAAAAGGAATTAGTGATGTTGAAAAATACACTCCTGATTATATGGTTGAAAAAATGGAAATAACACCAGAACAAATCATTGATTTAAAAGCATTGATGGGAGATAGTTCGGATAACATTCCAGGCGTGCCGGGTGTAGGCCAAAAAACAGCAACCAAGCTTATTAAGCAATATAACACTTTGGAAGAAGTATATAATCATCTTGATGACGTGAGCGGAAAGAAATTAAAAGAAAACCTGACCAATCATAAAGAAGATGCTTATATGAGTAAGGAACTCGTAACAATCAATCGCGATTCTCCGATTGAAATTTCCGTTGACAATATTACATATGACGGTTTTGAACAGTCAAAAGTCAGTACGGCGTTTAAAGATCTTGGATTCCTGTCATTGCTCAATCGTGTATCTGATGGGGTGGAAGAGGAACAAGAAGCAAGTACAGAAATGAAAGATATTTCATTTACTATTGTTGAAGAAGTGATCGAAAGTATGTTTATTGGTAATGAATCACTTGTTGTTGAAATGATTGGGGAAAATTACCATCAGTCAACGATTGACGGATTTGGAATCGTCAATGAAAGTGGAGCATATTTCATTCCAACTGAAATCGCAATAAATTCCGATATATTTAAAACATGGGCAGAAGACGGTTCAAAGACGAAGCGTGTTTTCGATGCGAAGAAAACAATGGTTGCTCTTCTAAGGAACGACATTCACATTCAGGGAATCACCTTTGATATGTTTCTGGCTTCTTATTTACTCAACCCGGCAGAAAATAATCATGATATACCCGCCATCGGAAACCGAATGGGGAAAAAGGATGTATTATTCGATGAAGAAGTGTACGGGAAAGGAGCAAAATTAAAAGTTCCAGATCTTCCAGAACTTGCTGAACATGTCGTCAGAAAGACAACTACATTATATGTATTAAAAGATGAAATGGAAGAACGATTAAGAGAAAATGAGCAGTATGGATTACTGAAAGAACTAGAAATGCCGCTTGCCTTAATCCTCGGGGAATTGGAGCATCTCGGAGTTCAGGTTGATATTAGCAAATTGGAAGAAATGGGTGTAGATTTAAAAGACCGTTTAAATACGTTAGAGAAAGAAGTTTATGAGTTGGCAGGGGAGAATTTCAACTTAAACTCACCGAAACAACTTGGTCCTATTTTATTTGAAAAATTAGGTCTTCCCGTTATTAAGAAAACAAAAACTGGTTATTCGACTGCCGCAGATGTTCTGGAACAACTGCAAAACGACCATGAAATAATACCGAAGCTACTCCTATATCGTCAGCTAGGAAAACTTCAATCCACCTATATTGAAGGATTATTAAAAGTAGTTAAAAAAGATACAAACAAAATTCATACCCGATTTAATCAAGCATTGACTCAAACCGGCAGACTAAGCTCTATTGAACCTAATCTGCAAAACATTCCAATCAGGCTGGAAGAAGGAAGAAAGATTAGACAGGCATTTGTACCGGCTAAAAAGGACTGGATTATGTTTGCTGCCGATTATTCGCAAATCGAATTACGTGTACTTGCACATATTGCAAACGATGAAAAACTCGTAGCGGCATTCAAAAATGATTTGGATATCCATACCCAAACTGCAATGGATGTTTTTCATGTGGAAAAAGATGAAGTTACATCCAATATGAGAAGACAAGCGAAAGCAGTAAACTTTGGAATCGTGTATGGTATTAGTGATTATGGACTTTCCCAAAGTCTAGGAATTACAAGAAAAGAGGCCAAAAACTTTATTGAACGCTATTTCACAAGTTATCCAGGTGTGAAAAAATATATGGAAGAAATCGTTCAGGAAGCAAAGCATAAGGGCTATGTAACGACTCTCATGAACAGACGCAGATACTTGCCGGAAATTACAAGCCGCAATTTCAATCTCAGAAGTTTCGCCGAGCGTACTGCAATGAATACCCCAATTCAAGGTAGTGCAGCAGATATCATTAAAAAAGCAATGATTGATTTACATTGGAAATTGAAAGATGAAAAGCTTCAGGCAAGAATGCTGCTTCAGGTTCACGATGAACTCATTCTTGAAGCTCCAAAAGAAGAATTAGAAATCTTGAAAGAAATCGTACCAGAAATGATGGAAAATACCGTAGAATTAAATGTGCCATTGAAAGTGGATTATGAATATGGTAGCAGCTGGTTCGATGCAAAATAAGGAGAAATTCACACATGCCAGAGTTACCGGAAGTAGAAACAATAAAAAACACATTAAAACGATTTGTTTTAAATAAAACAATCGAAAAGGTAGATATCTATTGGCCGAACATTATTAAAGAACCCGATGATACAGAGCATTTCAAGGTCCTGCTTCAAGGACAAACAATTCGTGACCTTTCCAGAAAAGGGAAATTCCTAATGTTTTATCTCGATGACCATGTATTGATTTCCCACCTGCGAATGGAAGGGAAGTATAGTGTCCATCAATCCATTGAACCAGTGAAAAAGCATACCCATGTCATTTTTACGTTTACAAATGGTGAAGAGCTCCGTTATAACGATGTAAGGAAATTTGGTACGATGCACGTATATGCGAAAGGCCAGGAATTTGCGAACAAGCCATTAAAGCAGCTAGGACCAGACCCCTTCGATGATACATTTACATTTGACTATTTTTATCAAAAGCTGAAAAAAACAGACCGTTTTATTAAAGCAGCTCTCTTGGACCAAACGATTGTTACAGGACTTGGTAATATTTATGTCGACGAAACATTGTTTAAAGCTGGAGTTCACCCTTTGAAAAGGGCAAGTAAATTAACAAAGAAAGAAGTTAAATCCATTCAAGAGCAGGCAATTGTTACTCTTGAAGAAGCGGTTAAGGCTGGAGGAACGACCATTCGATCCTATGTAAACAGCCAGGGAGATATGGGAATGTTTCAGCAGGAATTATTTGTATATGGACAGGATAAAAAGGCTTGTAAAAAATGTGGTACGGAAATAACGAAAATGAAAGTTGGGGGACGAGGAACACATGTATGTCCAACTTGTCAAAAAAGCTAAAAGAGGTGAAGGTTCATGTCTCTATGCATCGGTTTGACCGGAAGTATTGCTAGTGGAAAAAGTACGGTATCTCTCATGTTTGATGATTTCAACATTCCCGTGGTGGATGCGGATAAAATTGCAAGGACTGTTGTTCAACCTGGTGAGAAAGCCTATGAGAAAGTCGTTGAAACCTTTGGCGAAACGATTTTAAGAGCTGATAAGACGTTAGATAGGCAAGCATTAGGTGCAATCATTTTTGCAGATAAATCCAAAAGAGAACTTTTAAATAGTATCGTGCATCCAGCTATACGCGAAACAATGTTGTATCAAAGGGATGCTTATTTTAAAGCTGGAGCGAAATGTGTCGTGCTGGATATCCCTTTATTATTTGAAAGCAAGCTAATCGATTTTGTAGATCGAACCATCGTTGTATTTGTTGATGCGTCTGTACAGCTTGAAAGATTGATGGAACGGGATCAATCTACAGCGGAAGAGGCCATGCAACGAATTCAATCTCAGATGCCACTGAAAGAAAAAGTGAAGTTGGCTGATGCAGTAATCGATAATAACGGCTCAAAATCAAGTTCCTACGAACAATTGGAAAAACTGTTAAAAAATTGGACCGTATTATAAAAATGAGGGACTGGATAAATGGAATAATTCCATTATACGGTTCTTTTTTTATAAAAAAGCTGTATGGATGTCCATTTTATAAAAAACTTAGAAAAATTGTGATATATGCCAAACACTTTTTAAACCTAATGTGTTATACTAATTAATATAAAAGTAAACAAAAGTATAACATATATGGGAGGAATAAGTTTCTTATGAACAAAACTCGTGTGGCCATAACTGGATTTGGAAGAATCGGACGAATGGTGTTCCGTCAAGCAATTACGGATAACCAATTAGAAGTCGTAGCAATCAATGCAAGCTACCCTCCTGAAACACTTGCACATCTAATTAAATATGATAGTGTTCATGGTATTTTTGACGGGGAAGTGAAAGCGCTTCAGGATGGAATCGAAGTAAATCAAAAAAAAGTAAAGATTGTGAACTCGAGAGAACCGGAAAAACTTCCTTGGGCAGAATATGAGATTGATGTAGTTATTGAAGCAACGGGCAAGTTTAAAACAAAAGAAAGTGCGGGGTTACATCTGGAGGCAGGGGCAAAGAAAGTTGTTATCACAGCACCGGGGAAACAAGTAGATAAAACAATTGTAATGGGAGTAAATGAAGCAGCCTATATACACGAAGAAGATCATGTCATTTCTAATGCTTCCTGCACCACGAATTGCCTTGCGCCTATTGTAAAAGTATTGGATGATAATTTCTCTATTATTAATGGTCTGATGACAACCGTACACGCATTTACAAATGACCAGAAAAACTTGGATAATCCACATAAAGATTTACGTCGTTCACGTGGTTGTACACAATCCATCATACCTACAACGACTGGGGCTGCAAAGGCCTTAAGTGAAGTTTTACCCCATTTAAAAGGAAAACTTCATGGTATGTCATTACGTGTTCCAACTCCAAATGTCTCGCTTGTTGATTTAGTCGTGGATGTAGAGAAATCCGTGACGGTGGAAGAAATCAATCAAGCATTTAAAGTTGCTGCTGAAAGTGAACTCAAGGGAATTATTGATTTTTCGGAGGAACCATTAGTATCGATTGATTATACAACAACGGACTTTTCAGCAACCATTGATGGATTATCCACAATGGTTATGGAAGGAAACAAAATAAAAATAATTGCTTGGTATGATAATGAATGGGGTTATTCCAAACGTGTTCTTGATTTAACAAAACACGTAGGAAGCTATATGTTTCATCATGAAGCAATAATATCATAATCATAGATTAGATGAACACCTGTTTCGATTAAAAAATCGAAACAGGTGTTTTTAAATATTACCAACTAGAGGATTTCTTTGAAACATGTTAAAATGAATAGTAATAGATATGCATGGGAAACAATGCAGGTTGGGGTGCGAAATATGTCATTTAGTGAAATGCTTAAAAAATATTTTAACAATCATGCAGAGACTGGAGAAAAACATTGGGATACTTCTCTACGAACACATTATTATAAAACTAGTAAAGACAAAGCTTTGGCTACATTGGAAAATTTTTTTTCGAACAGTACGGACTTCGAAGTAAAAGCTATATCTGCTGAACATGGTGAAATGAGTGTAGTCAGTAAGAAAGGTAAAAAGGTTTTTGTTGTTGCAACGGTTATTATGGTTCGACCTTATCATACAGCTATTGATTTTTCAGTAACTACGGAATCATTACTGCCCTTTGATTTTGGGTACAGCACGAAACTCATCAACCAATTATATACACAGGTAAATAGAGAGTTACCACTGATCAAAGATAAACATATGTAAATATGAAAGCCAGGATGAATGGGGTTGAACAAAATGCGATGTTCCAATTGCCAAAACAAGAATACGAAAGTACTGGATTCACGTCCTATTGAAGAAGGGCGATCGATTCGTAGACGCAGAGAATGTGAGAAATGCGGCTTTCGTTTTACAACATTTGAGCGGTTTGAGGAAGTACCTTTAATTGTCGTAAAAAAAGATGGAGTAAGACAGGAATTTTCCAGAGAAAAACTGACAAGAGGATTGATTAGAGCGTGTGAAAAAAGACCGGTTGCACTTGAGACAATCGAATCTCTAGCACTGGATGTGGAGAAAGCATTAAGAAATCAAGGTTCTTCTGAAGTATCCAGCAATGATATTGGAGAATTGGTGATGGAAAGATTATCCAAGGTCGATGAAGTATCGTATGTTCGATTTGCTTCCGTTTATCGTCAATTTAAAGACATTACTGTTTTCCTGGACGAGCTTAAAGACATTATCAATACAGACAAAAACAGCAAATAATCGTTACTTCGTACAAAAGGGTGTGATAAACATGAATTATATAGGACGAATTTTGCCGGTGGACGGCTATATTGTACATCAAAAAGAATATTTGCCGGTAGACTACGCCAGGTCACTGACCCATTTATATCAACCATTGATAGGGATACAGGCAGTGTCACTTTACCAGACCCTTTTGCATGATATGGAACTCCAACAGGATTTTTCACCCCAGACGCATCACTCATTGATGAATTACTTAAATCTCCCGTTGGATGAAATCTATCAGTCCAGACTTAAGCTTGAAGGAATCGGTTTGTTAAAAACATTTAAACAGAACTGGGAGTCGAATGATCTGTATACATATGAGCTGCAGAGCCCATTTGCACCTGATAAATTCTTTAAAGATGCAATGCTTTCCCAATTGTTGTTTCACCATATTGGGGATCAAAAATTTAACATGTTAAAAAATCGTTACTTAAAAGCTGCTGTTACGGATCGCGGAGAGAATATAACGGCTGTTTTTAGTGAGGTTTTTCAGACGTTTACCCCGTCCGCTAAAGCATTGGAAGGAATCCCGAAACAGGAATCAGCTACGGAAGAATTAAATATGGATTTCTCCTGGATGGAGCAAATGCTCAAACAACGTATGATTCCTGCAGGGAAGGTACTTACTTCCACAAATCGCAGACTGATTTATCAAATGATGGTGCTTTATGATTTGGAAACGCATGAAATCGACAAGTCGGTTTTATGGGCATTAAACGATGAAAATCTACTCGATACAGAAGAATTTAAAGTAGCCTGCCACGATTTGTTTAAGGCGAAAAATAATAATAAGACAATCAGACTGACGGAGATGGTTCAGACTGTGAAAAAGGAACCAGCAGAAGTACCGACGACGAAAGAGGAAATGCTTATTCAGGAGTTGGAGATAATATCACCGAAGCAGCTTCTAGAGGATTTATCCAGTGGGAAACATGCATCGGAACAGGACATGAAAGCAATTCGCGAAGTTATGACAACTCAAGGATTACCGGCGCCGGTGATGAATGTTCTTATACACTATGTACTTTTACAGTCAAATATGAAGCTGTCAAAAGCATATTTGGAAAAGATTGCAAGTCATTGGTCGCGAGCTAATATTAAAACAGCAAAAGAGGCAATGGTGTTTGCGAAAAAAGAGCAAGAACGTTTCCAAAAAGATATGAAACGAAAGTCAAGCTACAGCAAAAAGCAAAATTCCAAAGAAGTTGTTCCCGATTGGTTTAAAGAAAGAAAACATAAACAGACGAAGCAACCGGAAGTAAGCAATAGCATGAATATATCCAAAGAGCAGGAAAAGATTGCTGCCCGACTCAGACAATATTCCAACGGAAACTAAACGAATCATGTGTTAGGATGGTTAAATTGAAACCAATACAGTCTTCATTAAAATCATGGATGAAAACAAATGAAAATTTCAAAGAAAATTACGTGAAAATAAAACAAGAAGTGTTGAACGACCCAGAAATTAGTGAATTTCTAACATTGCATCCGCAACTTACGCAAGCTGAAATAAATAAAAGTCTGATTAAACTTTATGAGTACAAAACACAGGTAAAACAATGTGATCAATGTGGATCCTATCGAGCATGTAAAAATATGATACCGGGCTATTCACCAGTGCTTCATGTGGAGAATGACGAGATTCGTTTGTCCTATGAAAAATGTCATAGTAGAGTGATGTATGAAAAGGACCAGGAGAAGCAGAAATTAATTCAAAGTCTATATATGCCCAAAGAAATACTTCAGGCAAGCTTTTCGGATATAGCGAATGATGAGACGAGGATTACAGCAATTGCAGAGCTTTTGGACTTTTTAGATCAGGCTAAAACAGATCTCCCTCGTAAGGGTGTTTATTTTTACGGACAATTTGGTGTTGGAAAAACGTACCTTTTAGGTGCACTTGCCAATGAACTGAAAAAATTCAATATATCATCTACGTTAATTTATATGCCCGAATTTGTACGTGAAATTAAAGGTTCGTTCAAGGACGACTCTGTTAATGAAAAGATTGATTATTTTAAGAAAGCAGATGTCTTGATGTTGGATGATATCGGAGCTGAACTTCAATCTGCATGGTTCCGGGATGAAATTCTTGGTTCGGTTCTTCAATATCGGATGATGGAACGTCTGCCGGTCTTTTTTACGTCTAATTATGATTTGGACCAACTTGAAGTCCAGCTCGCTACAACAAAGAGTGGAGTAGAAACAGTAAAAGCTGGAAGAATCATCGAACGGATTAAACAAGTCAGTAAAGAAGTGAAAATCGAAGGACATAACCGTCGATTGTAAAAACAAAAGTGTAAGTGCCGTATAATATATAATTGTAAAAGCCTGAGGGATAGGTACCACATCTCTCGGTTTTTTTTATTTTTTAAAACAATTGCTCTATTCGCTTAACCACTTGCATACGTTTAAATAGAAGGCAGCTATCATCAGTTACAACAGCAAGTAATAACGCCCAAACAAAACTACTACGGAAAATACTTGCTAGATTAGGAAGATTAATCATTTTTTATACAGATTGTCCATATAATGTAACAGTTTGGTCGTGGATGAGGGTGATAATTATTGGTGGAGGTATTTTTTGAATCGAATAAAGAAGTAATCAGTTTTTGTGAGCATTTATTTCGTAAACATCAAAAGATTGAGCTAATTTGGAAAACGGATGAGAAATGGGGCAATCATCTGAAATTTGTGGAGAAACTGCCCAAAAATGAATTGGTGGATATGATTGCTGGTACGATGGTAGATGTTTTTATGACACACCGGTTAAGAACAATGATTAAACGCATTATTACGGATTATTATTATTATAGCGAGCATGAGGAAATTGAACGGATTCATGACTTAACGCATTGGATCATTACCGGAGAAGACGAAGAAAGTAAACGATTAAGAAGTAATAAAGATCAACATTTAATTCTGAAAACCTTATTTATTGCAAATTTGAAAGAAAGTTTTGAGTTCCACTTTGACTCGATTGTCAATTTTCGTTTAAAACATTTCAAAGATCAGCTAATTTCTTTTGTGGGACTTGCAATTGACGAATTCAAAAGAGAAGAAGATCATCAGGCGTTTCTTGATATGGTCCGTGCATATGTTATAAAAAAGAAACCAGGATTACCAGTTATCCATATTTTGCAAGGGAATTCATTTGCTTTTTTTAAAGAGAATGGAAAGCGATTGACCACTATCGAGTTACGGGTATTAATGAAAAAGGAACCATTATATATTGTTGGACTCCATGATAATGAGTTTAATCTTGCTCCGCTAATTGCGATGGCTCCTGAAAAATTAAAAATATATGGTGACGATCCATCAGAACCGAAAACACTAACGGTCATCAATGTTTTTCAGGAAAAAGTAGATTTTCAACCAATCAGCAATTTTCCTTTTCCTTATTATTTAAATAATGATTAACATTGGACTTGATTTTACTTATATGACGGTCTATAATACTCATTAAATACTTATTAGAAACGTCAATCGTTTAAATCAAAAGTAATGATAAGGACAATATTATTTGTCAAAGCATAATTAAGAGAGGGAAGTCAGTGGCTGAAAGCTTCCTATATGCAAACAAGTAATTACCACCTTTGAACTCTGTCAGTGAAATAACAGTAATTGACAGCGTATCTTCTGCGTTAAAGAATAATGAAGCCGTAAGATTTTTGCGGGAATTAGGGTGGAACCACGATGTATAAAACGCCGTCCCTTTGCAGTAAGTGCAGAGGGATGGGCGTTTTTTTAATTTGTTTTATATTGAAGGAGAGATTAGCATGGCAGAAGAAATTGGAATTATATTCCCTGACGGAGCTGAAAAGGGTTTTCCGGCGGGAACAACTGGAGAAGAGGTTGCGGCATCGATTTCTCCGGGATTGAGGAAACAGGCTTTGGCGATAAAATTGGATGGCCAGCTCGTTGACTTAAAACGTGAATTGAACCATGGTGGGAAGATTGAAATCATAACGTATAAAAGTGATGAAGGGATAGAAGTGGTACGTCACTCTACTGCCCATTTGTTAGCACAGGCAATCAAACGTCTGTATAAAGATGTTAAGTTTGGCGTAGGTCCTGTTATCGAGGAAGGCTTTTATTATGACATCGATATGGAAGAATCATTGACTCTTGAAGATCTGCCGAGAATTGAAAAAGAAATGAAGCGAATTGTGGATGAAAACCTAGAGATCAAACGGGTTGAAGTATCACGTAATGAAGCAAAAGTAAGATTCCAGGAAATTGGAGACGATTTGAAGCTGGAACTAATTGATGCTATTCCTGAAGATGAGCAAGTGACTATTTATGAGCAAGGTGAATTCTTTGATCTTTGCCGTGGTATTCACGTTCCATCTACAAGCAAAATTAAAGCTTTTAAGCTATTGAGCATCTCTGGAGCATACTGGCGTGGAGATAGCAATAATAAACAGTTGCAACGGATCTATGGTACTGCTTTTGAGAAAAAGGCACAGGTAGAAGATTATTTACAATTACTCCAGGAGCGTAAAGAGCGTGATCATCGTAAGTTGGGAAAAGAACTGGATCTATTTACTGTCTCCCAAAAAGTTGGTCAGGGTCTACCACTATGGCTACCAAAAGGAGCAACAATCCGACGCAATATTGAGCGCTATATTGTCGATTTGGAAGAACGTTTAGGCTACAGCCATGTTTACACTCCTGTACTTGGAAGTGTGGAACTTTATAAAACAAGTGGACATTGGGATCACTATCAGGAAGATATGTTCCCAGTCATGAAAATGGACAATGAAGATTTGGTTCTTCGCCCTATGAACTGTCCGCACCATATGATGGTCTTTAAAAACCAACTATGGAGCTACCGTAATCTTCCTGTACGTATTGCAGAACTTGGTACAATGCACCGTCACGAAATGAGTGGGGCGCTTGCAGGACTTCAGCGGGTTCGTGGAATGACACTGAATGATGCACATATCTTTGCCCGTCCGGACCAATTGAAGCAAGAATTCATTCGTGTTGTGGAACTTGTGAAGAAGGTATATGAAGATTTTGGTATCGGTGACTACTATTTCCGTTTGTCCTACCGTGATCCAGAAGACAAAGAAAAGTATATTGAAAATGATGCGATGTGGGAAAAAGCACAGGCAATGTTGAAAGAAACAATGGACGATATGGGGCTTGATTATGTGGAAGCAATTGGCGAAGCTGCGTTCTACGGTCCAAAACTTGATGTACAGGTGAAAACCGCATTGGGTAAAGATGAAACGCTATCCACGGTTCAATTGGATTTCCACTTACCAGAACGTTTTGATTTAACTTATATCGGTGAGGACGGAAAAGAACATCGTCCAGTCGTTATCCACCGTGGAGTAGTGTCAACGATGGAGCGTTTTGTTGCCTTCTTGATTGAAGAATATAAAGGTGCATTTCCGACATGGCTCTCACCCGTTCAGGTAAAAGTAATTCCAGTATCTCCACAGGTTCATTTGGATTATGCAAAAAAAGTCGAGGAAAAACTCCGCTTCCAAGGTATACGTGTGGAAATGGATGAGCGTGACGAAAAGATTGGTTACAAAATCCGTGAAGCACAAACGCAGAAAGTTCCATTCGCACTCGTTCTTGGGGATAAGGAAATTGAAGAAGATGCAGTTAATTTCCGCCGGTATGGGGAGCAGAAAACAGAAACACTCTCTTATGTTGATTTTGAAGCATTGATTATTGCAGAAATTGCTGAGAAACAACTTCGGAAATAAAAGGCAATATCAATTCATATAGCGTTCTTAAATAGATGAATTATTTTGAACGCTGCTTTATTTAGTACTCTAGCTTTTCATTTATGAGATTATATGTTAGTGTAGTCAAATAGGAAAGATATGCATGGAGGAAAAATCTTGATTTGACATAGATTTACTCTCATGATATACTAGTAAAGTTGAAAATTAAATGATCTAAAGACAAGTAGGAGCACCCGCTTCTCACCTGATTGACGCCTTCATGGCAGTTAACTGGTTCCAACTTTTTTATAAATTATTGGAGATGTGTGGGTGCAATATTGTACCCACACTTTTTTAATTCAAAAAAATTGCTTGTCAATGATAGATCAGTAACAAAAATATTTGGAGGTGGCTGGCTATTAGCAAGGATATGAATGTCAATGAGAAAATTCGTGCGAGAGAAGTACGACTTATCGATTCAAATGGTGATCAGCTTGGAGTTAAAACACGTCAGGAAGCATTAGAAATTGCAACAACACGCAACTTGGATTTAGTGATGGTTGCTCCGACAGCGAAACCACCAGTGTGTCGCATCATGGACTATGGTAAATTCCGATTTGAACAGCAAAAGAAAGAAAAAGAAGCGCGTAAGAAACAAAAAGTCATCAATATAAAAGAAGTCCGCTTTACACCTGGAATCGGCGATCATGATTTCGAAACGAAATTGAAGAATGCCCGTAAATTCCTTGAAAAAGGGGATAAAGTGAAAGCAGCGGTTCGTTTCCGTGGACGTGCAATCACGCATAAAGAACTTGGACGTGAAGTGTTAGATCGCTTCTCTGACGAAGTGAAAGATATTGCGACGATTGAAACAAAACCAAAAATGGAAGGCCGTAACATGTTTATGATGGTCGCTCCAATCAATGAAAAGCAATAAAAATATTTACTCGATGAATTATTAGTACAAGGAGGAAATTAGTATGCCTAAAATGAAAACTCATAGTGGTTCAGCAAAACGTTTTAAAAGAACGGGATCTGGAAAATTGAAAAGATCTCATGCTTACACCAGTCATATGTTCGCAAACAAATCTCAAAAGCAGAAACGTAAATTGCGTAAAAGCGGAGTTGTATCTTCTGGAGACTACAAACGCATCAAAGCAATGATACCTAAATAAGCAAAATAAAATTTAACGATTAAATTCGGATCTACAATTGTATTGAATTGTACTAGGAGGGAATTATTATGCCACGTGTAAAAGGTGGAACAGTAACACGCAAAAGACGTAAACGCGTCCTTAAATTAGCAAAAGGTTATTATGGTTCAAAAAGTACGCTATTTAAAGTAGCAAAACAGCAAGTAATGAAATCAGGTCAGTATGCTTATCGTGACCGCAGACAGAAAAAACGTGATTTCCGTAAATTGTGGATTGCTCGTATTAATGCTGCTGCTCGTTTGAACGATATTTCTTACAGCAAATTAATGCATGGTCTTAAACTTGCAGGAATCGACATCAACCGCAAAATGTTGTCAGAACTTGCAATTAATGACGAAACAGCATTTACTCAAATAGTTGGTCAAGCTAAAGAAGCACTAAAATAATTTAAAATGAAGGACCAAATCCGATTGTTGCATGGATTTGGTCCTTTTTTAAAATCGCTCTTCTCGAAATTAATAGGAGCATACGTTTAAAAATCAGTATCAACTAACGCTAGGGTTGTGAAAAAGGAGAGTATCATGGAAGACTTAAATGCTATCATATTGTATTTTATTGGAGTAAATATGGCAGGTTTTATACTTATGTATATTGATAAACAAAAAGCAATTAAACAAAAGTACCGGATACCTGAGCGAACATTTTGGGGACTTGCTGTTCTAGGCAGTGCTATCGGAACTTACATTGGAATGAATTTATTTCGACATAAAACAAAACACCGTTCATTTGTAATCGGTATGCCTATTCTTATAGTGATTAATATTGCTCTCATCACTTATATTTTATTCTTCATGTCATAAAGGCTCGTCTCCTGTCATATACATGTACCAAGAAGACATCGTCCTGCCACTAGATGATTTACTGTATGTAAATGTGAAGGAGGTGGATTATGGAGTTTTTCGGGAACTACTTAATGACATTCATTGAGATGGGAGGATTATTTTCACCACTACTGTTCATCGTTTTTCATCTGTTGAGACCACTATTATTCCTACCCGTCGTGTTCATCTGTATCTCAGGAGGTATTCTTTTTGGTCCGGTGGCAGGCACCATTTATTCGATTGTTGGAATTACGTTATCAAGTATAATATTTTATACGGTGATTGGATGGATGCCACAATCGCTTAATCGCCTCATGCATGTAAAGCAGAAATTGCTGGGTAAGCATTCAGAATTAACAACCTCACAGGTTACATTGCTTAGGTTGGTCCCATTTATACACTTTCACCTTTTATCACTATGTTTGATTGAAGTTTCTACAAGCTTTAAAGAGTACACGAAATCATCTTTATTATCCAATATTCCGTTTGTAATTATTTATACATCCATTGGTGGATGGCTTTCTAATCTTACTCCTTTCTATCTCTTCGTCTTTCTAATCGCCTTATTGCCTTTCATTTATATTTTAAGAAGAAAAGAAATCATTATTAAATGGCAGGATTTCTTTCCGGTACAGGAAACGCAAAAACACGCATCTATTAAAGTATAGATGCGTGTTTTTTTGCTGCTTTTATTCCATATCGGTTAGTATCAGCTGATTTATGGGATGTTTCCATGTGACTTTAGCGTATGGGTAAAGTAATAAAATTTCTTTTTCTAAGAAATAGAGGTCATCTCTTGTAAATCCACGCAGTTCGATTGGGTCACGCACGGTGACATGGATATCAACTACTTCAAATGACTCTTCCGTTGTTCCTAAGTATTTCTCACCCTCAAATAGGCATCCTTTATATACAAGCTGCAGGTTCTTCTTATCGTTATTGTTATCATTAAGAAGGAAGAATTCATTGGATTCTTTGGCAATTTGCAGTCTTCTTTCCGGTTTTCTTAGATATTGGATCCACGTATAGACGAGGAGAACCAAAGCAATAAGAATGAGTATACGAAATAAAATGATGACCATTTCTATCTTCTCCCTGTTTTTTCCTATTGGCTATTCATACGGAATAGAATGTGAATAGGTTTCACTTTTTTAAAAATTTCATGATACAATTATAATAACGAAAATAAGAGGTGGGAAATCATTGAATTGGGATAAATTATTTACGATGCAAAAACAGTTGGATACATATATTGAAAATAATCATGATTTAAGTAAGACAGATGTTTTTCAAGAGAAATACTTAGCATTACTCGTTGAACTGGGGGAGCTCGCCAATGAAACGAGATGTTTCAAATTTTGGAGCCATAAGCCACGAAATGAAAAAGCTGTCATTCTCGAAGAATATGTCGATGTGATTCATTTCATTCTCTCACTCGGTTTGGAAAAAGGATTCAGCTATGAAACAATATCATGGGAAACTATTCCCCATACTGAAACAGAACAATTTAATGCGGTATTTGAAGCTGCTGTTATTTTTAAACATGATACGACAGAGGCCAATTATGTGAACCTATTTATAACAGCGTTGCAGTTGGCTGCAATTCTTGGATTCACTGAAGAGGATATACAGCATGCATATATAAAGAAAAATGAGATAAATTATGAAAGGCAGAATCAAGGTTACTAACACTTTGTTGTTTAAAAGATACGCGTTATACTTAATGTAGTATTTAAATAAGGAGGTTTTTACATATGACAAATTTAGACGAAACATTAACGATGCTAAAAGATTTAACGGATGCAAAAGGTATTCCGGGAAATGAAAAAGAAGTAAGAGAAGTGTTCGAGAAATATATTAGTCCATACGCAGATGAAATGAAAATGGATAACCTTGGCAGTTCAATTGCTAAAAAGACTGGGAAGGAAGACGGACCAAAAATCATGGTAGCTGGTCACCTGGATGAAATTGGCTTTATGGTTACCCGTATTGATGATAAAGGTTTTATCTATTTCCAGACTGTTGGCGGCTGGTGGAATCAGGTAATGCTTGCACAGCGTGTAACAATTATGGGGAAAAAAGGTGATGTTACAGGTGTGATTGGATCTAAACCACCACATGTCCTTTCAGCTGAAGCCCGAAAGAAGCCATATGAAATTAAAGATATGTTTATTGATATTGGTGCTTCAAGTAAAGAAGAAGTGGAAGAATTTGGTGTAAAACCAGGTGATTCGGTCGTACCATATTTTGAATTTACTCCAATGAAAAATGAAAAATTACTACTTGCAAAGGCCTGGGATAACCGTATTGGCCTTGCCATTGCTATTGAAGTGCTTAAACAACTAAAAGGTGCAGAACATCCAAATGTTGTTTATGGAGTTGGGACGATTCAGGAAGAGGTCGGCTTACGTGGTGCAAAAACTTCTGCACAAGCTGTTAAACCTGACATCGGATTCGGTGTAGATGTAGGAATTGCAGGGGATACACCGGGAATCTCTGACAAGGATGCAGATAGTAAGATTGGAAAAGGTCCTCAAATCGTGTTGTATGATGCATCAATGGTTTCCCATAAAGGACTACGTGATTTCGTTGTAAAAACAGCAGATGAAAATAATATTCCTTACCAGTTTACATCAATGGCCGGAGGTGGAACTGATTCAGGGTCGATTCACCTAACTGGCAATGGTGTGCCTTCATTATCCATTACTGTTGCAACACGTTATATTCATTCACATGCAGGAATTCTTCACCGTGATGATTTCGAAAATGCAGTAAAACTAATTGTAGAAGTGATCAAAAAAATGGACGCAGAAACAGTAAAGGAAATTGTTTTAGCATAAGTAGGATTAGACCAGCAGAAAAGATCGCTGGTCTTTCTTATTTTACTTTTATAGAACGATTACTTACTATTTGACAGTTACTCACCATTCATGTTATATTTATAATTAATTAAAGATACCTTAATTAAAAATAATGAAAATTACCAAGCCAATGGAGGAATCATAAATGAATGGACTAAAAGGAATGCATCATGTAACTGCGATTACGAGTAGTGCTGAAAAGAACTATGAATTTTTTACATTTGTTTTAGGAATGCGATTAGTGAAGAAAACCGTTAATCAGGATGACATTCAAACCTATCATCTATTTTACGCGGATGACAAGGGGAACGCAGGTACGGATATGACTTTTTTCGATTTCCCTGGGATACCAAAAGGCGTTCATGGAACAAATGAAATTTCAAAAACATCTTTACGTGTACCAAGTGATGCCGCTTTGGATTACTGGGTGAAACGTTTTGATCGACTCGAAATAAACCATGCTGGAATTAAGGAACAGTTTGGTACAAAAACATTGTCATTTGTAGATTTTGATGATCAGCAATACCAACTAATATCAGATGAGAATAATAAAGGACTTGCGTCAGGAACTCCTTGGCAGGATGGGCCAATCCCACTAGAATATGCAATCACAGGGTTAGGACCGATTTTCGTTCGTATTTCACAATTTGATTATTTTAAAGAAGTACTGGAAAAAGTATTATTATATAAAGAAATAGCGAGCGAAGGTTCTTACCATTTGTTTGAAGTCGGTGAAGGTGGAAATGGAGCCCAAATCGTTGTTGAACACAATACAGTACTTCCAATGGCACAACAAGGATATGGCACGGTTCACCATGCAGCATTATGTGTGGATGAGCGTACTGATTTAGATGAATGGATGAATCGCATGCATAGCTTTGGATTCCAGACTTCAGGCTTTGTGGATCGCTTCTTCTTTGGATCCCTCTATTGCCAAGTTGCGCCACAGATTTTATTTGAGTTTGCAACAAAAGGTCCAGGATTTATGGGGGATGAGCCATACGAGACACTTGGTGAGAAATTATCATTGCCACCATTCCTTGAATCAAAACGGGAACAAATTGAAGAGAAAGTTCGCCCAATCGATACGGTAAGAAGTACGATTCATTTTGAAAAAGAATAGAAGTAAATAGATAAGCTCCTTACCTAAAACGAATAAACCAAAAAAGGAAACTCTTCTAAATTAGAGTTTCCTTTTTTGGCAAGTAAGAAAGTATAAACTTTCTTACTTGCATAAGTGCAACTAAAGGCTTGGCGAACGCCAAGTTTTCTAATAGATAGGAAAGTATCTGCATAAGTACAACTAAGCTATTCGTCCTAAAGCATTAAGAAGGCCAATTTTTCTAATTAAGTAAGATAGGAATTCATAACTTTAGAGACATAATTTCTCGTTTCCTCAAAAGGGGGAATACCTTGGTATTTTTGCACATTTCCTGGTCCAGCATTGTAAGCTGCTAGCGCAAGTTCAATATTGCCATTATAACGTTGCAGCATTTGCCCTAAATATTTGGTACCACCTTCAATGTTCTGGCGAGCATCGTAGGGGTTTGTTACTCCTAAACCTGCAGCTGTCGCAGGCATTAATTGCATCAATCCTTGTGCACCGGCTGAACTTTTGGCGGAAGCATTATAATTGGACTCCTGTTTAATAACCGCATGGATTAGATTCTCATCCACCCCATATTTGTTTGCTGCATCTGAAATAAGTGATTGATAATCTGTGTTTCGATTAACATTCCCACCAATAGCTCCTGTAACAGCAGGAGATGAAGGTCGACTGTCATATTGATTTATGTAGGCGATGCTACTTTGTTTTGCTGTATTTATAGTTGTTAGCCGTTGGGCTTCATTCATTTTTTCCAATAATAGTTGCTGAAACGACGAATCCATCGATTGGGTTGAACCTGAAAAGCCTGTGGAATTGGGGTTACCTGTCATGATAGACATTGCCTGATATTGTATCATTTGCTGTAAATCCCGTATTTCCATCTGACATTTCTCCTTTCTGTATACACCGTATATTCTACGACTATTTTCGAGGTTAAGCAATACTAAAATGTAACAACATGTTTACCGGCCGCTTCCAAGATGTTGTTATAGAATGGATCATCGCCGATACATAAGATCTGATCACAGAGGTTAATAATTTCATCCATGTCATGGGAAGTATAAATAATGATTTTATTTTGATTTGTTGCCAAATCCTTTAAGTAATTTCCAATTTCTTTTCTTGATTTCAAATCGATGCCGACGGTTGGTTCATCCAGAAGCAGGACATGGGGATTATGAATCAGACTAATAGCCAGATTCAGTTTACGTTTCATCCCACCAGACATTGTATAAACGGGTTCTTTCCATTTGTCGAGTTCCATATCGAGGCAGAGCTGTTTCAATTGCTGTTTGCTTTTATTTTCCCAGGATAGTTTTTCAAAAAAGACCATATTCTCCTCCACGGTAAATTCTTCCCAGATTGCAATGTCCTGTGGTACAAAACCGATTTGTTTGCGTATTTCCTTTTTGTCCTTCTCGTAGGCAAGGTCGTTCAGCTGTACTATTCCTTTTGTCGGATTGATTAGTGTGGCAAGAATTTGCAGCAACGTCGACTTACCAGCGCCATTTTCTCCAACTAAACCTACAATTTCACCACTTTGGATAGAGAAGGAAAGGGTATCGAGTATTTGTTTTTTTCCATAGGATTTTGAAATGGATTGTACATTAAGCATTTATTTTCTCTCCTTTAGCAAACCAGATAATGATAAGTAGCATAAAGATGATCAACCAGGGATTCCAAATTTCCTGCTGTAAAAATGGATGAATTGGATTCATATAGACTAGCCAAGGGAACTGATTGGTTAGGCCTTCAACCGGAAGTATTGCTCCACTAGTAATTGCTAATAATAATACGAAAGCAAATGAGACAGAGTAATAGAAATAAGTATTTTTGAATAAAAGTGCCAGTAGAAATGCTCCTGTACTGCAAAGAATTCGAAACGTAATCATCGCTCCTACTAATTTTAAGCTAACCGGTTCATCGAGAAAATGATGAAACGCAAAAGCTGCAGCAGAATCGAATAATAATAGGGTAATCGAATAAACGATAAGATTTTGTAGTAGATAACTTTTAAAAGAAAACCGGATAAATGCAAAACGTGGCACGATCCCAGAATTTTTTTCTTTTATAATCCAATCAGACAAGAATAAGGTAGAAAGAATACTGAAAATCACCCACACTCCCCATGTATTCCAGATGGTTAATTCCTCTTTATGGTCGGTGTCACCGTGATTATTAAATGAGAAATCCGTACGAATTAAGTTTTCTTGTGCTTGTACCTCCCGTGTTTTCTTCATAATTTCATCTAATGAAACGGAGGTGCTTGCATCTATATTTTCAGCCAGACCAATAATGGTATAGGCCGCTTTAGCTCTCCCTGTATCCTGTTGTACATAGGAGATCAACATTTCGCTTACCGGAGTATAGGCAAAAGATAAGTCGGATTTATAACCTGTAATAAGCCGGTTACGCTCACCTTGCATAATTTGCTGTTCATATCCAGCCTCGATAACAAAGGCACTGTCCAATTCATGGCTTTCAATCATCTTCTGTACTTCGAATTCTGTTCGTTCGTAAACCCTGATTAAAGGAGAAGCTTTCACCGACTCAAGAAGATTTAAAGCCATCGGTGTGTTTTCTTCCATGACAATGCCTACTGGGATCTTACTGTCTTCCTGAAACATACTCGTCATGTTAATCATTAATAATGTTGCAATAACTGGCATCATTAACCAGAAAAGAAGGGATACCCACTGTTTCTTCCACTGAATCAAACGTGTTTCGAAAATGGATTTCATTGAATGACACGCTCCTTCCAGGAAGAGACTGCGATTAATAGTAAAGTAGCTGCACCATTCATTAACAGCAACGGGGTATAGTCAGCATATAGCCTATCATTCAACAAAATTTCCTGCAGCCACCGTAGTGACTCAAAGGAGAAAATATAAGGCATAACTGCTTGAATCGATAAAGGATAATAGATAACTGGGATAATAGCCCCACTTAAAATCAAGGAAGCAACAGTAAACAGTGATTGTGCCAGTAATCTAAGTTTCTGGGATGAAATCAATGTCTCCATAATTGCAAGAGAGAGAAGGAACAAACTGCTGTAAAAGGTCGTAACAATTCCAATTCTTACAAAGTCCTGTAGTATTACTTCTGTTTCAAAAAGACTACTTAGAAAATAAAAGGATATACCTGAAAAAAATAAAGAAACGACGAGCGTAACAATTATTTTTGCTATTGACTGCTGCAGTTCAGTGACTCCATACAAACGCATCCTGTTTCTCAGACGATCGGATTGTTCTTTTGTAAGAAGATGAAAGATGGAAAAGATCCAGATGGTAATGATGATCAACCACCCTCCTACGACAAAATAGTCAACAGGGGAAGCGGTAGCTTGATTGGATATTTCTTTTTCACTTAATACTCGATCACGCCCAATTGTGTAAAACAGAAAATCCTGAAACTGCTGGAAAACAAAATCATTACGAGCTTCATCATCCAATCCAAAGTCTTTGGCATAATTATTGATAGTTAGAATATTTGCCTGTGAAGAGCGAAGATGTCGTGCCACACTTTCCATCAATTCAGTGATCATGTAGCTCTCTAATGGCTGATTCGGATTGCCGATAATTGGCATTTCCACGGATTCTCCCTGATACAAATGGTTCGTAAAGTTGGCTGGGAATACGATGTAGGAACTAATTTTATCTTGATCGATTGCTGCTAGGGCATCTTTTTCCGACATACTATGTATAGCTATATAAGACCCCAACTGTGAGGATTCTTCTATCAGTTGAACAACCAGTTGTGTTTCTTCGGATCCATCGAGATCGACTAAACCAATTTCAATGAGGGCATTGTCGACAGGGGAGAAGAAGCTAATAATAATTGTTGCAGCAAGACCTACTAAAATAATTGGGAAAATTAAAAGAAGAGGAAGTGATAACCACTTCCTCCTTAGTTGCATCAAATGATTTTTTGTAAATAATAAAAGATGTTTGATGAAATGCATTGAAGCACGCTCATTTCTATAACATAGTTGCTTACTGAATTTATATTTGTGAATTTAAAATCCTATTCCACCTCCGGCCATGAGACCGAACAACCATTGTTGGAATTTAGGTGTTACATCCATTTCAATATACTCTTGTATTTCAGTAGGGGACATGCCACCGATTTCTTTCACATTTTCATCACTTATTTTTTCCACCGAATCTATCATTTTTCCATCGGTAACTATCGTTAATGAAAACATATCCTGACCGAAGTCTGGTGTTTCTACGGATACGTTATTTTCGGAATTCATGATGTCATTGTCATACGTTGCATTGCCTGACCATAGTAGACTTCCGCCACCACTGGTTGGGTCTTGAAGTGTAAACGTACGTTCAAAATCTCGGTTGCCATCTTCAAGTGTTTCGGAGCCTTCATAGGATAACACGATATCTTCCACAGATAGACTAATAGAATCGGTTGCCTGATTATCTTCCCAAGTTAAATCTCCCGAGATATTCATAGAACCCTCACTATAAGCATCTGAAAAAGTCATGTCATAGTTGAAGAATTGATTTCTGTCTGTTAATAATTGCGTTCCTTTTACAGACAATGCTGTTAACTCTTCTTCATTTGGTCCCAATTCCATTGCAACATCCCGTTGGACAATCTTATCTTCGTGGATCCAAACCGTAGATGATAATCCATCTGGGATTTGAAATTCATCCAATCCTTGTTTTGCTTCTGCGACGGCTGTTTCAAAATCTGTCATCAATAAATCAATGTCTTCATCCATATAAATGTTGCTGCCAAATTGTTGTGCAGTCATTTGATCTACGAGGATTTTTTTTAATCTATCATCGTTTTCCATCTTATCCAATACAGTTGTGATTAAATCTTTTGATTGTTCCTCGCTTAGCTTGAACGCAATCTTTTCCGAATTAATCGATTTACCGTTTACATCGATGGATTCGTCACTACTTGTAAACGCATCCTCAGGTAATTCGTCATAAATAAACTTCAGATATTCTTTCTCCAGATATTCTATATCTTCTTCTGGAAGAATACCCTCTGTACTTTCAAAAATTGTTTCCAAACCAAGTTTTTCTTCTCCTGTGAACACATCTGGATCAGCCTCATGTAGTAGTGGGCCAAGATCTTCATCATTCATTTGAATCACTTCTTCCAGGAATGGTAAACCAAGCATTAACTTTTCTTCCGTTAAATAAAGTTGAATATCATCAATTTCCATACCACCAATAGTTGCCTTCAAATCTGTATAAATTTGTCTGTTTTTCATATCTGTCTGTGCATCAAGAATAATACTGGAATTATTGATAAACATGGATGGATCCAACCCATACCCACCAGTACTTGCAGCAGGATCATTATAAGCTGCAGTCAATTCTACAGTAGATGAAGATTTGCCTGTTTGTGTTTTTTCGTACCAGTCGAGTTCCGGCTCATAACGGTTCTCCATTTGCTCCACCATATAATCAATTGTATTCTTTTCAGCAAGGAAATACGATGCTTTCGGTGAGTTATTCAAAATCATGAATGCAGCTGCACTCCCTCCAGCCAGCACAATAACTCCTACAATAAGTGCGATAATTCCTTTGGAAACCCCTTTTTTCTGATTGTCATTCGTCGATTCTCCCACAAATTTACCCCTTTCATTTCTTTTGTCTTACTAAGTTTATTATAAAGCAATTGAACATATAATTAAAAACTATTTCAACTTTTTATATCACTTAAAAACGGACTAGTCAATATGTGTTCGTTATAAGAGGATAATGAACACTTTTATTTAAAAAAAAGGATAGATGCCATAGCACCCATCCATCTTGGTTAACATTTTAAAGTTTTTTGACACCTTGTTCCAAAGCATCAATCATTTCTTGTTTTTCCTGTTCCTCTGAATGATTCCAAATTAATTCGAAAAGTACCCCAAGTCCTGGAAGCATCATTTCTTCGCCGTTTTGGATAGCATCGACAATCGTTGCTTCCAGTTGGTCCTGATCATTGGTTGCGATGTTTGAATAAATAGCTTTTCTTAAATTTAAATCCATTTAGGACACTCCTTCTCATTATAAACTAACGATAGTTTGACCAAGGACAGTAAAAATATGTATGATACAGATAGAAATAATAATGAAGGATGAAAATGATGATTAGTTCAGTAAAGAATGAAAAAGTAAAAGGTTTGAAAAAACTGCATAAACGGAAAGAGAGAATGAATACAAACACTTTTGTAGTGGAAGGGTTTCATTTATTGGAAGAAGCGTCCAAGAGTGAGTGGGAAATTCTTGAAATTATCGCACAGGAAGATATCATCGTACCAGATTGGACAGAAAAGTATCCAATGGAAAGAGTAAGTGTCAATGTGATGGAACATATATCCCAGACAACAACCCCCCAAGGTGTACTGGCGGTCATGAGAATGAAGAATCAAGAAGAACGCAAGGGCAATCATCTTCTTATTATTGATTCCATTCAGGATCCAGGCAATCTGGGAACGATTATTCGGACTGCAGATGCTGCAGGAATGGACGGCATTGTTTTGGGAGAAGGAACGGTCGATTTGTATAATGATAAAGTTATTCGGGCAACGCAGGGATCGATTTTTCATATTCCGATTTATCAGGCTGATCTCCGCCAAGAACTAGGAATACTAAAAGGGAAAGGTTTCTCCATTTGGGCTACAGCCCTTTTGAATGCAACCAATTATAATGAAACTGTGCCGGAAGATAAAGTTGCAATTATTATGGGGAATGAGGGTGCAGGCGTCCATCCGGAATTGCTGAAACTGGCCAACACGATCGTGACGATTCCAATTTACGGGAAGGCCGAATCATTAAATGTCAGTATCGCCGCCGGTATTCTTATGTACCATTTAAAAAGATAGAGTTGCATCCGGTAAATTTTTTAACTATAATGTATGTATTATATACAAGCGAAGAAAGAGCCTGTAAGTATTCAGAAAGCGATTCAGGGAAGAAATGCCTCAGACTGAAAGCATTTCGATCGTGTAAGAATACCTACATTTCACTCTGGAGCTGACACTTGGACCTTTAGATCAAAGCTTAAAGCTAGTTTAGCGACGTACGGATTGCGCCACATAGGACGTGGGGTGGTTTGACGTTGGATTCTCACTAGCCGCTGAACGTGGAAAGTAAAGGTGTTCCGGATTTTAAATCCGTTATCAGATTTGAGTTGGACAGGATACGTATGTCATTTTTCATACACTTACTGTCAACAAGGGTGGTACCGCGAAATAATAGCCTCGTCCCTTTTCAGGGATGGAGGCTTTTTTTATTTTCGCTGATAGGAAAGCACAGCACTTTCCTATCTACATAAGTACAGGCTCTGGCATTCGTATAAGGCTTAGGTAGGCATTTGCTAAGTTTTTCTAATATATTTAAGGAGGCAATAAACAATGAAAGAACAATTGGAAGCTATACAAGCCGAAGCTTTGGAGAGAATCTCCCAAACGGAGGATATCAAAGAGCTTCAGGACATTAAAGTCGCATATCTTGGCAAAAAAGGATCTTTGACAGGTGTTTTACGTGGAATGGGGAAACTTTCCAAGGAAGAACGGCCTGTCGTTGGTGAAATTGCCAACAAGGTAAGAGAAGCAATTACAGCTGCATTCGAAGAAAAAAATGAAAAACTGGAGATCGTTTTGTTGGAAGAACAATTAGAGTCTGAAGCGATTGACGTAACATTGCCTGGACGTCCGGTTAAGGTGGGTGGACCGCATCTTTTAACAAGTATTGTAGAAGAGATTGAAGATCTGTTCATCGGAATGGGTTATGAAGTAAGAGAAGGTCCGGAAGTGGAGACAGATTTCTATAATTTTGAAGCGTTGAATCTGCCAAAAGATCATCCGGCACGTGATATGCAGGATACTTTTTATATTACAAACGAATTATTGTTGCGAACCCATACATCTCCGGTACAAGCACGTACGATGCGGGAGTATAAAGGGGAAAAGCCAGTAAAAATGATTTGCCCGGGTAAAGTGTACCGCCGTGATACGGACGATGCAACACATTCCCATCAATTCACCCAAATCGAAGGCTTATATGTGGATAAACATGTTCGCATGAGTGATTTGAAAGGTACTTTGGATATATTCGCCAAAAAAATGTTTGGTGAAGAACGCGAAATTCGTTTACGTCCAAGCTTCTTCCCATTTACAGAGCCATCTGTCGAGATGGATATTTCCTGTAAGGTATGTAATGGAGCAGGGTGTAATGTATGTAAAGGAACTGGCTGGATTGAAATACTTGGTGGAGGCATGGTTCATCCGAAAGTACTCGAAATGGGTGGCTATGACCCTGAAGTTTATAGTGGGTTTGCATTTGGAATGGGACCAGAACGAATCGCAATGCTGAAATATGGTGTGAATGACATTCGTCAGTTTTATACAAATGATATCCGATTCTTGAAACAATACCATAAAGCATAATTTGATTTTAAAAGGAGGCATAACAATTGTTAGTATCATATAATTGGTTAAAAAATTACGTTGATTTAGGAAACCTGACACCAGAAGAACTGGCCGCTAAAATTACAAAGTCAGGTATAGAAGTTGAAGGTGTGGAATATGTTGCAGAGAAAAGTACCGATGTTGTTGTTGGATATGTGGTGAGCTGTGAGCAGCATCCAAATGCCGACAAACTGAATCTTTGTCAAGTAGACGTTGGAGATCAACAGCTACAAATAATTTGTGGCGCACCGAATATAGCACAAGGACAGAAAGTTGCTGTAGCCAAACCTGGTGCAGTTCTACCAGGTAATTTTAAAATTAAAAAAGTAAAACTCCGTGGAATTGAATCCAACGGTATGATCTGTTCCTTAAAGGAATTGGGTATTGAAGAGAAATATGTTCCAACTGATATTGCAGATGGAATTTTCGTATTCCCAGAAGATGCAAGTGTTGGAGAAAATGTTGATGAGCTACTCAACTTAAACGATGCTGTTCTGGAACTGGATATTTTGCCTAATCGGGCAGACGCATTAAGTATGCTGGGTGTTGCTTATGAAGTAGGAGCAATTCTGGATCAGCCGGTAAATTTTCCTGACGAAGCAGTTACAATTACAGAAGATCATGCAGCAGAAAGTTACATATCTGTTGAGGTAGAAGCGGCAGATCTTAATCCTTATTATGGTGCTTTCGTTATTAGAGATGTTGAAATAAAGCCATCTCCATTATGGATGAGAAATTATCTGATAGCTTCTGGAATTCGACCTATTAATAATGTCGTGGATATCACAAACTATGTGTTGTTGGAGTACGGTCAGCCACTACATGCGTTTGATTATGACAAATTCGGTTCGGAAAAAGTTCTCGTTAGACGTGCCGCTAATGGTGAAACGATGGTTACGTTAGATGGTCAGGAAAGATTATTGACGGAGAAAAACCTTGTTATCACAAATGGGAAAGAACCTGTAGCACTAGCTGGTGTCATGGGTGGTGCAAACACCGAAGTAAATTTTGAAACGAAGAATGTACTACTTGAGGCTGCTTACTTTGATTCCAAATCGGTAAGAAGAACGGTAAAACAAACAGGTCTTCGCAGTGAATCAAGTACCCGTTTTGAAAAAGGAATCGATCCAAATCGCGTGAAGAAAGCTGGTATTCGCGCAAGCCTTCTGATGCAGCAATATGCAGGTGCTAAAGTGGCAGCAGGAGCAGTTGAATTTGATGAGCTTGACCGTTCGGAAAAAGTGGTTGAAATGGACACAGAGCACATTAATAACCGACTTGGAACAGAGATGAGCGCTGCAGACGTGGTGTCTATTTTGAACAGACTAAAGTTTGATTATAAACAGGATGGTTTTTCTGAATTCTCTGTGCAAGTACCGACCCGTCGTGGAGATATTACTATATTTGAAGATATGCTTGAGGAAGTTGCAAGGATCTATGGTTATGATAATTTACCGTTTACTTTGCCACAGGGTGCCGCACAGGCTGGTGCATTAACAGGTAGGCAGTCTTTGAAGCGGAAAGTTAAAAATTATATCCAAGGTACAGGTCTGATGGAGACATTAACGTATTCGCTAACGAATCCTACTGATATAAAGAGACTCATCAGCCCGGAAATCAGTGAAAATAAGATTACACCAGTTGCTCTGGCGATGCCGATGAGTGAAGAACATAAATATCTCCGCCTAAGCATTTTACCGGAAATTTTAAACGTCCTTTCATACAACAGCGCAAGAAACCAAGCGAATCTCGGTTACTATGAGCTTGGAAGTATTTTTGTTTCAAATGAAAAAACATTAACAGAACAGCCGGATGAGAAATTACGTTTATCGGGCGCTCTTACAGGTAAATGGTTGGAACAGCCTTGGCAGGAGGAAAAGAAAGAAGTCGATTTCTATGTTGTAAAAGGGATCATCGAAGGACTGTTTGGGCATCTGGAACTTCCAGTATCATTCCGAAAGGCAAAAGTAGCTGACATGCATCCAGGGCGTTGTGCGGTTATTGAAATGAATGAACAAACCATTGGATTTATTGGTCAATTGCATCCGACCGTTGCAAAAGAACTGGATTTAAAAGAAACGTACGTGTTTGATGTTAATTTTGAAGTTGTTTTTGCAGCATACGAAGATATTCCTTCCTATGCACAAATACCGAAATACCCTTCAGTTGCAAGAGACATAGCCTTCATTTTGGATGAAGACGTCCATGCTGGAGATATAAAAGGACATATTGAAGAAATAGGTGCACCATTGGTTAAACGAGTGGATATCTTTGATGTGTACCAAGGTGCCAATCTCGAAGCAGGTAAGAAATCAATTGCCTACAGTCTTCTTTATCAACATCCGGAAAAAACATTAAAGGATGAAGAAGTAGAAGACTCCTATCAAAAAATTATTACATCGGTTAATGATAAATTTAATTCGTATGTAAGATCATAATATATGGCTGTTTTTTAAACGATTGCTGCCACAAAAGGCTTTCTCAGTGATGAGGAAGCCTTTTTTTAATGTAATAGGGTGGGTGCTGAAGTTCACATATCTGAACTACAGCATTGCACTGCGCCTCAGGAAACCTGTATAAAAAGAAAGAGGTGCTCCATGTATAGAGCACCTTAATCAAACATATTTATTTTTGCTCGGAAGGAGCCAGTCAACTTCATCCAATGCCGATTCTCTGAGTAACCTATTTGTCTGTGAAAAAGGACTACTTCCAAAGAATCCTCTATACGCTGCTAACGGACTCGGGTGGGGTGCCTGGATAATAAAATGCTTTGTGGTATCAATCAAAGCCACCTTTTTTTTGGCTGCACTTCCCCACAGTATATAAACGACAGGTTCAGTTTTCTTATTTAATAATTTGATTACTTGGTCTGTGAAATATTCCCAGCCTTTGCCTCTGTGTGAATGTGCCTGTCCAGCTCTTACAGTCAGGACGGTATTCAGCAAAAGAACACCTTGTTTGGCCCAGCTGATTAGATAACCGTGTTCAGGAATGGAATAACCTAAATCAGATTTAAGCTCTTTAAAAATATTCCGTAATGATGGTGGCAGTTTAACTTCGGGTTTTACTGAAAAACTGAAGCCATGTGCCTGATCTGGACCATGATATGGATCTTGACCCAGAATAACTACCTTTACTTGATGAAACGGAGTGTGATGGAGCGCATTGAAAATATGATCCATCTCCGGATATATCGTATGGGTGGCATATTCTTTTTTTAGAAACTCGCATAATTCGATATAATAGGGCTTGTTAAACTCATCGCTTAATAGTTGTGCCCAGTCGTTATGCAATATTTGCTTATTCATGTTCTATTCTCCCTCTGAAAAAGCAGGTAGATACTTGCGATTACACGTATCCCCGAGTTCTTTTAATCTTGTGAGTTGCTTGTTGTCCCATTAAATATCTTTATTCATTGCATATAGACACTATAGCAAAATGACAATCATAATGAAATACTTCTTTTTGCAAGAACTTCATGTTAATATTAAGTGAAGATTTTTTCGGCAGGAGGTATCATCATGAGCCAGAACGATAAACATCGCATAACAGTAGACATACATAATAAAACATATACGATTATTGGAACAGAATCAGAAAATCATGTAAGGTTGGTTGCGAGTCTGGTAGATCAAAAAATGAAAGAAATCTATAATGTGAATAATCAATTGGATACAACGAGACTGGCGGTATTAACTGCTGTAAATACAATGAATGATTACCTCAAACTAAAGGAAGATTATGCAACTCTTTTGGGGTCGGTTAAAAAGAAAGAGGATAAGTAACATATGTTGGATTTAATTTTAGTACTACTATTAATTTTTGGATTTTTAATGGGATTAAAGAGGGGCTTTATATTACAAATACTCCATTTGGGCGGATTTATTATCGCATTCATCGTTGCAGCTATGTATTATGATGAGTTAGGTACAAGGTTCGCACTCTGGATTCCTTACCCCGAATTATCAAGTGAAGGTGCATGGGCCGATTTTCTAGAGTCAATGCCGCTTGAAAATGCATTTTATAATGCGATCGCTTTTGCAGTTATCTTTTTTGCTGTAAAGCTTGTATTGCAGATTATTGCTTCCATGCTCGATTTCGTTGCCTCCATCCCGATTATAAGCTCGGTGAACAAATTGCTTGGTGCCATTTTAGGTTTTCTGGAGGTATATTTAATATTGTTTATCCTGTTATATATCCTTGCATTGACACCAATGGATGGCATTCAAACTGCGGTTAATCATTCATCGATTGCCCTGTATATTATTGAACAAACTCCGTATTTCTCGGAGAAAATTCTCGAACTATGGTTCTCCTATACTGGGGATACATCAATGAAGATATAATTATGAAGGACTGATTCATCGTAGTAGGGAATACCTTGTATGTCATGTACAATAGTATTTATCCAACATGAATCAGTTTTTTATTAGATACGAAAAGATAAAGCGAGGTAAGATGATGGCGGTAAATAAAAAAGATGTTATTAAATTACTTGAACAAATTGCTATATATCTGGAATTGAAAGGGGAAAATCCTTTTAAAATATCTGCGTACAGGAAAGCTGCACAGGCACTTGAGACGGATGACAGATCACTTTCAGAAATTGATGATTTTACAAAAATTAAAGGAATAGGCAAAGGTACAAGTACAGTTATTGCAGAATATGTGGAAAATGGGGAATCGCAAACATTAAAAGAACTGGCAGAGGAAGTACCACCAGGTTTAATCCCACTATTGAATCTTCCGGGTCTTGGTGGTAAAAAATTGTCCAAACTATACAAGGAACTACATGTTGTGGATGCCGACACGCTGAAGGAAGCATGCCTTGATGGTAAGGTGGAGAGCCTTGCAGGATTTGGAAAGAAAACGGCAGAAAAAATTGTTGCTGCACTGGAAGAAGCAGGAAAACGTCCAGAGCGTCTTCCCATCGCCATGATGCTTCCCGTAGCTGAGAAAATTGAAGCCTATTTGACGGAAATGGATGAGATAGATTCCTTTTCACGCGCAGGTAGTTTAAGAAGAATGCGAGAAACGATTAAAGATCTTGATTTTATTATCGCAACTTCCAATCCATCTGCAGTAAGAGATGCCTTACTTGCAATACCTGATATTAAAGATGTTATAGCCAAAGGAGATACAAAAGTATCTGTCACCCTGGAGGAAGCTTTTGACATTAATGTTGATTTCAGACTCGTAACAATGGAAGAGTACGCAACTACATTACATCATTTTACCGGCTCCAAGGATCATAATGTCGCATTAAGACAGCTGGCTAAATCCCGAGGGGATAAAATTAGTGAGTATGGGGTTGAGGTAGAAGAAACAAATGAAATTCTGACATTTGCCACGGAGGAAGAATTCTTTGGCCACTTTGGACTTTCTTTTATTCCTCCTGAAGTTAGAGAAAACACGGGTGAAATCGAGGCTTTTACAGAAGAGAAGCGTTTCATTGAATTACAGGATATCAAAGGTGATCTGCATATGCATACGACATGGAGTGATGGCGCACAATCACTTGATGAGATGGTAAAACGTGTTCGGGAGAAGGGTTACTCCTATATGGCTGTAACAGATCACTCTAAATACCTTCGGGTTGCCAATGGATTGGATGAGACACGATTACTGAAACAGCGTGAAGAAATTGCAAAGTTGAATGAAAAAATGGATGATTTCCATATATTTGCTGGTGTGGAAATGGATATTCAGCCTGATGGCACACTCGATTTCTCAGATGCGTTTCTACGCGAAATGGACTATGTTATAGGGGCAATTCACTCCAGCTTCAATCAATCAGAAGAAAAAATTATGAAGCGATTATATAATGCATTGGAGAACCCTTATGTATCCCTAATTGCGCATCCGACTGGAAGATTGATTGGAAGACGCCCAGGTTATAATGTTAATGTGGAGAAACTGATTGAAAAGGCGAAAGAGACGAATACTGCTCTGGAAATTAATGCAAACCCGAATCGGTTGGACCTATCATCTGACTGGGTGCGTAAAGTTCAGGAGGCAGGGGTTACTTTAGCTATCAATACCGACGCACACAGCTATCCAATGCTTGATCATATGAAATATGGTGTTGGGGTTGCTAGAAAAGGCTGGGTAGAGAAAGATATGGTTATGAATACATGGACAAAAGAAAAACTACTGGAATTTTTTAATCAAAATAAATAAAAATTATTCCGACTTAGAAACACATTTAAAGGAGTATATAGCATGAATGAACGGATTCTCCGTGTACTAGAGTTCAAAAAAATTAAGGAACAATTGAATAGCAACGCAGCCACATCCCTTGGTAAAGATCTGGCAGGCAGGTTAAGTCCTTCTACAGAATTGAATGAAGTTGTTCAATTACAGCAGGAAACGGATGAAGCGGCCCATATTGTACGTCTTAACAAAGCGATTCCGCTTGGGGGCATTACGGATATTCGAGCAAGTCTGAAACGAAGTGCGATTGGAGGCATTCTATCAACGGAAGAATGCCTTGATGTAGCTAATACGATATATGGAGGCAGGCAGGTTAAATTATTTATTGAAAATCTGGAAGATGAAGAACTGCCTATTTTATATGAATTAGTGGAGCAAATAACCCCACTTCGGGAACTCGAGCAAAGTATAAAAAGTTGTATCGATGATCACGGCCATGTTTTAGACAATGCATCTACCAAACTCCGCAGTATTCGAACATCGATTCGCACCTATGAAAATAGAATACGAGAAAAGCTAGAGAGTTATACGAGAAACAACAGTAATATGCTTTCAGATGCTATTGTAACCATCCGTAATGACCGCTACGTACTTCCTGTTAAGCAGGAGCATAGAGGTTCCATTGGTGGAATTGTACATGATCAATCCTCTTCTGGACAAACCTTATTTATGGAACCAAAAGCGGTTGTTGATCTGAACAATCAATTACATGAGGCAGTCAGTAAAGAACAAGTAGAAATCGAACGGATATTAAAAGAGCTAAGTGAACATATAGCAAGCTTTGAACATGATTTATATGCAAATGTCACCGTCCTCGCTAAAATTGACTTTATGTTTGCACGTGCGAAACTAGGACAGAAAATGAAGGCAGCAAAACCCAAAATTAATGATCAAGGCTATATTAAAATGCAACAGGCAAGACATCCATTAATTCCGATGGATGAGGTAGTTCCGAATGATGTTGAAATTGGAAAAACCTACACGTCAATCGTCATAACTGGCCCAAATACTGGTGGGAAAACGGTAACCTTAAAAATGATCGGTTTATGTACATTGATGGCCCAGTCTGGATTACAGATTCCAGCATTAGATGGCTGTGAGATGGCTGTATTTAAAGATGTTTTCGCTGATATTGGTGATGAACAATCGATCGAGCAGAATTTAAGTACCTTTTCTTCCCATATGACAAACATCGTGGACATCATTCAACAAGTGGATCACCAATCATTGGTTTTATTTGATGAGCTTGGTTCTGGTACAGATCCACAAGAAGGTGCTGCGCTTGCTATGTCGATTCTCGATGAAGTCGTATCCAGGAATGCGCGCGTAATTGCCACGACCCACTATCCGGAACTTAAAGCATATGGTTATAATAGGGAGAATGTAGTTAACGCATCTGTTGAATTTAATGTGGAAACATTACAACCTACGTATCGTTTACTGATCGGTGTTCCAGGCCGAAGCAATGCTTTTGAAATATCCAAGCGGCTTGGGTTGGATCATCATGTAATCGAAAGGGCTAAAGGACTTGTTGGTGTTGATTCCAAAAGTGTGGAAACAATGATCGCTTCCTTGGAAAAATCCCAGCTTGATGCTGAAAAAGATTATGAACAAGCCCACGAAATTTTGCTTGAAAGTGAGCAGTTGCGTGCTGATATTGCAAAAGAATGGAAGCAATTGGAGCAGAAACGGGAAGAGCTATACAAAAAAGCAGAAGAAAAAGCGGAGAAGGCTTTAAAGAAAGCACGTGAAGAAGCAGAGTTTATTGTGAATGAAATCCGCCAAATGAAGTCAAATGTTACTTTAAAAGAACATGAATGGATTGAAGCGAAAAAAATGCTTGAAGATGCTCAACCGAACCTCTCCAAAAAGCAGAAAAAATCGGTTGAGAAAAAAACCACCGACAAACAGGACTTAAAACCTGGTGATGAAATTAAACTATTAACAGTTAATCAGAACGGCGAAGTACTGGAGAAAATAAATGATAAAGAATACATGGTACAAGTAGGAATTATGAAAGTTAAAGTTAAAAGAAATGACCTTCAACTACTTGAAAAACAGAAACAAACCGTCCATAAACCAGTAGCCACAATTAAGGGATCAAATTATCATGTTCGTTCGGAATTGGATTTGCGTGGAGAAAGATATGATGATGCGCTATTAAAACTTGAAAAATACATTGACAATGTGTTACTTGCAGGACATTCTAAAGCGTCTATTATACACGGAAAAGGTACGGGAGCTTTACGTAAAGGTGTGCAAGAATATGCGAAGCGTCATTCACATATTGCATCAGCAAGAGCCGGTGAAGGAAATGAAGGAGGAAGTGGAGTTACCGTCATCGAATTTCGATAACCTCCTTATTTTTTACGATAAACAATGATTTCACTTTCGTCCCTTGAGAGGGGCGAAAGCTACATATAGTACAGGAGAGGATTGACCGTGATGGAAGGCTTTTGGGAGAATATTATTGTTGTAACTGCTGCCCGGTATAGTGTATTTGTTCTCTGTACGCTCGTCTTTCTGGCAATCTTTGAACTCGTCACATCCTACAAAAACTGGGAAGAGATTAAAAAAGGAAATTTCGCTGTTGCAATGGCAACCGGTGGTAAACTTTTCGGATTAGCGACGATATTTCGTTATTCCATTGAACATAATGATAACCTTCTTCAATCAATGGGGTGGGGATTATTTGGCTTTGTTTTATTATTATTTGGTTATTTGATTTTTGAATTCCTTACACCAACAATCAAAATTGATGAAGAAATTGGGAAAGGAAATACCGCAGTGGGATTCATTTCGATGATGATTTCAATTGGTTTGGCATTTGTGATAGGTGCAAGCATCGTATAAAGGGGGAAGCCAGCAATGGTACTGGATCGTTTGGCGAAAATCTTAATCGTAGTCGCAGTTATTTTTCTAGTAGTAGGTATCTTTTATTTAATATGACAAAGAAATTTACAAAAATAATTAAATAAAATTTCAAAAAATAGAAATTAATCGGTATAATGATTATAGTATAACTATAAGGAGGAATGTTAAATGGAATTTTCCCGTAAATGGCATGATCATTATCCGACTGAAATACCGCCATCTTTAGAATATGACGAGAAGCCTTTATATGCTTATCTGGTAGAAAGTGCTGAACGCCACAAAGAAAAGAAAGCGCTTCATTTCTTAGGGAAAGAAATTTCTTATGGAGAACTGTATACGGAATCCAAGAAAATGGCAAATTACTTACAATCTCTTGGAGTTAGAAAAGGTGATAAAGTAGCAATCATGCTGCCGAATTGCCCGCAAGCAGTCATAAGCTATTACGGTAGCCTAATGGCTGGAGCAATTGTTGTTCAGACCAATCCTCTGTATACAGAAAGGGAATTGGAGTATCAATTAAATGATTCCGATACGTCGGTTATTGTATGTTTGGATATTCTTCTCCCAAGAGTAACGAATGTTCGAATTAAAACTTCTCTTAAGCATACAATCGTTACTGGAATAAAAGATTACTTGCCATTTCCAAAGAATCTTATTTATCCATTTATTCAGAAAAAGGAATATAATATGGTTGTCAAAGTCGAGCAAAGTGAAGATACCCATGTTTGGAAGCAGTTAATGGAGAAGTCTTCTGACGATTATCTGGAGACGGTAATTGATCCTCATGTTGACCTTGCACTGCTTCAATATACAGGCGGTACAACTGGTCACCCGAAAGGTGTTATGCTGACTCACTTTAATTTGACATCAAATGTACAGATGAGTGAAGCATGGCTATATAAGACGAGTAAAAGTCAAGGAGTCGTGCTCGGTGTTTTACCATTCTTTCATGTGTATGGAATGACGACAGTAATGAATTTCGCAATTAAATTAGGATCCAAAATGATATTGATGCCTAAGTTTAATGCCCTTGACGTACTTAAAACGATCGACAAGCAAAAGCCTACACTATTTCCTGGTGCTCCCACCATTTATGTAGGCTTGCTAAACCATCCGGACATAAAAAAATATGATTTATCATCTATTGAAGCATGTCTTAGCGGTTCTGCTCCATTGCCATTGGAAGTACAGGAACAATTCGAAAAAATTACAGGTGGAAAACTTGTTGAGGGTTACGGCTTAACAGAATCTTCTCCAGTAACCCATGCAAACTTTATTTGGTCAAACCGGATTAATGGAAGTATTGGGGTACCATGGCCAGATACAGACTGTAAAATATTTAACATGGATGCAGGTGGAGAAGAAGCAGATGTTGGCGAAGTTGGAGAGATTGCAGTAAAGGGTCCGCAAATTATGCAGGGATATTGGAATAACCAGGAAGAAACGGACAATGTACTAAAAGATGGGTGGCTGTTTACTGGAGACTTGGGCTACATGAATGAAGATGGATATTTCTTTGTAGTGGATCGAAAGAAAGATATGATCATTGCAGGAGGGTATAATATTTATCCGCGTGAAGTGGAAGAAGTACTTTATGAGCATGAAGGTATTCAGGAAGCGGTCGTTGCAGGTATACCAGACCCTTATCGTGGGGAAACCGTTAAAGCCTATGTTGTGCTTAAGAATGGCTATTCACTATCAGAAGAAGATTTAAATGCGTTTTGCAGGAAGCATCTTGCTGTATATAAAGTGCCGAAATTATATGACTTCCGGGATGAACTTCCTAAAACCGCTGTCGGTAAAATATTGAGAAGAAGACTAGTTGATGAAGAAACAAGCAAACAGACAGAAGTAACGAAGACAGTTTGAGCCTTGTGCTCTTTTTTCCTTTAAATTAGGACAAGCTTTCCATTGACAGAATAATCTGTTGAAGTTACAATATAAATTATGAATGATCATTCACTCAGTTAGGAAAGATTGGACGCATCTAAGGAGAAAGACATGAGAAATAATAAGCCGAAGTATAACCAAATTATAGAAGCAGCAGTGAGAGTCATTGCAGAAAATGGATATCATGGATCCCAAATTTCCAAGATTGCCAAAGCTGCCGGAGTAGCAGATGGCACGATATACCTTTATTTTAAAAATAAGGAAGATGTGCTTGTATCCGTATTTGAAGAAAAAATGGGTCAGTTTATTGAAAAAATTGCTGAATCCACAAGTCAGAAACAGAATGCAGAAGAGAAATTACAGACATTAATCGAGGAGCATTTTGGACAACTTTCTGCGGATTATTACCTGGCGATTGTAACACAATTGGAATTGAGGCAATCGAATTATTCCCTTCGTCTTCAAATTAATAACGTCTTAAAACCGTATCTAACGGTAATAGACAATATTGTGAAAGAAGGTATCGAACAAAATCATTTTCGCAGTGACTTAAATACTCCATTAGTAAGGCAAATGATATTTGGGACACTAGATGAGATTGTGACAAATTGGGTCATGAAGGAACAGAAATACGATTTGCTGAGTCAAGTGCCAGAGGTTCATACATTACTGATTGGAGCCTTGTCACGAACAGATTGATCGATAACAGAATTAATTAAAAAGGAGGATGCTTATACGATGGGAAAAGTTTCTTATGAAGTAAATGCAAAAATAGCCTATTTGACAATTCAAAGTCCACCTGCAAATGCGTTATCAAGGTCCCTTTTAAAAGACATTAACGAGAAACTCGATCAAATCGAAGAGGAAAACATGGTTAAAGCAGTTGTACTTAAGGGTGAAGGAAAGTTTTTCTCAGCAGGTGCAGACATTAAAGAATTTACAGTATTACAGAATGCTTCCGAATACGAATCCCTTTCCACACAAGGCCAACAAATATTTGACCGTATTGAAAAATTTTCCATTCCAGTTATCGCAGCTATACATGGTGCTGCTTTAGGTGGCGGGCTAGAACTAGCGATGGCTTGTCATATCCGTATTGTTACGGAAAAAACAAAACTAGGCTTACCTGAGATGAGTCTTGGAATTATTCCCGGATTCGCAGGAACGCAGCGCTTACCAGGATATGTAGGTACTGCAAAAGCGTATGAAATGATACTTAGCGGTGAACCAATCAGTGGGACACAAGCGGTTGAATATGGATTGGCAAACAAAGCAGTACCCGAAGAGGACCTAACAGCTGAAACTATGAAACTAGCAGAAAAAATTGCTGCTAAAAGTAAACCGGCAATAAATCAGATTATGCACCTTATTCCATTTGCAAAAACCGAACAGTTTTCTAAAGGAGTTCGTGAAGAGGCGAAAGCATTTGGTGAAATATTCGGTTCTGAAGATGCAAAAGAAGGAGTACAGGCTTTTCTGGAAAAACGTAAACCAAATTTCCAGGATAAATAGATATTAATAGTTTAGGAGGATGCCAGATGAATATTTATGTACTATTAAAAAAGACATTTGATACAGAGGAAAAAATATCTGTGTCCGGTGGGAAAATTGAAGACGACGGTGCTGAATTCATTATTAATCCATATGATGAATATGCGGTGGAAGAAGCGATCGTTCAACGTGATGCACATGGCGGAGAAGTTACAGTAGTAACGGTTGGTGATGAAGACTCTGAGAAACAACTTCGAACTGCATTAGCCATGGGAGCAGACAAAGCTGTGTTAATTAACATTGAAGAAGATCTTGAAGAAGGAGATCAGTTTACAACAGCTAAAGTTCTCCAAGCTTATTTTGAAGATAAAGAAGTTGATTTAATTCTTGCAGGTAATGTAGCTATTGACGAAGCTAGTGGTCAGGTTGGGCCTAGGGTAGCAGAACTGTTAGGATTTCCATATGTAACTACTATTACTAGTTTGAAAATAGCTGGGGATCGTGCAGTTATCGAGAAGGACGTTGAAGGTGATGTAGAAATCATAGAGGCTAGTCTCCCATTACTGGTAACTTGTCAACAAGGATTAAATGAACCACGTTATCCATCTCTTCCAGGTATTATGAAAGCGAAAAAGAAACCACTGGATGAGCTGGAATTAGATGATTTGGACTTGGAAGAAGATGATGTCGAAGCAAAAACAAAAACAATTGATATTTACCTACCACCAGAAAAAGAAGCTGGAAGGGTGCTCGAAGGTGATGTAGCAGATCAAGTAAGTGAACTAGTATCTCTACTTAAAAATGATAAAAAAGTACTGTAAAGACAGATATTGGAAAGGAGCAATGATATGAGTGATAAAATAGTAGTTATTGGTGAAGTAAGAGAAGGGGAATTACGAAACGTTTCTTTCGAGGCTGTTGCTGCAGCGAAAAAAATTAGTTCAGATGCTGAAGTCGTTGGAGTAGTTGTTGGAGATGGCTCTTTAGATGGTTTGGCAAGGGAAATGATCGAATATGGTGCGGATAGGGTTACAACTGTGTCGCATTCAAATTTGAAAACGTATACATCTGAAGGATATGGTCAGGCTGTTATGGCTGTTATTAATGACGAGTCTCCGACAGGAATTGTTATGGGCCATACGTCGATAGGAAAGGACTTAACTCCTAAGCTTGCAAGTAAATTGCAGACAGGACTCATTTCTGATGCTGTTGATATTGAATCTGATGGAGGAAAGGCTATTTTTATCCGCCCAATCTATTCAGGTAAAGCCTTTGAAAAGAAAATTATTACGAGTGGTATAACTCTTGTTACCATTCGTCCAAATAATATTCCACCACTGGACAAGGATGAGTCTCGTACAGGGGAAGTTAATACAAAAGATGTGGATGTAGCAGATATTCGGACGATTGTTAAAGAAGTAATCCGTAAAGCTGCTAAAGGTGTAGATCTATCTGAAGCCAATGTTATCGTTGCAGGTGGTCGTGGAGTTAAAAGTGCTGATGGGTTTAAGCCATTGTATGAATTGGCCGAAGTATTAGGCGGCGCAGTTGGAGCTTCACGTGGAGCTTGTGATGCGGAGTATTGCGATTATGCCTTGCAAATCGGGCAAACTGGAAAGGTAGTAACACCTGACCTCTATATTGCAGTCGGTATTTCCGGAGCTATACAGCATCTTGCCGGTATGTCTAACTCAAAAGTAATTGTTGCGATCAATAAAGATGCCGAATCAAATATTTTCAATGTAGCAGATTATGGAATTGTCGGTGATTTATTCGAAGTCATTCCACTACTCATTGAAGAAATCAAGAAAATAAAATAATTTAGAAATGACCTGATTGTTTACATCAGGTCATTTTTCTTCAATTTGTAAGGGACATAAGCAAACTATTAGGAAGTATATACGTCGGATGATATACTCATACTAAGCTTCACATAATATTGTATTTTTAGGAGGTATAAAATAATGGCTATTAAACATGTAACTGACCAGAATTTTACAGAAGAAACATCTAAAGGGCTAGTATTAGCTGATTTTTGGGCACCTTGGTGTGGTCCTTGTAAGATGATTGCTCCTGTATTGGAAGAAATTGATGGAGATATGGAAGAAAAAGTTCAGATCGTAAAATTGGATGTAGACGAAAATCAGGAAACAGCTGGTAAATTCGGTGTTATGAGTATCCCTACTTTGCTATTGTTCAAAGATGGTAATGTAGTTGATCAAGTAATTGGTTTTCAGCCGAAAGAGGCGTTAACTGACCTTATTAACAAACATGCATAATTAAAAGTTTTTTGAACATCTATATTAACCGTGTATAATATAAAGAAAATTAAAGAAAATATGAAATCCCTTGTTACTAATGTGACAAGGGATTTTCTAAGATTAAAAGGATTTGAATTCTATGAATGAAAAAATTGAGGGCAAGTTGGCAATCTTGCCTGCACAGCCGGGCTGTTATTTAATGAAAGACAGGCACGGTACAATTATATATGTTGGAAAATCCAAGATACTAAGAAATCGCGTTCGTTCCTACTTTAGGGGAGCAAATGACCGGAAGACACAACGCCTCGTTCAGGAGATAGAGGATTTTGAATATGTTGTTACTTCTTCAGAGATGGAAGCACTTATTCTTGAAATGAATTTAATTAAAAAATATGACCCAAAATATAATGTCATGCTTAAAGATGACAAATCTTATCCGTATCTTAAAATCACTTCGGAAAGACATCCCCGGTTGCTAATCACCCGTAAGGTTAAAAAGGATAAAGGCAAGTATTTTGGTCCTTATCCAAACGTAATTGCCGCCAGGGAAACAAAAAAGTTACTTGATCGATTGTACCCATTGAAGAAATGTAATAATCCACCTGGACGTCCATGCTTATATTATCATATGAATCAGTGCATGGCTTGCAGTGAAAATCCTCCTTCTGTACCAGAATATCAGGCGATCGTGCAGGAAATATCATCTTTTCTACATGGTGGATATAAAGAAATCAGGAATAATTTGAAGTCCAAAATGCTGGAAGCAAGTGAACAACTAAATTTTGAACGGGCTATGGAAATGCGTGATCAAATTCAGCATATTGATGCAGTTATGGAAAAGCAAAAAATGACGATGAACGATCTTGTAGATAGAGACATATTTGGTTATAACTATGATAAGGGCTGGATGTGTATACAAGTATTCTTCATCCGTCAGGGAAAATTAATTGAAAGGGACGTTACTGTCTTTCCTTTCTTTGATGAACATGAAGAAACATTTATTAGCTTCATCGGTCGTTTTTACTTGCATGAAAATCACTTAAAACCGAAGCAAATACTTGTTCCAATCGGTACCGATGATGCGTTGTTGGAACAACTGCTTGACATTCAAGTGCATACACCACTCCGAGGTAGAAAAAGGGAACTTGTGGAGTTGGCAACGAAAAACGCGCAGCTTGCATTAAATGAAAAGTTTCAACTTATTGAACGCAATGAGGAACGTACAATCCAAGCTGTAGAGGAATTGGGAGAACGATTAAATATTGAAACACCACACCGCATTGAAGCATTTGACAATTCCAATATTCAAGGTACAGACCCTGTATCGGCGATGATTGTTTTTGAAGATGGAAAACCGAATAAGAAAGAATATCGTAAATACAAAATCAGAGATGTTCAGGGACCTGATGACTATGAAACGATGCGGGAAGTTATTCGTAGAAGGTATTCACGAGTATTGAAAGAGAAACTTCCATTGCCTGATTTGATCATTGTTGATGGTGGGAAAGGGCAAATGTCTTCTGCGCTAGATGTATTGGAAAACGAACTTGGACTCGATATACCACTTGCAGGTCTGGCTAAAGATGATAAACATAAAACAAGTGAATTGTTGTTTGGGGTTCCTCCGATAACTGTTCCGCTAGAAAGACAGTCGCAGGAATTCTACCTTGTCCAGCGTATTCAGGATGAAGTTCATCGATTTGCTATTACATTTCATCGACAGCTTCGTGGTAAAAGCTTATTCCAATCTGAATTGGATAAAATACCTGGGATCGGTGAAAAAAGAAGAAAACTTTTACTCACTCATTTTAAGTCGGTAACTGAAATAAGAAAAGCTGCTGTATCTGATATTACGAAACTTGGAATACCGAAGAATACGGCAGAAGATATACTCCATCATTTAAATAAAGAAGAATAGAAAACAGGTAGAAGTATGAACTTCTGCCTGTTTATTTAGTTTAGGATAAAAAGAAATCATATACACGTAAAGATCCTAAAATCAAATTTAAGCGTCAGTAAATACGACCGAAAATTCGATCACACTTATTCGTTGATTTACTTCTTCCATACATTCGCATTCCATTCCTTCAACCATCTGAACAGCTTCTGATAAAAATCCAGCCTCTAAACGGAAGTCAGTTTCGAAAGGAGCTTTCAGTCTCAGTGCGACAGCATCCGATAGTAGATTAAAAATGTACGCGTTTTTCTTTTGTTTGATAAGTTCAAGATTTCCCCAACCAAGCTTATCAAAAAGAATATATATATCTTCCATCGTATTAATATCAAATTTTCTTGCTAGGTTTTTACCCATAAAGTAGAAAAGTGTATCCTTCTCTTGTCCTAGCAATTCCGGCAAGCTCACATAACGCAGGATGTCATAACCCGCCCCCGTTGTATTGAGTTCTTCTAGATGTGATAATTCTAATATTTGTAGCTTTTTTGACATCCTTTTCATCCTCTCCATAAAAAAGTCCAGTATACATTTTTATCTTCTCAGGGGAAACAGTTTAATAACTTCTATTATTATCTATATAAATCAAGGAATAATCAAGTATTCTTCATCATTTTCCTCAACACGTAGTTCTATATATTTCTATTAATCTATAAATTATTTTCTAAGTTTTCTTGACGCTTTTAATAGTAAGAAGTACAATAAATATGTTACGAATTTGTGCTATTTTAAAAAGTTACGCTATTTGCTATAAAAGCGCTTTACTTTTTTTAATAGACTACATATCACATAATCAATGAATTTGGCTAAGGGGGGTAAACATGGCAGAGCAACGTGAGTTTTTCTACAGAAGATTGCATTCATTCTTAGGTGTTGTTCCAATTGGTATTTTCTTGGTGCAGCATTTAGTAGTGAATCATTTTGCTGTGTATGGAGAAGAGAGTTTTAATCAAGCGGCAGGTTTTATGGCAGGGCTTCCATTTGTTCTGTTGCTGGAAATATTCGTGATTTATCTGCCAATCTTGTTTCATGCAATTTTAGGGGTATATATTGTTTTTACTGCAAGAAACAATGTGAGCAGATATGGATTTTTCCGCAATTGGATGTTTAAAATCCAACGAATTACAGGGATTATTACACTTGTATTCCTGGCATGGCATGTATTTGAAACGCGTGTTCAAATCGGTCTTGGAAATGCAGAACTCGATTACAGCTTGATGGAAGGTATTTTAACAAATCCATTTATGTTCTGGTTCTACGTTATCGGTGTACTATCAGCAGTATTCCACTTCGCTAACGGATTATGGAGCTTTTTGGTTACATGGGGAATTACACAATCACCGAAATCACAACAAATCTCCACTTATGCTTGTATCGGTGTATTTTTAGTAGTCAGTTACTTAGGTGTTAGAACATTAATTCAATTTGCATATGGTGTTTAGTAGAAAGAGAAGGAGTGAGCCAACAAAATGAATAATCGTAAAGTCGCTGTTGTCGGTGGCGGATTAGCCGGATTAATGGCTACTATAAAGTCAGCCGAAGCAGGCGTAAAAGTAGATTTGTTTTCTATTGTTCCTGTTAAACGCTCTCACTCTGTATGTGCTCAAGGTGGTATAAATGGAGCAGTAAATACAAAAGGGGAAGGAGATTCTCCTTGGCTTCACTTTGATGATACAGTGTATGGGGGAGATTTTCTTGCAAACCAGCCTCAAGTGAAGGCGATGTGTGATGCGGCCCCGGGTATTATACATATGTTTGATCGCATGGGGGTTATGTTTAGTCGGACTCCGGAAGGGTTACTTGATTTCCGTCGTTTTGGTGGAACCCAAATGCATCGTACAGCATATGCAGGAGCTACTACAGGTCAGCAATTACTATATGCTTTAGATGAACAAGTTCGTCGCTTTGAAGTAGAAGGCCTTGTTACAAAATATGAAGGTTGGGAATTTCTTCAAGCAATCATTGATGAAGAGGGTGTTGGTAGAGGAATTGTCGCCCAGGACATTAAGACACATGAAGTCAAAGCATTCCGTTCTGATGCAACTATATTTGCTACTGGTGGTCCGGGGATTATCTTCGGTAAATCAACGAACTCCATGATAAATACCGGTTCAGCAGCCAGCGTGCTTTATCAGCAGGGAGCTAAATATGCAAATGGTGAATTTATTCAAATTCATCCAACTGCTATTCCTGGTGATGATAAGTTACGACTCATGAGTGAATCGGCTCGTGGTGAAGGTGGACGTATCTGGACATACAAAGATGGAGAACCATGGTATTTCTTGGAAGAGAAATATCCAGCGTATGGTAACCTTGTTCCTCGTGATATTGCAACACGTGAAATTTTTGATGTTTGTGTAAACCAAAAATTGGGGATTAACGGAGAAAACATGGTTTATCTTGACCTTTCTCATAAAGATTCAAAAGAATTGGATATTAAATTAGGTGGAATCATTGAAATCTATGAAAAATTTGTTGGTGAAGATCCACGTAAAGTGCCAATGAAAATCTTCCCGGCGGTTCACTATTCTATGGGTGGTCTATGGGTTGATGAAAATCAAATGACAAGTATCCCTGGTATATTTGCTGCTGGCGAATGTGATTATTCTCAGCATGGTGGTAACCGTCTTGGAGCCAATTCCTTATTATCAGCAATCTATGGAGGAATGGTAGCAGGACCGGAGGCGATCAACTATATTGATGGTCTTGATGTTCATGCAGAGGATCTTTCGGGTGATTTATTTGAATCTCTGGAAAAAGAAGAGAAGAATAACTTTGAAAATCTTATGAATATGGAAGGAACTGAAAATGCTTACCAGATTCATAGAGAACTCGGAGAATGGATGACAGATAATGTTACAGTAGTTCGAGACAATGCGAAGCTTTTAAAAACAGATGAAAAAATCAAAGAGCTTCTTGAACGCTGGGATAATATTAATATTAACGATACATCCCGTTGGAGTAACCAAGGTGTAATGTTTACTCGTCAATTGAAAAATATGCTTCATCTAGCTCGGGTAATTACAATTGGAGCCTATAATCGTAATGAAAGTCGTGGTGCACATTACAAACCCGAATTCCCTGAACGTAATGATGAAGAATTCTTGAAAACAACGCTTGCTGAATTTGATAAATTAGCACAATCACCTGTATTCAGTTACGAGGATATTGATGTTTCATTAATTCCACCTCGTAAACGTGATTACTCAACAAAACATTAAAGGGGGAGTAAATAAAAATGGCTGAACAAAGTACAGTTACCTTTATAATAACTAGACAAGACGGCCCGGAATCTGCTCCTTATGAGGAAACCTTTGAAATTCCTTATCGGACAAATATGAATGTTATATCCGGTCTTATGGAAATCAGACAAAACCCTGTTAATGCCAAAGGGGAAAAAACAACTCCGGTAATGTGGGATATGAACTGTTTAGAAGAAGTATGTGGTGCATGTTCCATGGTTATTAATGGAACTGCAAGACAATCCTGTGCGGCTTTAGTGGATCAATTAGAACAGCCAATCCGTTTGGAGCCAATGTCAACATTTCCGATAGTACGTGATTTAATTATTGATCGTGAGCGGATGTTTGATGCATTGAAACAGGTTAAAGCTTGGATCCCAATTGATGGAACACATGATTTAGGTCCTGGACCTCGTATGCCTGAAAAGAAACGCCAGTGGGCTTATGAATTGTCTAAATGTATGACTTGTGGTGTTTGTTTGGAAGCATGTCCGAATGTTAATGATAAATCAAACTTTATTGGTCCAGCTGCAATTTCACAGGCGCGTTTATTCAACGCTCATCCAACAGGTGAAATGAATGAAGGCGATCGTTTGAATGGTTTAATGGAAGATGGGGGAATTGATGGATGTGGAAACTCACAGAACTGTGTTCAAGTTTGTCCTAAAGGGATTCCGTTAACGACATCGATTGCTGCTATGAACCGCGCTACAAATATACAAGCATTCAAAAACTTCTTTGGAAGTGACAGTGCGTTATAATCAATAGTTTCATAGACAATGCCCCTTTCCATACTAGGTAAGGGGCATTGTTTTAAAGAAAGGATTTTTAAATGAGGACAGTAAATTACATAGAGAATTTGGAAAAATGGAAATCTGAATTTAAATTTCATATTCCTGTAAAGGTGCGTTTTTCGGAAACAGATATGTATGGGCACGTGAATAATGTATCTGCATTTATTTATTTTGAAGAAGCGCGAATTGACTATATTAAATATCTTGACTTTTTGCCAGATTATACAAGTAAAGAAGAAGCTATAATTGTGGCAGATCAGCAATGCGATTATTTTCAGCAAATATACTTTAATGAAACCTTAAAAATTTATGTCAAGATTGCTTCCATCGGAAATACATCCTTTGATATTCATTATATGGGTTTAAAAGAAGATGGTGAAATAGCATTAACTGCTCGAAGCAGAGTGGTTTATATTAATCCTGAAATTGGTCGCCCGATACAAATGTCAGGGCAAAAAAAGAAGCTGTTAACCAAATAGGAAACATATAAAACCGAAATCCCAATAAAGGAAGTCGGTTTTTTCGGATAAACCGGCAATAAAATTCCCACTTCCAAACTCCCAAGTAAATCTAGAAGTGTAAGTTGGAATAAAACTGCCAGTAAATGTCCGATTCTGTTTAACTAATATGCAGTGAGGAATAAACGCCACTGACTGAAGTTTCACATTATTAAAGCTTTAATTCCCCCATGCGAAGAAGCTCGACTACGGCTTGCGATCGCCCCTTGACTCCTAGTTTTTGCATAGCATTTGAAATATGGTTCCGGACAGTTTTTTCGGAAATAAACAACTCCTGTGCTATTTCTTTTGTTGTCTTATCCTGCACTAATAATTCAAACACTTCTTTTTCGCGTTTGGTTAATAATTGCTTCGGTTTGTACTCGTTGTCCTTCAAATGGTACCCCCTCCTTGCTCTATAGAGCTGCAGTATGAAGGGAAATTATTTAGTCAATATAGCTTATGAAATGGTAAAAAAAAAGTGCGCACATTTAAAGAATAGTTCCCAATGTTTATGATCTGGTTTAGTATGATACTTATAGAAGTGACTTATATTGAGGCGTTTTTCCACCTGTGGGCAAATAAGTTAATGTTGAATATACTGTTCATTAAATAGTAAACGTTAAATTTATATGGTTTGCTTTTCTTTATGTTAAACTATTCGATAAGATAAAATGTAGGGGGTAACACTTTTGGAAAAAGATGCAACCTTAGATTCGATAAAGAAAGTGGAAAAAAGACTTCGATATATTTCCGGTATTATTAAGCAAAACGGCCGGCAAATTCTGAATAATTATCCTATCACTTCACCACAATTTGTTGCATTACAATGGTTATTGGAAGAAGGAGATCTGACAATTGGAGAGTTATCTAGCAAAATCAGCCTTGCCTTCAGTACGACAACAGATTTAGTGGATCGGATGGAAAAAAATGAGCTCGTGGAAAGAGTTCGTGACACAAACGACAGAAGGGTTGTCAGAATCCATTTATTAAGTAAAGGGAAAAAGATAATCCGTGAAGTAATAAAAAAACGACAAGAGTACCTTGGGGAAGTGTTAAATAAATTCTCCGAGGAAGAAAAAGATTCATTAAATTATTTGCTTGATTTTCTCTATGAGGAAATGAAATCCGTTAATGAAAAATAACAACACAGAGGAGACATAATTTTGGATAAAGCTATCGGTGTTATTGATTCGGGAGTTGGTGGCTTAACTGTTGTTCATGAACTGATGAGACAATTACCGAAAGAACAACTTATTTACCTGGGAGATACAGCGCGGTGTCCATATGGTCCGCGAACAAAAGAAGAGGTAAAAAAGTATACTTGGGAAATGGTCGATTTTTTATTGACCAAAGATATAAAAATGCTTGTCATTGCCTGTAATACTGCTACTGCTTTTACACTAAATGATTTAAAAGAGAAATTGGACATTCCAGTTATCGGTGTTATACAACCTGGTGCGAGGGCAGCAATCAAATTCACAAGGAATAATCAAGTTGGCATCATAGGTACGGAAGGCACAGTTAGCAGCAGCGCCTATACACATGCTTTGAAGAAAATAAAAACAGATATTCATGTAACTGCACTTGCATGTCCCTTGTTTGTTCCAATGGTAGAGAAAGGAATATTATCAGGTGGTCAGGCTATGGAGGTAGTAAATGAATCACTGCAACCCTTAAAAAATGACAGGGAAATGGATACATTAATATTGGGATGTACGCATTATCCACTGCTTAAAGATACGATTCAGGAAGTAATGGGGAATCATGTAACCATTATATCTTCAAGTGAAGAAACTGCCAGAGAAACAAGCACGATACTGGATGTTCATCAATTGTTAAATAAAGAAGAGTTAGCACCTGTGCATCAATTTTATACGACAGGAGATTTGGAGATTTTTATTGAAATATCCAAGAGTATATTTAAAGAAGCCCATTTCCAAATGCTAACCATCAAAAATGCAAATATCAGCCAAAATCAGGTATCCTAAAAAAATTGGATATCTGATTTTTTTGCTTTGATGGTCTATTTTTTTCAATAGCTCGTATATATAGTAGTACAAACCATCGTAGGGGGTAATGACATGCGTAAGCGAGGAATGCTTTTAATTGGTACGGTCAGTATTACGGTAATACTATCAGGCTGTTTTCAGGGGGAACAATCATCGGAAGAAATCGATCCGCCTCAAGATGCGGAGGCAGTAGATAATTTGGAGAATATAGAGAAAGCTGATGTTGAAGAGTTGAATGATGAAGAACAACTCGTATCCGAAACTGTTCCAAGAGAACTATTTTTAATTGATTCAAATGGGATGGTAGCTTCACAGACACTTGAATTGCCTACTCCAGATTCCAATGAAGTAGCGACACAGGTAATGGAATATCTGGTTAAGGGTGGACCTGTAACTCCAATTCTACCTAATGGGTTTCAAGCTGTCTTACCAGAGGGTACTGAAATTCTTGGGTTGAACCTGCAAGAAGACGGAACAATGATTGTCGATGTTTCCGACGATTTTAAAAATTATGAGGCAACAGAGGAACTGAAAATTTTAGAAGCTATGACACACACACTTACACAGTTTGAAAATGTAAGTAAAATTAAGCTTCGAATAAATGGACATCAGTTAAATGAAATGCCTGTTAATGGAGCACCAATCACGGATGGATACTCTCGTGTAAACGGGATTAATATCGTTGATACGGACACATTGGACTACATGGATAGTAAACCAGTAACCATGTATTATCCTGCAGAACATGATAAGAACCGTTACTATGTTCCGGTTACACAATATATCGAATCTGATGAGGAAAGTGAGTTCAGTTCCATTATCCAGGCCCTTATAGAAGGCCCGGGATTCAATACCAATGTTGTTCATGTATTTAATCCCGGAACAATTCTGGCAGCTGAACCAAAGCTCAATGATGGGGTACTGGATATTGTCTTTAACGAAGGTATATTACAGGATTCCGACCAATCAATTATATCGGATGAAGTAATGGAAACCATTGTAAGAACTTTAACAGAACAACGAAATGTGGAAGCAGTTAATGTGAAGGTGGAAAACGTCGACCAACTAGTTAATGAAAATGGAGAAGAATATACCGAACCAGTTACAAAGCAAGCTTTTATTCCTATAGAAAAACTATAAACGAAGAGGCTGAGAATACCAGCCTCTTTTTATTGTGGAAGCACGATCGGAAATCCTTTTTTTAAGAAGATGTTTAATGTGCTTCCGCTTCTTTTTAAATAAAATGTATCAGCGTGTTTCTTTTGTAAAAAATATGATAAGCTAATAATTGTATGATGAGGAGGAAATTTTTTTATGAGAAATGATCAACGCGAAGTTAATAATTTGAGACCTATAAAAATGACCACAAATTATATCAGCCATCCGGAAGGCTCTGTCCTAATAGAGATGGGCAATACAAAAGTGATATGTAATGCAAGTATTGAAGATCGGGTTCCACCTTTTATGCGTGGACAGGGAAAAGGCTGGATTACAGCAGAATATGCGATGCTACCCCGTGCAACTGCACAGCGTAATATTCGTGAATCTTCAAAGGGTAAAGTAAGTGGAAGAACAATGGAAATACAACGACTGATTGGTCGTGCACTTAGGTCCGTAGTTAATTTAGATAAAATTGGTGAAAGAACCATATGGGTCGATTGTGATGTCATTCAGGCGGATGGTGGAACTAGAACAGCTTCCATCACAGGTGCCTATGTTGCAGTTGTTCTTGCTTTTGGAAAATTATTAGAGAAAAAATCAATTGCCAAAATGCCTGTAAATGATTTCCTTGCAGCTATTTCTGTTGGTGTTTTACCAGGCGGTACGGAAATTCTGGATTTAAATTACGAAGAAGATTTCAAGGCTCTTGTTGATATGAATATCGTAATGACAGGCGCCGGTGAATATGTCGAAATTCAGGGAACTGGAGAGGAAGCAACTTTTTCTCATAACCAGCTGCAGAATATGTTGAAGCTTGCTGATGAAGGGATACAACAGATTATAGAAACCCAAAAAGAAATGATAGGTGAACTTGCAAACCGAATTGGAGAAACAAATCCTGTCTAAATAGGAGAATATAAATGAATCAAATAATTATTGCTACAAAAAACAAAGGGAAAGCAAACGAATTTAAAGCGTTCTTTTCTAAATATGAGATAGAAGCTGTTTCGTTATTGGATTTGAATAAGGAACTTCCAGATGTGGAAGAAACAGGTTCCACTTTTGAAGAGAATGCCGCATTAAAAGCAGAACAAATTGCAACATTGTTAAACACTCCTGTGCTTGCCGATGATTCTGGTTTGATCATTGATGCGTTGGAAGGTCGACCTGGTTTATTTTCAGCAAGATATGCAGGAGAGCCTAAAAATGATCAAGCAAATATCGACAAAGTACTACAAGAACTGGAAGAAATTCCTCTGAAAAAAAGATCTGCCAGATTTATATGTGTTCTAGCCATTGCAATACCCGGTGAAGATACTGTTTTTCGCACTGGTTATTGTGAAGGACAAATTACTACTGAACCAAAAGGTGAAAATGGATTTGGTTATGATCCGATTTTTATCCCCGAAAACTTTGATGTAACGATGGCAGAATTAACACCAAAAGTAAAAAATGAAATCAGTCATCGGAAAAATGCGATTAGCCAATTGGAAAAATGGATACATAATTTATAGGAGTGGAAAAAAGTTTTTGGAGGTGGTAAAATGTCAAAAGTACTCATTTTAAGTGATAGTCATGGTTTAATGGATGAAGTTTCTGTTATTAAAGAACGTCATCAAATAAAGTCAATGATTCATTGTGGTGATTCAGAACTCGATTTGGATGCACAAGAATTGGAGGGCTTCTATAAAGTTGCGGGAAATTGCGATTTTGATACCAGGTATCCAGATGAACAAACGATTAAGCTTGATGGGACCACTTTTTATATTACTCATGGTCATCTTCACAACGTAAAATCGAATTTGATGGGATTGTCGTACCGTGCTGAAGAAGAAAAGGCACAAGTCATATGTTTTGGTCATACTCATATCGCAGGTGTTGAACAAGTGGATAAGCAGCTTTTTATTAATCCGGGGAGTATTCGGCAACCGAGAAACAGGACTGAAAAAACATATGCAATAATGGAATGGGACACCCTTGCTTCTATTACGGTAAACTTCTATACGGTAACTGGTGAAAGAGTAGATGATCTCACATATAATGCCTCATTATAGGCTTTTAGGTGTTTGTCAGGAATGATGAAAAATGGTTCCTGACAAACACTTAATATAAAACTTCTAAAAAGCTGTTGACAAAGATACGTATAATGCCTATAATAATTCTTGTCCGCTATTTTTTGGTTTGACAATTTTTAAATAACAAATACATTGGATTCCCTTGTTATTTAAACTAAGCGTTTTTAATAATTAAATAACCTTACATACACCATGCGGGTGTAGTTTAGTGGTAAAACCTCAGCCTTCCAAGCTGATGATGAGGGTTCGATTCCCTTCACCCGCTCCAAAAACATGTCCCAGTAGCTCAGTCGGATAGAGCAACAGCCTTCTAAGCTGTGGGTCGCAGGTTCGAATCCTGCCTGGGACATTCTAACAAAGAGAAACCTAAGAATACATACTAGGTTTCTTTTTTTTCATAGTTAGGATATTATTGAATAATAAATTCAGTTGATTCAGATTTCCACGACACGAACAACCTATATCGTTTCTATGTTTAATTTATTTAATTTCGGGTATTCATACATATTAAAGAATTTGATATTATAGTTCCTAGGAAAGAGGTGAATAAATGGAGTCGAAATCTGAAAAAATCGTACTTTTTCCCGGATTAAAGAAAACGCTTGAAGAAGAAAGTTTAAAAGCGCTGCAAGAAAAAAGGTATGAAGAAGCTTTGGGAAAACTGAATCAACTAATAAGCTACCATGAACACAGCCATGAAATAATTATCGGTAAACTTATTTGCCTAATGGAATTGGGCAAACATGAAGAAGCACAGGATCTCTGTGAAGATCTTCTTCACTATAAAGATGAAAATTATTTCCATTACGTACATATTTATTTAACCATCTTGTTTCAGACAAGCCAATATAGTCTCTTAATGGAGCAGGTGGAAGCTGAGTTTGAGAAAAACAATTTACCTGAACTATTGCATGAACAATTTAAACAGCTCTATGATATGAGTGAAAAAATGAAGTTGGATTTTATAGTCGAAGAATCAAGTTCAATCATTGATGAATTGTTTGCCGCAGTGAATCAGGATAATCATATAGAACAATGGCGTGTAGTTGATCAACTTAGAAATATGAAGGCCCAGCCCGTGAATCAAGTTTTGTCGTTGTTGACGAATGATCATGTTCATCCAGTTATAAAAACAGCAATCCTTGCCTGGATGAAGGATAAGCATATTTCTGATGAAGTGGAAATACATAAATTCAATACTAGTATGACCGTCATACCATTCGAGATTCCATATATAAAAGTAAATGAAATATATAAGCAGATTTTACTAGTGATGCGGGATGTCGAACAGGATAACCCAACATTATTCCAGTTACTTGAACAACTGCTCTATCGATATGTTTATGTAATTTATCCATTTATGCCTTCGACTGAAGATATTGTGGACATTGCAGCAGCAATTAAAAATATAGGAAATCAATATTTACATATACAGACAACTGAAAGTGGGGTATCAAATGCGAAAGTCCAACACTATATGAATGAAATAAGAATGTGTGACTCCTTATACTTGAGTATCATTGAGGACTAGCCTTGCAGAAGCAGTAAATGCTTGAAACGCAAACAAATTATGTTATAATGAGATGGTTGCAAAAATTTGATAATATATCATTCAAGCATGAATTTAAAATTGAATCGAAACAATAGATCTTGGAGGGAATTTTTATGACAGCAAAATGGGAAAAGCAAGAAGGTAATAAAGGTTTATTAACATTTGAAGTAACATCTGAAGAATTTGACACGGCATTGGACCAAGCATTTAAGAAAGTTGCCAAGGATGTTCAAATCCCTGGTTTCCGTAAAGGGAAAATTCCGCGTGGTATGTTTGAAAAACGTTTTGGAGTTGAATCTTTGTACCAGGATGCTGTAGATATTGTACTTCCAGCAGCTTATACAAAAGCAATTGATGAAACAGGCATTTTTCCAATTGCTCAACCAGAAGTGGATATTGATCAAATTGAAAAAGGGAAAGATCTTGTTTTCACAGCTACAGTAGAAGTGAAACCAGAAGTAACTTTAGGTGATTACAAAGGCCTTGAAGTGGAAGAACAATCCGTAGAAGTAACGGATGAAGATGTAACAAATGAAATCGAACAACTACGTGAACGTCATGCAGAACTTGTTGTTAAAGAAGAAGGAAAAGTGGAGAATGGCGATACTGCAGTAATCGACTTTGAAGGATTCCTTGATGGCGAAGCTTTTGATGGTGGAAAAGGTGAAAATCATACATTGGAAATCGGATCAGGTCAATTCATTCCTGGTTTTGAAGAAAAAATAATTGGTAAAGAAGCAGGAGAAGATACTGAAATCGAAGTTACTTTCCCTGAAGATTATCATGCGGAAGATCTTGCAGGTAAAAAAGCAGTATTTAAAGTTAAAATCCATGAATTAAAATCAAAAGAACTTCCTGAACTTGATGATGAGTTTGCTAAAGATGTAGACGAAGAAGTTGAGTCACTTGAAGATCTGAAGAAGAAAAAGAAAGAAGAGTTGGAAGCACAGAAAAAACAAAATGCTGAAAATGAGAAACGTGAAGTATTAATTCAAAAAGCTTCCGATAACACGCAAGTTGAAGTTCCAGACGCGATGGTAGATACAGAACTCGAGCAAATGATGCGTGAATTTGAACAACAACTACAAGCGCAAGGTATGACGATGGAAATGTATTCTCAGTTCTCTGGTCAAGACGAGGGTGCTTTGAAAGAACAAATGAGAGAAGATGCAGCAAAACGTGTTAAAACCAATCTTACTCTAGAAGCTATCGTAGCAGCAGAAAACTTGGAAGCATCTGAAGAGGATGTTAAAGCAGAACTTGAAAAAATGGCGTCTATGTATGGTGCAGAAGTTGACCAGCTTGTTCAAATGCTAGGTGGTAGCACAGATACAATTAAAAATGATCTGAAAATGAGAACTGCAATTGATTTTCTCGCTGAAAACAGCAAAACAGTCTAATTAATCCGTATTCATAGATGATTTACATTGCAAGGTGCGATTTATGTCGCATCTTGTTTTGTTTTTTCTTCCGCATAAACTGCTAGATCCAATCTTGATCAACTTAAGTGTGGGATAAAAATCTTGAAGTCTCATATTATTTATAGAAATAATGCAATTAATTTGCTGTTCCATTCATATAGTAACTATAAGACTTATAAAAAGTTAAAAGTTGACATTTCGATTTAATTATCCATAATGGAAACAACACCCAATTTCAGTTGCATCGTTAATACGGGTGGAAATAGGTTAAGGTATATTGTTTTGTTTTTTAATTTGTATCTGATATGATAACTATAAAAGTTGAATGTTGCTATTAATCAGTATGTTTAGGGGTGAGATGTTATGTTTAAGTTTAATGAAGAAAAAGGTCAATTGAAATGTTCATTTTGTGGAAAGAGTCAAGAACAAGTACGTAAGTTAGTAGCCGGTCCTGGCGTTTATATATGTGATGAATGTATTGAACTTTGCACAGAAATTGTCGAGGAAGAATTAGGAACAGAAGAAGAAATGGAAATGAATGAAATTCCAAAGCCGAAAGAAATCTGTGACATTCTTGATGATTATGTGATTGGCCAGGATAAAGCTAAGAAGAATATGTCTGTAGCGGTATATAACCACTATAAACGTGTTAATTCAACTAAGAGTACAGATGACGTGGAGATAGCAAAAAGTAACATCGCTATGATTGGACCAACAGGTAGTGGTAAAACGTTGTTGGCTCAAACATTAGCCCGTATTGCTAATGTACCTTTTGCAATGGCAGATGCAACATCGTTAACAGAAGCTGGTTATGTAGGTGAAGATGTTGAGAATATTCTTCTAAAATTGATTCAATCAGCAGATTATGATGTTGAAAAAGCCGAAAAAGGGATAATCTATATTGATGAAATTGATAAGGTTGCCCGTAAATCGGAAAATCCATCCATTACCCGTGATGTATCCGGTGAAGGTGTACAACAAGCATTGCTGAAAATTCTTGAAGGTACGGTTGCAAGTGTTCCGCCACAGGGTGGCCGCAAGCATCCACACCAGGAATTTATTCAAATTGATACAACCAATATTCTATTTATCGTTGGTGGTGCGTTTGACGGAATCGACCAGGTTATCAAACGTCGTCTTGGTAAAAAGGTAATTGGTTTTGGTTCAAACGAAAAGCAGGAAGAATTGGACATGGGTCAATTACTTTCAAAAGTATTACCTGAAGATCTTCTCCGTTACGGTTTGATTCCTGAATTTATTGGCCGTATCCCTGTAATTGGTAGCTTGACTCCATTAGATGAAGAGGCTCTCATTCAAATCTTGACGAAACCAAAAAATGCGCTTGTAAAACAATACCAAAAATTATTCGAAATGGATAATGTGGAATTGGAATTTGAAGAGGATGCATTAGTTGAAATTGCCAAAAAAGCAATTGAACGTAAAACAGGTGCCCGTGGACTGCGTTCTATTATCGAAGGCATCGTACTAGAGGTCATGTTCGATCTTCCGTCTAGAGAAGACGTGAAAAAATGTGTGATTACAAAAGAAACAGTTACAGAGGAAGATGGTAGTCCTAAACTGATTTTCCATGATGGAACGGTTAAAAGAGGAAATGAAACACTTCCAAAAGAAAGTGCATAATCATTAGTTTTGAGACTGACTGGGGCAACTTCTTCTTTAATTAAGAATTGCCCGCAGTCAGTCTCTTTTTTTGTTTATAAAAGGCGGTAATGGTAATACTAACGAAGAAAAGTAGCACCCGTAAGAAAAGAAATAGTTTTACAAATGGAAATATAATCTTTAAACTTAAGTGATACATAATAGCAATTATTTTGGATTACATACTAATTTGGAGGTACAAATTATGAGTAAAGAAACAATACAAATTCCCCTCCTCCCTTTGCGTGGACTACTGGTGTTTCCGTCAATGGTTCTTCATTTGGATGTAGGTAGAGATAAATCCGTAGCTGCACTCGAAAAAGCAATGATGGATGATCAAAAGATATTTTTGGCGGCACAGAAAAAAGTGAGCTTGGATGACCCGGAACCAAAGGATATCTATAATATTGGAACATTGGCAACCGTAAAACAAATGCTGAAATTGCCAAATGGGACAATTAGAGTCCTTGTTGAAGGGTTACATCGTGGTGAGATTCAACAATTCATTGATTCTGATGATGAATTCATGGTGGAAATTAAAGAAATAGATGATATTCATGGGGAAAAACATGAAGAAGAAGCATTGATGCGTTCTTTACTTGGTCAATTTAAACAGTACATAAAACTATCCAGAAAAATCACCCAAGAAACGTATGAAACGGTGGAAGATATCGAAGAACCGAGTCGGTTAGCTGATATTATTTCCTCACATCTAACGCTCAAAGTAAAAGACAAACAAGAGGTTTTAGAATTAGTTAATGTGACAGAAAGAATTAAACATCTTATTAAAATCATTTCCAACGAAAAAAAAGTGCTGGACTTGGAAAATAAAATTGGTCAGCGTGTAAAGACTTCAATGGAAAAGACACAGAAGGAATATTATCTGCGTGAACAATTAAAAGCGATCCAGAAAGAACTTGGTGAAAGAGATGGTAAATCTAGCGAAGTTGAGCAGTTGCGGGAGAATATTGAAGAATCCGACATGCCAGAACATATTATGGAGGTTGCTCTTAAAGAGTTGGGCAGATATGAGAAAGTTCCGCAATCATCAGCTGAAAGCTCTGTTATCCGTAATTATCTCGATTGGCTGATCGTACTACCGTGGACAAAAAAGACACAAGATACAATCAAAATTAATCGTGCTGAAAAAATATTGAATGAAGATCATTATGGTTTAGAAAAGGTGAAAGAGCGCATTTTAGAATATCTTGCTGTTCAGAAGCTTACAAACACGATAAAAGGCCCAATTCTTTGTCTTGTAGGTCCTCCTGGGGTGGGGAAAACATCTTTAGCGAAATCGATTGCACGATCCATTGATCGCAATTTCGTAAGGATTTCACTTGGTGGAGTAAGGGATGAAGCTGAGATAAGAGGGCACCGCAGAACTTATATAGGTGCCATGCCAGGAAGAATTGTACAGGGAATGAAAAAGGCCGGAACCATTAATCCTGTCTTCCTTCTCGATGAAATTGATAAAATGTCCAATGATTTCCGTGGGGATCCTTCTTCGGCAATGCTAGAAGTTTTGGATCCGGAACAAAACAGTACCTTTAGTGATCATTTTATAGAAGAGAACTATGACTTATCCAATGTGCTTTTCATTGCAACCGCCAACAATGTAAACAGTATCCCTGGACCATTATTAGATCGTATGGAACTTATTTCGATTGCTGGTTATACGGAAGTAGAAAAGCTTCATATTGCCAAACAACACCTGTTTCCAAAGCAATTAAAAGAAAATGGTTTGTCCAAGGGAACGATGCAAATACGAGAGGGTGCTTTACTGAAGCTAATTCGCACCTATACACGGGAAGCTGGAGTACGTAGTTTGGAGAGACAACTAGCAAAATTATGCCGTAAAGCTGCGAAAATCTTAATATCTAAAGATAAAGAGAAAGTAGTTGTTACAGAGAAGAGTATCGAGGATCTACTTGGCAAACCGGTATACAGCTATGGACTCATGGAACTGGAAGATCAAGTGGGAGCAGCCACAGGATTGGCATATACTTCTGCCGGTGGAGATATACTCTCTATTGAGGTTAGCCACTACCCGGGTAAAGGGAAACTGACACTAACGGGGCAATTAGGGGATGTTATGCAGGAATCTGCTCAGGCGGCATTCAGCTATGTTCGTTCTCGAACGAACGAATTTAATATTGAATCTAATTTTTATGAGAAGTATGATATTCACATTCATGTACCAGCAGGGGCTACACCGAAAGATGGTCCATCAGCGGGGATTACAATAGCTACAGCACTTGTATCTTCATTATCAGGAAGAGCAATTAAAAAAGAAGTAGGTATGACTGGTGAGATAACGTTGCGGGGACGCGTGCTGCCGATTGGCGGGTTAAAAGAAAAATCATTAAGCGCACATCGAGCTGGACTAACCACGTTGATCATTCCTGAAGAAAATGAAAAAGATATAGAAAATATACCAGAAAGCGTGCGAAACGAGTTGACATTTATACCAGTGAACCATCTTGATCAAGTTCTAGAGCATGCATTAGTGGAGGATAAAAATGAAAGTAACAAAAGCTGAAATAGTAATTAGTGCGGTAAGTCAGAAGCAATACCCTGGGGACATGTTACCCGAAATTGCATTGGCAGGCCGTTCAAACGTGGGGAAATCTTCGTTTATTAATAAATTGATCAACCGTAAAAGTTTAGCTCGTACATCTTCAAAGCCAGGGAAGACGCAAACATTAAATTTCTATCGAATAAACGATGTTTTTTATTTTGTTGACGTTCCTGGATATGGGTACGCAAAAGTTTCCAAATCGGAAAAAGAAAAATGGGGACCAATGATGGAGGAATACTTTCAGACAAGGGATACACTGAAAGCAGTTCTTCTTATTACAGATCTTCGTCATGAACCAACGAAAGATGATTTACGAATGTATGATTTTCTTAAATATAATGATCTTCAAGTAATTATCGTAGGGACGAAAATAGATAAAATTCCTAAAAGTAAAAGGGCACAGCATATAAAGCGGACAAAGCAAACATTCCAAGTTGCCCCTGAGGATATCGTGATTCCTTTCTCCTCTGAAACAGGAGAAGGAAAAGAAGAGTCATGGTCAATTATTACGAAATATCTAAAAAGCTGATAAAAAGCACCCTATTCGAGAACAGTTCTCGGCATAGGGTGATTTTTTATTTCTTTTTCATCAGATATAAACCAATAATGATAAGAACAAGGGGCCAAAATCTCTCGAATAAATCAATAATACTGTATATCCAGTCAAAGTATGCTGGTAGATTGATAGAAAAAATGAACAGCACGGCCAATAGAATGAGAAGAAGACCTGGTACCAATCCTTTCTTTGTTTTTGCATATCGAACAATAAAAGCAAAACCGATGATCAGTAAAATGACGCCCCAATGATCAATCCAAAAGGAATAATGCTGTACACCATGCAAATGAATACCTAATCCAAGTACAATGGTTCCGACGAATAAGTTCTGATATGTTTTTGATGTATAACTATGTATTAACAGTGCAAGACCTATTATGATCAGCAATGTCTGCCAAGAATAAAAGTTTGTGAGAATGGGTATTTTCATTTCCCTTAGAAGAAAATAGATACCAATTCCAATCAATAAATATGCTAGTAAAGAATTTGTTTTTTTCACCTTACGAAATTCCCTCCGATTTGAGTCGATTTCTTGATAACATGATTACAGTATGATAAAGTACATTCGAACTTATTATTATATATTTTATACTAACATATTGTTTCAGATTCTGTTCACATTTTGAGAAAATGAGTATACGAATACGTGTTATACTATAAACTAGGTAATTAATTATAGAATTTATATTGAATTTATCCGTAAATTATTTTGGGGGTAGAAAAGTGCATATATTAAAAGTCGGATTCAATTACAAAACAGCCCCTGTAGAAATAAGGGAGAAACTTACATTTTCAGAAGACTCACTTCATGAAGCAATGAATAAACTTAAAAGTCAGAAAAGCATTCTGGAAAATGTGATTGTTTCTACGTGTAACCGTACGGAAATCTACGCAGTGGTTGATCAATTACACACAGGTCGTTTTTATATCAAACAATTTTTAGCGGATTGGTTTGATATTGATAAAGAGGAATTTTCCTCCTATTTACGTATTACAGAAGACGATGGTGCGATGGAACACCTTTTCCGTGTATCTACAGGCCTAGACTCGATGGTGCTTGGCGAAACCCAAATACTTGGTCAAGTAAAACACGCATTCCTGACTTCTCAGGAAATGAAAACGACCGGTACAATTTTTAATGAACTATTCAAGCAGGCAATTACTTTCGGTAAGCGTGCACATAAAGAAACGGCAATTGGTGAGCATGCAGTATCCATCAGTTATGCGGCAGTAGAATTAGCAAAGAAAATTTTTGGTGATCTTCAGAATAAACACGTCGTAATTCTTGGTGCAGGTAAAATGGGAGAGCTCGCTGCCAAAAATCTTCAAGGTTCAGGTGCAACTAAAATTACTGTTATTAATCGAACAATGAAAAAGGCAGAAGAATTGGCAGAGAAATTTGAAGCAACTCCAGAAAGCATGGATAATCTTATGCATGTTATCCAGGAAGCGGATATCCTTATCAGTTCAACTGGTTCGGATTCCGTTGTTCTCAGAAAGGACATGCTCGAGCCTGTTCAAAAGAAACGCAAAGGAAAGGCATTATTCCTCGTGGATATTGCAGTGCCTAGAGATATCGATCCTCAAATCAGTAACTTAGATAATGTTTTTCTATACGATATTGATAATCTGAAAAATATTGTCGACGATAATCTGGAATCAAGAAAAGCAGCTGCTGGGCAAATTGAATTAATGATGGAAGAGGAAATTGTCCTATTTAAGGAATGGATGAAAACGCTCGGTGTCGTTCCAGTCATTTCCGCTCTACGTCAAAAAGCAATGTCTATCCAAGCAGAAACAATGAAAAGTATTGAAAGAAAGATGCCTGATATGACCGCTCGTGAGAAAAAAGTACTAAACAAGCATACAAAAAGTATTATCAATCAGATATTGAAAGAGCCTGTTACGCAGGCAAAAGAGCTTGCAGGTAATGAAAAGGCGGATGAATCGCTGCAACTTTTCATTGATATTTTCGGTATAGAAGAAGAAGTAAAAGCCGAATTTGAAAAACAGGCAAAAAAAAATGACACCATGAAGACTATGTCAAAAGATGATAAGTCCTCCTTTCCTTGGATTGAAAAAATCACTACAGCTTGATCGAGAAAGGAAAACATGATGATTGAAATGAAGTGGCTCTACGAAATTAGTCTGGTTATATATGGCTTCAGTTTAATCGGATATTTTATAGATTTTATTCATAACAACCGGAAGGCAAACAGGTTTGCTTTCTGGTTGCTTAGTATGGTTTTGATTATTCAAACGGCCTTTTTCTTTTTTGAAGTGTTCATTGAAAAAAACTTCCCGGTAGCGACTGTCGTGGATAGTTTACTTTTGTATTCATGGGTACTTATTATTTTTTCCTTGATTATCAATAAATTGTTTCCTGTGCGTTTTATTGTATTTTTTATTAATGTATTTGGATTCTTTATTCTATTAATGTATGTTACAGCTAGTGCTGCTAATCGTTTTCCAAATGAAGCAATACAGTTCGTAAACGAAATCCTAGTTTCACATATAACCCTTGCAATCATATCTTATGGTTTTTTCACGATTGCATTTCTTTTTTCCGTGATGTATTTGGTTCAATATCATTTGTTAAAAAAGAAAAAAGGGTTAAAATGGATGTGGCGCCTAGGTGATTTAAGGGAACTGGATAACTATAGTTTTAAAGCGGTATCTATAGGGGTACCATTATTATTAATAGCTATTATTTTAGGTTTGGTCTGGGCCTATGTTTCCTCATCCGTATTTTATTGGTTTGATAGTAAGACCATTGGTTCGATCATTGTACTGATGGTGTATATTGTTTATTTGATTTTACGGATTGTTAAGGGGTATGAGGGTAAATTTCTCTCCTCTTATAACACCATTGCATTTTTAATTTTGCTGATTAATTTCTTTTTATTCAGTTCGTTATCGAGTTTTCACTTTTAGGAGGATTATACATGCGTAAGATTGTTGTAGGTACTAGAAAAAGTAATTTAGCATTAACTCAAACAGAATGGGTAATTAACCAGCTCAAAGAGGCAGGGGTTAAAAATGAATTTGAAATAAAGAAAATCGTGACGAAGGGTGATCGAATTCTTGATGTTACATTATCAAAAGTAGGCGGCAAAGGTCTTTTTGTAAAAGAGATTGAGCAGGCTATGTATGATAAAGAGATTGACTTTGCTGTACATAGTATGAAAGATATGCCTTCCGAGATGCCACAAGGGCTTATGATTTCTTCCATTCCGATAAGGGAAGATCACCGTGATGCATATATCGCAAACAATAACGTAAGGCTTGCGGACTTACCAAAAGGAGCAATCGTGGGAACGAGCAGTTTACGTCGATCTGCACAAATTCTTGCAGAACGCCCCGATGTAGAAATTAAGTGGATCCGCGGCAATATCGAAACACGAATTCGCAAATTACAGGAAGAAGACTATGATGCGATCATTCTTGCTGTGTCTGGACTTAAACGTGTTGGGTTGAGTGAAGCGTTAATTACGGAATACTTGGAGCCAGAAATATGTGTTCCAGCTGTCGGGCAAGGAGCCTTAGCAATTGAGAGCCGTGAAGATGACGAAGAGATTCGTGGGATTTTAGAAAAGATTAATGATGACTTAACCACACGAACTGTTACAGCAGAAAGAACTTTTCTGAATTTACTAGAAGGTGGATGCCAAGTACCAATTGGCGGATATGCTTACCTTGAAGAGAATGATATTGTCCTGACTGCGTTAGTCGGTACTCCTGATGGAAAAACTATCCTAAAGGAAGTGGCACGAGGAAGTGATCCGAAAGCAGTTGGAAAAGAAGCGGCAGACTCTCTGATTAAGCAAGGTGCTAAGGAAATCGTGGATAAGGTGAAAGAGGAGCTAGACAAGTAATGGAACAATCATTGCATGGATGCAAAATTCTTATAACAAGGGAAGCGAAGCAGGCAAGCGATCTTGCGGAAAAAGTTATCGCCCTTGATGGTATACCTGTTCAGGTACCATTACTTCGAATTTCGTGTAAAGATGCAAAAGAAAATCAACAAATGTTCTCCAAAATCCAAACCTATAAATGGATTTTTTTCACGAGTGCAAATGGGGTTGATTGTTTCTTTCGACTTACGAAAAAATACCATGTGCATCATCTTAGACAACATAAATTTGCGGCTGTTGGTCATAAAACGGAGAAAGTATTAAATGAGTATGGATATCAATCTTCGTTTATTCCTTCCATCTATAATGCAGAGATCATGGCAGAGGAATTTCTAAATGGATTTAGCGAGGAAGGACCAACCTTATTGATTCGTGGCAATCGCTCAAGAGATGTTCTTCCGGTAGAATTTTCCAAACAACAGCTAGCCTTTGATTCCATGGAAGTTTATGAGACAGCTGTAAATTATGATGCAAGAGAAAAACTCAATCAAATCCTATCAGAGGAAGAAATTGATTTTATTACTTTCACTAGCCCATCCACCGTAGAGGCCTTTGTAGAATTGGCTGAGGCGATTCCTCGGAAGAATGTTGTTTGTATCGGTACGACTACGAAACAACGAGCAGAAGAGCTTGGATTTTCCACGCTCCATACACCAGAAGAGTTTACAACAGAAGCAATGCTCTTAACTATAAGTGAATACATAAACAGAAAGGAACGATAACATGTCTGAGTTTACTAATTTTAAGCGTCATCGCCGTTTACGTTCATCAATAGCCATGCGTTCTATGGTACGGGAAACGCATTTACGAGCAGAAGATTTTATTTATCCGATGTTTGTCATTGAAGGAGAAAATGTAAAAAATGAAGTTCCTTCGATGCCCGGTGTATATCAACTTTCCTTTGATCTTTTGTTAGATGAGGTAAGAGAAGTATATGAAATAGGAATCAGATCCGTTATATTCTTTGGGGTTATCTCAGATAAAGACGAAATTGGAACAGGAGCTTTTGCAGAGGACGGTATTATTCAGGAGGCAACTCGTTTAGTTAAAAAGGAATTCCCTGAATTACTCGTAGTTGCTGATACATGCCTATGTGAATACACCTCACACGGTCACTGTGGCGTTATTCATAACCATGATGTAGATAATGACGAGTCATTAAAATTACTAGCCAAAACGGCTGTATCACAAGCTGAAGCGGGAGCAGATATTATCGCTCCATCCAATATGATGGACGGCTTTGTCGCTGTCATTCGTAATGCGCTGGATGAGGCTGGATTTTCCCATATTCCAATTATGTCTTATGCTGTAAAATATGCTTCAGCTTTTTACGGCCCTTTCCGTGATGCTGCAGATAGCACCCCACAGTTTGGGGACCGGAAAACCTATCAAATGGATCCTGCTAATCGCCTGGAAGCGCTAAGAGAAGCTGAATCAGATGTTGCTGAAGGAGCAGACTTTCTTATCGTCAAACCAGCAATGTCTTATCTTGATATCGTAAGAGAAGTTCGTGACAACTTTAATGTACCAGTAGTCGCGTATAATGTAAGTGGTGAATATGCCATGGTTAAAGCAGCCGCCCAAAACGGCTGGATTGATGAAAAAGCACTTGTGATGGAAAAACTCACCTCCATGAAACGTGCTGGAGCAGATTTGATTATATCCTATTATGCAAAAGATGTTGCTAATTGGCTGAAAGAAAACGAATAAGGGGTGCTAAAAAGTGAGAAACTTTACTAATTCAATAGATGCATATAAAGAAGCGGTAGATTTAATGCCAGGAGGGGTTAATTCACCAGTACGAGCATTTAAATCAGTTGGAATGTCACCTGTTTTCATGGAGTCTGGAAAGGGTTCAAAAATATATGATATCGACGGTAACGAATATATTGATTATGTATTAAGCTGGGGCCCACTGATTTTAGGTCATTCGGATGATCGTGTCGTACAAAAACTTAAAGCAATTGTAGAAAAAGGTACAAGCTTTGGAGCACCTACCAAACTGGAAAACGAACTTGCTCAGCTTGTAATTGAACGGGTACCTTCGATTGAAATGATTCGTATGGTTAATTCCGGCACAGAGGCAACGATGAGTGCGATTCGTCTTGCTAGAGGTTATACAGGAAAAGATCTTATCTTAAAATTCGAGGGAAGCTATCATGGACACGGTGATTCATTACTAATTAAAGCTGGATCTGGAGTGGCTACACTTGGCTTACCGGATAGCCCGGGAGTACCGAAATCAATTGCAAGTAATACCATTACCGTACCTTATAATGATTTGACAAGTTTAAAAGTTGCTTTTGAAACTTATGGTGAAGATATTGCAGCAGTTATAACGGAACCAGTTTGCGGGAATATGGGTGTCGTACCTCCACAACCTGATTTTTTGAAAGAATTAAGAAAAATCACGGAAGATAACGGAACACTCCTCATTTTTGACGAAGTAATGACAGGATTCCGAGTGGGTTATAACTGTGCTCAAGGTTATTTTGATATTACACCAGATTTAACGTGTCTTGGAAAAGTTATCGGTGGTGGACTTCCGGTTGGTGCTTATGGTGGGAAGCGTGAAATTATGGAACAAGTGGCACCATCGGGACCAATCTATCAGGCTGGGACTCTTTCCGGTAATCCGTTAGCAATGACTGCTGGCTTTGAAACCTTATCAGCTTTGACACCAGAATCATACGAAGCAATAAATAAAAAAGTAGATCACCTTGTCGATGGATTCCGTGCTGCCGCAGCGGAATATAGTATTCCATTGCAAATTAATCGTGCAGGGTCAATGGTTGGCGTGTTCTTTACAAATGAAGAAGTAGTCAACTTTGAAAGTGCAAAAACATCCAACCTGGATTACTTTGCACAATATTATCGGACCATGATGGAAGAAGGCGTCTTTCTTCCGCCGTCGCAATTTGAAGGATTATTCCTTTCAACAGCACATACCGATGAAGACATAGCTAAAACGATACAAGCAATTCGGACAGCATTCTCTAAAATAGAAAAATAAATACGAATCCAAGCATCCCTCCAAAAGACGAATCTAGTCACATCATAAGCGAATGCGACTAAAAGCTATTCCATTATTGAAATGCCACCCGAATAAGGTGGCACTCAGTAAGGAATAGCTTTTTTCATGCATATCCTCCAATTGCAGGTCATATAGATTATAAAGACATATCGGCATATGGATATATGTTGAAAGGAGGAGGTTTTTTGGCAGGCGATTCCAAGACATTTACCTTTGAACTACAGGAGTCTCTATTTTTTGAAAAGGGACAGGAAGTTGCAGAAATGAAGGGAATTTCTTTAGAACCCGAGATATCGATCCAGCCCTATGATGAATATATCTCAATAAGAGGTATTATTGAATTACGTGGGGAGTATGAAAAGATTAATTCTGGTGATTCGGAAGATGAATTAATGGATTTTGAAGATTTCCAAGCAAAACGTTATGTGGAAAAAGTTATAGAAGAAAATGGCGTTACTATGTTTTCTCATCGTTTTCCAGTAGAGATTTCAGTTCCACCATACCGTGTTGCTGATCTGGATGAAGTTACGGTCAATATTGAATCCTTTGACTACGAAATTCCGGAATCCAGCCAATTGAAGCTGTATGCATCTATTGAAATCCACGGGATCAACAGTGATGCAGAGAAACCCCGGGAGGAAAAAGAAGAAGGAAATACAGAAGAAGTAATAGAAGAAGAAAATACCGAAGAGGTAATGGAAGAATTTGTGAATGATGAAGAAAATTCGTTTGAATTTGAAATCAGGAAACAGAAGGAAGATGTGGAAGAGACAGAAGATATGGAAGAGATAGAAGAAGAAGTTGAAGCTACTGAGGTTATTGAAGAAGCGATTCCAATGGAAGACCCTGTTGAGTTAAGTGAGACGGGAGTTACACGTTCCTCCAATGAAGATCCTGATAGATGGAAGGTTAAGTCACAGACTTTATCAGAGTTTTTTAATCAATTACCGGAGGGAAAAGAGGCATCCAATGTAGAAGAGGAGGTGCACACAGATGTGATATCTGTTGAAACAGATAAATCAATAGAATCAACAGATGATGATTATGAACAACTATCAGTGGAGGATGCCACTTACTTATCTGACATTTTTAGAAATACAGAGGAAGAAAGCTTCACAAAAATGAAACTTTGTATTGTTCAGGATCAGGATACGATTGAAACGATAGCCCAGCGTTTTTCAATTAGTCCATTACAGTTGATCAAACACAATGATCTGGAGGCTGATTTTGAAGTTCACGAAGGACAGTTATTATATATCCCTGCTAACAATTAGCAGGGTGTAATTCTACCCCTTGTTTATTCTAATTCAGGGGGTAAATTATTTTACAGGTGGTGAAGAAAATGCAGGAAATCATAAAAGAAGTCATGCAATCCTACCGAGTATACCCTACAGAAATGGAGGAAATAACAGAACGATTAGTTCGTATAAAGGATGGTCAACGTGATTATGCCTTGAAACGGAGTACGTTGACGAAGGAGAATGTAACCGCCTGGCTGAGCGTATATCATATTGCGAACGAAAAAAAACTAGCGGAAATAGCACCTGTCTATGTAACGAGAGATGGGAAACTATATAAAGAAGTGGATGAATCTTTTTTTTATCTTACGCCTTGGACTGAATCTCCCAATCGAGCTAATTTAAAAAACGAAATTGAAAATACGATGCAACATCTAGGCAGCTTGCATGAAAAGACAAAGACATCACAGCGCATTTCCAAAGATACACTGACACAAAATTTCCTTACATATCAAACGTACTGCACACAAGTCCCAACAGAACTGAATTCAATTGTTCGTCAATTTGAAGGTAACCGATATATGTCACCATTTGAACTACTTGTTTGTACGCAGTTTAGAGATATTGAATATGCGTCAAAAATGAATAATGATATCATACGTGATTTTCTTGATCCGTCTGATGAAGATTTAACATGGAATCATTGTTTATGTCATGGAAATCTTACACCAGACCACACAGTGGGAAGGTATATCATTAATTGGGAAAATGCTCGTTACGATCATCCTGTAATGGATTTGGCAAAATATTTCAGCCATTTGACAGGTAATTATGATCAGCCGCAGAATAGGATTACTGAAGCATTTAAAATATATAAAAACCAAAATGATCTAAATGAGATGGAACTAAAGTTATTAACGATTTACTTACTTAATCCATCTTCTTATTTGACAACGATTCGTGAATACGTGAATAATACGTCAAAAAAATCAATGGTAATCCAAATCAGTGAGTTGCAACAGCAGTACAGAAAACTTATTTTTGCATTGAATTGGAATAAATACATGAAAGAAGAATATGAAACAATATCATTTGAGGATGCTGATCATTAGATCCATTCCAAATAAAACGCTATAAATAATCCGATTAAAATTCCCAGCAATAGAATATCAAATGTTGTAGGAATAAATAATGTCCGTACCAGTTGAAAAATCATGATTGGTAATGTAATCCTTTCAAGAATAAATAGGCATTGTCTCGCCCATGGAGGAAGCTTGTAACGGTAATAACGTGCCACTTCATTCACCCCCTTTAATTTAATAATGTGTTCACACACTTCCTTTTTTCAATATACTATGTATAAACAAACCTGATATGTGCATTATGTATAATATTAATAGTTGACGATATCCGCACTTATCGCTAAAATAAGAGGCATACGAACAATTGAACTGATATGAAAAAGCGAAGACAGGGAAGAGTACAGAGTAAACGCCTAAAGAGAGGGAAATCAAGAGCTGAGAGTTTCCCAGGCAGGTTGTTCTGGAAGGTCGCCCTAGATGCAGTTTCTTTGAAATTGGAGTAGAAGAAGCCGGTATTTGACCGTTATCAAATCTTGAGTGTACAAACAATTATGGTTTGTAAACAAAGGTGGTACCACGGAAGCTAACCCTTTTCGTCCTTTTTTTTAGGATGAAAAGGGTTTTTTTAGTTTAATTAAAATAGGAGGTATACGAATGAGCGATCAAGAAAAAACATCACTTCCATCAAAATACAATCCCGAGGAAGTGGAAAAAGGGCGTTATCAATTTTGGCTGGAGGGAAAATACTTTGAAGCAACCGGTGATCCGGATAAAAAACCGTTCTCCATTGTTATTCCACCACCGAATGTAACCGGGAAGCTACATTTAGGTCATGCATGGGATACCACGATGCAGGATACGATTTCCCGTATGAAACGAATGCAAGGATATGATGTATTATGGCTTCCGGGTATGGACCATGCAGGAATTGCAACACAGGCCAAAGTAGAAGCGAAATTAAAGGAACAGGGTACGAATCGGTATGAATTAGGACGCGAGAAATTCCTTGAAACGGCATGGGAATGGAAAGAAGAGTACGCAGACTTTATTCGTTCCCAATGGGAAAAAGTAGGACTTGGTCTTGATTATTCCCGTGAGCGATTTACCTTGGATGATGGCCTCTCAGAAGCGGTTAAAGAAGTATTTGTTAAGTTATATGAAAAAGGGCTCATCTACCGCGGCGAGTACATCATTAATTGGGATCCCAAGACAAAGACTGCCTTATCCGATATTGAAGTTATTTATGAGGAAGTCCACGGTAAGTTTTATCACATGCGTTATCCAATTAAAGACAGCGATGAAACAATTGAAATAGCAACTACACGCCCAGAAACAATGCTTGGAGATACTGCAATTGCCGTTCACCCAAAAGACGAACGTTATAAGCACTTCGTAGGTAAGACGGTTATTCTGCCAATTGTAGGTCGTGAAATAGAAATTGTTGCAGATGAGTATGTGGATATGGAACTCGGTTCAGGTGCTGTTAAAATTACACCTGCACATGATCCGAATGATTTTGAAGTAGGTAATCGGCACGAGCTGGAACGTGTACTCGTTATGAATGAAGATGGTTCGATGAATGAAAATGCTGGAAAATATAATGGACTCGATCGTTTTGAATGCCGGAAGCAAATTGTAAAAGATTTACAAAATATGGATGTGCTTTTTGAAATTGAAGAACGTGTTCATCAGGTAGGACATTCAGAACGAAGCGGAGCGGTTGTCGAACCGTACCTTTCTACCCAATGGTTTGTAAAAATGGATCCCCTGGCAGAAGCTGCACTTGATTTGCAGCATGGGGAAGATAAAGTTAATTTCGTGCCGGAACGCTTTGAGAAAACGTATTTTAACTGGATGGACAATATCCGTGACTGGTGTATATCACGTCAGTTATGGTGGGGGCATCGTATTCCTGCCTGGTATCACAAAGATACAAAAGAAGTCTATGTAGGTAAGGATGCACCAGCAGATATTGAAAATTGGGAGCAGGATGAGGATGTACTAGATACTTGGTTCTCATCTGCGTTATGGCCCTTCTCTACAATGGGTTGGCCGGATAAGGAAGCAGAAGATTTTAAACGTTATTTCCCAACGGACGTGCTTGTAACAGGATATGATATCATTTTCTTCTGGGTTGCCCGTATGATATTCCAGTCAAAGGAATTCACTGGCGAAAAACCATTTAAAGATGTACTGATGCACGGTCTGATTCGAGATGCTGAAGGACGGAAAATGAGTAAATCACTTGGGAACGGTGTAGATCCAATGGATGTAATCGACAAGTATGGTGCAGATTCTTTACGTTATTTCCTACTGACCGGTTCAACACCCGGACAGGATTTGCGATTTAGCTGGGAAAAGGTAGAGTCTACATGGAACTTTGCGAATAAAGTGTGGAATGCTTCTCGCTTCTCATTGATGAATATGGAAGGCTTCACATATGAAGAGATTGATTTAACCGGAGAACTCTCTTTGGCAGATAAATGGATCCTGACTCGCTTGAATGAAACGATTGAACATGTAACAAAAAATACAAATAAATATGAATTTGGTGAAGCAGGCCGTCATTTATACAATTTCATCTGGGATGAACTTTGCGACTGGTATATTGAAATGGCAAAACTTCCGCTATATGGAGAAGACGAGGCGAAAAAGAAAACAACGAGATCCGTTCTTGCTTATGTACTCGATCAAACGATGCGTATGCTCCACCCATACATGCCTTTTATTACGGAGGAAATTTGGCAGCAGCTTCCACACGTTGGTACGTCCATTACAGTAGCAAAATGGCCGGAAGTACGCGGTGAATTCCATGATGTTACTGCATCAGAGGAAATGAAACGTTTAGTTTCTATTATCAAATCGGTTCGAAATAGCCGTGCAGAGGTGGATACACCGATGTCGAAACAGATAAAGATGCTGATTCAGGCTGAGAACGAGACGATTGTTCGTGAGCTTGAAGGTAATCGGGAGTATTTAGAACGCTTCTGTAACACGAATGAATTAACGATAGCAGAAAAATTGAAAGTACCTGAAAAAGCAATGTCTGCGGTTGTAACCGGCGCAGAAATCTTCCTTCCACTTGAAGGAATGATTGATTTTGATAAAGAAATGGAACGTTTAGAGAAAGAATTGATCAAGTGGACAAAAGAAGTGGAACGCGTTCAGAAGAAGCTTTCTAATCAAGGTTTTGTTAGCAAAGCACCACAAGCTGTTGTTGATGATGAAAAACGAAAAGAGCAGGATTACATCGACAAGCAGGCTAAAGTGAAAGCACGTTTGGATGAATTAAAAGGATAAAATAATACGAGAACCAATAGAAAGGCGGAAATCCCAATCAGGATTTCCGCCTTTCTACAATAAACTTTTTTTAATATGGGAAATATATTTCTCTAAAATATTAACATCATCTGCTGCACTCAATGTTCTGGACCCAACAACATCCTCAATTTCATTCAACAAGAGCTCATCCTCATGACCGATAAGAAAGTCGATACCAACCATGCCAAAATCAAAGGTCTTTATAATTTGGTGAATCAGATTCTCTTCTTCTTCATTTAACTTGTAAAGTTGTGCAGACCCCCCTAATTTGTAATTGGCCCTAAAGTCAGTTGAGCTTTCCCGAAGGACAGCAGCAACTATCTCCTTGCCGACAACAAAAACACGAAGATCCTTGCCGAGCTGTACGTCCGATGATTGTATAATGATATCCGTTTGAATGCTCATTTTACAATTCATCCAATCCATTGCGTTTTCAATATAATATACTTGTTTACCACCTCTGCCACTGACTTCCTTAGCGATAAACGGATACGCTAATGGAGGTGTATCCTGGATACTTTCTCTTTTACTGTAAATCGTATCCACCATCGGTAATCCGAGCTGATTGATATGATGATGTGTTAAAGCCTTATTATTACAAATGCTAGAAACGATTGAAGAATTAAATACAGATACTCCCAAAGCTTCCAGATGCAGATTTAAGAGTGGTTCGATGCTCCTGACAATTGCAAAATCTGGAAGGTCTACGGATTCATTTCTTACCTGAACGCATTGCTGATTCTTCACGATGCCAATTGTCATTTCTTCACGAAGAATTAAATTTAAGGCTAGTGTTTGTTTGTTCGCTTCTTCGATAAACCAATCAATAAATGATGCGTTTTGTACGGCGTCTTCTTTACTGTAAATGAGCCATCCGGTTTTCATAATAGGACCTCCATAATATAGTCGATAATATAATCAGCAGCGTTAATCCCCGTACAATCAAGGAGGTTTCGTATATGAGCGTTTGAATTAACTTCACAGACAAGTCTTGAATTGTTTGGACCGACCAACAAATCTACTCCGGCAAAATCAGCTTGGATCGCTTTTACTGCAGCAATTGCCAGGTCTGATTCAGCTTTTGATGGGGTATATGTATTCATTGTCCCTCCGGCAGTTACATTGGCACGGAAATCATTGGTGTTTTTTCTTTCCATTGCTGCAACAACTCGATCGCCAACGACTTGAAGCCGTAAATCCATGCCAAAACTGGAAGGAATAAACTCTTGAAATAGATAAGGTTTCCCTTGAATTTCTTTTATTTTCATTAAAATTTCTTCCATATTCTCAAGCAAATATACCTGTTCACCAAAAGAGCCATACGCTTCTTTAATAATCAGTGGTAGGCCTAGTTTTTCGATGACCTGTTGCAAAAGAGATGGATCAACATTTCCCTTATAAAAAATCTTTGGTGCAATAATCGTTTTTGGAATCGGCAATTGATTTGCAGCTAAATATTGATAGGTTGCTATTTTGTCATCACTCGTATCAATCGCTTTAGCTGAATTAAAAACACGAACACCTAGTAATTCGAGCTGTCTCGCTAAATAAATGTCTTTATCAGCAAATACGACGAAATCTGGCAATTCTTTCTTAGAAGGCTCTAGTAGATTAAGCTGATCTTTAGTCAACAGGCTAAGTAGTTCATTGTTTTTATAAATCGTTGTTTCTATACTTTTTGCTGCAGCCGCCTGTTGAATCATTTCTGCATAATCAAGAAATTTATTGCTAGGCAGGTTTCCATTATAGATAATCCATCCATTTTTATTCATTGGCTCCGTTCCTTTCTGCTATACTTACTTTACTTATATTTTGGGGAAGTGGTGGAATAATGTTTACAACCTTTCAGGAAGTTGAATCCTTTTTTGATACTAGAAAATCACTTGGTATTAGGCCTGGATTGGATCGCATCCAGCGACTACTAGGGCTCTTAGGTGATCCACAGAAAGAAATTCAGGCAATCCATGTTGCAGGTACAAATGGCAAAGGGTCGACGGTTCAATATATTAAAAATGCACTGCACACAAATGGTTATCAGGTTGGGGTTTTCATATCACCAAGCATAACTGGATTGACTGGTCATATCTATTTAAATGATACAGAAATAGGTGATGAAGAATTTCTTCACCTTTGTAATGAGATTTATCCATGTATTAAGCAAATGGATAATGAAAACCTCGCTCCAACCGAATTTGAAATCATTACAGCCTTAGGGTTTCTTTATTTTTCAAATAACGGTGATATTGCGCTTATCGAAGCCGGAATGGGTGGCAGAGCAGATACAACGAACTGTTTTCAGCCAATTATATCCATTATAACAAATATAGCAAAAGACCATACAAGATTCCTAGGGGAAACGATAGCTGAAATTGCATATCAGAAAGCTGGGATTATTAAAAGTAATGCACCTGTCATTACTGGGGAGCTAGATAGAGAGGCAAAATCGGTCATTGAATTAGAAGCAAATAAAAGAAAGACGGAAGTATACAAGTTAGGTGAAGATTTCTTTTATAGAAGGGAGAAGCATCAACAATTTATATGGAAAGGCACCCAAATACAAATAGAAACAAGACTAAAAATGGTCGGTGAACATCAGGCAAAAAACGCATCGATTGCTTTAATGGCTCTAGAACTACTTTCAGACAAAGGGTATTCTATTTCGTTTTCAAAAGCAGGGGATGCAATTGCGGCTACACGATTGGCTGGGAGATTTGAGGTGGTTAGCAAGGAGCCTATCATTATATTGGATGGGGCTCATAATCCGGATGGAATGGCTGCTTTTTTATCAACGGTTGAGGAAAATTTCCCTCATACGAATAAGCATATTTTATTTGCTGCATTTAAAGATAAAGATCTCGAATTGATGCTGAAGCAACTTGAAAACAAATTCGCATCCTTGACATTGACAAGCTTTCCTCATCCCCGTGCTGCCCAAACCGAGCAATTATTTACCTCATCGTCAGACGTAAATAAACGTATACATGATAATTGGATCGAGGCAATTGATGAAATAATAAAGAAGCAATCCGGTTATTATTTTATTACGGGTTCTTTAAATTTCATTTCCCTTGTTCGAACCTATATTTTAACGAATAAATAGGTTAGGGTAATTACAGGAAATATGTAGAACGATTTTTTCTGGGCTTGTCATAATTCGTCTTACTTTTTAATACCTGTGTGCTAGAGTTTAAACATATTACCGGGCACTGGAGGCGATTATCGTGGACAAAAATAAAGCAATTTTAGTAGAGAAAAACGGGAAACAACTGAAGTACAAACTGAATGATAGAAGCAATTCATCCGCAAAAAAAGAATTCGCGGCTGCCCTAGATGACTCTGATGACTCTATCCCTGTCATAACAGGGATTCATAAATCAAAAAAAGCTGGCAGTAAAATGAGGAAAAATAAATATCATTATTTTAAACCTATTTTATTCGCTATCGGATCAGCAATCATCGTTGGTTCTATCCTCGGATTTGCCATGTTACGCTTATTTGTAGATGTGGAAGCAGATATGGTTGGACAAACGTTAAATAATAATCCGTCTACCGCAGTAACGGAGAATAAAGAAACGACAACAACCTCTTCTATAAACCTTGAACCATTGCAGGCGCATATTCTGCAGGCTGGTCTCTTTTCTGAAAAAGTAAATGCTGAAGAATGGGCAGCTATTTATACTGCTAAAGGGCTACCAACGATGACTTGGGAGCGGGATAATCAGTTTTTTCTTATTGCTGGTGCTGCGAATACAAAAGAAGATGCTAAATTTCTCGCTGATGAATTAAAACTGGATCATTCGGTTGATATATTTGTGAAGGAATGGACGACGATAAATGGGGAAATTGAGCTTACGGAAGAAAAGGAAAACTGGATGGTACTATTTCGTAGTTTGTGGCAGGATACATTAAACAACTTGACTGAACAGAATACGTTTCCCACTGAAAAATGGACAGAGCTTTTAGAACAAAAACCTGATGAGACAACTAAATTATCTCCACTCCTATCATCCATCAGTGAGTCTGGTGGAGATGGGGATCACCTTCAACTTTTGGAATGGATGTATTACTATGAGCAATTATTAAAATAGGTGTTGGTCAGAAACAGGTAATTTAAAAATTACCTGTTTTTTAATTTTGCTGTACTGAAGACCTATTAAAAGGCATTTCTCTCTAGGGAATTTTTAAATTGTTAATACTAATATAAGAGTCATAACTCTATTTTAGCAATTTGTTGCTCTCTCAAGAAGCAGGTATGATAGTAGTATTACGAAAGAAAGGAGAATGGGAATTGACACTATCAACAATAACGATTAAAGATGTCCCGAAGGAAGACCGACCTCGTGAAAGATTACTAAAGCTGGGACCAGCTCATTTATCCAATCAGGAAATACTTGCTATTCTAATTGGAAGTGGTACGAAGGATGAGCCGGTAATGTCGGTTGCAAATCGGGTGTTAATGCATTTTGATGGATTAAACTTATTGAGAGAAGCCACAATCGAGGAATTGATTGCCATAAAGGGAATCGGAACTGCAAAAGGTTTGTTGATTCTATCGGCTATCGAACTTGGTAAACGTATGAATGAATACAAACCGAATGAAAGATATGTAATTAAATCCCCGGATGATGGTGCAGATTATATCATGGAAGAAATGAGGAATTTAACGCAGGAACATTTTGTCGTATTGTTTCTAAACACGAAAAACCAGATTATTCATAGGCAAACGATATTTATCGGTAGCTTAAATGCCTCTATTGTCCACCCCAGAGAAGTCTATCGAGAGGCAGTGAAGCGATCTGCAGCATCTATTATCGTCGCTCATAATCATCCCTCCGGAGATCCCGCACCTTCCCAGGAAGATATTCATGTTACAAGAAGATTGGTTGAATCAGGAAAGATGATTGGTATTGAACTTTTGGATCATTTAATAATTGGTGACCGAAAATTTGTTTCTTTAAAAGAAAAAGGATACTTATAATACTATCTATTTTAGAAGATTTTTCGTATAATTATATAAGGAATGAAATTAGAGCGCCATTTTTCGAGTTTTAATAGAAATTGGCGCTTGTTCTTATTTGAGAAACAATAGAATAGTTTACTTATTTTAATTAAGATGCAATAATTGATGATTGTTTGCGACTTATATAATTAATCGATATAGTAAAACTACATATAAATGCGAATTGTATCGGAAAGGGAGATATTATTGGGAATTTTTAACTTTTCACAGGATTTAGGAATAGATTTAGGGACCGCTAATACACTTGTTTTTGTCAAAGGGAAGGGTGTTGTTGTACGGGAACCTTCTGTTGTAGCAAAGAACATTACAACTGGCGAAATAGAGGCAGTAGGTAGTTCTGCGAGAAACATGATTGGAAGAACTCCCGGGAATATTTCTGTTATACGCCCGATGAAGGACGGCGTCATTGCGGACTATGAAACGACAGCCATCATGATGAAGTATTACATGAAACAAGCGATGAAAAAACGTTCTTTCTTGGCTAAAAAACCGAACGTTATGATCTGTGTGCCATCAGGAATAACGATGGTTGAAGAACGTGCCGTGATTGATGCTTCTAAACAAGCAGGGGCAAAAGATGCGTTTCCGATTGCTGAACCTTTTGCAGCAGCGATTGGATCAGGTCTTCCTGTCTGGGAACCGACAGGAAGTATGATTGTGGATATTGGTGGAGGAACGACTGAAGTTGCCGTTATTTCTCTTGGCGGAGTTGTAACCAGTGAATCCATTCGGGTTGCTGGCGACAATATGGATGAATCAATTATTAACTTCATTCGGAAAAATTATAGTTTGTTGATTGGTGAGCGATCTGCGGAGTCTATAAAAATGGATCTTGGTGCCGCAAGAAAAACAGATTCAGATGAGGAAATGGATATTCGTGGCCGAGACCTCCTAACAGGCTTACCGAAAACCATTACAATTACTGCAAATGAAATTTCCACTTCCCTGGATGACACGGTTGACGCAGTTGTGAATGCAGTAAAAATCACTTTGGAGAAAACACCTCCTGAATTAGCAGCGGATATTATGGATCGTGGGATTGTATTATCAGGTGGGGGAGCATTGCTCAGGAATTTAGATCAAGTGATAAGCGATGAGACGAAAATACCTGTATTTGTAGCAGATAATCCTTTGGAAAGTGTAGCAATAGGAACAGGTAAATCATTGGATTATATCCAACATTTCCGTTCCAGTCCTAATGTTTCATCTCGTTCTTTAAATTAATAAGTAGTAGGTGTTTTTTATGCAGTTTTTTCGTAATAAAAGACTATTTATTCTACTAATCGGATTTATCGTCTTGGTAGCATTAATAGGATATTCATTCAAAGATAGAGAAAATTTAACAACTGTCGAAAAATTCATTAATGATGCAGTTGGATGGTCACAAAACGTGATTCACACCCCAGTTACCTTTGTCACAGATATCGTAACAAATATAAAAGATTTCAAAAACACATATGATGAGAATCAGTTATTGAAAGAACAACTATCCCAATACAAGAGCTTAATTTATGAAGTTCAGGATATGGAAGAAGAAAATGAAGAGTTAAGGGATTTATTAGGTATATCAGAATCTGTCAGAGACTATGATCCAATACAGGCTACGGTTATCTCTAGGTCTCCAGAGCGATGGGTGGAACAAGTAACCATCAATAAAGGAGAGCAGGATGGTGTCCAATCCAATATGGTTGTCATTACTGCAGAAGGAATGGTTGGTAAAATCCAAAGTACATCTGAATTCACATCCACTGTACAGCTGTTAACCGGTTTTGATCAGTACAACCGCATTTCCGCAACAATTTCACGAGATGATGAAAAGGATATCTTCGGTATGATTGAAGGATTTGATGAGGAAACAAATTCACTCCTCTTCCGAATTATCGAAGAATCGGAAAAAGATCTGGAAGAGGGAGAATTGGTTTTCTCCTCTGAACTGGGAGGAGAATTTCCAGCTGGATTGCCCATAGGTACTGTCAAGGAGGTAGTTTCGGATCAATATGGACTGACTCGAATTGCGATGATTGATCCTGCTGCTGACATGTATGATTTACGAAATGTGATTGTAGTTGATCGTGCACTTGCACAACCGATAGAAAGTAATGATGAGGAGGAAGATGAGTGATGAAACATTTATTTTTTCCTCTCATCCTCTTTCTTTTAACCATACTTGAGGGAGTAGCATTAGAACTATTGCCATCTGACCTTGTGATGGGTAATCTTATGATCGTACCTCACTGGGTTTTTGCTTTTTTAGTTTACTTGGCAGTTTTCTATGATAAGGATCATACGTATCATTCCATTGTATATGCATTACTTTTTGGACTACTGATTGATGTCGTATATACGGGAGTACTTGGTGTGTACATGTTTTCCTATGGGTTAGCCACTTATATTATCCATGGTTTAAAGAAAATTCTACATGGGAACTTTTATGTATTAGTATTATTGGGAGCTGTCGGTGTACTCTTGGCAGATCTCTTTATATACTTGATTTATACTTCGGTGGGATTAGCAAACATGGTTTTTGAAGATTATACCTTCAGCCGGTTGATTCCAACTGTTTTGTCAAATCTTGTATTTATATTACTTCTATATCCTTTCACCGCCAAAAGGCTTGCCAGGTGGCAAAGAGAACAACTAACTGGAAACCGGACACTGTGAGGAATCCTTCACAGTGTACTTACATAAACGAGTTAGGTTAATTTTAATGAGGTGAACTTGCTGTGCAGGACAGGAAACAGACAATTACAATAAAAGGAACAAGAGAAGGACTTAGTATATTTATTGAGGATTCGTCATCATATAAAGATGCAATTAGAGAACTGGAAGAAATCATTAAGGCGAGCAAACCAAAAAAAGATGAACCTATCGTATCTGTGAAAGTTAAATTAGGGAACAGGTACTTAACTGAAGAACAAGAAAACGATTTAAGAAGTATTATTAGTATGGAGAATCGTTTCAAAATAGAAACGATTGAATCAGAACTTATCCGAATAGAAGATGCTTTGAAATGGAAGGAAGATAGTGAAATAAAAGCGATAAATCGTATTGTACGGTCCGGGCAGGTTCTGGAAGTTAAGGGAGATTTGCTATTAATTGGGGATGTCAATCCTGGTGGTAAAGTTGTTTCAACCGGAAATATCTATATCATGGGTAATTTATTTGGGATTGCACATGCGGGTGCAGAAGGTGATCCTGATTCATTTATAGTAGCTTCATATATGAAGCCGACACAACTTCGAATTGCTGATTATATAAGCCGTGCACCTGATTACGAATCTGATGGTGTGTATATGGAATGTGGAATCATCGATGAGGAGCAGGACAAAATTATTATTGATTCGTTAAAAGTTCTTTCACATAAACGTAAGGAAATAAGCGGATTCGAAAGGAGAATGAATAATGGGTGAGGCAATTGTTATTACTTCCGGAAAAGGCGGTGTTGGTAAAACCACGACGTCAGCAAATATAGGGACTGCACTGGCTCTTATGGATAAAAAAGTATGTTTAATAGATACAGATATTGGTTTAAGAAACCTTGATGTAATAATGGGACTTGAAAACAGAATCATATACGATATCGTGGACGTAATCCAAGGGCGCTGTAAACTTAAGCAAGCACTCATTAAGGATAAACGATTCGATTATTTATCTTTGCTTCCTGCGGCGCAAACAAGTGATAAAACAGCGGTAACTACGTCAGGAATGAAAGAAATAGTTTCTGAATTAAAACAGGAATATGATTATATTATTATAGATTGTCCCGCCGGTATTGAACAAGGATTCCAGAATGCAATTGCCGGTGCGGATAGAGCAATTGTAGTAACCACTCCAGAAAAATCCAGTGTGCGTGATGCTGACCGAATTGTAGGATTGCTTGAGAAGGAAGATATGAAAGAGTCTCCTAGATTAGTAATCAATCGTATCAGAAATCATATGATGAAAAGCGGAGATATGATTGATGTAGATGACATTGTTCAATTATTGTCCATTGATTTAATTGGAATCGTGATTGATGATGATGAAGTGATCAAAGCATCAAATAAAGGGGAACCAATTGCACTTAGTCCAAACTCAAAAGCTTCTATTGCTTACCGAAATATTGCCAGAAGGATACTAGGTGAAACTGTTCCATTACAATCACTTGAAGATGATAAAGGTGTACTAAAGAGATTGAAAAAATTTATTGGTATGCGTGCGTAAATAGCCAAAGAGAATAGATGTCTTATTTAGTACCTATATATAGTCAAAGATGTAATGAAATCCTAATTTCATTACATCTTTTTTGTTCATACATTATTCCTTTTGTACATATAGATGTATAAATGAAACTGAAGGAATGTGAGGAAAATGGACAAAGATATCAAGAAAATCAGAAAGTCGATTGAACAGCGTAAAAAAGAGCGTGGAGTAAATCCAGGCACTGGCAGTAGCAAACAATTATTTTCACCATTTCCAGAAACCGAGGAAAAACATGGTTATTATCCTGTGTTCACAGGTACTGGAGAATCTAATGGGAAAAGTAATGGCGCTGCTGGAATCGCTGTGAAGGGTATATTATCAGTCATGCTGTTCTTTGGTACTGCAATCGTATGGCAAACGGAATCCGATATCTTACAAAAGCCTAAAGAATGGACAAGCCAGGTACTGACTGACGAATTCCCCTTTGCAAAAGTAAATGTATGGTATAAAGAAGCATTTGGCCAGCCATTATCCTTATCACCCAGTTCAACTGCACAAGTGGATCAAAATCAGGAAATAGCCCTTCCTGTTACAGGTAACATTACAGAGACCTTTCAGGTAAATGGAACGGGCATCATGATTAGTCCTGGTGAAACAGCAAATGTATCAGCAATTCGAGAAGGAGTAGTCATTTTTTCAGGAAATGACAGAGAGACGAATAAAACGGTAACTGTTCAGCATGCAGATGGATCAGTATCCAATTATGGAAACCTTAGCACCATTGATGTACATCTATATCAATTTATCTCAGGAAATCAACGGATAGGAAGCTTTGTTCCTAACGCTGAAAATGAAACTGTTTATTTCTCCATAACGAAAGATAATGATTATATTGATCCAGTCCAGGTGATTCAAGTTGATGAAACTAACTAATTATGTACCAAGTATTCACATTCATCCGGTTCTATACATTTTCATTGTGATTTCCTTTATTACAGGCACATTTTTCGAATTATTTATTATTTTTTTTCTCGTCCTGTTTCATGAACTTGGCCATTATATAGCTGCGAAAATATTTAAATGGAGAATAAAGAATATTGTGCTTTGGGTCTTTGGGGGAGTTATGGACACAGATGAGCATGGGAATAAGCCGATGAAAGAAGAAGTACTTGTTACTATCGCTGGACCATTTCAGCATCTTATCATTTACTTCTTTTGCTTTTTGGCTGAAACATTTCAAATTTTCCCATTGTCTATACTGGAACTCATTCTTTATTATAATACGATCCTATTTATGTTTAATCTCATTCCCATTTGGCCATTGGATGGAGGGAAATTACTTCTTTTACTAACTTCTGCATACTTTCCCTTTAAAAAATCCTATCACTTTACAATTCTATTTTCGATGATTACCATTGTCATCGTCTTAATGATACAACTTCTGTTTTTTCCTTTTACATTAAGCTCTTTTTTTATATGGATATTTCTATTCATGGAAAATAGAACAGATTGGAAACAGCGTTTCTATGTATTTATGCGCTTTTTACTAAGAAGATATGATGGAGAGTCTTCAATTAACGGAGTCGTACCACTACATGTTGCATCGGAAAGTTCTTTTTTAGAAGTGTTTTCGCAATTTAGAAGAGAAAAGAAACACCCAATATATATCATCTATCCCGACAATGAACGTAAATCGGTGGATGAGAGTGACTGTCTGCAAAGTTACTTTTATGAAAAAGCCTATAATCATACAATAGGTGACATATTTCTTTATAAATAATCGTGAACTTGACAAACAGTGAAAAATCATGATATTATTAGTACGTTATTCATCGTAGCACCCGTGCTACAACCGCACAGAACAGGTCTTAAACTTTTCGGAGTACCTGTATGGCGAGTCTGAGTCTATTAAGGAGGTGCAAGTATGTACGCAATTATTGAAACAGGCGGTAAACAAATTAAAGTTGTTGAAGGCCAAGAAATTTATGTAGAAAAAGTTTCAGCAGATACAAGTGAATCTGTTACTTTTGAAAAAGTTCTTTTCGTCGGCGGAGATGATGTTAAAGTTGGTGCTCCATATGTTGATGGCGCGACTGTAACAGCTAAAGTTGAAAAACAAGGCCGTCAGAAGAAAATTACTGTATTCAAATTTAAAGCAAAGAAAAACTACCATCGTAAGCAAGGTCATCGTCAGCCTTACACAAAATTAGTGATTGAAAAAATCAATGCATAAGGGTTTTGGAATATGATTCTAGTAACTGTAAATCGATCAGACAATCAAATTACATCTTTTGAATTATCTGGACATGCTGATAGTGGTCCTTACGGCTATGATCTTGTATGTGCAGGAGTATCGGCTGTATCAATTGGAACAGTTAATGCAGTAATGGAATTATGTGAAACAAACCTAGACATCGAACAAGGCGGAGAAGGCGGTTATTTATCTGTAAAACTGCCGAATCAGCTTCAACCAGAAATAATGGCAGAAGTACAGCTTTTGTTCGAGGGTATGCTCATATCACTAAAATCAATTGAACTTGAGTATAGTGAATTTATAAAGATAAAAAATAAATAAGGAGGTGTAATCCATGATACGTCTTGATTTACAATTTTTCTCAACTAAAAAAGGTGCAGGTAGCACAAAAAACGGTCGTGATTCTGAATCCAAACGTCTTGGTTCAAAACGTGCAGACGGACAATTTGTAACAGGTGGGTCTATTTTATATCGCCAACGCGGTACGAAAATTTATCCGGGTGAAAATGTTGGCCGCGGTGGAGATGACACGCTTTTCTCTAAAATTGATGGTGTTGTGAAATTTGAACGCTATGGTAGAGATCGTAAAAAAGTAAGTGTATATCCGGTTGCACAAGAAGCATAATTAATCTTATAAAAACTCCAGCCAATTCGTTGGCTGGAGTTTTTATTTTGAATTTATTTTTGGTGAATGGAACATCCTACATAAGTCAACATCACGTAGCAAACTCGAACTATCTCACGTCTAGTGGTGCGCGGTCGATTCCAACGCTGCTACAAAGGAGCTTCCGCTTTTGGTAGTTTTCTGCTATACTTTTCATCATAATGGGGTGAGAGCGTAATGAGTGAGGAAGTTATTCATGTTTTACAGCATTATCGCCACGATTTAATGAATCGGTTGCAGATTGTTCAAGGTTATTTAAGTATGGGGAAGACTGAAAAAGCAGAAGAGAAACTTTATGAAGTTCTGAATTTTTACAATGAAGAACGCAAATTAATGAGTTTGAATGTGCCTGCCTTTATGCTCTGGATTCTTGAATTCAATAGTAGCTTTGAAAATTTCCGTTTAACGTATAAAATCCATGCAGAGTATAAAAATGTGCATATATCAGATTCTATATTATTAGAACAGTGTCAGGAAATTATGGAATTTTGTATCAAGGAACTTGATCCGCTAGTTCTTTATCAAGTAAATCTTGAATTGCAAGAAGTACCAAATAGGGGCTTGATGAAAGTTGACTTGTTCATAAATGGTGAAACATCGATTGATGGGCATGTGAAAGAGGAAATGAAAAATGAATTTGTGAATAAAGAAATTGACATAGATAGGACAATCGATGGTTTAATTATCGGTTTTTCGGTACCATGTCAATAATGAGGTGAATGGAATGTTTGTAGATCAAGTCAGTGTTTATGTAAAAGCTGGTGACGGGGGCAACGGTCTCGTTGCTTATAGAAGAGAAAAGTATGTGCCAATGGGCGGACCTGCTGGTGGAGACGGTGGAAATGGTGCAGATGTAGTTTTTAAAGTTGATGAGGGCCTCAATACACTTATGGACTTCCGTTATAATCGTCATTTCAAAGGGAAGCGTGGCGAAAATGGAATGAGTAAAACCCAGCATGGGAAAAATGCAATGCCATTAGTAGTGGCTGTTCCCCCTGGGACGACAGTATTCGATGAAGATACTGGGGAAGTAATTGCTGATTTATTGGTACATGAGCAGCAGGCAGTTATTACCAAAGGAGGCCGAGGTGGCCGCGGAAATACGCGTTTCGCTACACCAAATAATCCTGCACCGGATATGGCAGAGAACGGCGAACCAGGTCAAGAGCGTAATATAAAAGTGGAATTGAAGCTGATTGCGGATGTAGGTCTTGTTGGTTTTCCAAGTGTTGGTAAATCAACATTTATATCTGTAGTAAGTGCAGCAAAACCTAAAATTGCAGATTATCATTTTACAACACTGTCTCCTAATCTTGGTGTTGTTGACACAAGCGATCATCGTAGCTTTGTGATGGCTGATCTTCCAGGATTAATTGAGGGTGCATCCGAGGGTGTTGGTCTTGGACATCAATTCCTTCGACATGTAGAACGTACGAGGGTTATTGTTCATGTCATTGACATGGCAAGTACGGAGGGCCGAGACCCGTATGAAGATTTCATGAAAATTAACAAGGAACTTGAAGAATATGATGAAAAATTAATGAAGCGGCCACAAATTATTGCAGCTAATAAGATGGACATGCCGGGAGCAAAAGAAAACCTAGAAACATTTAAAGAACAAATTGGTGAGGACTATCCGGTTTATGAAATGTCAGCACTAACCAAAGAAGGTTTAAGGGATATTCTTTTCGCAATAGCTGATTCATTGGAAGCTATTCCGAAAGTAACGACTGAAATAGAGGATATAGACGAGACGGTAGTATACCGTCATCAAAAAGAAGAAGCTCCGTTTAAAGTTACTAGGGATCCAGACGGCGCCTATGTAATCTACGGTAATAAGATAGAAAAGCTATTCAAAATGACTGAATTCCAACATGATGAAGCTGCGCAACGCTTTGCTCGTCAAATGCGAGGAATGGGTGTAGACAAAGCACTTAGAGAACGCGGGGCTAAAGATGGAGATATCATTCGTCTATTGGATTATGAATTTGAATTTATAGAATAGATAAGGCAATTAAAAAGTTTTTGGGGGAGGAAGAATTTTGACAACAATTGGTTATCTAGGTCCAAAGGGGACATTTACAAAATTGGCAGTAGATACTGCGTTTAATCAAGAAGTTACACGGGGTTTTAAAACAATTCCTGAATGTATTGATGCTGTAGACAAAAATGAAATCGAAATCGGTGTTGTTCCAGTAGAAAACGCGATTGAAGGTACGGTGCAATTGACAGTTGATTATCTTGTTCACCAGGTAAGACTTCCGGTTGCTGCAGAATTAATCGTTCCAATTCAGCAGCATTTGCTTGTAAGAGCTGATTTCGATGGGGAGTTATCGGATATTTCGGAAGTACATTCACATAGTCATGCAATCGCACAGTGCCATCAATTTTTACATCAGCATATACCTGAAGCCAATATGGTTTTCACTACATCTACGGGTAAAGCGGCAGAACTTGTAAGTGAAAGCAGGGAATCCATAGCAGCAATTGGTAACAAACTTGCTGCTAAGGAATATGGATTACGAATTTTAAAAGAAAATATTCATGACTATCCGAATAATCATACACGTTTTCTCGTTCTATCGAAGAACGAAGAATTGGTAAAGATAAATCATCCGATTCGGGTAACAAAAACAACCTTGTTAATCACATTGCCAAGTGATCAGGCTGGTGCATTGCATCAAATATTATCGGCATTTTCTTGGAGAAAAATGAATTTATCCAAAATAGAATCACGTCCAACTAAAACTGGATTGGGAAATTACTTCTTTCTCATCGATGTAGACCAGCCGTATGATGATGTATTGTTTCCAGGAGTAAAGGCTGAATTGGAATCATTGGGATGTAAAGTGACTATTCTTGGTACATATCCTGTCTACCATTTAAAAATTTAAGACAAACCGTCCACAGCGTATATCGCCATGGGCGGTTTTTTTTAAGAGGTAAGTATAAAATATGACAGCAATTAATTCACACACATCAACTGCCATGTCGAGTTCCAACGCTTAACTGTATTGTACTTCCAATTTAATTGGATAGGTTTTAAAAATTGGTGGGCAACTTTTTTTCTTTTGGTGCATATGCTGATATAGAGTAATTAGCCCAGATTTATATGCAATGAAAGGAGCATGGTTCATTTTGAAGATACACATTGTTCAAAAAGGAGATACATTGTGGGAAATTTCCAAAAAATATGGTGTTGATTTTGAAGAATTGAAAGGAATGAACACACAATTATCCAGCCCTGATATGATTATGCCGGGAATGAAAATTAAAGTACCTGGTTCAACAAAAGCTGTAAAAAAAGAAACAGTTGCGATAAAGGAAACAAAAAAGGAAGCCGTTCAACCGTACAAGGACACTTCCCCTAAGCCAATAGCAGCAATTGAAGAGGATGATTATCAAATTCAGAAGCCTGTAAAACCTGAAATGCCAGTTCCTGCAATGCCACAAATGCCAATCATGGAACAGGATATTAATCAGTATATGACAATTAATTTCCCTCAGATGCCTCAAATGAAAGCTCCACAAGTAAAACCGGAAAAAAAGGAAGCTAAAAAGGAAGAAGTTAAACAGCAAAAACCAATTCAAAAACCAATGCAAAAACCAGTGCAGCAACCAATGCAAAAACCAATGCAGCAACCAATGCAAAAACCAGTGCAGCAACCAATGCAAAAACCAATGCAGCAACCAATGCAACCGATACATCAACCACCAGTATATCAGCCTATACATCACCAGCCAATGCAGCCTCCGTTCCCTCATGCGGTTCCTGTTTGCTGGCATTTTCATCCACCATGCTGCCAGCCTAGTAGCTATCATCAATTTCCAATGCCTTTTGATGGACAGATGGAACCAGCTTTTCAACCGCCAGCACAAGTTGCACCAATGTCTGACTGTGGTTGTAATGGAAGCCAATTGGTTCCCTATCCTAATCAGCAGATGGAACCGAGCATGGAGAACATGCCGAATGCTTATCCGTCACACCAATCAACTCCCGGGATGTATCCACCACAATTTGGAACGATGCCGGAAGATGGAGATTTTTACCCAAAACCACCGTCATTCCCGAATTTTTCAGCACTTCGTAAAGAAAAAGAAAATCAACAAGATGAATAGCGTACTTCACCTGAGGCGAATCTTATTCGTCTCTTTATTTTGGTTTCTATAACAAATTTAACATCCCCACAGCTATATTTTTTGAAAAAAGCTAGAACAATGTTAGAATATAAAGTAAATTGCTATAATCAAGGAGAGATGAAAGTTGGAAAAAGAAGTAAATGCAATCGTTGAATGGTTACAGAATCAAGTGGAACTAGCAGGTGTAGACGGGTTGCTTGTCGGGGTAAGTGGTGGACTTGATTCAGCTGTAGTAGCCAATTTAATTAAACGGGCATGTCCAGACAACTCCCTTGGTGTTTTGATGCCTATCTATACATCAGATGCAGATTTGGATGATGCTAGAAACGTAATTGAGCAATGTAAAGTAGACTCCATGACAGTGGATTTAACGAAAACGCATAATGTCATGTATGAACAAATTCAAAATGGCTTGAAAGAAAAAGACGAATTCAATGAAGTGAATGACCGTCTAGCGGGAGCAAACTTAAGAGCAAGACTTCGTATGAGTACATTGTATACATTGGCCACCAATTATAATTATATGGTTGTAGGAACGGACAATGCTGCAGAATGGTATACAGGATACTTTACGAAATACGGTGATGGTGGAGTGGATATACTTCCAGTAGTAGAATATACAAAAACAGAAGTTAGAGAAATGGCGAAATATCTCGAAGTACCTGAACAAATCGTTACTAAAAAACCAAGTGCTGATCTTTGGGAGGACCAAACCGATGAATCGGAAATGGGAGTAAGTTATGACACAATTGACACTTATTTGAAAGGCAATGAAATTTCTGATGAAGATAAGGAAATTATCGAAAATCTGCATAAACGTTCGGCACACAAACGTGAAGGTCTCCCACAATTTAACAGAAGCTGATTTTTCCTAATTTTAACTGTGTAAATAAACCTCCCTTATACAAACTATGTATAAGGGAGGTTTATTTTATGCGTATAAAAAATGTAATGTTATTTGTATTGATGATTTTCATTTTTGCAGCCTGTAATGGCGAAGAACAGAATACTTCTGAACAATCAAATGAAGAATCCGTACAGCCAATGCATTATGATGATAAGAATAGGGATATCTATAACGTACAAGAGCCTTCAATTGGTCAACGAGGCGGTTATCCGCAGAGTGAACAGAAAGGAGTCAATTCTTCTGATTTCAGCAAGTATTCGGATGCATTTACCAATGAGGAATCGATTCGTATCACAGAGGAACTAAAGAAACGAAAAGATATCATTCAAGCACAGGTAGCCTCAACAGATGACCGAATTATCGTTGCGGTAATGCTGCGTGAGCACTTTGATCGTCAAATACCAGATGATATTGAAGAAAATGTCAGAGAAATTGTTCCCCAGACGGACAAAGAGATTATTGTCTATACAGATGATATTCAATGGGATCGTATGAAAGACTTTGACGCAAGATTGCAATCGAAAAATATGGGGGAAGGTATGGAGAACGTTATCGAGGATTTATTTCAAATAAATGACTAAAAGCCATTGAACCTGAAGGATTTTCCTTTTCCAAAACTGTATTTTTTGATATAGTAAGAAAAGAATTTCTAGAGAGGAGAAAGTCCAATGGCTGGTCATTCTAAGTGGAAAAACATACAAAAAAGAAAAAATGCACAGGATGCCAAAAAAGGTAAAATCTTTATGAGGCATGCGAAAGATATTTACATTGCTGCTAAACAGGGTGGGGCAGATCTCGGAATAAATGCTACCCTACGAGCGGCTGTAGAAAAAGCGAAAGCAGATAACATGCCTAATGACAATATCGAACGCAATATAAAGAAGGCAGCAGGGACTCTCGATGGAGCAACCTATGAAGAAATCACGTATGAAGGATATGGTCCAGGTGGTGTAGCTGTAATCGTCAATATTTTGACAGATAATAAAAATAGAACAGCCGCCGACATCCGACATGCTTTCAAAAAGAATGGCGGAAATCTCGGCGAAAATGGTAGTGTATCTTTTATGTTCAATCGTAAAGGGTATATTGTAATCTCCAATGAAGAAGGTTCCATCGATGAAGATGCCATTACGTTAGATGCGCTTGAATCAGGTGCGGAGGATATTACGAATCAGGAAGACGCGTATGAAATTTATACAGAACCAGAGAACTATCATGAAGTTGTTAATCATTTGACTGAGAACGGGTATGAAATCGCTGATGGAGAAGTAACGCTGATACCTCAAAACTACAATCAGTTATCGAAAGAAGACGAAGAAAAAATGATGAACTTAATTGATTCACTGGAAGAAAACGAAGATGTCCAGGATATTCATCATAATTTAGAAGAAACGAATTAAACTGTCACATAAACTTCTATTTCTGATTAGGAATAGAAGTTTATTACTTCTTCCACAACTATGTTAAAATAAGTGAAGGAATGATTACATGTTCGCATATATTAAAGGTCTTGTTGTAACGATACAGGATGATTCCGTTGTAGTTGATGTCAATGGTGTTGGCTTTGAAATTATATGCCCAAACCCCTTTGCCTTTCAATCATTATTAAATAAAGAGATATTGATCAATACATATCACTATGTACGTGAAGATCTTCAAGTACTATATGGTTTTAAAAATGAAGATGAAAAATATTTATTTACAAAGTTAATTTCTGTTTCTGGAATCGGTCCTAAAGGTGCTTTGGCTATTCTTGCTGGTGTGGATATAGCTGGTTTTATCTCGGCAATTGAACAAGAAGATGATAAATTCCTTACCGGTTTTCCTGGAGTAGGTAAAAAAACCGCTAGACAGATTATCCTTGACCTCAAAGGGAAATTAACCAATGTATTCTCAGTAAATGCAGAATTGGAGCAGGAATCTGTAGGTAGTGAAGGAAATCATTCGGGAGCATACATGGAGGCCGAGGAGGCGCTAAAAGCACTTGGTTATACGGATAGAGAAGTTAAAAGTGTTATTCCTGTACTTAAAAAAGAGAATTATTCCAGTACGGATGAAATCATACGAAAAGCATTGGGATTGCTCGTAAGAAAGTAGGAAGGGGGGATAGGTGATGGAAGAACGTATCGTAACGGGTGAATTACAGGATGATGATACAACAACTGAACTAAGTCTCCGCCCAACAAAACTTAACCAATATATTGGCCAGCACACGGTGAAAGACAATCTCAGCATATTTATTCAGGCAGCAAAAATGCGCGAGGAACCGCTGGATCATGTTTTGCTGTATGGCCCACCAGGATTGGGAAAAACAACACTGGCAGCCATTATTGCAAATGAAATGGGCGTTAATTTCAGAACTACATCCGGTCCAGTGATCGAACGTGCTGGAGATCTTGCTGCTATCCTGTCATCCCTTGAGCCAGGCGATGTTTTGTTTATTGATGAAGTCCACCGGTTGCCAAGATCAGTAGAAGAAGTACTCTATCCTGCCATGGAGGACTTTTTCCTCGATATTGTCATTGGAAATGGGCCGAGTGCCAGATCGGTAAGAATCGATTTACCACCGTTTACACTTGTAGGTGCAACTACAAGAGCAGGTCTGCTTACTGCTCCACTTCGAGACAGATTTGGAGTCTTAAGTAGATTGGAATTCTATGAAGTTAAAGATCTATGTTCGATTGTGGAGCGAACGGCCGAAATCTTTGATACAACCATTACGAAAGAGGCTGCTATTGAAGTTGCACGCAGGTCCAGGGGAACACCAAGAATTGCAAACAGATTACTAAAGCGGATACGGGATATTTCACAAGTTAAAGGTGAAACGGAAATCAGCCTCCAAACAACAAATATCGCTTTGGAAATGCTCCAGGTGGATGATGCAGGTCTGGATCATATTGACCATAAAATTTTAAAAGGAATGATTGATGGATTCCAAGGTGGACCGGTTGGCCTGGATACGATTGCTGCCACAATAGGGGAGGAATCCCAAACCATTGAGGATGTTTATGAACCATACCTTTTGCAAGTCGGTTTTATCCAACGAACGCCGAGAGGAAGGATTGTGACTCCAAAGGCATATCAGCATTTTGGATTAAAAAGGCATGGTGAGTGATGAATATGGGTAAGCTTTTTATCATACTTGGTATTTTGTTTATCATTATTGGTTTTATATGGACATTTATTGGGAAATTACCTGGAGATATTACATTTAAAAAAGGAAATTTCACCGTTTATTTTCCGATTGTAACTTCCATCATAGTCAGTATTATACTTTCATTGCTATTTTTTATTTTTGGACGATTTTTTCGTTAACAGACGGATAGGAGATTCATCATCATGAATATTGAGGATTTTGATTTTAATTTACCAGAAGAGCTTATTGCTCAAACCCCATTAAAAGATCGGACAGCATCCAGACTGCTTGTATTGAGTAGACAAACAAACGAAATGGATCACCAGCATTTTTCAGATATAAAAAGTTATTTGAAAAAGGGAGATTGTCTTGTGCTGAATGACACCCGCGTACTACCTGCTCGGTTATATGGTATAAAAGCCGATACCGGTGCAAAAATAGAAGTATTATTATTGCATCAGGAAGAGCAGGATACTTGGGAAGTACTGACGAAACCAGCGAAAAAAGTGAAAGTGGGCACCGAACTCCTTTTCGGAGATGGTAAATTAAAAGCGATTTGTATAGGATTTAAGGAACATGGTGGTCGGATTCTGAAGTTTTCATATGAAGGGATTTTTTATGAAGTTTTAGATGAGCTCGGTGAAATGCCATTACCACCTTATATTAAAGAACAGCTACCTGAAAAGGAACGATACCAAACTGTTTTTGCCAAGGAAGAGGGATCAGCGGCTGCTCCAACAGCTGGCTTACATTTTACCAACCAACTTTTAGAGGAGATAAAAAATCTTGGAGTAACCATTTCTTTTATTACGTTACATGTTGGATTGGGAACCTTTAGACCTGTAAGTGTTGATAATGTAGATGATCATCAAATGCATTCTGAATTTTATCATATGACACAGGAGACGGCAGAAACCTTAACTAAAGTAAAAAATAATGGAGGCAGAATTATTTCTGTTGGAACTACATCTACAAGAACTTTGGAGACAATTGCTAGAGATAACGAAGGTAAATTCGTGCAAAGTACAGGATGGACGGATATATTTATCTATCCACCATATCAATTTAAAGCAATTGATGGTCTCATCACGAACTTTCATCTACCAAAATCCACGTTGATTATGCTCGTCAGTGCATTAGTGGATAGAGATACTATTCTAAAAGCTTATAATGAAGCAGTAAAAGAAAAATATCGTTTCTTCAGTTTTGGAGATGCGATGTTAATTTTATAAAAGAGGAACGAATATATGACACCAATAACATATGAGTTAATAAAAACAGATAAACAGACAGGTGCAAGACTTGGACGAGTTCATACACCACATGGTTCATTCGATACACCGACATTTATGCCTGTAGGAACTCTGGCTACAGTGAAAACAATGAGTCCGGAAGAATTACAAGAAATGGATGCAAAAATTATATTATCCAATACGTATCATTTGTGGTTACGGCCTGGAGAGGACATCATCCGGGAAGCTGGTGGTCTCCATAAGTTTATGAACTGGGACGGGGCCATTCTAACGGACTCTGGTGGTTTTCAGGTTTTCAGTTTAAGCGATATGCGAGAGATTAAAGAAGAGGGTGTCCATTTCCGTAATCATTTGAATGGTGATAAGTTATTTCTATCTCCAGAAAAGGCTATGCAAATACAAAATACACTTGGTTCAGATATTATGATGGCCTTTGATGAATGCCCACCCTATCCTGCAACATATGATTATATGAAGTCATCGGTAGAGAGAACTTCCCGTTGGGCTGAACGATGTCTGGAAGCCCATGAACGGAAAGATGTGCAAGGTTTATTTGGAATTATCCAGGGTGGAGAATTTGAAGATTTGAGAAAACAAAGTGCGAAGGACCTTGTATCCCTCGATTTCCCTGGCTATGCCATTGGTGGACTATCTGTTGGAGAACCGAAAGATGTTATGAATCGCGTCTTGGAATCAACCACACCATTAATGCCGTCAAATAAACCTCGCTATTTGATGGGGGTAGGTTCACCGGATTCATTAATTGATGGAGCCATTCGGGGTATCGATATGTTTGATTGTGTATTGCCAACCAGGATTGCCCGTAATGGAACCTGTATGACATCGGTTGGAAGACTCGTTGTCAGGAATGCAAAGTACGCTAGAGATTTTAGTCCGATAGATGAGAATTGTGACTGCCATGTATGCAAAAATTATTCGAGGGCATATATCCGACACTTAGTAAAATGCAATGAAACATTCGGATTCAGACTTACGACTTATCATAACCTTCATTTTCTGTTAAAATTAATGGAGCAAGTTCGAGCTGCTATAAAAGAAGATCGACTTGGTGACTTTAGAGAGTCATTCTTTGAGCAATATGGTTTAAACAAACCGAATCCAAAGAACTTTTAAAATAATACTTGGGAAAGAGGTGAAACTATATGGAAATGTTAGTATCATTATTACCTATCATCTTGATGTTCGTCATTTTTTACTTCTTGCTTATCCGTCCGCAACAAAAGCGTCAAAAGAAAGTAAGAGAAATGCAAACAAACCTACAAAAGGGTGATGACATCGTAACAATCGGTGGTATGCACGCTAAGGTTCATGCACTTGATGAAGCTACAGTTGTTGTAATTACAGGAGATGGCACAAAACTTACGTACGACCGTTCATCGGTCCGTGAAGTAAAACAATCTTAATGTGTATTCGTGTTAAAGGCTGAGGAATAATTCTTTGGCTTATCGAGATACTAGTTTTATGTATGTACATACATAGAAAAATAGCTAAAGGTTCTTTACGGAAAAAATTACTATAGTAAAAAAAGAAGTTAATGCTTAGGCATTAACTTCTTTTTTTGCATTTTTGGAATATTACTCTGTTGTCGTTCCTACCAGATTGACTCCAATGATACCCCCAAGTAGTGCAGCTGCTAAGTAGGCAAGATGGTAAAGGGACTGCTCAATTGAAAATCCTTGTTGGTAACCAAGATATTGGATTAGAAAGATAATGAGAGAGAATCCAAGTCCAATTGAACCTCCTATCATCCAACCTTTAGCTTTCCCTTTCATTCCAGCTGTAACTCCACCTATGAATAATGCCAACAGTCCGATGATTAATGTTGCCCATTCAAGATTCGATTCGCCAAAAGCGGTGAAATTCAGTATTAAAGCTAAAACAAAACTGGATATCAGAATGACACCGAAGACTACAATCCAACCGTACAACAATGCAATTAACTGACTCCTATGCATCACGTTCCCCCCTATTGTTTGTCCGCCTATCTTTATATTATTCAAGTGAATTTAATTTAGAAGAAAATATTTATATTTCCGTTGCATATAATCTAAAGAAATCATTTCTAATGTGAAAGAGGGCTAATATGGATGTAATTCTTGCGGGTATTATATTTGTGGTCAGTTATTTCTTTATTATGACAGAGAAAATTAATCGTGCTATAGCTTCACTTGCTGGGGGTGTTCTATTATTACTGACAGGGATTTACTCGACACATGAAGTGTTTTTCCAGTATATAGACTGGAATACGATTGCATTGTTATTTTCAATGATGGTATTGATTTCCATTACAGAAAAAACAGGACTATTTACTTTTATTGCCATTCGTTTCGCTCAGAAAGTACGCGGAAATCCAATATACCTATTAGTTGGATCGGCTATACTTACAGCAATAGGTTCAGCTTTTTTGGATAACGTTACAACGGTGTTAATATTTGTACCGGTTATGCTTAAAATAACAAAACTGCTGAAACTTCCCGCATTTCCGTATTTATTAACGATTATTTTTAGCTCGAATATAGGAGGCGCCGCTACATTAATCGGAGACCCACCCAACATTATGATCGGACAAGCTGTTGAACATTTTACGTTCCTTTCTTTTATTCAGCATACAGCACCTGTAGCTATAGTTATGTTTGCTATTTTGATAGTCTTCTGCCTTTTATTTTTCAAGGGAAGTTTATCTGAAATCAAGTCAAATATGGAAGAACTTTCAGCTCTAGACGCCAGTGAAAATCTAACTAGATCATCGTTATTATATAAATCTGTAGGAGTTCTAATGATGACTTTAATTGGATTCCTGCTGCACTCCATTTTGCATATTGAAATGACAACGATTGCTCTTAGCGGAGCAATATTGCTTTTATTAATAACGGAGGGCGAAGTGGATACAGAAGAAATCCTTTCCAAAGTGGAATGGGTGACGTTATTCTTCTTTATTGGTTTATTTGCAATTGTAGGTGGACTGCAACAAGTAGGAGTCATTGATGAAATGGCTAGAATGATTGTCGTGTCAACAGAAGGAGACTATGTCAAAACGACATTGCTTATTCTATGGGTTTCAGGCTTGTTCTCCGGATTTATCGATAATATCCCATTTGTCGCTGCGATGATACCGGTAATACAGGAATTTGAAACATATGGAATGGTTTACTTGGATCCAATATGGTGGGCATTAGCACTTGGAGCTTGTCTGGGAGGAAATGCGACTTTGGTGGGAGCCTCTGCGAATGTTGTTGTTGCTGGCATGGCAGAAGCGGACAATCAAAAGATTTCATTCATTCGATTTATGAAATACGGAATACCTATTGTTCTCATATCTTTAGTCGTATCAACCGTGTATATTTACTTTCGATATCTGATTCCTTATATGGGACAAGGATAAAAAAATGCCACTTGAAATTTCCAAGTGTCATTTTTTTCTGTTGAAAAAGGGGAGTTGTCGTAATTCCTCTTTTGTTATAAATTTAAGTGCAAAGAGTAAAACGAGATAGAATAGTAATAGAACAATAAGATGGAGAGCAAATAGTAACAGATTCGGTTCTGCTCTTTCTAGAATACTTTTAAGGAAGCTTCCAGCGACCCAGGAAAGGGATAACAAGAGTATCATCTTACAAGCATCCAATAACGGAATGGTATAGCCGATTGCTTTTCGAAGAACGGCCATATGTAGCAAGGTAACCACGACTACACCTGAACTGATGGCAATAGCTGCTCCTATAATTCCAAAATTTGGGTTCGATGCAAGAGCTAGTAAAACGATTGATTTGAGTGCGACCCCAATTAAACTATTCCACATAGCAGGTCTGGCCAGATCAAGTGCTTGAAGGGTTGCCTGCAATGGTGCCTGAATGTAAAGCAACAAAAAGAACGGTGCCATTAAAACAAGATAGTGACTTGCATTTCCTGTTCCATACATATACGTGAGCAGTTGAACGGAAAATAGTGAGAGTACAACGGTTGATATTGCCCCCGAAGCAAATGATATCCGTATCGATTGATGTATCCGGTAATGGATAATTTTTCTGTTTTTATTTGCCTCTGCTTCGGCAATGGAAGGAACAAGTGCAACTGCTAGTGAATGGGTAATAAAAGTAGGAAGATACAACAGTGGCATGACATATCCTGTCAGTTCCCCGTACTGTTTTGTAGCAAGTGAACTTGCAACTCCCGCAAGAGCAAGACTTTGAAAGACTAAAATTGGATCTAGAAAATTAGAGATGGAGCCAATCATTCTGCTTCCCAAACTTGGTAATGCAATCGAGAAAAGTTCTTTTGCTACAGTTTGTCCAGATCTAAAATAGGAAAAAAATCGATTTCTCAGCTTTAATGTCTTTTTCCTTTTAAAAACATAAATCATATACATCATGGAGATGAATTCACCTAGTATAACGCTAAACATAGCACCTGCAGCAGCATATTCAACGCCATACGGAAGTAAAAGATTTATAAAAAAAGCGACGCAGGCTATTCTTACAATTTGCTCGATCACTTGGGCATAACTTTGAGGCTTCATATTCTGCTTGCCTTGAAAGTAACCCCTGATGACTGCTGAAACGGCTGTAATAGGAATAATCGGACTGATCGCTAGAAGTGGTAACATGGACCTGCTGTCAGTTAAAAGGCTAGAAGCTAGATATGGTGCACCAATTGCCAATAGAATGGTGAACACGATGCTTGTAGTTAATGTTATCATCAATGATACAATGATAATTTTTTTGATTTTAGCTTGATCATTAACCGCGTCTGCTTCAGCCACTCGCTTAGATATTGCTACAGGCAATCCAAGCTGTGTTAACGTCATCACAAGAAATAGTGTCGGAAGTGCCATCATATATAGACCGACACCTTCTTCTCCCATGAGCCTCGCTACAACGATACGATTGATAAAACCCATAAAACGGGTAATCATTCCTGCAATTATTAGAACCATAGCACCCTGCAAAAATGTTTGTTTGGTCATTTTTGTCGACCTGCCTTCTCAAATAATTAAATTTCATATACAATGATATATATGCACAAAGGTGTACAAAGCATGACAAGCTAAAAGTAGATGACAGGAATTGGTGGGATAATATGGAAATTAAACAGAATGTTAGTGAGTGGAAGCAAATGATCATTCCCGCATTAAAAAGCAAAGCAGAAGAATTGGAAATGATGGGATACTCCCAGGCAACACCAGATGATGTATGGTCATGCATGGTGAAAAAGGTTTGGAAAGGGGATCCTGAAAAGTTACTCCACGAGATTGTTCAAGATATACTACATCTTGCATCCAGTACATATTTGAGCTATTTAACAATGAGTTCCTATCAGAATGACAATTTGATTGCTTCTATTGCGGCCTTAACTGGTGAAAAAGAAAAATAAAATGTATACATAGTACATAGATGTTTCGTAATTTTAAGGAGGAAGTATGTTCAATGAAAAAGAGAGGAAGAATTGTTTCCTTTTTTCTTGTTTTGTTAGCTTTGGCAGGAATAATAGGAACAACGGTTATAGGAATTACAAAAGATATCAATCTTGGGTTGGATTTGCAGGGAGGATTCGAGGTACTTTATGAAGTTGAACCTGTGGATGAAAATCAGGAAGTAACAAGAGGGTTATTGGAAGGTACTGTTGAAACACTGAATGACCGTGTCAATCGTCTTGGAATTAGTGAGGCAGTCATTAATATAGAGGGCGACGACAGAATTCGTGTACAGTTGGCAGGTATTGAAAACCAGTCAGAAGCTAGAGAATTACTCTCCACATCTGCGCAATTATCTTTTCGTGATGTAAATGATAGTGAACTCCTTGATGGAAATGATGTAGTAGAAGGGAGCGCAGCACAAGATTTTGATCCACAGACGAATGCGCCGATTGTTACACTGCAACTGAAAGATGCTGCAAAGTTTGGGGAAGTTACGACAGATATTAGCCAAATGACCCCACCTGATAACAAACTGGTAATTTGGATGGATTTTCAGAAAGGCGACTCCTATGTCGAGGAAGCAATGGAGGTAGAACCGAAATTTGTTTCTGCACCTAATGTAGGTGAACCATTACATACGTCAAACGTGATGATTTCAGGTAACTTTACGGTAGAGTCTGCAAAGCAACTTGCAGATATTATTAACTCTGGTTCACTACCAGTTCATATGACTGAAATATTCTCTACCTCCGTCGGTGCACAATTTGGAGAGCAAGCTTTAAATGAGACATTAATTGCAGGCATTGTAGGTATTGGTCTAATACTGCTGTTTATGATCGTATTCTATCGTTTTTCCGGTTTTATAGCAGCTATAAATTTAACTTTCTATGTATATCTTGTTTTATTGGTGTTTGAACTACTTAATGGTGTATTGACTTTATCTGGAATCGCTGCACTAATATTGGGTGTTGGTATGGCAGTTGATGCAAACGTAATTACATTCGAACGTATTAAAGAAGAACTGCGTACAGGGAAATCGGTTAAAGCGGCATTTAAAGCAGGTAATAAAAGTTCCCTTTCAACCATTTTGGATGCTAATATTACCACATTAATCGCAGCGGTTGTTCTGTTTATTTTTGGAACAAGTTCAGTTAAAGGCTTTGCGACAATGCTAATCATCAGTATTATCATCAGTTTTTTGACAGCAGTTCTTGGCACAAGAATCCTGTTGGGATTGTGGGTACAGAGTGGTTATCTTACAAAAAGAAAAACATGGTTCGGCATTAAACAATCGCAAATTAAAGATATAGCAGAAGAAGAAGAAGAAGAAGAAAAACCAAAATTGTTTAATCGCAATGTAAACTTTGTTCAGCATCGAAAAAAGTATTTCATAGGAACAATCATAACGGTTATTCTTGGAGGTATAGCCCTCACAGTCTTCCAAATTAATCCTGGGATTGATTTCACTAGTGGGTCGCGTGTGGAAGTGGTTTCCGATACAAGCCTTACGAATGAAGAAGTGGAAGCGGGATTCGAAGAGCTTGAATTGGAAGCTAAATCAATTGTGCTATCCGGTGCCGATAATGAACTTGCGGTAACCAGATTTGACAATGTACTCTCTGAGGCAGAAGTGGAAGAAGTACAGGTGTATTTTAGTGAGAAATACGGACAGGACCCAAGTGTCAGTGTGGTATCGCCGATTGTAGGCCAGGAATTGGTTAAAAATGCTATTTATGCAGTAGCAATAGCATCCATATTTATGATTATTTATGTAACCTTCCGTTTTGAGTTTTTCTTTGCAATTACGGCCTTAATTACATTACTGCATGATGTATTTATCATTCTTTTCGTTTTCAGCATTACACAGCTGGAATTTGATATTACGATTGTTGCAGCGCTCTTAACAATTGTAGGGTATTCGATAAATAATACGATTGTTATTTTTGATCGTATCAGGGAAAATATTCGTCAGAAAAAACGTGTCAAATCCTTTAAGGAGCTTGCTGAGATTGTTAATACGAGTATCATACAATCCTTTACAAGAACGATGAACACATCATTCACTACTCTAATTGCGATTTTGGCATTTCTAATATTAGGGGCTTCTTCCATTGCAAGTTTTGCTATCGCATTGGCAGTAGGGATTATTGCGGGAACCTATTCTTCGTTATTATTAGCTTCCCAACTATGGCTCGTATGGCGAGGAAGATCGGTTAAAGATAAGCCCTTGGACTTCACAAAGAAAAAACGTGTGGAAGGTCCACAGGTTTAAGAAATACAAGTACAAGCTTTGTTAGGAGTGCTAACAAAGCTTGTATAGTATCATGCTTGAATTGTTCTGAATAAGGGTAATCTAACAAACAAATTGAAATTGATCTGTAGGAGGGCTTTAACGATGAAAGGACAAACATACGTCATTTTAGCGATTATACTAGTAATTATTGTTGCAATTTTTGCTGTGATCAATGTAGATCCCGTAGAGGTAAATTATTTATTCTTGACACAGGAATCACCATTAATCCTCGTAATCCTATTTTCTGTACTCATGGGGGGAATTATAACGGCTTCTGTTGGTGCAATGCGAATTTATCGATTACAAAGAGAGATTAAACTTCTAAAAGCGGAAAACGTTACATTATCTCAAAGCCTCGATGAAAACGGTATTCCAATCCAGAGTGAAAAGAAGGATCTTAAAGTAGATTTAGAAGATAACGATACTCCAATTAAATAATTCTGATTGCTACCCCTGCTAGTCTCTTGTATAATAGATTAGTCAGGGGTGAATTTATGTTAGAAAGTAAGGCAATATGGAAATATACAACAACTGAAAATAAGACAGAGGTATTAACAGATGATACATTAGACTTGTCACCAACTGTAAGAAAACTTTTACAGCAAAGAGGGATTACCAACACCGAAGATGCTAGAAAATTTTTATCACCTGATATAAAGAATTTACACAGCCCACTACAGATTGATTCAATTGATAAAGCGTCAGAACGTGTACATAAAGCAATAGACTCCAATGAGAAAATTCTTGTATTTGGGGACTATGATGCAGATGGTGTAAGTTCTACAACCGTTCTTATAAAAGCGTTGAATGAACTTGGAGCATTATGTGATTATTATATACCAAACCGTTTTACAGAAGGATATGGGCCCAATGAATCTGCATTTAAACGTGCATCCGAAAATGGATATTCCTTAATCATCACGGTTGATACTGGAATTGCATCTGTGCATGAGGCTATCATCGCTAAACAATTAGGTATTGATTTGATTATAACGGATCACCATGAGCCACAGAAAGAATTACCGGAGGCTTATGCCATTCTGCATCCAAAGTGTTCACCTGATTATCCTTTTCAGGAACTTGCTGGAGTAGGTGTAGCGTTTAAATTCGCACAAGCTTTACTTGGTTATTTCCCAAAACATTTACTAGAGTTTGCTGCAATCGGAACAATCGCTGATCTAGTACCATTGGTGGATGAGAACCGTATACTGGCATTTTATGGTCTTCATGCACTGACTATATCAAATAACCCAGGTATTAAGGCGCTTAAACGTATTTGTAAGATAGAAGGTAATGTTTCCGAGGAAGACGTTGGTTTCTTAATTGGACCAAGAATTAATGCGGTTGGAAGGTTACAAGATGCCGACCTGGCAGTAAAGTTACTATTGACCGAAGATGCTGAAATGGCACAAGAAATTGCAGAAGAGATTGATGCAATAAACGAGCAACGAAAAAAAATAGTAAATGATATTGTTAAAGAGGCAGAACTAATTGTTCAATCCTCCGAATCACATGGTGTTATCATTGCAGCCAAAGAAGGTTGGAATGAAGGGGTACTAGGAATTGTTGCATCCAAATTAGTTCGAAAATACGATCGTCCTGCAATCGTCCTGACGATTAAGCCAGAAACCGGAGTAGTGAAAGGCTCAGCAAGAAGTATTCCAGCATTTGACCTATTTCAAAACTGTATGAAAATAAGAGACCTATTCACACATTTCGGTGGACATTCACAGGCTGCCGGAATGACATTTCCACTAGAAAATTTGGAAATTGTACAGAATAAACTGGATTTATTTATACAGGAAGAATTGACTGAAGCAGATTTTAAACAGGAAATTACGATTAGTGCTGAATTGGCTCTCGAAGACATAAGTGAAGGTCTTGTATCCGAAATTGATAAACTGGCTCCATTTGGTATGGAAAATCCCAAACCCATTATTCAGGTAAAAGAAATTCCTTCCGACGCAAGAAAAATTGGCAGTGCTAAAAATCATCTTAAACTTCAATTCAAAAAAGAGGGCTTCTCACTCGATGGAATTGCCTTTGGGATGGGGGAACTGTATGATTATATTTCGCCAAATACACCACTTACGATTGCTGGAGAACTTGGAATTAATGAATGGAATGGTAATCGGAAAGCCCAAATTTTTATTCGGGATATGAAAATTGAGGAATGGCAACTATTTGATTTTCGAGGTAAACGGAAGATGGAGATTAAACCAGCCGGCAATGGGAAAGATTTAATTATTAGTAATTCTGATGAACGGATCCATGATCAGATTGAGCAGGTAAGCTATAATACTTCAATGGAAATATTAGATGAAAAGAATTCTCTCTATTTATACGACCTTCCTGTAAAACTGGAATCTTTAAAGCGAATAATTCAGCACGTAAAACCAGTAAATATTTACGTCTTTTTTCATTTAGAAGACAGTGCATATCTTTCAGCATTTCCTTCAAGAGAAGAATTCGTTTGGTTTTATGCACTATGCAGACAACGTAAAGTGATGGATATGAAACAGGAATTAACTAAGATTATGAACCACAAAGGATGGAGCAAAGATAAAGTCATCTTTATTTCAAATGTGTTTTTTGAACTCGGGTTTGTTAAAATAGAAAATGGTATCATTGAAGTACAATCGGATCCAATTAAAAAAGATCTCCAAGATTCAAAATTGTATCAGGATCGCCTTGAAAAGGCAGCTATTGAAAAGCAACTTTACTATTCAAATTACCAAGAATTGAAAAAATGGTTTACCAGTTGTATGGATTATTTGGGAAGTCCCAAGGAGGAAGTAATAAATGGATTATAAGCAATATATTAAAATTGTTGAAGATTGGCCTAAAGAGGGAATTCAGTTTAAAGATATCACTCCACTGATGGATAACGGAAAGGCGTTCAAATCAGCTGTTGATGAGATTGTTGAATTTGCTAAAGAAAAGGAAATAGATATCGTAGTCGGTCCAGAAGCGAGGGGATTTATCGTTGGTTGCCCGGTTTCCTATGCACTTGAAGTAGGCTTTGCTCCTGTTCGAAAAGAGGGAAAGCTGCCACGTGAAGTGATTAGGGTAGACTATGGTCTTGAATATGGTTCTAACGTATTAACAATCCATAAAGATGCAATTAAGCCAGGGCAACGTGTTTTAATAACAGATGATTTACTCGCTACGGGTGGTACGATTGAAGCAACGATAAAGCTTGTCGAAGAGCTTGGTGGAATTGTTGTTGGCTGTGCTTTTCTAATTGAATTAAGCTATCTTGACGGTAAAGATAAATTGGATGGCTATGATGTGTTAGCATTAATGACATATTAAAAATATAATAATAGGTCTGGCGCTATGTAAATAACGTCAGACCTATTATTATATAAAAATTTTGAATGGACACTTGAATCATAAAAGCATATAATTAAAAATATTTAGGACGCTTGTAAAAATATGTCTACCACTTAAACTGGATGATAGACGGTAATATTTATTTCCGTGAATATGTGGTAAATAATGCAGACAGCTAGTAAAGGTGATTACATGGCAAACGATGAAAACATAACAATAACGGATATTATAAATAAAGCAGAACGGTATTTGTCGAGTGAAGATATCGACTTAATTCAGCTTGCCTATGATTTTGCTAACGATTCACACCATGATCAATTCAGAAAATCAGGGGAACCTTATATTATTCACCCGGTACAGGTCGCAGGTATACTTGTAAATCTTGAGATGGATGCAGAAACGATTGCAGGAGGTTTTCTGCATGATGTTGTTGAAGATACGGATATAACGCTGGAAAGATTAGAAGAAGCGTTTAATCATGAAGTAGCGATGCTGGTGGATGGCGTTACAAAATTGGGTAAAATCAGATATGAAACGAAAGAAGCCCAACAAGCTGAAAACCACCGCAAAATGTTTGTAGCAATGGCAAAGGATATTCGCGTCATTCTAATTAAACTTGCAGACAGACTGCATAATATGAGGACTTTAAAGCATCTTGCCCCTGAAAAGCAGCGTCGTATTTCAAATGAAACGTTGGAAATTTTCGCTCCTTTGGCACATCGTCTTGGAATCTCTACTATAAAATGGGAATTAGAAGATACTGCTTTAAGATACCTTAATCCTCAACAATATTATCGCATTGTCCAATTGATGAAACAAAAGAGAGATCAACGTGAATCTTATATTAAACAAGTAATTGAAGAACTCACAGAAGAATTAGAAGATGTAAATGTAGAAGCGGAAATGTCAGGACGTCCAAAACATTTATACAGCATTTATCAAAAAATGGTGAAACAAGGTAAACAATTTAATGAAATATATGATTTATTGGCCGTTAGAATTATCGTAAATAGTATCAAAGACTGCTATGCAGTTCTTGGAATTATCCATACAAATTGGAAACCAATGCCCGGAAGATTTAAGGATTATATTGCAATGCCGAAACAGAATCTCTATCAATCGCTACACACAACGGTAATTGGACCAAAGGGTGACCCACTGGAAGTCCAAATACGTACAAAGGAAATGCATGAAATTGCTGAATATGGTATTGCGGCACATTGGGCTTATAAAGAAGGAAAGCAGGTTAAGTCTGGGAAGAAATCATTTGAGGAAAAGTTAACATGGTTCCGGGAGATTCTTGATTGGCAAAATGACACCCATGACGCGGAGGAGTTTATCGAATCCTTAAAAATTGATCTCTTTTCCGATATGGTTTATGTTTTTACACCGAAAGGCGAAGTAGTTGAATTACCATCTGGATCGATCCCGCTGGATTTCGCCTATAAAATTCATACAGAAATTGGAAATAAGACAATTGGAGCAAAAATCAACGGTAAAATGGAGCCACTTGATTATGAACTGGAAAATGGTGATATTGTTGAAGTAATGACTTCCAAGCATTCCTATGGTCCATCCCAGGACTGGTTGAAGATGACACAGACTTCTCAGGCTAAAAGTAAAATTAAACAATTTTTCAAAAAGCAGCGAAGAGAAGAAAATGTTGTAAAAGGCAAGGAAGCAGTGGATAAGGAAATTCGTGCCTTAAATATTGATCCGAAAGAAGTTCTTGTATCCGATAATATGCAACGGATTTTTGATAAATTTAATTTTACTAGTGAAGAAGATATGTATGCTGCAGTAGGTTATCAAGGAATCACAGCAGCACTTATTGCAACAAGACTTACCGAAAAGCTTCGTCAAACGAGACAAAAGGATCAGGACCTTCAAACAACCATCGAAGAAGTGAAAACAGATCGAACGAGTACGAGCAGATCACATAAAAAGGATTTTGGTGTGAGGGTGGAAGGTGTAGATAATTTACTTGTCCGGCTCGCGAAATGCTGCAATCCCGTACCTGGTGATACGATTTTAGGTTATATTACAAAAGGTCGAGGTGTATCTGTTCACCGTTCGGATTGTCCCAATGTACAGACGGAAGAAGCTAAACAGCGTTACCTGCATGTCATGTGGGAAGATGGAAATACAGAAAATAAACAATATCATGTGGATATTCAAATAACGGGATATGACCGTCGGGGACTTCTGAATGAAGTATTACAGGCTGTCAATGAAATGAAAACAAATATCACCCATGTAAATGGAAAATCGGACAGAAATAAAATGGCGATTATCCAGATTACCATATTGATCCATAATACCAGTCATCTACGAAAAATTGTCGAACGCATCAAACAAATCAAAGATGTATATACGGTTACACGTACCGTACAATAGATACCTACAGAGCGGTCGCCGAAGTCACATATCCTACGTCGTAGTTTATCTCAACTCAAAAATACAAACATTACAAAAAGAGACTACTTTATAAAGTTCTAAAGGAGTAATAGATAATGAAAGCAGTAATACAGAGGGCGAAAGATGCCTGTGTTCGTGTCGAAGGAAAGATTGTGGGAGAAATAACGGAAGGTTTTGTTGTTCTTCTTGGTGTAACACATGAAGATACCCAGGAAGACATTAATTATCTTGTCAATAAAATCATTCATTTACGTGTATTTGAAGACGAAAACGAAAAGATGAATCTTTCCCTTCAAGATGTTAACGGAAGTATTTTGTCGATTTCTCAGTTTACCCTTTACGGTGATACACGAAAAGGAAGACGTCCAAATTTTATGCAAGCAGCTAAGCCAGATGAAGCTAATAATAAGTATGAAAGCTTTAATTCTTTGATCAGAGAACATGGAATACATGTTGAAACAGGTAAATTTGGTGCAATGATGGATGTTACATTTACAAATACAGGGCCAGTAACGTTAATTATTGACAGCAAAGAAAAATAGGTAGCCAAATAAAACAGGGATGGTCATAATTGACATCCCTGTTTTTGACTTTTGAATTTGCTTATTCACTGAAATATTTTCTGAGTCCTTCTACAATACCAGTAACGAGTTTCTTCTGATAGGCGTTTGTTTGGAGCAATGCCTCTCTCTCCGGATTTGATATAAAACCAAGTTCAAGGAGGACAGACGGTTTTAAATTTGTTCTTAGAACTTGAAAGTCTCCCTTTGCTATTCCACGGTCAGACTCAGACTCATCTGTTTCTTTAATAATCCCTTGCTGAATATATTTAGCTAGATTCTCATTTTGATCTGCATAATAAAAGGATTCGATACCAGAGACATGAGGAAGTTCAGGTACGCTATTATAATGGATACTAATAAATGCGTCTGTATCGTTAAAATTGGAGTATGTTGACCGACTGGATAATGAGATAAATTCGTCTTCTTCCCTCGTAAGAAGAACGTTGGCACCAAGATATTGGAGTTCTTGCTCGAGTTCATGTGCAGTTAGATATGTAAAGCTTTTTTCATAGGTATCTGTAGCACCAATTGCACCTACGTCTCTACCACCATGCCCCGCATCAATGATAATCGTTTTATTTTTGAAAACATTTTTATTGCTAGCTTCTTTTGGTTCACTAACAAGATCTTTTAGTATGTAACCTGATTGGCCGGCAGCATCTATTTCATACCATTCATTAATTGCGGACAAGACATCATATTCTATCCCCTTTTCTGCAAAGTGAATAATATCATAGTCCGTAGAAGGTCCTTCCCTTAACTGTGTATGCTCATGTTGTATTGTAATCGAGCTTACATCGGTCTCTATCTCTGTTTCTTCAGCCTCTTCAGATGACTCAGTAACAGTTGTAAATTCTTCCGCAACCCAGCCAGATCCACCTGGTAATTCAATTTCCACCCAATCATTCTTTTGTTGAATAACGGAGTAAGACTCACCAGTATCAGCCACACCAACACTATCATAATCAGTTCCAGGACCACTTCTAATATTTAGATTGGATCCTTCAATGACAGCTTCATCAGCATATACAATTTCCGCATTTGCAGAATAGAGGAAGATAATTGCTGTTAGTAGTATGAATATTAGTTTTCTCGAATGTGTTTGCACAATATTCCTCCCTAATTTTGTTATATGTATCTTTTAGTATAATAAAATTTCTCCTTTAAGGCAAAACTGTAAGAGTACTTTATAAATTTCAAGAGGCGGTTTTCTAGAAGATTGGACTTCGTTTGCGTTAGAGAAACCTTGTTTCCATTATTTTTTTACGGATCTAACTAGTTGAAGTACCGTCGTATTTTCCATTAACTGCGCGGATTATAAAGCAATAAACAACATGAATTGAATCATTTCAAACGAAATATGTATAAAAAGGGGAGGCACTATAGTGAGAATGAATGATAAACAAATGAACGTCAATGATCAGAAAGATATCTTTTCTACGGATCTTCATCATTTTGTGGAGCTGGAAGGACGGGGTACACACATGGAAATTGCCAGTGAACTTGGAATTTCAATAGAGGAAGTTAAAATGTTAAAGAAAAAACTGAATCGTTCTTGACAATGCAGGTTGTTAACATTAATATTATAGTCATTCAACTAATTAAAATAAACTTACCGATGAAGGAAAAAGTAATCAGGAACCACCTGTATAGAGAGAAAATGTCTTTGGCTGAAAACATTTTCCCTGTTGGTCTGATGAAAGACGTTCCGGAGGATTTATATCGAAATAGAGTAGGTATGAACGTTTTGCGGGCGTTAACTGTGAAGAGCGGGTGCTGATATTGGCATCAACTAGGGTGGCAACGCGGGAAAAACTCCCGTCCCTTATATTTATATAAGGGACGGGAGTTTTTTATTTTAATTTAATATAAGTTACTGGGGGTTTTAAGATGAGTATGAAAGCACCAAGAGGTACAGTGGATATTTTGCCTAAAGATGCAGCGAAATGGCAGTATGCAGAAAATAAAATTAAAGATATATGCAACAGATTTCATTTTAAAGAAATTCGTACACCTTTATTTGAACATACCGAAGTGTTTCAACGAGGTGTTGGAGATTCTACAGATATCGTACAAAAAGAAATGTATACCTTTGATGATCGTGGTGGCAGAAGCCTGACACTTAGACCAGAAGGAACTGCATCGGTAGCAAGAGCTTTTGTGGAAAATAAATTATTTGGGGAACCGAATCAACCGGTTAAACTTTATTATTTTGCACAAATGTTTCGTTATGAACGCCCCCAAAAAGGGAGAATGCGTCAATTAAATCAGTTTGGAGTAGAGGTACTTGGCAGTGCGGATCCAGCTGTGGATGCAGAGGTTATTGATCTTGCTATGACGACGTACAAAGAATTAGGTTTAAAGTCATTAAAATTAGTGATTAACTCCCTGGGTGACAAAGAAAGCCGAAGCAATCACAGAAAAGCACTTGTAAACCATTTTGATCCACATAAAGAAGAACTTTGTGATGATTGTCAAAACAGACTGTCTCAGAATCCGCTTCGTGTGCTGGATTGCAAAACCGACCGTGACCACCCGGCAATGAAAACAGCCCCATCCATTCTGGAATTTTTAAATGAAGAATCAAAATTATATTTTGAAAAGGTTCAAGAATACTTATCATTGATGGAAATTGATTTCGTTGTTGACCCAACCCTTGTGAGAGGACTGGATTATTACAATCATACCGCTTTTGAGATTATGAGTGAAGCAGATGGCTTCGGAGCAATCACAACACTCGCTGGTGGTGGCAGGTATAATGGATTAATTGAAGAACTTGGAGGACCGGATACACCAGGAATTGGCTTCGGGATGGGATTTGAACGTTTACTCATGGCTTTGGAGGCTGAAAACATTGCCATACCACTGAATGACAGCTTGGATTGTTTCATCGTTGCAATGGGATCGGATGAAGTGAGTAAAGAAGCAACAAAACTTGTGCATCAACTCCGCGTTAACGGTATACAAGTCGATAAGGATTATCAGGATCGTAAAATGAAAGGTCAGTTTAAGGCTGCTAATCGTTTCGGTTCGAAATATGTGCTCGTTCTTGGAGAAGAAGAAATCGACAAAAAAACCATTAATGTAAAAGAAATGGAATCTGGAGAACAAATAGAAATACCGTTAGATAATATAGTTCAAACATTAAAGCAAAAGCTTCTGGGAGGTAAAGGACATGAGTGAACGGGTAATGGCTGGAAAGTTATCGGAAGAAATTATCGGGCAAGCAATACTATTAAAAGGTTGGGTCCAAAGAAGACGTGATTTAGGTGGATTAATTTTTATTGATCTTCGGGACAAATCAGGAATAGTGCAGGTAGTATTTAACCCTGATCATTCAAAAGATGCTCTGGAAATTGCTGAAAAGATCCGTTCCGAGTATGTTGTGGAAATTAATGGAGAAGTAGTTGAACGAAATGAATCAACGGTAAATCCAATAATGAAAACTGGAAGGATTGAAGTGATCGCTACTTCTATTAAAATTTTAAACAAGGCAAAGACACCCCCTTTTACGATTCAAGATGAGACAGATGTATCCGAAGATGTCCGACTGAAGTATCGGTACCTTGATTTAAGAAGAAGTCCTTTGCAAGAAACGTTTAAATTGCGCCATCGGACTACACAAGCTATTCGTAATTTTCTTAACGATAATGATTTTATGGAAATGGAAACCCCAATATTGACAAAGAGCACACCTGAAGGGGCCCGGGATTATCTGGTTCCAAGCCGTGTTCATCCTGGTGAATTTTACGCTCTGCCGCAGTCACCACAACTTTTTAAACAGTTGATTATGATGAGTGGTTTTGAAAAATATTATCAAATTGCAAGATGTTTCCGTGATGAAGATCTTCGTGCTGACCGTCAGCCAGAATTCACTCAGATTGATATTGAGACTTCCTTTTTAACCAGTGATGAAATTATGGAAATGACGGAACATATGATGCAGCAAGTTGTAAAAGAAGTTAAAGATTTGGATATAGAGTTGCCATTGCAAAGAATGCCATATGATGAAGCAATGGAACGCTTTGGCTCGGATAAACCGGATACGAGATTTGGTCTTGAATTAATACATGTTTCCGATATCCTGGTTAACTCTACTTTCAAAGTTTTCCAAGGTGCAATCGAATCTGGTGGAAATGTTGCCTTGTTGAATGTAAAAGGGGAAGCGACTAATTTCTCCCGCAAAGATATTGACAAATTAACCGAATATGTAAAAATATATGGAGCAAAAGGACTGGCTTGGCTGAAAGTAGAAGGGGACGAACTGAAAGGACCAATCGCTAAATTTCTTACCGATGAAGAAAAAGCTAATCTATCAAATAAAGCAAATGCGATAGATGGGGATTTGTTATTATTTGTAGCAGATAAAACATCCGTTGTTTCTGACAGTTTGGGTGCATTGCGCTTGAAATTAGGGAAACAGTTGGAACTTATCGATACATCCAAATTTAACTTTTTATGGGTGACAGACTGGCCATTACTTGAATACGACGAAGAACTTGGCAGATACTTTGCGGCCCATCATCCGTTCACATCTCCTATTGAGGAAGATATGGAAAGATTAGAGAGTGACCCGGCGAGTGTCAGGGCAAATGCATATGATCTTGTTCTCAATGGTTATGAACTAGGTGGAGGATCAATCCGTATTTACCAAAAGGAACAGCAGGATCATATGTTTAAAGTATTAGGATTTAGTGAAGAAGAAGCGAAAGAGCAATTTGGGTTCCTTTTGGATGCATTAGAATATGGTGCTCCTCCACATGGTGGAATCGCACTTGGTCTAGACCGGATTATTATGCTGCTTGCTGGTAGAACAAATCTTCGGGATACTATCTTATTTCCAAAAACAGCTTCAGCATCCGACTTATTGACTGATGCGCCCAATGAAGTAAGCGATGCTCAATTAAATGAGCTGTCTATAGCATTATCCAAACAAGAAACGAAGAAATAAAGTTTTAACATTGTAAATATTGAAATAAATACTTACCTGTGTTAATATTAATTTACAAATCAATATTTGTAGCTTAATCCTGATGTGTTCGTCTATAAAAAGTATTTTGACCGAACAACTATATATTTGGGAGCCTGATTTCGTTTTTATAGTGCGTGCATACTTGTATTCTTCGGAATTAATGGAAGCACAATACATGTAAAACAGGGCACCCACCTGCTTCAAGCGGGATCAAAACTTTAAAAGAGGACGGCACAATCGGGATTAAGGTATACATACAAAAAAGAGGACCTGTATAAAATACAGGTCCTCTTTTTATTGGCTTGAACAGCCATATCCAGCACTCATTCCTAGAAAGTCTGCTTTGGTTCTTTTAATTGGAACCTTGGATGAGCTGTTCCAGGTTACCGTTTTTATCCATTCGGAATGCAGGGGAAGTGTTACTTCCTTTATCATTGAGTACGGTCATTTTTCTTGCCCGATCCATAATTTGAATAAATGTCTGGTAATCTTCCTGAATGGAAACCAACTGTTCTTCCGTATTGGAAAGTTGTTTTTCAAGTTCACTCACTTTTGACTGCAACATGGAATTCTCTTTTTTGATGGTCTCCAACGTTGATTTTGATTGATTGGAAGCATGATAGTCTTTTTTTAATTCTCTTAAATATTGTATAACCATATCAAGATTTATAGTTGGTGGTTCCACCATAACAAAAGTATTTTCTTCTTCTACTTCGGATTTGTTTTCCTCAAATACGGGTGGAAGTGAAAGTGTCGGAACTCTTGTTTGCTTGAACGTGGAACTCATCGCTCTTTTTTTCTCTTTTCGCTGTCTTTTTGCGAGATCGATAGCACTATCATATTTTGTTCTTACTTCTGCATTCCAGCGAAAACCGCAGGCTGCTGATGTTCGGTTTAATTTATCGCCGACTTCATCAAACGCATTTAATTGGGTACTGCCTTCTCGAATGTGACGCAATACTGTTTCTGCAAGTAATAAATCGTCCTCGTGAGACCAGGCATCTTGTCTAACTTTTACCAATATATTCAACTCCTTTTTATAGTAGGGAATGTTCCAAAAGTCCGATTAAATATTCTTTAATTTGGAACACACACTAGTAGCACAACAATAGATTGTAACTTTTATGTCTATTATTGCCTTATAGAAAGGGTTATATACGTTATTTCTTCTTATCTCTTTGAATTTTATCGTAAACTTGCTTTAGAGCTTGTTCGAATTTGGCGCTGTTCTTTGGTTGGTAGTAGTTTCTGTTTTTGATAGAATCAGGCAAATACTGTTGGTTCACCCAAGCCCCATCATAATTATGTGGATATTTGTAGTCGACTCCCCGACCAAGCTTTGTTGCCCCTTGATAATGGGAATCTTTCAGGTGCGCAGGAATCTCCCCGCTTTTACCACTTCGTATGTCAGATAAAGCTCCGTCTAGCGCTTTATAGGCAGTGTTTGATTTAGGTGATAATGCAAGTTCCACAATGGCGACAGATAATGGAATTCGTGCTTCTGGAAACCCAAGTCTCTCGGCCGCCTGAACCGCAGAAACTGCACGTGGGCCTGCCTGCGGGTTTGCAAGACCGATATCTTCATAGGCGATCACAATCATTCGACGGGCAATACTATCAAGATCCCCCGCCTCAATTAATCTTCCTAAATAGTGAAGTGCCGCATCCACATCACTACCACGGATTGATTTTTGAAATGCGGAAAGTACATCATAGTGAGCATCGCCATTTTTATCATGAGAAAAGCTTTTTTTTTGCATGCACTCCTCTGCCGTATTTAGATCAATTAAAACCTGCCTATTTTCAATTTCCGGTGTGGAGGAAACGGCCAGTTCGAGTCCATTTAAAGCAGATCGGAGGTCACCGTTCGCTGCAGTAGCAAAATGACTGAGGGCATCCTCTGTTAAGACTACATTACTAGTCCCAAATCCATGCTCTTCATTGTTTAAAGCACGAGTAATTGCAGTTTTAATATTTTCATCGGTTAAGGCCTGTAATTCAAACAGATGGCATCTACTACGTATTGCAGGGTTAATAGAATGATACGGATTACTCGTCGTACATCCGATTAATGTAACCAAATTACTTTCGAGATGTGGGAGGAGGAAATCCTGTTTAGCTTTATCAAGCCGATGGACCTCATCTAGTATTAAGACAACTTGTCCCATCATTTTTGCTTCTTCTACAACGATCTCCATGTCTTTCTTTTTGTCTGTAACCGCATTTAACATTTTAACAGGCAAGCCGACACTTTTTCCAAGTGCATAGGCCATCGATGTTTTTCCTGTTCCTGGTGGCCCAAATAGAATCATGGAAGCGAGTCTATTGGCGTTTACCATTCGATTAATTATTTTACCGGTACCGACCAGATGTTCCTGACCGATAATATCTTCTACTTGTTCTGGTCTCATTCGAAATGCAAGAGGTTTTTGTTTCATTTACAACGTCCTTTATATATAATATTACATTAAAGCTTAATCCTGATTCAGCTTAAATGCAAGGAGCATACTAATCATGTTATAATAGCATTTATTATAGTATGATGGACGATGAAATTATTAAGAGGAGTTTATATATATGAAAATTTCTACAAAAGGAAGATATGGATTAACAATAATGGTTGAATTGGCAAAGAAATATGGCGAAGGGCCAACATCATTAAAGTCGATTGCCAAAGAGAATGACCTATCAGAGCATTATTTGGAGCAACTAGCATCACCACTCCGAAATGCCGGTTTAATTAAAAGTATTCGCGGTGCATATGGGGGATATAAATTATCCAGGGAACCTAAGGAAATAACGGCAGGAGACATTATCCGTGTTCTGGAAGGGCCACTTACCATCGTGGAAGGTATTGAAGATGAAAAGCCCGCTCAACAGGCGTTATGGATCGAAATTCGAGATGCAGTAAAAAGCGTAATGGATAAAACGACATTGGATGATTTAGTTCATCATGATAATGATGAACTACAAGATGCATACATGTTTTATATCTAGAATCTTTTTTGAGATGGAAGGGAAATTACTATGGAACCAATTTATCTGGATCACGCTGCAACTACTCCAATGGCTGAGGAAGTAATTCAAGCAATGCTTCCTGTCTATAATGAAGTTTTTGGAAATCCATCAAGTGTCCATTCATTCGGTAGAAAAGCACGGCAGATTTTGGATGAAGCAAGACGTGTTATGGCATGGAGTATACAGGCGAACGAAAAAGAAATTACCTTTACCAGTGGAGGAACAGAAGCGGATAACCTTGCATTTGTTGGTACTGCATTGGCTAACCGTCATAAAGGTAATCATATAATTACAACTAACCAGGAGCATCATGCTGTACTTCATACTGCTGAGGCATTAGAAAAACAAGGCTTTACAGTAACATATCTCCCAGTATATAGGGATGGGAAAATAGCAATTGAAGATTTAAAAAACGCATTAACGGATGAAACAATTCTTGTCTCCATTATGTATGTAAATAATGAAACTGGAATTATTCAGCCAATCAAGGAAATCGGTGATCTTCTCAGAGGACATCAGGCATATTTTCATACAGATGCAGTTCAAGCGTTCGGACTCCTTGAAATGGATGTTAAAGAATTGGGAATCGATATGCTGACGGTGTCTTCACATAAAATTAATGGACCCAAAGGTATTGGATTTTTGTATGTGAAAGAAAATGTAAAAATCAATGCTTTGCAGTATGGCGGTGAGCAGGAAAGAAAACGTCGCCCAGGTACAGAAAATATTGCAGGAGCAGCAGGATTCCAAAAAGCAGTCGAACTGGCAATGCAAAACAGGGAAACAAGAAAAAAACAGTACCAGATATATAAAGAACTTTTTATCGATGAACTGAGGGAAAATGAGATTCATTTTGAAGTGAATGGTGATATCGATTCGACAATATCCTCTATTATAAATATAAGTTTTCCAGGAACAAATGTAGAAACATTGTTAACGAACTTCGATTTAGATGGAATTGCAGCCTCAAGTGGGAGTGCCTGTACGGCAGGAAGTGTGGAACCATCACATGTATTAACTGCCATGTTTGGAAAAGATAATCCATGTACGATAAATTCCATCCGTTTCAGTTTTGGAATGCATAATACGGAAGAAAATGTTAAAGAGGCAGCGAGACGAGTTTCAAGGATTATAAAAAGATTAAGATAAAGGATCGTGAAAATAATGAAAAGCAATAAAGATATTCGAGTAGTAGTGGGTATGAGCGGTGGTGTCGATTCTTCAGTAGCTGCCTTACTCCTTAAAGAACAAGGCTATGATGTGGTCGGTATCTTTATGAAAAACTGGGATGACACAGACGAGTTCGGTGTATGTACGGCAACAGAGGATTTTGATGATGTTGTCCGTGTCTGTAATCAGCTGGATATACCTTATTACTCTGTGAACTTTGAAAAACAATATTGGGATAAAGTATTCACTTATTTTCTTGAGGAATACAAAGCAGGGCGTACACCAAATCCGGATGTCATGTGTAATAAAGAAATTAAGTTCAAAGCATTTCTTGACCACGCGATGTCTCTAGGCGCAGATTATCTTGCGACAGGTCATTACGCTCAAGTAAGGGAAGTAAATGACCGCATTGAAATGTTACGTGGTGTAGATGATAATAAAGACCAAACGTACTTCCTCAATCAATTATCTTCAGACGTTCTGAAGCAAGTGATGTTTCCATTAGGACATATGCCAAAATCGGAAGTACGAAAAATTGCGAAAGAACACGATTTGGTTACAGCCGATAAAAAAGATTCAACTGGAATTTGTTTTATTGGGGAACGTAATTTCAAAGAATTTCTAAGTGAGTACTTACCTGCACAACCTGGTGACATGCAAACGATGGATGGGCTGGTTAAAGGAAAACATGATGGTTTAATGTATTATACATTAGGCCAACGCCAAGGACTTGGCATTGGCGGAGCAGGAGATCCATGGTTTGTTATAGGTAAAAATCTTAAAAATAATACGCTATATGTAGAACAAGGTTATAGTAATGATAAACTGTATTCGAATGCATTAATTGCAACAGATATGAACTGGATAAATGATGATGTGATAACGGAATCGTTTACCTGTACGGCTAAGTTCCGCTACCGTCAAAAAGATAGTAATGTTACCGTTCATCTTCAAAACGATGGGAAAGTCTTCGTTGAATTTGCGGAAAGTGAAAGAGCAGTAACCCCTGGCCAAGCGGTTGTCTTTTATGATGGAGACGTTTGTCTTGGTGGTGGGACAATTGATGAAATTATAAAGAATAATCGTAAACTTGATTATGTAGGTTAAGTAAGGAGATCGATGATGGACAAAAATACACAGGCAATAAATTATATGAGGGAACATAATTTTGAGGAAGCAGCCAGACTGTTCAATGAAGTCATTGAGGAACAGCCAGATGAACCGTTAGGCTATATTAATTTTGGCAATCTCTTAGTGCAATTAAATGAGAATGATCGTGCAGCGCGTTTTTTTGAAAAAGCAATTGAATTGGACGCAGGAGCTGCAACAGCTTATTACGGTTTAGGAAACCTTTTCTTTGAGCAATCTTTATTTCAAAAAGCACAGATGAATTTTCAGCAGGCAATTGAGCTTGGACTCGAGGAAAGTGATGTATACTTTATGCTTGGCTTAACTTTACAGAATCAGGAACAGTTTAAATTTGCGCTGCCATATTTATTACGAGCTACCGAGATGAATCCGTTCGATGACGAGATTCTCTTTCAATATGGATTATCCCTAGCACAAAGTAACATCCTGGAAGATGCGGAAAATGTTTTTAAACGCGTTCTTGTGATGAATCAGGAGCATAGTGACGCCCATTACAATTTGGGTGTCCTGTCCCTGTTTAATGAAAATGTCGATGAGGCATTAAGCCATTTCAATGATGCTCTTCGAATACAGCCAGAGCATGTTCTTGCAGCTAACGGAAAGAAAAATGTGGAACAAATAATAAACGAAAACTAGGTATATAGATAGTGGGGTTGTTTGAAATGGAAATGGGTCAACAACAATCAAATGAAGAACAAGGATATATTAAAGGTGAAATAGTAAATACAATTTTTAAAAATGAAGCTGAACATTTCTCGATTGTAAAAATCAAAGTACAGGAGACAAATGAAGACTTCAAAGAGAAAGAGATTGTTGCGAAAGGCTATTTTTCCAATCTCCATGAACAGACAACCTACTATTTTTACGGAGAATTTGAGAGGCATGTCCGGTTTGGTACGCAATATAAAGTTTCATTTTATAAAACCATTATTCCAGATACAAAAGATGGTTTGGTTGCATATCTATCAAGTGATTTATTTTATGGTATTGGCGAAAAAACAGCAGAACGTATTGTAGGATACTTAGGTGAAACAGCCATCTCTAAAATACTAAACGACTCAAACGTATTGCAGGATGTACCAGGATTAAAAAAAGAAACTGCCGAGAGATTGGCAGCAAGTTTAAAAGAAAATCAAGGCTTTGAACATGTTGCTGTTTATTTATCCAACTATGGAGTAGGATTAAAAATGGCTCAGAACGTCTATCAAAAATATAAAGAGGAAGCAATCGAGATACTGGAAAAAGATCCATATCAATATGTATTTGATATAGAAGGATTTGGATTCCGAACTGCTGACGAAATTGCTAGCCAAAATGGACTTTCATTGACACATCCGAATCGAATTGGTGCAGGGTGTATTTATGTTCTTCAGAGAAGTATTCAGGAAGGACATGTTTTTTTACCGATGGACCTCTGTGTTGATCAGGTAATGGGACTGCTTGCCGTTCATCCTGCTGAACTATCGATTATTACAGATAGGCTTGAAGAATTAAATACGGAGAAAAAATTGATTATTTATGAAGGTAACGTGTATCTCCCCTCTCTTTACTATGCAGAGGACGGCTTTGCTTCCAATTTAAAACGAATTATCACGAAGCCGATGGACGAAGAAACGTCTTTGGCAGAAATGTTAAAAATAACTGGACAAATTGAAGAAGCAGAAGTATTAAGTTATGGTAAGGAGCAATTCTCTGCTATTAATCAATCATTACATTCTAAGATTATGATATTAACAGGAGGACCTGGGACCGGTAAGACTACCGTTATAAAAGGAATTCTCAAAGCATATGCTGCAATACATCAGGTTTCTCTTGATCCTAAAGATTACGAATCCAAATCGGACTATCCATTTATACTGACTGCTCCAACTGGCCGTGCAGCAAAACGATTGAACGAATCTACCGGACTTCCTGCATTAACAATACATAGACTTCTTGGATGGAATGGCAGCAACGGTTTTGGCAAGGATGAACAGGAACAGCTTTCAGGAAAAATTTTAATTGTTGATGAGTTTTCGATGGTTGATATCTGGTTGGCAAACAGCCTCTTCAAAGCAATTCCAGATGATATGCAGGTTCTGTTGGTAGGGGATGAAGATCAATTGCCGTCTGTCGGACCTGGACAAGTTCTATCAGATTTATTGAAAAGTAATTTACTGCCACTCGTAAGTTTGAGCGAGGTTTATCGGCAGAAGGAAGGGTCCAAAATTATTCAGCTTGCACATGAGATCAAAAATGATACATGTTCAGCTAGGTCACTTTCGAATGATAAAGATTTCAGCTTTATTGCATGTTTCGAACATCATATAATCCAAGTAATAACGTCCATTTATAAAAAGGCACTGGATAAAGGTTTAGACGCAAGGGATATACAAGTCCTTGCTCCAATGTACAGAACGCAGGCCGGGATAACGATGATTAATAAAGAACTGCAGGAGCTAATCAACCCAAAGACAAAAAGAAGACGAGAAATTAAGTTCAATGATGTTATTTATCGTGTAGGTGATAAGGTGATTCAGCTTGTTAACCAACCTGAAGATGGCGTTTATAATGGCGATATTGGAGAAATTGCAGCCATTTTCAAGGAAGACGAAAACAAAGAAAATGTAGAGCAGCTTGTGATCACATTTGAAGATAGAGAAGTAGTATATGTACGGAAGGATTATGTGAATTTTACGCATGCCTATTGTATCTCCATTCATAAGTCGCAGGGAAGTGAATTTCCAATCGTCATTTTACCAGTAGTCTCAAACTATAATCGTATGCTGCGAAAAAACTTACTGTATACAGCAATTACCAGAAGTAAAGAGTCCCTGATTATTTGCGGGGAAGAACAGGCATTTTTACGAGGAATACAAATGAAAGACACAAATAAACGATTTACTTCATTGAAAGAACAGTTAACAGAAAGACTTCAAGGGATTCCACTCACAGAAATGAAAGAAACAGATGAACAAGAGATCTCTCCTTATGATTTTATGTAATTATGTATATAAAGTTATAAATCGGGCAAGCATAGTAGCGTATTATCCGAAAAGGGGATCTGATTATGCTGCGTTGTCCGAATTGTAATGGAAAAGATATAGGCAAAATAGGTACACAGGATTATTTTTGCTGGACGTGCTGTATTGAAATGACAGTATCCGGTAAAGAACTAATGGTTCATCAAATAGAATCTGACGGAAGTCTGAGTTCTTTGGACGATTTGTTTACAAAAGAAGAACGCCAACTTCCATAGAGAGCTCCCAGCAAAAAATGAGTATAATACCAATCTGCTGAGGAGTGTCTTTCATGTTCGAGGATAAAAAACGCTTTACAGTATTATACTGGTTAGTCATTGGTATCGTATTATTTATATTTACCTATTTATTTTTTAAAACAATGCCATATTACGGTACCTTTTTTTCCTTTCTCGGTAAACTGTTGATTCCATTTGTTCTTTCTGCTTTAATTGCCTATTTGTTGCATCCATTAGTTGATCAATTGGATCGCATGAATATTCATCGAGGGTTGGCTATCCTGTTGATCTATCTCATTTTCTTTGGTGGAACAGGCTATTTGTTTTATCGGGGATACCCATTAGTTGTCCATCAACTGGGCGATTTAAATGAAAATCTTCCCGAAATTATAGCAATGTATGAAAATTTAATTTACCAGATATATAACTATACATCGTTTTTACCTGAGACCGTACATGATAAAATAGATGAGGTAATACTCTCTTTGGAAACATCATTGGATCAATTGATTTCTAAACTTGTAGCAGGCTTTGCTAAAATAATAGATATGATCATTATAATTACGGTAATACCGGTACTTGTTTTCTACTTCCTTAAGGATTATGCGAAAATAAAAACCTTCTTTATTACATTTATTCCAAAAAAATTTAGGAATGATGCAAGTAATTTGCTGTTTGAGATTGATAAAGGTTTAGGTGGCTATATTCGCGGTCAGTTAATCATCAGCTTATTTGTAGGTCTCACATCACTAATCATGTTTAAACTGCTAAATATAAAATATGCCTTATTGCTGGCTATTGTAATGGGGGTAACGAATATTATACCCTATTTTGGTCCAATCATTGGTGCAATACCAGCGGTGACAATTTCTTATACGACAGCTGGAAATAAAGTTTTTTTAGTTATTCTTGCTTTGTTTGTGATACAGATTATTGAAGGTAATCTGTTGTCACCATATATAATGGGCAAGAGTGTGAAAATTCATCCCGTTGCCATCATCTTTGTACTATTGCTCGGTGGTCAGTTGTTTGGAGTGTGGGGGATGATATTGGCTGTTCCAGTTCTTACTATCACCAAAGTAATTATTGGTCAACTAATCGCGTTACGTTCATATGATTGACAATGCTGCTAAAGTTTCATATAATATCGCTAACATAATAAATTAAACGCATTGATGGTTATAAGTACATGATCTACTGGTTTTTAGAGAAGAATTTCCGAGGGCTGAGAGAAATTCCAAACACAGTACCATGGAAAGCTAAACCGGAGTACGGTTAAACCCCGTCGGTCTCATACCGTTAACATGATGAAGTGATGAATGATTTTTTCATTCATAATTAGGGTGGTACCGCGAACATATCTCGTCCCTGCAATAATGCAGAGAGGGGATTTTTTTATTTTTAAAGAATGTGGAGGAATTTAGATGAAACAGTTAAGTTCAGCAGAAATTAGACAAATGTTTATCGACTTCTTTATGGAAAAGGGACATCGTGTCGAACCAAGTGCCTCACTTGTTCCGATTGAAGATCCTACATTATTGTGGATTAACAGTGGCGTAGCAACATTAAAGAAATATTTTGATGGGCGCGTTATACCCGAGAATCCACGGATTGTAAATGCGCAAAAATCAATTCGTACCAATGATATTGAAAATGTCGGTTTTACAGCACGTCATCATACATTTTTCGAAATGCTTGGGAACTTCTCAATTGGAGAATACTTTAAGAAAGAGGCAATTGACTGGGCATGGGAATTCCTGACAAGTGATAAATGGATTGGTTTTGATAAGGAACTTATTTCCGTAACGGTTCATCCAGAAGATGATGAAGCATATGACATGTGGCTAAATGATATTAAATTGCCAAAAGAACGCATTATTCGACTGGAAGAAAACTTCTGGGATATCGGAGAAGGCCCAAGTGGACCAAATACGGAAATATTCTACGACCGCGGAGAAAAATACGGAAATGACCCAGCTGATCCAGAACTATATCCAGGTGGGGAAAACAATCGTTATCTGGAAGTATGGAATCTTGTATTTTCCCAGTTTAATCATAATCCGGATGACACATATACCCCACTTCCAAAGAAAAATATTGATACCGGGATGGGACTTGAGCGCCTGACATCAATTATTCAGGAAGTACCAACCAATTTTGAAACAGATTTATTTATGCCGATTATTCGCAAAACAGAAGAAATAGCGAATACGACGTACGGAAAAGATCCATCTAGCGATACCGCATTTAAAGTGATTGCAGATCATATTAGAACTGTCAGCTTTGCAATAGGTGACGGGGCTGTCCCTTCCAATGAAGGTAGAGGGTATGTATTACGTAGATTAGTGAGAAGAGCCGTCCGATTTGCAAAAGAAATCGGTATCGAAAAACCATTTATGTTTGAGCTTGTGGATACGGTTGGAGAGATTATGAAGGATTTCTACCCAGAAGTACTCAAACAACGCGAATTCATTATAAATATCATTAAAGTGGAAGAGGAACGCTTCCATGAAACATTAAATGATGGTCTGGAAATTTTGACTGCAATTATGGATCAGGAAAAAGTCGCCGGAAATACCGTCATCCCTGGAGAAGAAGTATTCCGTCTTTATGATACGTATGGATTTCCAAAGGAATTAACTGCAGAATATGTGGAACAACAGGGGTTTACCATTGATAAAGAAGGGTACAATCGTGAAATGAATAAACAACGCGAACGTGCTAGAAGTGCAAGGCAAAAAGTCGATTCCATGCAGGTTCAAGACACGATTTTAAGTGAAATCAATGTCAAAAGTGAATTTATTGGATATGACCAAATGGCTGTGGATGCAACGGTGGAAACCATTATCGGTGGAAAAGAAGTGATCGATTCTGCTAGTCAAGATGATGACGTATTTCTATTTTTAAATAAAACACCATTTTATGCTGAAAGTGGCGGACAGGTAGCGGATCATGGCTGGATCTTTACGGAAAAGGCTTCCGCATATGTGTTGGATGTTCAAAAGTCTCCAAAAGGACAAAATATTCATCGAGTACAGATAAAAGAAGGAGAGATACGTACTGGCGATACGGTGAAGGCTGCTATTGACTCCCAATTCCGAACTTCTGTTATCAAGAATCATACGGCTACACATTTACTTCACCAGGCCCTTAAAGATGTTTTAGGAAAACATGTTAATCAAGCTGGTTCATTAGTAACACCCGAACGGTTACGCTTTGACTTTTCCCATTTCAGTGGAGTGTCCAGTGATGAATTGAAACAGGTAGAACAAATAGTTAACGAAAAAATTTGGGAATCTGTATCATTAGCAATTGCAAATAAGAATTTGGATGAGGCAAAAGAAATGGGTGCAATGGCATTATTCGGTGAAAAATATGGTGATGTAGTTCGTGTAGTACAAATAGGAGACTATAGCCTGGAATTATGTGGAGGTTGTCACGTTACGAATACATCCGAGATAGGATTATTTAAAATCGTCTCAGAGAGTGGCATTGGAGCAGGCACAAGAAGAATTGAAGCTGTTACGAGTAAATATGCCTATGAATTCTTGAATAACAAGCTTTCTATTTTGAGTTCCTCTGCGGAATTAGTTAAATCCAGTGATGAACAAGTTCCAGAGCGAATTGAGGGATTACAACAAGAACTGAAAGCATTACAAAAAGAAACAGAATCATTAAGTGCAAAATTATCTAATTTGGAAGCCTCATCTATTTTGGACCAGGTTGAAAACGTACAGGATATACCATTACTGGCTCAGAAAGTGAATGTTAAAGATATGAACCAGCTTCTAAACATGGTTGATGGTCTGAAGCAAAAATTAACTACAGGTATTGTTTTACTTGCAGCTGAGAATAATGGAAAAGTACAATTGGCAGCAGGAGTATCCAAAGATTTGAATAAAAAAGGATTGCATGCTGGCAACTTGATTAAACAAGCTGCCACAATTTGTGGAGGCGGTGGTGGGGGCCGTCCGGATATGGCACAAGCTGGCGGTAAAGACCCTGCAAAGATAGAAGAAGCACTTGAATCAGCAAAAAATTATATTACAGAAAATGTAAAATAACCGTAACTGTTTGTAAACAAAGCAATAAAAAAGTATAATAATACCAATAAACATGTTAAAATGATTTTTAGAAGGCAAACTTGGAACGAGGTGTCACAGTGAGTTCAATTGATAAAACGATGAAGTTTAACTTTTCAGAAGAACCATTTGATCAGGATATTAAAGATATCCTATTGACTGTACATGAATCACTACAGGAAAAAGGATATAATCCAATTAATCAGATTGTGGGTTATTTATTATCAGGTGACCCCGCGTATATTCCGAGATACAATGATGCCAGAAATTTGATCCGGAAAATAGAACGAGACGAAGTGATTGAAGAACTAGTTAAATTTTATTTGGAGCAGAACAAGGAGAATAAATGAAAATAGTAGGATTAGATGTTGGATCAAAAACCATCGGTGTTGCGGTCAGTGATGCGTTTGGCTGGACCGCCCAAGGATTGACTACAATCAAATGGAATGAGTTAGAAATTCATTCTGCTGATGAGGAATTAAAATCAATTATAGAAACGCATGAGATTGGAAAAGCTATTGTCGGGCTGCCGAAAAATATGAATGGAACCATTGGAGAACGTGGAGAAGCATCCCAAAGATATGCCAAACATATCGAGAACGTTCATGGAATACCTACTGAATTATGGGATGAACGTCTTTCTACCGTAGCAGCCGAACGCGTATTGCTTGAGGCAGATATGAGCAGAAAGAAAAGAAAGAAAGTAATTGATAAAATAGCTGCGGTTATGATACTGCAAGGGTACTTAAATCAGAAATAGAGGAGTGATCGAATGGCTTTGGAAGAAAAGGAAAGAATAATTATACCTGATGAAAATGGTGATGAGCACCTATTTGAAGTTTTGTTCACTTTTGATGTTGATGAAACAGAACAATCATACATTGCAGTAGTACCAGCTGAACAGGCAGAAGAAGAAGAAGTGGAAGTATATGCATTCCGTTTCGAAGAACAGGAAGACGAGGATTTCACGCTTTTTCCGATAGAATCGGATGAAGAATGGGAACTGGTTGAGGAAATGTTAAACACATTGGCAGACGAAGAAGACGAAGCGTAAGAATCTAAGATTATAGCGGCTGATGTCAGTAATTCGACATCAGCTTTTGTTTGGCAGATAAGAAAGTATAAAACTTTCCTATCTAAAGCATTCACCTTAAAGCTTGCCAATGCCAAGTTTTCTAATAATCCACTATATTATGGATTAAAACTATCTTTTTAGTATAATATAGCGGACGAAGGGGGGGATACTGGATGTCTAAGAAGAAAAAGACTGGCAGTTTTAAGGACAATCTTGTAGCCAGAAGTAAGGAAGCCAGTACGGTAAGAAAGATTGTGTCTATTATCCTTATCGCATTAATTCTAATATTGGTCATTGGAGGAATATCAGGTTTTTTGTATGTTAAATCAGCACTTGAACCAGTAAACTCAGAAAGTGATGAGCAGATTACCGTAGAAGTTCCTATCGGTTCTTCAACTTCAACTATAGCTAACATCCTTGAAGAAAATGGAATTATTAAAGACGGAAGAATTTTCCGATTCTATACTAAATTTAATAATGAGTCTGAATTCCAAGCTGGAGAATATACATTCACACCTGCAGTAACATTTGATGAAATCATTGAATCATTAAAAAATGGACGAGTTTACATAGAACCAATTCATACTGTGACAATACCTGAAGGACTTACAGTTGATCAGATAGCAGATATTTTCAGTGAAACATTTGCGTTCACAAAAGGAGAATTCCTGGAACAAGTGAATGATGAAACTTATGTAGGGAAATTGATTGCAAGTTACCCTGATCTATTATCTGATGCGATCTTGAATCAAGAAATCAGAACTCCATTAGAAGGTTATCTTTTTGCATCTACATACGACTTTTATAAGGAAGAACCGAGTATAGAATCAATTATTGAAGCGATGCTAACACAAACACAAAAAGTCTACTCCAACTATGCAGCAGACCTAGAACAAATTGATTTCACCACGCACGAAGCAATTACTTTTGCTTCGCTCGTTGAGAGGGAAACAGCAAGTGAGGAGCAGCGCCAGCAAATATCACGTGTCTTTTATAATCGATTGGACGCTGGTATGCCGTTGCAGACAGACCCAACCGTATTATATGCACTAGGTGAACACAATGAAACGGTGACTTACGATGATTTAGAGATTGAATCACCTTATAACACATACTACATTGAGGCACTTCCTATTGGTCCAATATCGAATTTTGCTGAAAATTCGTTGAAGGCTGTGCTAGAGCCAGCAGAGTCTGACTATTTATATTTTCTTCATGACTCGGAAGGAAACATATATTATGCAGAAACACATGACGAGCATTTGCAAAATAGAGATCAATATTTAAATTAAATAACATGGAAATGTGGATTACTATTCACATTTCCCGTTTTTATAGAGATATCTTTAAATAAAGAGGTAAAATAATGAGTGAAAAGCTGATGCGTTATCTAACAGAAACACTACCAGTTCAACAACAATGGGTTTATGAGCTGGAATCACAAGCCCGAGCAGATCATGTGCCAATTATGGACAAAGTTGGTATTCATTTTGTGATGCAATTGATTCATATGAAAAGACCTGAAAAAATTTTGGAGGTAGGTGCAGCGATCGGCTATTCTGCATTAAGAATGCTGGAAGCGAACCCAAGTTCGTCTATTGTTACGATAGAAAAGGATGAGCGCCGTTATGAACAGGCAATGAACCATATTTATCAATTAAAGAAAGATAAACAGATAGAAGTAATACTTGGTGATGCACTGGAAGAGCTTGTGGAGCTTTCAAATCAAAGCCATACCTTTGATTTCATCTTCATTGATGCTGCAAAAGGTCAATATCAGCGATTTTTTGAACTTGCCGAACCGATGTTGAATAACAATGGAATAATTTTATCGGATAATGTATTGTTTAGAGGTTACGTTGCAGATCCAGAAGATGTTCCGAAAAGGTATACGAAAATGGTTAAAAAATTAAGAGATTATAACGAGATGCTGATGAATCATCCGAATTTTAATACGTCCATTATCCCTATAGGAGATGGCGTAGCAGTCAGTTATAAAATAAGCGAATAAAGGAGCTTCACACATCTATGAAAGACAAACCGGTAGTTATTGGTGTAGCAGGAGGAAGCGGCAGTGGTAAAACCTCTGTAACTCGCTCTATATGCCAACGTTTCACAGATAAAACAATACTAGTTATCGAACAGGACTATTATTACAAAGATCAAAGTCATCTTCCACTTGAAGAAAGGTTGAATACAAACTATGATCATCCGTTGGCATTTGATAATGATTTACTCATCTATCATCTTCAACAACTCCTTGATAACAAACCAGTCGAAAAACCTGTTTATGACTATAAAATTCATACCAGATCAAATGAAGTGATACATGTAGAACCAAAAGAAGTTATTATAGTAGAAGGTATTTTAATTCTTGAAGACCCAAGACTTGTTGAATTGATGGATATTAAAGTATTTGTTGATACGGACGCAGATCTAAGGATCATTCGTAGACTTTTAAGAGATATTAAAGAGAGAGGACGTAATTTAGATTCAGTTATTGATCAGTACATCAATAACGTTAGACCTTCCCATCTGCAATTTATCGAACCTACAAAACGTTATGCAGATATAATTATTCCTGAAGGTGGACAGAATCATGTAGCAATCGACATTATGGCTACAAAGATTGAGAACATCTTATCACGAAGTCAAAATAAATAATTTCGGTCAAAAATATTGAAAATCTATTGCAAATCTGCCATAGTAATGATTAGTATATTCTTAATATGTAACGCATAAGCTTTAAAGCTTATTTTTGTTTGCACAGTGAAAAGAAGGAGTGTTTTTAATGGCTGTAGAGAAAAGTTATTATATGACGCAAGAGGGGAAAGAAAAATTAGAGAAAGAATTGCATTACCTAAAGACTGAAAGAAGGCAAGAAGTTGTGGAACGTATAAAAGTCGCACGTGACTTTGGAGATCTTTCAGAGAATTCCGAATATGATGCTGCAAAAGATGATCAGGCTTTTGTTGAACAACGAATCACACAAGTTGAAAAAATGATCCGAAATGCTGTCATTATTGAAAATGATAATGATAATCCAAATATTGTTTCATTAGGAAAATCAGTTACATTTACCGAATTACCGAATGGTGAAGAAGAAACCTACACCATTGTAGGAAGTGCAGAAGCAGACCCGTTTGAAGGCAAAATTTCCAATGATTCACCAATGGCGAAAAGCTTATTGGGACATGAGATTGGTACAGAAGTTGCTGTTGCAACTCCTGGTGGAGAAATTCAGGTAAGAATTGTAAAAGTTGATTAATTATAAAAAATAAAGGTGGGGAGATAAGTCCCCGCTTTTTTTGCGCTTATAACGTTGGATATGAATCGGCATATCACCTATAATATGATACTATAATATAGATGATAGGAGGGAATAGAGTGAGCGAATCAGAAAACAATTCACGCTTTAACAAATTTGAGAAACGTAGAAAGAATACAAAGGCGATTTCTATTTTCCTTTTAGTAGGAGCATTTCTACTGATATTATTGCTGGGTATATGGTTTTTCGGTGGCGGTAATAACGAAACGGCAAACGATTCAACTACTGATGAGGAAGGGAATTCCTCTGATTTTCTGATTACAGAAGAAGATGAAGCGGAGTCCAATGAGGATTCAGAAAATGATTCAACCAATAACGATGCGACTACAGATGAGGAATCAACGGAAGACAATGAAGCGGATGAAGAAGAAAACGACAATGAAGCAAATGAAGAAGAGGACAATACAGAAACAGAAGCAGCAGAACCATCCGATGATAATGTTGAAGAAGCCTATACAGGCAACTGGGAACCTATTGGTACAGAACAAGAAGGACCTCATACACTGAATTTTGACGATGGTTCGAAGGATCGAGTTGAAATTAAAAAGGCTGCATCGATAGCGGCAGGCTTAAATGAGGATGACATGGTTGTATGGTGGGTTGGAAACAATGGCGCTCAAAAAGCAATTGCTACGGTTTCCGATAGTGTGGAAACAGAGGTCTATCGTGTTTTCCTATCATGGATAGATAACGAAGGATGGCAACCAACCAAAGTTGAAATTCTTATTGAAAATGACAAAAAGTAAAATTGTCGAGAAATAGTAAACTGGAGGATACATCATGACAATCGGAATTATTGGTGCAATGGACGAAGAGATTGCATTGTTATTAGAAAATATGACGGATAGGAAAGAAAAAGAGGTTGCTAGTTGCCTCTTTGTAGAAGGAAAAATTCATAATAAAGATATTGTCCTTATGAAATCTGGAATTGGTAAAGTGAATGCTGCAATGGCAACAACGATTATGCATGAGCGTTTTTCGCCTGCATATGTCATCAATACTGGATCAGCTGGGGGATTTGCAGAAAAATTGGAAGTAGGGGATGTAGTTATTTCCACCGAAGTCGTTCATCATGATGTAGATGTAACTGCCTTTGACTATGCATATGGACAAATACCTGGTCATCCTGCAATGTATACGGCGGATAAAATGCTAATCGAAAAGGCAGTATCTGCTATAAGCAAACTGGAGATTAACTATGAAAAAGGGATTATCGCAACAGGTGACGCATTCATGGAGGATCCTGAACGAGTATCATTTGTTCGTGAAAAGTTTCCAAGCATGCTAGCATCTGAAATGGAGGCTGCCGCAGTTGCTCAAGTATGCTATCAATATGAGAAGCCATTTGTTATTATTCGTGCATTATCTGACATCGCAGGTAAAAAGTCAGCTATATCCTTTGATCAGTTTCTTGAGAAAGCTGCCAAAAATGCTGCACAATTAATAATGAATATGATTAAAGACTAAAATAAGCAGAAGCGCTGAACATTACATTCAGGCGCTTCTGCTTTAATTCTGTCTTTCTTTTCGATAATACTCATGGAATACTTTCATTAATGCTCTTTTTTCAATACGTGATACGTAACTCCTAGATATATTAAGTTTTTTGGCTATTTCTCTTTGCGTCATTTCATTATAGTCATTTAATCCATAACGATATACAATGACCTCACGTTCCCGTTTATCGAGAACAGAAAAATACTTTTGCATTTTTGCTATTTCCATGTTTAATTGAATGTACTCGATTACATTATCATTTTCAGCTTCGAGAATATCAATCAGGCTAATCTCATTTCCTTCCTTGTCTTGCCCAATAGGATCATGGAGTGATACATCTTTTTTAACCTTTTTAAGAGCTCTTAAATGCATCAGTATTTCGTTTTCAATGCATCGGGCAGCATAAGTAGCCAATTTCGTACCTTTATCAGCAGAGAAACTTTCAACACCTTTTATTAAGCCAATCGTTCCTATTGATATTAAATCTTCCATATCTTCCCCAGTATTCTCAAACTTTTTAACAATATGTGCGACAAGTCGTAAATTATGTTCAATTAACTTATTTCTGGCTACTTCACTGCCATTTTGCATTTCCTGAATGTATTTCGCTTCTTCATCAGAGGGTAGGGGCTGCGGGAAGGCATGATTTTTTACATAGGAAACGAAAAAGAGAGCTTCTTTAACCAAAAGGGCGAGGACAGATAGAATCCCGGACAAACACAATCACCTCCTAGGTGTGTATTCTGCTTCAAACGAAAGATGTACTTTGGGGTTTTGCCTATATAACATCTTTATGAAGCTTAGGGCTGATTAGTGTCTGTCCATGATAATAATCTTATAAAAGGTTTTACGAATATTTATTACACTTTAAAATTATACTTAGCACTACATCTTTCCATAGCAATTTTCATATCGCTATGCGGATATTTTTTGTCTTCGATAATCTGATAATCTTCCTGTCCTTTACCGGCGATAATTAATATATCACCAGGTTCACTAATGTCGATCGCATGTTGAATAGCTTCTTTACGATCAGGAATCATTTCGTAATTATTGTGACGCATTCCTTTTTCCATATCGTACAGGATTGTTGCAGGGTCCTCAAAACGTGGATCGTTTACTGTAAGAATAACGAAATCTGCTGCAGAGGCTTTTTCACCCATTAATGGGCGTTTTAATTCATCTCGGTTTCCACCAGTTCCAGCAACAAAAATCAGCTTTTTCTTTTTGAAAGGTAATACCGTTTTAATTGTATTTTCAATGGCATCAGGCGTGTGAGCATAGTCAAGATATATGCTGATTGGAGAATCAATATCAATTTTCTCCATACGACCACTAACAGGGTTCATTTCTTGAATATACGCAACAATTTTCTCTAAAGGAATGTCTCCTTTTGCATATAGGGATGCGATTGCAGCAAGTGCATTGTAGACATTAAATTCACCCAATAAATGAATATGCATATCTATTTTTGCATCAGGTGCAATGAGCGTAAAATCACTACCATGCTCATGGGAGTTAATATTTTCAGCTTTGAAATGGGCATCAGCGTGAATTCCATAAGATATTACTTCGACAGGAGCCATAGAAGCGTATGTTTGAAACCATGCATCATCTTTGTTTAATATCACATATTTTTCTTTGGTCATGTCATTGCCTAATTGTGAAAACAGCATTCCTTTAATATAACCATAATCCTCCATCGTGTCATGATAATCCAAATGATCCTGGGTCAGATTGGTAAAGGCGACAATATCAAATTCCACTCCCCAAAGTCTCCCTTGAGATAAACCGTGTGAAGAGACCTCCATGACCATATTTTTTATACCGAGCTCACTTGCTCTATTCATCATTTGTTGGTTTGTTAATGCATCACATGTCGTATTTGGGCTGCTATTATATTCATTATCCAGCTCCGAACCATTCGTACCAGATAAAGCAGTTTTTTGACCAGATCGTTTTAACACATGGTTGATGAGCGATGTAACGGTTGTTTTCCCATTTGTTCCAGTTACACCAAAAATATTAAGATGCCTGGAAGGGTAGTTGTAAAATTTACATGCGAGTAAGGCTAATGCTTTTGTCGTATCCTCAACAACAACCATCGCAACATGATCTAATTGTATATCTAATTTTTCCTCGGCAATAATTAGCGTTGCCCCATTTTTTACTGCTTCTGAATAATAGTTATGCCCGTCCACTGTATAACCGCGGATACATATGAAAAGAGAGTTGTTAATCGCTTTTCTCGAGTCGTCACACAAACCATCTATTTTTTCGGGAAGCGCACCGTATACTTGTTTCATTTTTAAACAGGATAATAATTCATATGTATTCATCATTAATCGTCCTCACAATCCTAAACACTTTTTATAATCGAAATGGCTTATACACACTATTGTTATCCATATTTCCCTATATCTTATATTTTTAATCTTATTTCTTATGGTATGAGCCAAACAAAAAGGTGACTTATAGTGTCACCTTTTTGTTGACTCTGACGCCTCCAATTTACTCATTGCTTCTGCATACTCATCTTTCCGATTATTTAATACCGGTTTGATCCCCTTTAAGTGAGCCGCTCTTGAAATCATGTGGGCAGACACCGGATTAGTAAGAAGAATGAATACAATAGCCAATAGTAGCTTTCCGCTAATTATTGAATTCTGAATATATAGGAATAAAAATGCACCTATTAGAATTCCGATAACTCCTAAAGTGGAGGCTTTGGTAGATGCATGTAGCTTTGTATAAATATCGGGAAAGCGAATAACACCAATGGCTGCAGAAACGATGAAAAAAGTTCCTATTAAGATCGATATAATTATAAGGATGTTAACAATAATGTGAAATAATGTTTCAATCTCTGTCAATGATAACACCTGCTTCCAGATATTTTGCAATTGCGACGGTTCCAAGAAATGCAAGGATACCAATTAATAATACAATGTCGTTCAACTTATCGGTTACAAGAAAAATAGAAAGTAGGGCTGCAACAGCCATCAAATTAATACCTATTGTATCTAAAGCTACTGCACGATCCACATTATACGGTCCTATAATAATCACATACATGAGGAGAATCAAGGATAACGAGATGCCTGTAAACCCAATCTGTACAGTTAGTTCAAGTAGATTTTCTGTTGTCTGAAGTAATTGTGTCATCTTGTTACCTCCATAATCCCTTTTTCAAAATTTTCTTTAATCGAGCGGATTTCGTCATCTACATTTTCTATATTCATCGCATGAATATATAACTTCGACTTATCTTCAGAAATTGCTATCGATAGTGTGCCTGGTGTAAGTGATATTAAACTTGATAAGATTGTGATCTCCCAGTCGGTTTTTAATTCAAGGGGATACTCGAAGATTCCAGGCTCTCTGATTGGTCTGGGTGAATAGATATACTTAATCATTTCGATATTGGACATCACCATTTCCTTAAGAAAAACCAATATCAGTTTTATGGCCTTGAATACCCTAGTAAGATAAAACCCACCAGGGAGAAATCTCCTCAATAACAATAAGAGAAGAACACCGAACAGAAAACCAGTAATAAAACTCGCCATTGTATAGGACTCACTTAGGAACATCCACATAACTGCAATAATTAAATTAATTACTATCTGAAATGCCATCGTCAATTACTCCTTTAATACAGAATCAATATAGATTTCTGGTTCTAACAAATAAGCTGCAATCGAATCTGCAATTGGATAGAAAAATTCTGCTCCCACACCGATTATTACGGTAAGTGATAACAGGAAGATAACAGGTGCAATCATCCCTTTAATCGGTTTCTTTTCTATTCCTTCCATTGCTTGTTTATCCCCCCAAAATCCTCTTACAAAGATCTTAATGATCGAGTAGAGGATAAGCAAACTTGTGAGCAATCCAATAATTGCGAGGAGAATCTGATCATTTCTAAACGCACCTTCCAATAATAATACCTTTCCAATAAATCCACTGAATGGTGGAATACCAGCTAGAACGAAGGCCGATATAAACAAGAGCCATCCAAGGATAGGGTAGTGATGGATCAAGCCGTTCATCTTGCGCAAATCTGATGTGCCAGCAACATAAGCAATGATTCCAATAAGCAGGAATAGTGCAGCCTTCACAATCATGTCCTGAATGAGATAATAGATCGAACCACTTAATGCTTCCTGATTAAAGATACCAATTCCCATTAAAATATAACCAACAGCTGGAATGATATTATAAGCAACAATTAATTTAATATTATTCGTTGATAGAGCACCTATAACCCCAAAAATCATCGAAAGACCAGCTACCCAAACGAAAATGTCATGTGTTAAATCAATATCATGAACGAATATCAAAGTAAAAACCCTTATTAACGCATAAACGCCGACCTTGGTTAATAGAGCACCAAATAGTGCAGACACGAGAGGATTAGGCACAATGTAAGAATTTGGCAACCAGTAGTAAAGAGGGAAGACTGCAGCTTTTGTCGCAAATACGAAAAAGAGCAAAATTCCAATGGTAGTTAAAATACCTTGTTGATCAACTTCCTGTACACGTTGGGCAATTTGAGCCATATTAACTGTTCCAACTACTCCATAAAGGAAAGCAATAGCAGTAACAAAGAGCATAGAGGAAAATAAATTGATCAATAGATATTTGACGGATTCTCTTAATTGAACTTTCCCGCCACCGAGTACAATTAATGCATAGGAAGCCATTAATAGAACTTCAAAGAATACAAAAAGGTTAAAAAGGTCACCCGTTATAAAAGCACCAGATACACCAGTAATCAAGAAAAAGTAAAATGGGTAAAAGTAATAATTTTCTTTTTCTCCCAATCCAGCATGCGGCGCATAAAATGCTCCAGCAACTGAAATTATATTAGTTGTAAATACTAGAACTGCTGCAAGTGAATCTACTACGAGAATGATACCGTACGGTGCGATCCAGTCACCGGTCTCCAGAATAATGCTCCCATTTTCGATAACCTGCCAGGCAATATATCCGGAAAGTCCAAGTCCAATTAAAGAAAAAAGCTTTGTTAAAAGCCGGGAAACTTTTACTTTTGTATTGAAAAATATAAGGATTATCGCGGATATTAAAGGTATAATTATTGGTAAAACTGCTAAATTACTCATTTGAATTACCCCTCAACTCTTCCATATTATCTGTCTTGTTTTCCTGTGAAGTTCGGTATGCCAACACCAGTAAGAGAGCCGTAATACCGAAACTAATAACAATTGATGTGAGAATTAAAGCCTGTGGTAAAGGATCGGTATACTCGGAAACACCATCGGTCAGTACAGGTGGCTGACCGCGTTTTAATTTCCCCATCGTTAAAATGAATAGATGAGCCCCATGTGATAATAAAATCGTGCCTATAATTATTCGGAGCAATTGTTTTTGTAATAAATTATAGATTGCTGTAGTAAATAATACACCAGCAAGTATTATAATAATGATTTCCAATTATTTCGCCTCCTTATTACTTGTAAATTTAATGAGGGCAATAATAGCCAGGGCTGCAATCCCTAACACTGCAATCTCAAATAATGTATCCAAGCCACGCATGTCCACTAGAATTACGTTAACTACATTATCGCCACCACCAAGTTTGTAAGAGGTTTCTAGGAAATAATCAGATATTGAATCGAACAAATTCGTACTATGAGCTGAGATACCTATCAAAGTCATCATCAAACCAAAACCGACTGAAATAATAATATTTGTTGTTTTGGTTCGAACACTTTCTTCTCTTTTCTTCATCTTAGGCAAGTGATAGAAGCAAAGAAGGAACAATGCAATCGAAATCGTTTCTACAACGAGCTGTGTTAAAGCAATATCCGGTGCACGATAGATAGCAAACAGTAAAGCTATACCATACCCAACAATTCCAACAACCAAGATTGCGGCAAGATTATTTCGAGTAAAGAGGGTTGCCACTGCACCAATAATAATTGTAATTACAACGGAAACTTCCAAAATAGATATACCGGCGACGTCATCAAAACGGATTGAAAACCCGTTTGTTATCAGCATAAATGCAGTGGTAACAATAAACATTGTCCCCAAGATTAGCACCATATACGTTCTTAGTGAGCCGGTCATATAAAAGTTAGTTATCCCTGCAGAGTATGTGTCAACTTTTTCAATCAAAGCGTCATACACTTTATTGAAACTGTTTTTTCCAGGGAGAATACGATAAACGCCAGCCCATTTTTTGCGGGTAATGAATAGAACAGTACCTACAACTAAAACAATTAGAGACATAATAAAGGCTGGACTTGACCATCCATGCCAAAAGTATACGTCATGATACTCCACACCACTATTAACCGCTTCTGCGGCATGTTGTATAAATGGAGCGTTCACCATATTAGGGAAGAGACCGATCAAAATTACTCCCAAGATCAGAATAATAGGAGAGACCAACATCCCAAATGGTGCTTCATGTGGCTTTTTAGGTAATTTCTCAACATGATTTGGCCCAGTAAATACGCCAAAGAAATAATACATGGAATAAACAAATGTAAAGATACTTGCAATCACTGCAATGTAAGGAATTACCTGACCAAGGAAATTGGCACTATCCAAACCAAGTGCAGATTCAAAGAACAATTCTTTACTATAGAACCCATTTAGGAATGGTAATGGTACACCTGCCATGGAGAAAGTTCCAAACAATGCAAGCGTTGCTGTCATCGGCATAAATGTCATTAAACCACCGAGTTTGCGAATATCTCTTGTCCCTGTTTCATGATCGATGATACCCGTAATCATAAAGAGACTTCCTTTAAATGTTGCATGGTTTAAAATATGGAACATAGCCGCAAATACAGCAGCTTCTGTACCGAATCCAAGCATGGCCATAATCATACCAAGCTGACTGATTGTCGAAAAAGCTAAAATTGCTTTTAAGTCCGTTTGTCTTACAGCCATATAGGAGCCCCAGAACAATGTAATGATTCCTACTAGGCTTACAATAATAAAGAACCATTCGTAGGTGGAGAATATCGGTGAAAATCTAGCTACTAAATAGATCCCCGCCTTAACCATTGTGGCAGAGTGCAGGTAAGCACTGACTGGTGTTGGTGCTTCCATTGCATCCGGTAGCCAAATATGGAAAGGGAACTGAGCCGATTTTGTAAAAGCACCCAGTAAAATGAACACAAGTATTAGAAACAAATATTCACTATTTAAAATGACATCCAATTGTTCAATCATTCCCTGAATACTCGTTGTGCCGGTAATGATTGTTAAGAGGATAAACCCACCAAGCATACTTAATCCGCCAAATACGGTTATAAGCATTGATTTTTGTGCGCCGTATCTAGAACGTTCTTTAAAATTCCAAAAACCAATAAGTAAGAAAGATGAAATAGATGTTAATTCCCAAAATGTATAAAGTACGAATACATTATCGGATAAGACAACACCAAACATTGCTGCCATAAACATAAGTAAGTAAACGTAGAAAGACCCCAGTTTTTCCGATTTACTTAAATAGAAGACAGAGTAGAGTACTACTAATGCACCAATACCACTAATGAGCAGTACGAATAGTAAACTTAATCCGTCAAGATAGAAATCAAAGTTGATCCCCATGGAAGGTATCCAGTTAACTGTCTCCCTGACTGGTTGAAAGTCATTGCCGATGTATCTTACAAAGTATAAAAATATAACAAACGGAATGAAAAATACAAAAATACCAGTATGTATTCTATCTTTTATTTTACTTAACATTGGAACAAATATTGCCAAAAGAAGTGGGGCAAAAATTGCATAAATCATCTGATAGTATTCCTCCTAAGCTGAAAAAAAGTGTTTTTTGAAATGTTTTTCGAGTGGTTTTAATCCTGAGATCGGGGTAGATCTTCATTTAAAGAGTTACTACTTGGATGGAACTAGTGAACTGCGTTGATATAATACGGGTGGCTAAGCAATCAATCCAGTTCTTTACTATGTAATAATATACTTTAAAGACAGTTTAACACAATTAATTTGGTCGATAAAACAAAATACCCCTATCGAATTAGATAGGGGGTACGAAGCTTATAGATTCCAAATCAAATACCATGCATATGGAGTATAATGAAAATGAGGGAATTGAATGTTTATAGATTTAACCAAATTTTGATTGTTTAATTTTATGAGATAGTGATCTTTTATGAATCTCTTCTTCAAAAAGAGAAATGAAATCAGGGCTTAAGCTTAATTCACATGCTGTATAATAGGACTCCAGCAATAATTCATCTGATAAATTTTCCATAATACAGCCCTCCTAAATAATTATTCTGTCTTGAAGTTAGTAATAACTTAACATGTTTACATGGGTAGGACAAGACACAAGTTATCTACATCACCTTGTAGATAACTTGTGTATAAGCATGTTTATTTAAGACGCAAATACCATTTATAAACCCTTTACGATGTTAATAAAGTTATCCACAATGCGAAAAAGCATAGAATTTGTCGAACGATTATTTCAATTTTTATTGATTATTCGGTAATTTCGATATGTTTTTACACATATAGATGTAATTTGTTTTAAAAATAGACAACTAACGGTTTTCACTGTAAAACTGTAGTAAGTTATTATAGGATTAGGTTATAATGAGATATTGTATATTAAATAATGCGAATTTAAGGTATTGAGGTGTAATAAATGTTAACGTATTTTTTGCCAAACGAACATGTAAAGAGTGTGTTCGACATACAACCGGTAACATTAAAGAACAGAGGCATTAAAGGGATTATCACAGACTTGGACAATACTCTCGTAGCCTGGGATGTTAAAGATGCTACACCGGAGGTTATCCAATGGTTTAAGTTAATGAAGGATCATGATATAAAAGTGACGATCATTTCAAACAATAATCAAGAGCGTGTGGAAGTCTTTACAGAACCATTGGGGACACCATTTGTTTTCAGTGCTCGAAAACCTTTGAGTAAGGCTTTTAAAACGGTCGCTAAGGAAATGGGTTTAAAGAAGGAGGAAGTTGTAGTTATTGGTGATCAATTGCTCACCGATGTGCTGGGTGGGAATTTAGCTGATTTGTACACCATTCTTGTTGTCCCCATCGTTCAGACAGATGGGAAAATAACGAAGTTTAACCGAAAAATCGAACGTAGAATTTTGAACTATTTTAGACGTAAAGGGAAGATAAGCTGGGAGGAATAGATTTGGAAAATTTATATTGCCAAGGTTGCGGAGTGCGTATTCAGACGGAAAATCCAGAAGCTGCGGGTTTTACACCTTCTTCATCACTGGAGAAAGAAAACATATTGTGTAAGAGGTGTTTTCGACTGAAACATTACAATGAGATACAAGACGTTTCCATTACGGATGACGATTTTCTTCAAATGGTTAGTTCGATAAGGGAAGCAAACGGTCTTGTTGTACATGTTATTGATATTTTTGATGTGAACGGAAGTTTGATTAAAAGTCTTCCAAGAATTACGGGAGACAATCCGATTATACTTGTCGGTAATAAACTTGATCTTTTACCTAAGTCTACAAATCGTAACAGATTGGAACAATGGCTACGATCTGAGGCAAAACAAGCTGGCATTAAAGTAAAAAACGTTTTCCTGATATCTTCCGTGAAGGGAACTGGAATTGAAGAACTTACCCATGAAATTGAAACCGACAGAGATAATAAAGACGTATATGTCGTGGGAACAACAAATGTAGGAAAGTCTACTTTTATTAATCGATTGATTAAACAATCGACTGGATTAGGTGAAGTGATCACCACTTCCTATTTTCCTGGTACTACTTTAGGTTTTATTGAGATACCACTGGATGAAGATACATCAGTAATTGATACTCCAGGAATTGTGAACAAGCAGCAAATGGCTCATTACATTTCCGAAGAAGACTTGAAAGTTATTACTCCGAAGAAAGAAATTAAAGCCAGAGTATATCAGCTGAATAGCCAGCAGACGTTGTATTTCGGTGGTTTAGCCCGTATCGATTTTATAAAAGGGGAAAGGCAGTCATTTGTTTGCTATTTCTCAAACGAGTTGCCTATACATCGCACGAAGTTGGATAAGGCTGATGAATTATATGAAAATCATGTGGGGGAACTTCTTTCTCCACCAAATGAGAAAACGATGGAACATTTACCAAAGCTAGTCTCTAGTACATTTAAGTTAAATGGTGGAAAAACAGATATTGTATTTCCTGGTCTAGGCTGGGTAAGTATATCAGGTGAAAATACAACAGTCACAGCACATAGTCCAAAAGGTGTTGCGGTCTCCATCCGCAACTCAATATTATAAGGAGGATTCCTATGGGATATCGTTTTAAACTTATTGGTTATCCGATAACGCATTCCCTTTCTCCTTGGATTCACGAACAATTTCTTGAGAGATCTAATTTGCAGGGGACATACAAGATACATGAAATTAAGCCGGAGGACTCTTTTGAGGAAAATATAAAGCGGCTAAAAAATGAACAAATTGACGGTTTTAATGTTACAGTTCCTTATAAGCAGGCGATTATTCCATTTCTGGATATATTGGATGACACTGCAAGGAAAATGGGCGCCGTAAATACCGTTGCTTATAAAAATGGTAAATGGATTGGTTATAATACAGATGGGGTCGGTTACGTACGTTCATTGGAAAGTAAATATCCGAATCTTTTCAATGATAAAGAGAATCGTGTCTTAGTAATTGGAGCTGGGGGAGCGGCAAGAGCGATTTATTATGCGCTTGATAGGTATGAATTTTCAAATATAGATATAGCGAATCGAACAAAGGCCAGTGCAGAGGGAATTATTGAGAGTGCTAATTCACCAAGACGTACGAAAATACTCTCATTGGAAGAAGCCGAGAAAAACGTAGCAAGTTATGAATTGATTATACAAACAACGTCTGTTGGGATGAAGCCCAATCAAGAGCATGCAATTATTTCGTCAAACGATATGAATTTAAATACAATTGTCAGTGATATCGTTTATCAGCCCGTTCTCACAAAATTTCTAAGAGACTCTGCTAAGAAGGGTGCGATGATTCATCAGGGACATACAATGCTACTATACCAAGGACAATATGCTTTTGAGATTTGGACGAATAAGAAAATAAACATTGGTGATATGGATACAAAATTAAAAGATATATTGGAAGGAAGATAATATGTTAACAGGTAAACAAAAGGGATTCTTAAGATCTGAAGCGCATCATTTAAAGCCTATTTTTCAAGTTGGAAAAACGGGTGTGAACGATAATATGGTAGAACAAATATCCGAAGCTTTAGAGAAAAGAGAGCTGCTCAAAGTAAGTATTCTTCAAAACTGTATGGAAGACAAAGATACAGTAGCTAAGCAGTTATCGGAAGGTACGAAATCGGATATTGTACAGATTATTGGGAGTAATATCGTGTTATATAAGGAATCGAAGGAAAATAAAAAACTGCAACTGCCTTCATAAAAGAAACGATCAATCGAAACAGTGGTTAACCATCAATGTTAGTAAGAGGGGTTTATAATGGAGCGGATTGGAATATTGGGTGGAACGTTTGACCCACCTCATTTAGGTCATTTATTGATTGCGGAAGAGGTCAGACTGGTTATGGAATTACAGGAAGTATGGTTTATTCCTACCTACACACCACCACATAAAAATGCTGCAAAGTCGAATGCAGCTGATCGAATAAATATGTTGCGTTTGGCGACAGACAGCAATTCTTTTTTTAAAGTGAATACAATTGAAATAGAACGTCCAGGTAAATCATATACTTTAGACACCATGAAGATTCTAAAACAGAAGTTTCCTGATAAAGATTTTTATTTTATTATTGGTGCAGATATGGTTGAATATTTACCAAATTGGTACAAAGTGGACGAACTTTTCTCACTCGTAAACTTTATAGGTGTAAAGCGTGCCGGTTATCAGCTGAAGACGAAATACCCAGTAACGGAAGTTGATATTCCAATGATTGATATTTCATCTTCTATGTTGAGAAGATGGCTCAGGTCCAAAAGATCTGTTAACTATATCGTACCTGATGCAGTTATTTCCTATATCAAGGAGAACAATTTATATGAAAATTGAATTAGCTATTGAAAAAGTGAAACCCCATTTAACAGAGGCGAGATTCAGGCACACGCTTCGTGTTGCAGAGACAGCTGTACATCTTGCGGGGGTGTATAATGGTTCCGTTTCTAAAGCAGAACTTGCAGCAGTTTTTCATGATTATGCGAAGTATCGCCCATTAAGAGAAATGGAACATTGGATAAAGAAATCATCTTTGCCGAAAGATCTTCTCGGATACCATTCTGAATTGTGGCACGGACCTGTTGGCTCACTGTTGGTTGAATGGGAACATGGAATCGTGGATACAGAGATACAGGATGCAATTCATTTCCATACAACAGGAAGAGCGAATATGAGTAAATTGGAAAAAATAATTTTTCTTGCTGATTATATTGAACCCGGAAGGAAATTTCCTGGAGTCGAAGAAGTTAGAGAAATGGCACAACAGGATTTAACGAAAGCGTGCTGGATGGCATCCAAAAATACGATTAGCCATCTCATGAAAAAAAATGCAACCGTCTATCCGGACAGTTTTTATGCATATAATGACTTAACAAATCAAATTAACGGAGGCGTTTAATTATATGGAAAATAAAGAATTAGTAGAAATAATTGCAGAAGCTTGTGATGATAAAAGAGCCGAAGATATAGTCGCATTGGATATGAATCAAGTTTCACTTGTAGCTGATTATTTTTTAATTTGCCATGGTAATACAGAACGACAAGTACAGGCTATCGCAAGGGGCATTCAGGAATCCATGCATGAGAATGAAGTAGATGTTAGAAGAGTTGAAGGTTTTGAACAAGCACGTTGGATATTGGTTGATATTGGGGATATCGTCTGTCATATTTTCCACAAAGATGAACGTCACTACTATAATTTGGAAAGATTATGGGGAGACGCAGCCCGAGTACCATTGCAATTGGGACAGGAAGGTTAATAAATGGCATACCAGCAAATGGCATACCTGTACGATCAATTAATGTTGAATGCACCGTACGGGGAATGGATAAATTTTACAGAAAAACTAATTAAAGATTCGGGTAAAACGGTTACCAAAATAGCTGATCTTGGTTGTGGTACTGGTGAGATAACAAGCAGATTGGCTGAATCCGGCTATCATATGACTGGAGTAGACTACTCTACAGAAATGTTGACGTATGCAGAGCATAAAGCAAGTATGAAAAATCATTCGATACAGTGGGTACATCAAGATTTAATTACGCTTGAAGGTCTAAGTCAATATGATGCTGCAATTAGCTATTGTGATGTAATTAATTATATTACCGCTCCTGAAAATTTGAATAAGACATTTCAAAATATTGCCGACTCATTAAGAGCTGGTGGTCTTTTTATCTTTGATGTTCATTCTCTATATCAGGTCGAAGAACAATACATCAATCAAACTTTTGCAGATGTGACAGAAGATGCTTCCTATATCTGGTTCTGTACGGAAGGGGAGGAGCGTGGTGAGATGTTTCATGACTTGACATTTTTTTCGCGCGTTGATGAGAAGTACATGAGATTTGATGAATTTCACCATCAGAAAACCTACCCTGTTGATTTTTATAAAAAACTTTTATTAAATGCAGGCTTTGAAAATATAAAAGTATATGCAGATTTTTCATTAAAAGAAAATTATATAGATGAAAATGCGGAGCGGATTTTCTTTTTAGCTGAAAAAAGATCGGGATAATTCATATTTCCCGATCTTTTCTTATGTGCAGGAGTTTCATAAATGATGTCGAATAACTATTATGTAATACCTTCTATGTTCGATTTCCAGAATCTTATTTTGAGAGGGAGGTGTCTACTATTGTTCGAGCTCCTGAAAAAATCCTCTTTTTTTATAGTTGCTTCGTTAGTGATTCTTCTATTCCTTATTTTTACAAGGGAAAAAGAAAGTGAGCATATTTCAACGGACCTTCATGCTGTTACATCATCAGAAAACCTATTGGAGCAAAAATCTGAATCAAGTCAGGATAGTAATATGGCGATAATTGATGTGAAAGGTGCTGTTTTAAAACCAGGGGTATATGAAATAAAACTGGATTCGAGAATAAATGATGTCATTTTAATGGCTGGGGGATTTACTGCCGATGCAGATCAGTCACAGGTTAACCTTGCACAAAAGGTCCAAGATGAAATGATTATCATTGTACCAACAACTGAGGAAAATATGCCTGCTGGAGAAACTTTAACCAATGGTAATGGGAAAGTGAAAATTAATTATGCAACACCTGCTGAAATAGAAGCTCTTCCGGGAATTGGCCCTACAAAAGCTCAGGCAATCATCCAATACAGAGAGGAAAATGGTAATTTTCAGTCATTGGAAGATTTACTTCAAGTATCGGGGATTGGTGAGAAGACATTAGAGAATATGAAGGAAGAGATACAAATTCCTTAGTACATACGTTTCGAAGTGAAGATTGACGAAGTTTCGACAGGAAATGTAAACTAGTAGTAACAACGTGAAAAGGAGTTTTAACAGATGGAAAGAATATCCTGGGATCAATATTTCATGGCACAGAGCCATTTACTGGCACTGAGAAGTACATGTACAAGACTGATGGTTGGTGCTACCATCGTTCGAGATAAACGAATTATTGCAGGCGGTTATAATGGTAGTGTATCCGGAAGTATCCACTGTACAGATGAAGGTTGCTATGTCATCGAAGGACACTGTGTTCGTACAGTGCATGCAGAAGCAAATGCATTGTTACAATGTGCAAAATTCGGAGTACCTACCGATAAGGCGGATATATACGTGACCCATTTCCCATGCCTGCAATGTACAAAGCAGTTGATTCAAAGTGGCATAAGTACGGTTTATTATGCAGAGGATTATCATAACCATGAATATGCCATTCAACTGTTTGAGGAAGCAGGGGTAGAAACAAAGAAAGTTAAATTGGATTATCTTGCGGTAGACGCGAATTATCAGGAAAAAAATACCCTGATTAATAACCTGATTGTTAAGCTGGAATCAATAACAGAGAATGATCAGGAAGTACAGCATATGAAAAAAGAAGCAGGAAAACTTTTAAAAAACAAAACAAATAAAACTATTCGAAATAGGTGATTGAAAAATTGAAAGGCTATTGGCATATTGCGGCGTTAGCAGCCGGAGCAGCCATTATTAAAATTTATTTTAATAATGATTGGATTATTCTCGCTTTTTTACTATGGATATTCTATTTATATTTTTATGAACGGTTAAGGAAATGGCCGATAATCGTTTCCTTAACCGCTTTTATCTTTTTCTCATTTTACATACCCTCGATAGAGAGCCACGAGACAACAGATTATAATTTCCCTGCTGAAGAAACGCTTTATAAAGGAAAGATTTCAGGACCCGTTACAAAAACAGAGGAGCGATTGGAATTCGTTCTAAAAGAGAACAATTCTGAACCAAACATACTTGTTCTTTATTTCCCAGATGAGAATATTGACGAATCAATGGTAAATCATTTAAACCATGGAGCACAATGTACGTTAAAAGGAACAGCGGAATTGCCAGCACAAAGCAGGAATCCCGGACAATTTGACTACCGTCATTATTTATTGACAAAAGGGATTACGCATCAGGTTGTTATGCAGTCTTTAGATGAGATATCGTGTCAAGGATCGTCATTTATTCATCGGTTTTATAAAGTACGAGAGTATTTACTAACCCACGTGGATGAAAGGTTAACGGGTTTTACAGCATCCTGGTTAAGTGCAATTGTCTTAGGGGAAGATTCGAATATAGATGACGAAACGGAAGAAATTTTTCAACGATGGAGCTTAACACATATTATCGCTATTTCGGGATCCAATATTGGACTCATTATTGCACTAAGTTATTTTTTCCTAATTAAACTGAATGTAATGACAAAGGAAAATGCCCAGTGGCTTATGGTATTCTTAATGCCGGTTTATGCATTACTTGCTGGAGGTGAGCCGTCCGTTTGGAGAGCAACTGTTATGGTAGTCATCTTTATTCTTTTGAATAGGTACAAACTCAAATTTAGTTATACGGATGTTCTTAGCATCGTTTTTCTAGTCTTAATCCTATTTGATAACTATATTGTCTATCATGTTGGATTCCAATTATCTTTTATTGTTACTTTCGCAATTCTTCTTTCAAAACAATGGATCAGCGAAGTGAAATCCCCATTCTGGCAAGTTCTCCAAATTAGCTTCGTATCCCAAATGGCTATTATCCCAATCCAGCTTGCCTATTTCTCCATATTTCAACCACTATCCATTATCATCAACCTAATCATAATCCCCTATTTTACGGTGTTTGCAATTCCTTATATGTATATCTTATTACCATTCACTTTCTTACCAAGTGTTCTATTGCATCCGCTTGACATGACATTTACTTTTATTCACAAATTTGTCATATCTTTTATTAAATTTATTGACGGAAAATTTTCTTTTCCACTGCTTATGGACGGATTTCCATTGATTGCTACAGTATTATATTTTGTATTATTTTTTAATTTTATGAATGATTTGCAGCGTAAAAGATTGAAAAGTTCGTTTTTATCTGGAATTCTTTACTGCTTCTTGATTGTAGCTATTGCCGCAAAACCCTATTTTTCACCGTTGGGTGTGATCACCATGCTGGACATTGGCCAAGGTGACGCATTTTTGATTGAACTACCATTCCGTAAAGGCGTAGTAATGATTGATGCTGGAGCTAGGTTCTCGTTTGATGATATGAAAGAAACAGAAAGTGTATATAAACAGATTCTGAAACCATACTTTTATTCTAGAGGGATAAAGGAGCTGGATGCATTAATACTCACACATGAAGATATAGATCATATAGGTAGTGCGCGTTACTTGATGAAAGATATGGAAGTGGAGAAATTAATAGTGAGTAATTATTTTGATGAAGTGACATTAAACGAAATAACTAAAAGAAGTTCACTAACTGAAATCGTCCAGGTTGAACGAAATGATACGTTATTACTGGGTGGACAGGAATTTCATATCATTGCACCCTCACATAATCGTTTATCAAAAAATGAAAACTCGCTTGTTCTGTATACACAATTAGGTGGCAAAAACTGGTTATTTACAGGGGATATAGGGAAAAACGAGGAAAAACAAATTGTAGAAACATATTCAAATTTACCTGTGGATGTTTTAAAAGTTGCACATCACGGAAGTAATACATCCACGGACAAGTCATTTTTGCAAGCAACTAATCCGCAGTTTGCGCTTATTTCTGTTGGAGAAAATAATTCCTATGGCCATCCTGCAGTCGAGGTTGTTCAATCACTGATGGAAGAAGAAATAGAGATTTTGCGGACCGACAAGAATGGAGCAGTTCAATATATTTATAATGCGCAAGGAGGAACATTTTACACCTATTTGCCATAAGCTACAGATGTAAAGGATAGTTGAAAGCAGTTGCATTTTGAACATTTATAGCTATTAAAAAAAGAGACTGATTAGCCAGTCCCTTTTACTGAAGAGTCCATAAATAAATGATTTCAGATTCTTCTATTGGCCTATAACGCTGATAACGGCACCAATAGCAAAAATTAAAAAGAAGAAAATAAATGAGAAAGCAAATCCTTTAATGGAATCGACTACATCGTTACCTTTATACTGAACATCTTTTTCAAATTCGTTCACAATATACCCCTCCTAATGTCTAACCTTAGTATAAATTAAACTGTTTAAAAAATCTACTTTATAAATTATACCACATCATTATATTATTCATCTCCATTTTTAGTAAGACTTAACATCTATACTTTTGCTGTGTCGACATAAGCTAAAGACAAGTAAAAATATCGTTTGATATACAGTTTCTAGAGCTGCGTATCAGGCGTTTATATAGATGAAGGAGGGGAGCATATCAACATGAAGATTTTCTCCCCTTCAAAATATTTCTTGCCATTCACGGCTTTCCCCTTTACCATTAGACGTATACATAGTTGGAGTGAAAAGAGAATGTCTTATATTGAAATAATGAAGAATATCAAAAAGAACCAAATTGATTCAGTATACCTTGCGTACGGTTCTGAATCCTTTTTTCTGCAGAATATTAAAAAAGAATTAATGAAAAAGGTACTTTCGGGAGACGAAGATAATCTCTCTGTATACGATCTAGAGGAAACACCTATTCAGGAAGTTATTGCAGATGCGGAGACATACCCATTCTTTGGCGACAAGAAACTAATAATCGCCAACAATCCAGGATTTTTAAAAGCGAAACCGGACAAGCTGTCTTTTGAACATGATACTGTATCTTTAGAAAGATACCTTGAAGCACCTGCAGAATATTCTATATTAGTAATTATTGCTGCTTATGACAAAATCGACGAACGTAAAAAAATAAGTAAACTTCTTAAGAAACAAGCAACCGTTGCAGTATGTAATGCAGTTAAAGAGCAGGAATTAAAAAAATGGATGGACACACTGGCAGGGCAACTTCGAATAACAATTGATCATGACGTATATGAGATATTAGAAACTGAATTATCTTCCAACCTTCACTTATTGGAGAATGAATTGACGAAACTTGCATTATATGTTGGGGAAAATGGTTCTATAACGAAAGAAATTGCAGAAAAGCTTATATCCCATTCAAACAGTTCATCGTTAAGGCTGGTGGATGCTGTGATCGATCGTGACTTACACAAAGCTATTTCTATTTATAAAGATTTGGAAAAGATGAAAGAAGAACCGATTGCTATGATCGGCTTGCTCGCGTTTCAATTTCGCACCATTTTACGAGTGAAACTGCTCAAACAAAAAGGATATAGTCAGTTTCAGATGCAGAAGAGCATCGGAGGACATCCATATGTTATTAAAATAGCACTAGGCCGCGAAAAAAAATTCACTGTTCGAAAACTTGAGGATATTATTAGTAAACTCACGGATGCTGACAGTGTAATGAAACAGGGGAGAATGGAAAAGGAACTTGCATTTGAACTCCTACTCTATGATCTGATTCAAGCTTCATAAAAATCCATAAAAAAAACGACCCAGTTAAATTGGATCGTTTTTTTTTTTATTATAGAGAACTTACTTTCTTAGCAAGACGGGATTTTTGACGATCGCCTGTGTTTTTGTGGATCAAACCTTTTTGAACTGCTTTGTCAATATGCTTTGTTGTCGTTTGTAAGGCAACTTTAGCATTTTCAACGTCATTAGTTTCAACTAGGGTCTCAACACGTTTGATTTGTGAACGCATTTCAGATTTTTGAGCAGTGTTAGCAACACGTTTCTTTTCGTTTACACCAACACGTTTGATTGCTGATTTAATATTAGCCATGTATTTCACCTCCTAGTAATGAACGTTATTTAAATAGTTAATAATGTTCAATTATCCTCTTAAAGTTATCCGTTATTTTTAATTCAACTTTCAGGTGGGACAAAGTGTATTTTACCAAAGGTAGCCGGAATTTTCAATAGAATTGTTATCCATTTGATCATTTAGTATGTTTTTGGGTAAATTGTCAATTCTATTATTGATAACCAAATGAAGGGAAGACATGCATATGGAAGACTTAAATAAAGCATTTCAGGTTCGAACAGATCTAGCTGTGGAAGCACGTGATATGTATACAGAAACGAAAAAAGAGAAGAAAAAAAGTGAAATAAAAGGAGTAACTTTCAAGGAAAGAAATGAAGATGACATAAAGATTTCTTATGTTGATATTGATGAAGAAGGAGCAGAAGCAATAGGGAAAAAGCCTGGGTCTTACGTGACAATCTATGCCGATGGCGTAAAAAAACAGGATACCTCCAGACAAGAAGCCGCTGCCAAGGTACTTGCCAAAGAACTCGAAGATCTAATAGCGCGTAATAATATTCCTGCAGGTGGGACAGGTTTAATTGTTGGGCTTGGAAACTGGAATGTTACTCCAGATGCACTAGGACCAATGACAATTGAAAAAGTTCTTGTTACTAGTCACTTATTTAAATTACAGCAGGAAACCGTTGCTGATGGATATCGTCAGGTTGCTGCAGTAACCCCAGGCGTAATGGGTGTCACAGGTATAGAAACAAGTGATATTATTTTCGGAATCGCTGAAAAGTATAAGCCTGATTTTATCATCGCAATAGACGCACTTGCATCCAGGTCTATTGAACGAATTAATGAAACGATACAACTTTCAGATACCGGCATTCACCCTGGTTCCGGTGTTGGCAATAAGCGTAAAGAAATCAGTAAGGAAACTTTGGGGGTGCCTGTTTTGGCAATTGGTGTACCTACTGTTGTGGATGCAGTAACGATCGCAAGTGATTCGATTGACTTTATTTTGAAGCATTTTGGAAGGGAATGGAATGAGAAAGATAAACCATCCAAATCATTAACTCCAGCTGGAATGTCTTTTGGAAATAAAAAGCTTACCGAATCAGATCTTCCGGATAAAGAAAAAAGGGAAACCTTTCTTGGTATCGTTGGATCGCTATCAGACGAAGAAAAGAGGAAACTGATTTCAGAAGTTCTGACACCAATTGGACACAATTTGATGGTTACACCAAAAGAAGTGGATGGATTCATGATTGATATGGCAAATCTTATAGCAAATGGAGTAAATGCTGCATTGCATGAAAAGGTAGATGTGAATAATTTTGCTTCCTATTCCAGGTAACTTTATTTAGCTCTATTAAAGGCTCTATTTTTTACTTTACATGGTTCTAGTTTCTCTGCTCGGCTCATAGATTTTAAACAAGAGTTGAACGCAGAAAGGTGGGATCATGTATTTTTATGAATAAAAAACACCTTAAAAGCAACGTACAGGTTTTATCAAGAAGAGGCGGGTTATATTTATTCAGCATTGTACTTTTGTTTTTATTTATTGGGTTACTTACAACCGTCCAACCTGCTTATCGCTTTTCATCCAACTTAATAACGGAATGGACTAGAGATATTGATGGATTTGTATTCTACAATCTTTTAGGAATGGAAAATAGGTCCTTTAATGGAGCTTTTCCTGATGATCGTCAATTACCGGAAATCTCAGGGGTTCTGCTCCAAATCGCGACAAACTTAAAACCGAATGATCCTAGAAGCTTATTAGGAAATGAACTCCCAGGTTTTTCAATATATGACAGCCAAATCCTTATAGCTGGTGAAGGAACAAACTATACGAACCTTCCGATAGAATCGAATCCACCACTTGAGGAAGTGTTAAAAGACCGCAAGGCAATTATGGATGAAGAAAAGCCAATCGAAGATCCACTAGAAGATATCCAACAGACAACAGGAGAGCGTGATGTCGTATTTATTTACAATACGCATAATCGAGAGTCATTTCTTCCATATTTACCGGATACAACAGATCCAAATTTGGCACATCATTCGGAAATGAACATTACAAAGGTAAGTGAAAGACTCGCTGAATCACTGGAGAGAAAAGGTATTGGTACCTATGTGGACGATACGGATATCGGGAAATTACTGAATGATAAAGGATGGGATTACGGCAAATCGTATGATGCTTCAAGAGATATCGTGGAAGACGCTTTTGCAATTAATAAGGATATTCAATTTGTGTTTGACCTCCATCGGGATGCTATTCCTAAAGATAAAACGACAAAAGTAATAGACGGGGAATCCTTTGCAAAAGTAATGTTTGTCGTTGGAGCTGAGCATTCCGCTCACGAGAAGAATCTGAAGCTTGCTTCGGACCTTCATTATTTAATTGATGAAAAGTATCCAGGATTAAGTCGAGGTGTGTTACCTAAACAGGGTGCCCAAACAAATGGGATATTCAATCAGGACCTTTCTGAGAACGCCGTACTGATTGAATTTGGTGGAGTCGATAATACCATGGAAGAACTTTATCGTTCTGCGGATGCACTTGCAGAAATTTTCAGCGAATATTATTGGGACGCAGAAGCTGTACAAGCTAATCCATAGGAGGTAATTAACGGATGCGATTATTTGTTATTCTACTCTTGTTGGCAGTATTTTTTTTATCAGGAACCGTATTTGGAATGAATCAAGATTCGCCCCCGGTGATGGAAGTGAATGAAGAAATCAAAATACAGGAAAATCCCGTTCCGGTTGCAGAAAAATTAACTGTACCGGTGAGCAGCCAACCGGGATTGAATGAGACTTCATCGATTCAAAACACGCAAAAAACAGCATCTGTATTGGAAGCAGGAGTAAAAGGTTTCTTTGAGATTCTAATGACACTAATGTATCAAATTGCTCAACTATTCTTTTAAAAACATCGTTTGAACTGTCATGTTGAACCGTGAATAAAGGCTATGATAATATTTATTGATTGAATATAACTGCTGCTATTGCTATAATCAATCCTAGTAATTGACGCCTTAAATTTTGAACCTTTTATCTGATTGTATAGATGAGAGACTGTGGGAGTGAACAGCAGCAATGGTGAAAAAACAACGTAAAGTACGTAATTTTTCGATTATAGCGCATATTGATCACGGAAAATCAACATTAGCTGATCGAATTTTAGAAAATACACAAACAGTTACAAAAAGAGAAATGAAGGAACAGCTTCTTGATGGAATGGATCTTGAACGGGAACGCGGAATTACAATTAAACTGAATGCTGTTCAATTGGCATACACAAGTAATAGTGGCGAAGAGTTTATCTTTCATTTAATTGATACTCCCGGACATGTAGATTTTACATATGAAGTTTCCAGAAGTCTTGCCGCATGTGAGGGTGCAATATTAGTAGTGGATGCAGCGCAGGGAATTGAAGCACAGACTTTGGCGAATGTATATTTAGCCATGGAAAACGAGTTGGAAATCATACCGGTTATTAATAAAATCGATTTACCTAGTGCTGATCCGGAGCGAGTGAAAAAAGAGCTGGAAGAAGTTCTCGGAATCGATGGAGAAGATGCTATCTTAGCTTCAGCCAAAGCGAATATTGGAATAGAAGAAATCTTGGAGAGAATCACACAGGTCGTACCAGAACCAGCTGGCGATCCGGAAGCCCCGTTAAAAGCTCTTATATTCGATTCTTTATATGATACCTATCGTGGTGTAATTGCATATGTTTGTGTGAAGGAAGGCTCCGTAAAGGTCGGAGATAAGATAAAAATGATGGCTACCGGAAAAGAATTTGAAGTTAATGATGTCGGGGTATTCACACCGAAACCATTGTCAAAAGGGGAATTGACCGTCGGGGACGTAGGCTATCTTACCGCATCGATGAAAGATGTTGGTGATTCTCGTGTTGGCGATACGGTAACACTTGCAAATAGACAGGCAAATGAAGCACTGCCAGGGTATCGTAAATTAAACCCCATGGTGTTCTGTGGATTATATCCGATAGATGCCGATGACTATAATGACTTACGGGAAGCATTAGAACGACTTGAATTAAACGATTCTTCGCTTCAATACGAGCCAGAAACTTCCCAGGCATTGGGATTTGGTTTCCGATGTGGTTTTCTAGGATTATTGCATATGGAGATTATTCAGGAAAGAGTTGAGCGTGAATTCAACATTGGCTTAATCACTACTGCACCAAGCGTAATCTTTGAAGTGGAACAAACAAACGGTGAAGTAATAAATGTAGATAATCCATCCAAAATGCCTGATCCGCAAGTTGTGCAGGAAATCCGTGAACCTTTTGTAGAAGCTACTATTATGGTACCAAATGATTATGTTGGTGCAGTAATGGAAATCTCTCAAAAGAAACGCGGTCACTTCGTGGATATGCAATATCTTGATGATATTCGCGTAAACGTTATTTATCATATACCATTGTCTGAGATCGTTTATGATTTCTTTGATCAATTGAAATCACAGACAAAAGGGTATGCTTCATTTGATTATGAACTAATCGGATACCAGCCATCCAAACTGGTTAAAATGGATATTCTTTTAAATACGGAAACAATCGATGCATTATCATTTATTGTTCATACAGATTTTGCCTTTAATCGAGGAAAACAGATTGTCGATAAATTGAAGAAGCTTATTCCAAGACAACAATTTGAAGTGCCAATTCAAGCTGCAATCGGGAATAAGATTGTTGCCCGGTCCACCATTAAAGCAGTGCGGAAAGATGTTACAGCTAAACTATATGGTGGTGACATTACACGAAAACGTAAATTACTGGAAAAACAAAAAGAAGGTAAGAAACGGATGAAGATGGTTGGATCTGTGGAAGTGCCACAGGAAGCGTTTATGGCCGTATTGGAAATGAGTGACGATTAATCTTGAGGAAAAGGAAGAACTTGAATGCATCTACTTTGCTGGATAGTTTTTCCTTTTTGTATTTTACATTGGAGTTGAAAATGGATGAACGATATACGATCGGTATATATTCACATACCTTTTTGCAGACAGATTTGTCATTACTGTGATTTTGTGAAATTCTTCTATAATGAGCAGTCAGCAACTGCGTATTTAAAGGCACTTATTCAAGAGATAAATGTATCGTTACCAGGTACAAATCATAAAATGAAAACTATTTACATAGGCGGGGGTACACCTACAGCTTTAAATATGGAACAGCTAAAAACATTGCTTCGTTTCCTGAATAAAAAATTTGATATTATAGGCTGTGATGAATTTTCCATAGAAGTCAATCCAGGAGACATCGATGAAGAAAAAACACGTCTATTAAAACACTATGGAATCAACCGCATATCATTCGGTGTACAGGTTATGGATGATGTGATGCTAGAGAAACTAGGTAGAGTTCATCGGGTAAAAGATGTTTATGATACGGTGCATCTTTTAAAAAAACATCATTTTTCCAATATAAGTCTAGATTTGATTTATGCCCTGCCACATCAGTCTGTGGAGCAATTCAGAACGTCATTGCAGGACGCATTATCATTCGGACTGCCCCATTACTCCACCTATGCTTTACAAATTGAACCGAAAACCGTTTTTTATCAGAAGCATAAAAAAGGACAGCTCCATAGGCCTGCAGAAGAAGACGAAGTGACTATGTACGAAATACTGCAATCCACGATGAAATCAAAGGGTATTAAACAATATGAAATTAGTAATTTTGCTGTGCCTGGTTTTGAGAGTAAGCATAATCTAACCTATTGGAGCAATAATTATTACTATGGATTTGGTGCGGGTGCTCATGGTTATTTACCGGGGGAGCGAATGACAAATATTCGCCCACTTCCAGCTTATGTAAAACAGGCGCTCGAAAACGGACGACCAGTACTGAAGGTAGATGACATCTCCATGAAGGAAAGAATAGAAGAGGAAATGTTTCTTGGTCTCCGAAAAATTAAAGGAATTGACAAAGTTCATTTCCAAAACAGGTTTGGTTTTAAAGTAAAAGAGTTATATGAGAAAGAGATTGATGAATTGATTCATACCGGTCTGCTCCAGGAGAATGAAACTACAATTAAGCTAACAGACCGGGGATTACTTCTCGGAAATAGAGTGTTTGAAAAGTTTCTACTGGACAAAAACTATAAACAACTGGTGAAAACAACTAAGCTTTGAGACATTCTGTTTGACAAAGAAATATGGATTTGATAATTTAATTATAGTATTAGCACTCAATTAGCTAGAGTGCTAACAGGAGTGATCATCATGTTAACAGAAAGGCAACTTATAATTTTACAAGTCATAATTGATGATTTCGTTGATTCTGCACATCCAATCGGTTCACAGGCACTGTCCAAAAAAGAAAGCCTCCCGTATAGTGCTGCCACAATAAGAAACGAAATGGCAGACTTGGAGGAATTGGGTTTCCTGGAAAAAACCCATACTTCTTCTGGGAGAGTCCCATCCGAAAAAGGCTATCGTTATTATGTTGACCATTTAATTGGACCGAGTACAAACCAGAACGAAGTAAGTATGATCAAAGATATTGTTCAAGATGGCTTTTTTGAATTTGAACAAATCGTGCAAATGTCTGCCGAAGTATTATCAGAGCTAACTAATTATACATCGATTATTCTGGGCCCTGAGATGTTTGAAACAACATTGAAGCAAATCCAGATTCTCCCGCTCTCCAATCATACAGCGGTAGCCATTCTGGTGACCAATACAGGACATGTAGAACATCGTTCCTTTACCATTCCGGAAAAAATTAATACTTCTGATTTGGAAAAAATGGTTAATATAATGAACGATAGGCTTAATGGAGTACCAATTATTAAACTGCAGGATGTATTGAATACAGAAATTGCTCATCTTATGAAAATGTATATCGATGACTTTGATAAATCCTTTGACTACTTAAAGGCATTTTTTGGAAATGATAATCCAGTAAAATTATACATTGGAGGAAAATCCAATATATTATTACAGCCTGAATTTAACGATGTTGATAAAATCCGTTCCTTCTTTTCAATGATGGAAAAAGAAGACGAAATAGCCAGTATGCTGAAAAACAGCAAAAATGGTATTGAGGTTACAATTGGTAATGAAAATGAAGTGGACGCCATCAAAGATTTAAGTTTGATTACCGCTTCATATCATCTAGGGGGAGGCCACATGGGAACAATCGCCTTGCTTGGTCCTACTAGAATGGAATACAAAAAGGTTATTTCATTAATAAAAGGTTTATCTACTGAAATGACGGATGCACTGTATATGTGGTACAGAAATAACGACTAAGAGGTGCGGATGTCTACGTATTACGTAACAGTCAAGCATTGTAGTATCTTTAAAAACCTTTTCATGATATGGTTTTACATGGAATTTTTATAATGGAGGTGCACCTAGTGGAAGAACAAGAGAAAGATCCAATTGTTGAAGAGAATCTTCATACAGAAGAAGAAGAAGTAGTAGAAGTGATTGATTCAACTGAAAACGAAACAGAAGATACTGGACAAAGCGAGACACTTGAGTTGAATACAGAAATCCAAGCATTAAAAGAGGAAAAAGATGAAGTTTATAATCGATTAATTAGACTTCAGGCTGAGTTTGATAATTTTAAAAAACGGTCGCAAAAAGAGAAAGAAGCAGACCGTAAATATAAATCACAGGAATTGATCAATGACCTACTACCTGCTATCGATAATTTTGATAGAGCATTACAGGTAGAGGTAACAGAAGCTAACTCAAGCCTACTTGAAGGTATTACAATGGTATACCGCCAACTCCAGGATGCATTAAAATCTCAGGGGGTTGAGGTTGTAGAAACCGTTGGGAAATCATTCGATCCTAACTTGCACCATGCTGTAATGCAAATTGAAGACAATGAAAAGGAATCGAATACGGTGGTAGAAGAACTACAAAGAGGATATATGCTTAAGGATAGAGTGGTTCGTCCGGCCATGGTAAAAGTAAATAAATAATTGGAACAGAAGTTGAAGGAGGAAATTGAATTATGAGCAAAATTATTGGTATTGACTTAGGAACAACAAACTCATGTGTGGCAGTAATGGAAGGTGGGGAAGCGGTAGTTATCCCTAATCCGGAAGGCAATCGTACAACTCCATCAGTTGTTGCATTTAAAAATGGAGAAAGACAAGTTGGGGAAGTAGGAAAGCGCCAGGCAATCACAAACCCTAACACGATTCAATCTATAAAACGTCATATGGGAACAGATTACAAAGTTAAAATTGATGATAAGGAATTTACACCACAGGAAATTTCTGCAATTATTCTTCAATATATCAAATCGTATGCAGAAGATTATATTGGTGAAAAGGTTGAAAAAGCTGTCATCACTGTACCTGCTTATTTTAATGATGCAGAACGTCAGGCAACAAAAGATGCTGGGAAAATTGCTGGACTTGAAGTAGAACGTATCATTAATGAACCTACTGCAGCAGCATTGTCGTATGGTATTGAAAAAGACGATCAAGATCAAACAATTCTTGTATATGATCTTGGTGGCGGTACTTTCGATGTATCGATTCTTGATATTGGTGATGGTACGTTTGAAGTTGTATCTACATCTGGTGATAACCGTCTTGGTGGCGATGACTTTGATGAAGTAATCATTAATCATATGGTTCAGGAGTTTAAGAAAGAAAATGGAATTGATCTTTCCAAAGACAAAATGGCAACACAACGTTTGAAAGATGCAGCCGAAAAAGCGAAAAAAGATCTTTCAGGTGTTTCCCAAACACAAATTTCTCTTCCGTTTATCACTGCTGGAGAAGCGGGACCATTGCATTTGGAAATAAATATGACCCGTGCTAAATTTGATGAATTATCTTCTGATTTGGTGGAACGTACCATGGTTCCAACCCGTAAAGCTTTAAAGGATGCTGGATTATCCAAAAGCGATATTAACAAAGTAATCCTTGTTGGTGGATCAACGCGTATCCCTGCAGTTCAAGAAGCTATAAAAAAAGAACTTGGTCAGGAACCATCCAAAGGTGTTAACCCAGATGAAGTAGTAGCACTAGGTGCTGCAATTCAAGGTGGCGTATTACAAGGGGATGTAAAAGACGTTGTATTACTCGATGTTACTCCACTTTCTCTAGGGATTGAAACAATGGGTTCTGTATCTACAAAACTAATAGAACGTAACACAACAATCCCAACTAGTCATTCACAAGTATTCTCAACTGCAGCAGATAATCAAACAGCTGTTGATATCCATGTGTTGCAAGGTGAACGTGAAATGGCTTCAGATAATAAAACGCTTGGCCGTTTCCAATTGACTGATATTCCACCAGCACCAAGAGGCGTTCCACAAATTGAAGTATCATTTGATATTGATGCTAACGGTATTGTAAACGTACGTGCTAAAGACCTTGGAACAAACAAAGAACAATCCATCACGATCAAATCTTCTTCAGGACTATCTGATGAAGAAGTAGAAAAAATGGTTCAAGATGCCGAAGAAAATGCTGATGATGACAAAAAACGCCGTGAAGAAGTTGAATTACGCAATGAAGCAGACCAACTAATCTTCACAACTGATAAAACACTTAAAGATCTTGGGGATAAAGTTTCCGAAGAGGATAAACAAAAAGCGGAAGCTGGAAAAGAAGAACTAAAGGCTGCTTTGGAAGCCAATGATCTAGAACAAATGAAGGAAAAGAAAGATGCTTTGCAGGAACAAGTACAGCAACTGTCTGTTAAATTGTATGAGCAAATGCAACAAGATGCAGAAGCTGGCGAAGGTCAGGAAGAAAACGGTAGCGCTGAAGACGTCGTGGATGCAGACTACTCTGAAGTAGATGACGACAAAGATAAGAAATAATTGAAATAAAATAAATGCTATACCCTAAAAGTCAAAGTCAGGATTCTCTTGGCTTTGACTTTTTTAAGGTAACTATCATAGTTGCTATTGATGAATAATTGATGATATGATAAAACCTATGCTATAGCGTGTCGGGAGAGTGATGGAAGTGAGTAAACAAGATTATTATGATGTCCTTGGTGTGGATAAAGGTGCATCGAAAGAAGAAATAAAAAAGTCATATAGGAAATTAGCGAGAAAATATCATCCGGATGTAAATAAAGAAGCGGATGCAGAAGATAAATTTAAGGAAGCAAAAGAAGCATATGAAGTATTAAGTGATGAGCAAAAACGTGCACAATATGATCAATTTGGCCATGCTGGAGCCGGTGGTCAAGGTTTCGGTGGAGGTGCACAAGACTTCGGTGGTGGTTTCGGCGATATATTCGATATGTTTTTCGGTGGCGGCGGTCGCTCAAGAGATCCGAATGCACCACAGCAAGGGGCGGATTTACAATACACGATGGTTCTTGATTTCGAGGAAGCAATATTTGGTAAAGAAACCGATATTAATATCCCGAGAGAAGAATCGTGTGATACATGTAGTGGGTCTGGTGCAAAACCCGGAACAAGTGTGGAAACATGTTCCCATTGTAGTGGTTCTGGACAGCTAAACCAGGAGCAAAACACACCATTTGGCCGTGTTGTAAACCGCAGAGTCTGTCATCATTGTAATGGTTCAGGTAAAATTATCCCTGAGAAATGTAATACATGTGGTGGTGCAGGAAAAGTTAAAAGGAATAAACAAATCCATATTAATATTCCAGCTGGTATAGACGAAGGGCAACAAATTAGAGTTTCTGCAAAAGGGGAACCTGGTAGAAATGGCGGCCCCTCTGGAGATTTGTTTGTTCTCATTCAAATTCGCCAGCATGATTTCTTTGTTCGTGAAGGGGATCATATTTTCTGCGAGTTACCACTAACGATTTCACAAGCTGCTCTTGGAGATGAAGTTGAAGTTCCTACCGTTCATGGGAAGGTAAAACTTAAAATTCCTGCTGGGACACAGACAGGTAAAACATTCCGTATAAGAGGAAAAGGCGTGCCGAATGTTCGTGGTCGTGGCCAGGGTGATCAGCATATTAAAGTGAAAATAATGACACCAACACAGTTAACGGATCGACAAAAAGATCTCTTGCGAGAATTTAATGAAATTGGCGGAAATGATTCCACTGATGAGCAAGATGGAAATATCTTCCAGAAGTTCAAGAAAGCATTCAAAGGGGAATAAGGATATTGTGTATGCAATATCCTCTACATAATAAGTTACCAATGGAATGGGTGATTCGTAATGAAATGGTCAGAAATTAGTATTCATACCACCAATGAAGCAATTGAACCGATTTCTAATATTTTGCATGAAACTGGGGCAAGTGGTCTTGTCATTGAAGATCCGCTAGACTTGGTTAAAGTTCGGGAAAACGTTTTTGGTGAAATCTATGATTTAGACCCGAATGAATATCCGGAAGAAGGGGTTCGGATTAAAGCATATTTACCGATAAACAGCTTTTTAAGTGAGACGGTTGAGGAAATCAAACAGGCAATAACTAATTTATTGATATATGATATCGATTTGGGAACAAATCAAGTATCATTAAGTGAAATTAATGAAGAAGAATGGGCAACGGCATGGAAAAAGTATTACAAGCCTGTAAAAATATCAAAGAAGATAACAATTACTCCGACATGGGAGGAGTACTCACCTGTATCCACGGATGAAATCATTATCGAACTGGATCCTGGGATGGCTTTCGGTACGGGTACACACCCTACTACAGTACTTAGTATACAGGCACTTGAAGCGTATTTAACAAAAGAGGATGTTGTTATTGATGTCGGTTGTGGATCTGGAGTGCTTAGTATAGCTGCATCTAAGCTTGGTGCGAAGAAAGTTTACGCTTATGACCTGGATGAAATAGCTGTAGACAGTACAAAGTTAAATGCAAAAGTAAATCAACTAGATCAACAAATTGTTGTTAAACAAAACAATCTGCTTAACAATATAAACATGAAGGCAGATGTAATAGTATCCAATATTCTGGCTGAAATTATTGTACGATTTGTTGATGATGCATGGAATAATCTGGTTGATGGTGGATTATTTATCACCTCTGGAATTATTCAAAATAAAAAGCAGCTCGTAAAAGACAAGTTGCTAGAGCAGGGCTTTGAAATAGTCGCTGTAAATGAAATGGAAGACTGGATATCCATTGTTGCCAAAAAAAATGAATCAACGCAAGTTAATAAATAAAGTGGGTGCATGTGTTGCAGAGATATTTTATTTCTTCTTCTGATTTTACCGATAATGAAGTGACTATTACAGGTGAGGATGTTCATCACATTATCCGTGTAATGAGGAATACAATTGGTGACCAAATCATTTGCAATAATGACCAAGGACAAGCGGCTTTATGTCGCATTTCACAGATTGCTGAAAATAACGTACGTGCTGTTGTGGAAGAATGGCTAGATGAGACAGTAGAACTTCCAATACATGTTACCATCGCTCAAGGAATTCCAAAAGGTGATAAATTTGAACTTATATTGCAAAAAGGTACGGAATTAGGAGCAGCTTCTTTTATACCTTTTCAGGCTGCAAGGTCTGTTGCTGTGTGGGATGATAAAAAAATCGCAAAAAAAATGAAACGTTTTGAGAAAATTGTCAAAGAGGCCAGCGAGCAAAGTCACAGAAACAAAGTACCGGTTATAGAGAAATCGATGTCGTTGAAAGACTTAATCGATAAAAGTAAAAACTATGATGTTAAAGTTTTTGCATATGAAGAAGAAGCAAAAGTCGTCAATCACCAGTCATTTGGTAATCTAATAAATAAGCTTTTTCCCAATCAGAGTCTTTTGGTATGCATTGGGCCAGAGGGGGGATTCTCACTAAAAGAATCCGAATTTCTTAAGGAGAATGAATTTTCCCCTGTCCGCCTTGGTCCAAGGATTTTGAGAACAGAGACTGCTGCATTATATGTGTTAGCAAGTGTTTCCTATCATTTTGAAGAAATGAGGTGTAATGAATGCCATCAGTAGCATTTCATACATTAGGCTGTAAAGTTAATCATTATGAGACAGAAGGTATTTGGCGTATGTTCATGGATGAAGGTTATGAGCGTGTAAAATTTGACCATCATTCAGATGTGTATGTTATAAATACATGTACCGTGACTAATTCGGGTGATAAAAAAAGCAGACAAGTAATCCGAAGAGCAATCCGAAAAAATCCGGATGCCGTCATATGCGTTACCGGTTGTTATGCACAAACTTCCCCAGGAGAAATCATGGAAATTCCGGGTGTCGATGTCGTCGTAGGAACACAGGATCGTAAAAATATTTTCACCTACATCGAAGAACATCAAAAGACAAAAGAACCAATCAATGGCGTTTCCAATATCATGAAAAATCGAATTTTTGAAGAAATGGATGTACCGGTCTTCACGGATCGTACACGTGCCTCGTTGAAAATACAGGAAGGTTGTAATAATTTCTGCACATTCTGTATTATACCTTGGTCACGTGGCTTGCTTCGTTCCAGAGACCCTGAGAATGTAATTAAACAAGCACAAAAATTAGTGGAGGCTGGATATAAAGAACTCGTTCTTACCGGAATCCATACTGCTGGTTATGGAGAAGATCTAAAGGATTTTAATTTTGCAATGCTTTTACGGGAACTTGAAAAGGTAGAAGGGTTGGAGCGAATTCGAATTTCATCCATTGAAGCAAGTCAGATTACAGATGAGGTTATTGATGTTCTTGATCAGTCGGAAAAAATCGTAAGACATTTGCATATCCCACTGCAAGCCGGATCTGACACTGTGTTAGCACGGATGCGAAGGAAATACTCTACAAGCTTTTATAAAGAAAAAGTGAATAAGATTAGACAAGCATTGCCCGGTCTTGCAATTACTTCGGATGTTATAGTAGGGTTTCCTGGTGAATCTGAGGAAGAGTTCATGGAAACATACAACTTTATAAAAAAAATTGGTTACTCCGAATTGCATGTTTTTCCATTCTCCCGCAGAACCGGAACCCCCGCAGCCAGAATGGAAAATCAAGTAGCAGATGAAATAAAGGATGAGCGTGTACACCGCTTAATTGCATTGTCAGACCAATTAGCGAAGGAATATGCTTCACAATATGAAAATGAAGTACTCGAAGTTATACCGGAAGAACGGATTGTTGATGAGAGCCATCCTGAGTTACTCGTCGGGTACACGGATAATTATATGAAAGTACAATTTGAAGGAACACCAGACATGATTGGTAAAATTGTACGTGTAAAGATCACCAAATCTGGATATCCATATAATAGTGGTACTTTTGTACGGATTATGGATAAGGCAACCCATTCTGGTGAAAAAGTTTATTAATTTTAGCTCTGAATAGAGAGGAAGATTTTTATGAGTAAGGAATTGGCGAAGTATATTGATCATACCCAATTAAAACCGGATACAACGAAAGAAAAAATTGCACAAATTGTGAATGAAGCAAAAGAATATCGTTTTGCATCTGTCTGTGTAAATCCGCACTGGGTTTCTTATTGCTTTGAGCACTTGAAAGATACATCTGTAAAAGTATGTACGGTGATCGGTTTTCCCTTAGGTGCAACTTCAACTCCAACGAAAGTATTTGAAACGAAACAGGCTATCGAAGACGGTGCTACAGAGGTAGACATGGTAATTAATGTTGGTGAACTTAAATCCGGAAATGATAAACGTGTTCAAGCTGATATTCAAGCTGTAGTAGATGCAGCAAAAGGGAAAGCTTTGACGAAAGTAATAATCGAAACATCTTTACTAAATAAGGATGAAAAGATTCGGGCTTGCAAACTGGCAAAAGAAGCAGGTGCTGATTTTGTAAAAACGTCGACTGGATTTTCCGGTGGCGGTGCGACTGTGGAAGATGTGAAGTTAATGCGTGAAATAGTAGGTCCAGATATCGGTGTAAAAGCTTCTGGAGGGGTTAGAGATTTGGAAGCAACAAAAGCTATGATTGAAGCAGGCGCAACCAGAATCGGTGCAAGTGCAGGAATCGATATCGTAAATGGCAATATAGGCAGCTCCGATTATTAAGCACTTCTGACAGTAGAATAAATTAGATTCAATAAATATGAAAAAATCGTTGACCTGAATGTAGGAATATATTATACTTTAACAAGGCATGAGAAGGTAATACTTGCCTGTATAAATTTGTTTTATGCTTCGGAGGGAGGGAAATTAGCATGTCAAATACAACTCGCGTTCGTAAAAACGAGTCCATTGAGGATGCTCTTCGTCGCTTTAAACGCAGTGTGTCAAAAAGTGGCACACTACAGGAATATCGCAAGCGTGAACACTATGAAAAACCTAGTGTTAAACGTAAGAAGAAATCTGAAGCTGCTAGAAAGCGTAAATTCTAAAGAGGGTGCAAGCGTATGACTTTACTTGATCGTCTAAATCAAGATATGAAACAAGCGATGAAGAACAAAGATAAAGAAGCCCTGAGCGTTATTCGCATGGTGAAAGCTTCCATACAAAATGAATTGATTAAGCTTGGTAAAGATACTCTATCTGATGACGAAGAATTAACTATTCTATCCAGAGAAGTTAAACAGAGAAAAGATTCCCTCCAGGAATTTAAAGCTGCTGGACGTGAAGACTTAGTTGAGAAACTTGACAACGAATTGGTTATATTACAAAAGTATTTACCGGAGCAGTTATCTGAAGACGAACTATCAGCTATCATTGTAACAACAATTCAGGAAGTTAATGCTACATCTATGAAAGATATGGGTAAAGTGATGGGTGCTGTAATGCCTAAAGTAAAAGGCAAAGCAGATGGCTCTCAAATAAAAAAAGCAGTACAGCAGAAATTACAATAAGTGAAGTAAAGGACTCCAGTCAACCTCGGCAGGAGTCCTTTATTATCTTCACCATCAAAATTGAATATTTCATATGAAACGGCGGTCTCAGTTCCACTCTTGTTGTAATTATGATACTATCGAATTATAACGACATGGGTCCTTTTAAAAATTATGAAACCAATTACATATCTCTTTCGTATAAGTATGTAACGGAGCTGAGGGAGGTGAATAATTTTGTCGGGTAAACGGGGTACAACATACATAATGATGATTGCAGTCATTTTCCTTACATTTCTTACGTTCTCTGATACTTTTGGTACGCGTACTGCATCGGGAGAAGGTGCTGGAAATACCGTTTATATCATACCAATAGAACGAGAAGTAGAACGAGGATTGGAAGCGTTTTTATCCCGAACTACAACAGAAGCGCTTGAAGCTGGTGCCGATCACATCATTTTTGAGATCGATACACCTGGTGGAAGAGTTGATTCGGCTGGACAAATAGGGGGTCTGATACAGAGTCTGGAAATACCAACCACAGCTTATATTGTAAATGAAGCCCTATCTGCAGGATCTTATATCGCGTTATTTTCCGATACGATCTTCTTTAACCCTCATGCAACAATGGGAGCCAGTGGTGTTATTAATTCCGATGGTACTGCCGCAGATGAAAAGGCTCAATCAGCGTGGCTGGAGCAGATGCGTAGCGCAGCTGAATCAACAGGTAGGGATCCGTTATATGCTGCAGCCATGGCAGACAGTAGCATCGATCTTCCCGAATATGATGCACCAGAGGGTAAATTTTTAACGATAGGGCCTTCTGATGCATTGGAAATCGGATATGCAGATGGGATAGTTAATGATCGCGTTGAACTTATAGCTGAACTAGGCTTATCAGAAGCTTCTATAGTTGAAACAGAATCTACAATTGCTGAAGAAGTAGCTCGGTTCTTAACCAATCCGGTTGTAATTCCTATTCTCCTCTCGGTTGCCAGTCTCGGACTTATCGTTGAATTATACTCACCTGGATTTGGAGTACCTGGGATCATGGGCCTTGTATCCTTACTATTATTCTTTTACGGGCATATTGTAGCGGGACTTGCTGGCATGGAAGCGATCGTTTTACTTTTACTTGGTATTATATTAATTGTAGCTGAGTTATTTGTTCCAGGAGGAATACTGGGATTTCTCGGTATAGGAGCAATTATTGGATCCCTATTTTTATCTGGTTATGATATAGGACATATGTCTATGAGTATTGGTATTGCCTTTCTCGTTACGTTGGTTGCAGCAATCATTCTTTTTAGAAGAATTGGTATGGATAAAGGAATTTTCCGCCATATTATTCTTAAAGATAGTACAAAGACTGAGCTGGGATATGTGTCCTCTGTGAATCGTTTAGAACTTCTTGGTCTGGAAGGCGAGACAGTAACCCCATTACGTCCTTCAGGCATTGGATTATTCGAAAACGAACGGATAGACATTGTATCTGAGGGCAGCTTTATTGAGAAAAACAGTATCATTAAAGTGGTTAAAGTAGAAGGAGCTCGTGTGGTTGTAAGAGAAATAAAAAAATAATAAATTGGAGGAATTTTAATGTCGATAACAGACCTTATGCCGCTTATTATCATTGCGGTCATCTTAATTGCGTTAGCAATATTGTTTACGTTTGTACCAGTAGCTCTATGGATTAGTGCTTTAGCAGCTGGAGTAAGAGTAAGTATTTTCACACTCATTGGTATGCGACTACGTCGAGTAGTACCAAATAGAGTAATTAATCCACTTATTAAAGCTCATAAAGCTGGGTTGAGCGTGAAAACAAATCAATTGGAGAGCCATTACTTAGCAGGTGGTAATGTGGATAGAGTAGTCAATGCATTGATTGCTGCTCATCGTGCTAATATTGATCTCCCGTTTGAACGGGGTGCAGCAATTGATTTAGCTGGCCGTGATGTATTGGAAGCAGTTCAAATGAGTGTTAACCCTAAAGTTATTGAAACACCGTTTATCGCAGGTATTGCTATGGATGGTATTGAAGTGAAAGCATTGGCAAGAATCACTGTACGTGCGAATATAGATCGCCTTGTCGGTGGTGCAGGTGAAGAAACGATTATTGCGCGTGTTGGTGAAGGTGTCGTAAGTACAATCGGTAGTTCCAAAACGCATGCAAAGGTTCTAGAAAATCCGGATTCAATTTCACAAACGGTATTAAGTAAAGGTTTAGACTCAGGTACTGCATTTGAAATATTATCCATTGATATTGCCGACGTTGATATCGGTAAAAACATTGGTGCCATTTTGCAAACGGACCAAGCAGAAGCAGATAAGAATATTGCACAGGCAAAAGCAGAAGAACGTCGTGCAATGGCAGTTGCACAAGAACAAGAAATGGTTGCTCGTGTACAAGAGATGCGTGCTAAAGTTGTTGAAGCTGAGGCAGATGTACCTCTAGCTCTTGCAGAAGCTTTACGCTCCGGTAAAATGGGTGTAATGGATTATATGAACTACCAAAATATTGGTGCAGATACTGATATGCGCGATACGATTGGTAAATTAAGTAAAGACAGCAAAGAAGACGATCAAAAATAATGACAGTCATTTTGATAGAGGAGGGATCTGATGGACTGGATTTTTGATAATTTATTTATTGTCATTATTATTATTTCAGGGCTTATAGGCTTTTTCAGAAATAATAATACAGAAGAGAAGAAAAAGGAAACGAAAAAACCAGTTCCTCCTAAGTCTGGTAGAATTCCAAATGCTCCACCTGTCAGAAGGGAACAACCAAGAGCTGAGCGTAATGTTTATAAAGAAAGAACAAAAGAACCTACTGTCTCAACCGCATCTATTGAGGAACAACAGAAGGTGCAAATGGAAAGATTGGCGAGTAAGTATGGTGCTATATCGGACACCATCGAAGATCTTACAGCCCAGTCTTCAAAAGGGAGTAATCTCAACGAACCAACAAAAGAATCAACCGTAATGAAAGAAAGAATGAGAAAACAGGTTGAAGGTAATCTTGGGGCGCAAGGGCTGATTAACGGAGTTATTATGTCCGAAGTCCTCGGAGCACCAAGAGCAAAGAAACCATACAAGACTGTATTACAAGATCGAATAAGATAGACCTAATTGCCATTCAAGTAAAGGTTAATTCCTTTACTTGAATGGCTTTTTTTATAGATTGCTTTCTATAAGATCGGACAACGAGATGCGCATCCCACCAAAAATAGAAGTTACTTCGCAATTTATATCTACGCTACGATGATTAAAAGGGCAATACCCATTACGAAGACCTTTATAAAATTAGTTCATTCAGGTCTTATATATCGATTTCCTTCATAAGTATCTATGTGAGGGGGGATCATCATTGGCCAAATGGCAACAACGTTTTCGTTCCTTATTAATTGAGCATTTCTCTCTTCCTTCTGATGTAATTCTCGAGATGCCAAGAATTACAATTATTGGGCATATTCATTTTTATATAGAGAATCATCAAGGGTTGGTAACTTATTCTGAGAATGAATTGAAGTTAAAAATAAATAAAGGCTATGTCCAAATAATAGGCACATCTTTCGTGCTAAAAATGATGCTACCTAAAGAAATCATGCTAGAAGGTACGATTGCAGAAGTTAAATTTTTAATTGATTGATTCAATTGGAAAGGAGGATGCTATGAAGTTTAGCAAAGGATCTAAATTTACAGGATATGTAACCATTCTAGTCAAGGGCACTGCTCCAGAATTATTTTTTCAGAAATGTGCTAGTGAAGGTGTACCCGTCTGGAATGTAAAAAAAAGGGATAAAGAATCATGTGAGGGGGACATAAGTCTCTCAGACATAAAACAAATGAAACAAATCCGACGGAAAACGATATATAAGGTTACATTTACACGAAGAAATGGTTATCCGTTTATAGTGAATCGTTTTTTGAAAAAGAAACCATTAGTATTTGGTTTACTCATCAGCATTCTCTTTTTTCTCGTATTATCGAATATCATTTGGGAAGTGAAAATTAAAGGTGTACCGAAAGATATTGAAGAAAAAATAGACAAGCAGTTAACGGCGTATGGAGTACATCCGGGAGCATGGCTATTTTCTCTTGATACCCCTACCGAAATACAACAAAAACTAATACAAGACATTCCTGAGCTTTTATGGGCTGGTGTGGATCAAAAAGGGACAACCTTCTATTTGGAAGGGGTAGAAAAAATAATTGTACAAGAGGCAGACCCCGAGCAACCAAGAAATCTTGTTGCTTCTAAAAAAGGCGTTATTACGAAAATGTATGTATCAAAAGGAACACCAATGGTCCGCGTAAATGATTACGTGGAACTTGGAGATATTCTTGTGTCAGGCGATGTGCAGCCTGCAGATAGCACTGATTCGGAAGAAAAAGAACAAGAATCAACGATTGAACCAATTGCAGCAGAAGGAGAAATTTTAGCAAATACTTGGTATGAGGTTTCATTGACGATTCCACTTAAATATAATTATCAACAACTTACAGGAGATAAAGAAAGTAAATTCTTTCTAAAGACCGGAGATTTCCAATTACCAATATGGGGATTTGGTGAACCATCATTTAATGAGATACATCGTGAGGTAACAGAAAATAAAATTAACTTTTTGAAATGGGAATTGCCTTTCTCCGTCATAAAAACAGTTTTGAGTGAAAAGGAGATTGTTGAAGGGGAGAGAACAAAAGAAGAAGCAATAGAAGTGGGAATTGAACAAGCAATCATTCAACTTCAACAGGAATTGGGTCTTGATGCGAAAATATTGTCAGAAAAAGTTTTGCATGAATCTGTAGAGCGTGGTAAAGTTAAATTAAACCTATATATTTCTGTGGAAGAAAATATAGTAAAGCAAGTACCATTAGTTCAAGGAGATTGATTATGCCAGGTAGCCTAACCGAAATTGACTTGCATTTAACTAGTACGAATGAAGCGCTTGCATTATTCGGAACAAACGATAAACATTTAAAACAGCTTGAAACACAACTGGATGTTTCAATAGTTACCAGAGGTGAAGTAGTTAGCGTATCTGGTACTGATGAAGCTATTTCACTTGTACAGGATATACTTCTTACGTTATTAAACGTTATACGAAAAGGGCAATCCATTTCTGAAAGAGACGTGGTATATGCCGTTGACTTAGCAAAAAAAGGAAAAATTAAACAGTTGGAAGCACTCTTTGAAGATGAAATAACGAAAAATGTTAAAGGAAAATCCATTCGCGTAAAAACACTTGGTCAAAAAAGTTACATTAGTTCAATTAAATCGAACGACCTTGTCTTTGGAATTGGCCCTGCAGGTACTGGAAAAACATATCTAGCTGTTGTCATGGCAGTTCATGCTTTGAAAAATGGCATGGTGAAACGAATTATCCTGACAAGACCAGCTGTAGAAGCAGGGGAGAGTCTTGGTTTCCTTCCAGGAGACCTTAAAGAGAAAGTGGATCCGTATTTACGCCCATTGTACGATGCCTTACATGATGTTCTCGGTGTCGAACATACATTGCGTCTTATTGAACGAGAAACGATTGAAATCGCACCTCTAGCCTATATGCGGGGAAGAACATTGGATGATGCATTTGTCATTTTGGATGAAGCTCAAAATACCACACCAGCACAAATGAAAATGTTTCTAACACGACTCGGGTTTGGTTCAAAAATGGTAATTACCGGAGATATTACTCAAGTTGATCTTCCCAGAGGTGTTAAATCGGGATTGAACGTAGCACAACAGCTGCTCAACAAAGTTGAGGGAGTATCATTTAATCATCTAAATCAAACAGATGTAGTACGACATCCATTGGTTCAACGTATCATTGCAGCATATGAAATGGATAATTAAAAGACTTTAAAAAGTAAGACCCTGTAAGAGGGGTCTTATTTCTGTATAACTGTTTATTCTGTTTATTACAGTGGGGTGATGCGAATGATTGACCGAATAAAAAATAGCATTGTATGGATAAAGAAAAAACATGGATGGATTCTTATTTTGCTACCAGTTTTATTATTAGGTGTTTTCTTCTTTTTTATAACACTCAACAATGTACATACAGAAACCTATGATATCGACCGTTTTACCAATGCCAGCGCAACGATTCGTTCTCCAATTACAATCGAAAATGAAAAGGAAACAGAACGAAAAACGCGGGAAACTGTACAATCTGTCCAGGATCGATATGATATTTCCAGTGAAGTATCCAATGAACAACTTAGCTATATAGAAGAATTGTTTGATGCTATTACCAAATCAGAAGAAGAACCTGCAGAAACAGATTTGGTTTCAGACGATGTTGAACAGCAAACGGATCAAGAGAAAGTTACGCATTTAAAAAACATTTTATCAGAGGAAATCACTAATTCTGTAGGAGATAGCACACTTATTCAATTGTTGAAGTTTTCTCCGGAAGAGCTGGAGGAAGCGGAAGATTTATTTCTAACATCTTTGAAAGAGACACTAAATAATGGCGTTCGAACAGAAAATCTGCAAACAGCAGAAACAAATATAAAACAAATTATTCAATTTTCGAGTTTAAGTGAATCAATGAAGGAACCATTGACAGAGATTATTGACTTTGCCGTCACAGAGAACTCTTTCTTTGACTATGAGAAGACATCAGAAGCACGAAAAGAGGCAGCGGCTGGCGTTGATCCAGTAGTGATTCGAGCTGGTGAGGTTATTGTGAGAGAGGGACAGCCGATCACGAATGAAATCTATGAAAAGCTTGAACTCGTGGGCTTAATGGATGAAGAGAGAAATATCTTTCCATTACTAGGGCTTGCAATACTTATCATCTTAATTTGTAGTTTAATAGGTTTTGAAATGCATCAGACGATGAAAGAGAACGACTGGAATTACGGGAAAATTATTGCTGTATTCCTAACTAGTATTATTGTTGTTACGCTAATGAAAATTATCAGCTTATATACGACACAATCCAATCAGCTTTTCTTCGTTACACCAATTGCAACGGGCGTATTGCTTATTAAAATATTAATTAACGAGAGACTGGCAATCGTCCTTGCTGCGTTGTATTCTATCTTGGGAAGTGTCATCTTTAATAATCAAATTGCTGGCGCATTAAATGTGGAGGCGGGGATCTATTTTCTTATTTCACAACTGGCGGGTATTATTTTCTTAATAAATATGAAAGATCGATTGGCAATTCTAAAAGGTGGCATTGGAATTGCCATTGTCAATATGTTAACTGTATTACTATTTCTATTTCTCTCTTTTGAAAAGTATTCCTGGTTCGATCTATTTATTCATTCAAGCTTTGGTCTTGTTTCAGCATTTTTGGCAACCGTGCTTACGATTGGGTTACTCCCTTTCTTTGAAACAGTGCTTGGTATCTTATCAGATATTAAATTGCTGCAACTTTCAAATCCAAATCAACCATTAATGAAAAAGCTTCTGACGGAAGCTCCAGGAACATATCATCATTCCGTAATGGTTGCAAATATAAGTGAAACAGCATGTGAAGCAATCGGAGCTAATGGATTGTTGGCCAGAGTAGGAGCATATTATCACGATATTGGTAAAACGGTTCGGCCGCATTATTTTATCGAAAATCAAGTTTCTATAAGAAATCCACATGATTTTATTGATCCGAAAGAAAGTGCGGAGATTATTATCCGCCATCCATTTGATGGAGCAGAAATGTTGAAAAAGCATAAATTACCTAAAGAAATTATCGATATTGCGAAGCAGCATCATGCTACGTCATTATTACAATTCTTTTTTTACAAAGAGAAAGAAAATGATGCGAATGTGAAGGAGTCAGACTTCAGATATCCGGGACCGAATCCACAGACAAAAGAAGCGGGTATTATCTGTATTTGTGATTCCGTAGAAGCTGCTGTTCGGTCTTTAAAGGAACCAACGAAAGAGAAAATTGAAGAAATCGTGGCTTCAATTATAAAGGACAAAGTCTCTGATGGACAATTGGATGAAAGTCCTTTAACATTAAAGGAGATAAATATTATTCAGACTGCGATTTGTGAATCTCTTAAAGGGATTTTTCACTCAAGAATACAATATCCAATGAAGGAGGCTAATTGAATGCATATTGATTTTCATGATAATACGAATTCCGTACCTACCGATAACATTGATTTAATACAAAGATTACTTAATTTCGCTGCTGAAAAAGAAGGAATCGTAAGCGAAGCAGAAATGTCTGTAAATTTTGTTTCTAACAAGGAAATTCAGGAGCTTAATCGCAACTATAGACAAAAAGATACACCTACTGATGTTATATCCTTTGCCATGCAGGAATCCGTAGATGGAGAAATGGACATTATCGGTGAAGACATACCGATGATCCTTGGAGATATTGTTATATCTGTAGATAAAGCAAAAGAACAGGCAATTGAATATGAACATACGTATGAAAGAGAACTGGCATTTCTTACTGTGCATGGCTTCCTTCATTTATTGGGCTATGATCATATGAATAAGCCAGATGAGGAAAAAATGTTCAAAAGACAAGAAGAAATTCTGGGTGAGTTTGGAATTGAAAGATAAACGCAAAAGCAGTATTGGATTTCCTTATGCCTGGAATGGTATAAAGGAAATCGCTAAAACCGAGCATAATTTCCGAATCCATTTAGTCGCAACGATATTGACAACTATAGCAGGATTTATTTTTCGACTTTCCAATGTCGAATGGGCAATTATCGTACTGACGATTGGTCTGGTGCTGATGGCCGAAGTAACGAATAGCGCCATTGAAAAAATGATTGATTATCTGAAGCCGGAAATACATCCGTCTGCTAAAATAATCAAAGACATTGCGGCAGGGGCCGTTCTGATTACGGCCGTCATTGCGTTTATCGTTGCATTGATTATCTTCTTACCTAAAATGGATAGTATATTTTAAGCCCTTTTATAAAGGGCTTTTTGTCATACACAAATAAAAGAAAATATTAAAAAATTTCCTTGATTTTGTCTTAATTTTGTTTTATGTGGTACTTTAGAAGAAAAGATATTCTTTTTAAAGGTTTTGTCGATTTAGTGAAAGCATGCATTATTTGTAGTAATATAAAAATAAAAGAAAACGTCTCGGAGGAAACAACATGAATACAAATACTAATTTCAAGTCAGGATTTATTACAATTATTGGAAGGCCAAATGTTGGCAAGTCAACATTTATGAATCGTGTTATCGGGCAAAAAATTGCCATTATGAGCGATAAAGCGCAAACAACTAGAAATAAAATTCAAGGTGTATTAACAACCGATGATGCACAGATGGTTTTTATCGATACACCGGGAATTCATAAGCCGAAGCACCGCCTAGGTGATTTTATGGTGAACATTGCTGAAAATACGTTAAATGAAGTGGATGTTGTTTTGTTTATGATTAATGCAAAAGAAGGCTATGGAAGAGGCGATCAGTATATCATTGATCTGCTGCAAAAGGTGAACAGTCCAGTCTATTTAATCATCAATAAAATTGATCTCATCAATCCTGAAGAGGTATTCCAATTAATTGAACAGTATAAAGACAAATGTGATTTTGAAGAAATTTTCCCAATTTCAGCACTCGAAGGCAATAATGTGGATCATTTAGTCGATGTATTAAAAGGCCATTTACCTGAAGGCCCTCAATATTATCCTGCTGATCAGGTTACAGATCATCCAGAACGATTTGTCATCTCGGAATTGATAAGGGAAAAAGTATTACATTTGACAAAGGAAGAAATTCCGCACTCCATTGCAGTAGTTATTGAAAACATCGAAGAAAGAGAAGAGGATAAAATTTTAATTCAAGCAATAATCGTTACAGAGAGAAGTAGTCAAAAAGGGATTCTAATTGGTAAACAGGGTACGATGCTGAAAAAAATTGGCAGAAATGCCCGCAAGGATATCGAGGCATTACTTGGCTCGAAAGTATATTTGGAACTCTGGATAAAAGTAAAAAAAGATTGGCGAAATAGAGAAAGTCAATTGCATGAATACGGTTTCCGCAAAGATGAATATTAGAGTTGGTAATTTTTTATACTAATTAAATTCAGCTAAAGAGCCACTCTAATTAGTGAGTTACATTTTCAAACAATATTAAAGAAAGGTGGGGTTTCTTGTGGTCGACCTAACATGGAAAATCTTTAGTCAGACAGGAAACATTGAAACCTATTTATTAATGAAAGAGTTGGAAAATGCAGCACCTAAACAAGAGTATGGACAGGCTGAAACTGAAAATATGGCATCACTGGATACGAAATTATAAGAGTCAATCTGCGTTCATCTTCGAATGGGGAAGAAAGGTGAAACTGTGCTTGAAAAAATAGATGGAATTGTTATAAAAACACAAGATTATGGTGAAACACATAAGATTGTAACGATATTCAGTAAGAAAATCGGTAAATTCACAGCACTTGCAAGAGGTGCAAAAAAAACAAAAAGCAGAATGGCTGCTGTAACGCAGCCATTTATTTACGCTCAGTTTTTTGTATATTTAAATACTGGTCTCAGTACATTACAGCAGGGTGAAATCCTCAATTCCTTTCGTGCGGTGAGGGAGAATATCGTAAAAACGTCCTATGCTGCCTATATTACGGAGCTGACAGACAAATTGCTTGATTCCAAAATTACAGATCCATATCTTTTCGATCAATTCGAGCAAACAATGACGTGGATTTCCAAAAATGAAGATGCGGATATTCCAATTATTATGTATGAGCTGAAATTATTTGAAAAGGGTGGATTTGCCCCAACCCTAGATTGTTGCACCAATTGCGGTAATTCGAACGTTCCATTTGCGTTTTCAATCTCTGAAGGTGGCATGCTTTGTACAAAATGCAGATATTTGGATGAAATGGCAATTTCATTAACAAATTCATTGGCTAAATTGCTGCATGTTTTTGCATCAGTCGGACTGGAACGTGTTGGCTCCATATCTGTCAAACCTGAAAATAAAAAATTGCTCAGGCAAGTATTGAATACGTATTACGATCAATATGGTGGTTTTTATTTAAAATCAAGGAAGTTTTTAGACCAACTGGATAAATTGAGATAGCTTTATATTGACAGAATGTAATTGATACAGTATCATTTTTTACATATTTCAATAATAAATAATAAGCTGTGTGGATCGAGAAAAGTACCAGTAAAACTTCTATTTAAAGCGAGTCTGGGATAGTGGAAGCCGGATATGTGGAATGCTGGGAAAGGAACTCAGGGAGCAGTCGGTAATAAAGTGGCTCTGTAAGAGAGCAAGTAGGGTGGAACCGCGGTAAAAAACCGTCCCTATGTCTATCTGTAGATAGACATAGGGACGGTTTTTATTTTTGTTAAAAAAATAGTTATGAAGGAGAGCATTTTATGAATATCCAGGAAATGATTTTAACACTTCAAAAACACTGGTCTGAAGAAAATTGTATACTTATGCAGGCATATGATACGGAAAAAGGAGCAGGTACGATGTCACCAATGACATTACTTCGGAGTCTTGGACCAGAGCCTTGGAATGTTGCATACGTAGAACCTTCCAGAAGACCTGCTGATGGGCGTTATGGCAAGAATCCAAATCGTCTATATCAACATCATCAGTTCCAGGTAATTATGAAACCATCTCCTGACAATATACAGGAACTATATTTGGAGTCTTTAGAAAAATTAGGAATTGATCCGCTTTCACATGATATTCGTTTTGTGGAAGATAACTGGGAAAATCCTACGCTTGGTGCTGCGGGTCTTGGTTGGGAAGTTTGGTTGGATGGAATGGAAATTACACAATTTACCTACTTTCAGCAAATTGGTGGATTAGAAGCGAGCCCAGTGACGGTTGAAATCACGTATGGTATTGAACGTCTTGCTTCTTATATTCAGGATAAAGAAAACGTATTTGACCTGGAATGGAATAATGGAGTTACCGTTAGAGATATATTTTATCAGCCTGAATTTGAACATTCCAAATATACATTTGAGGAATCGAATACAGACATGCTTTTCCAATTGTTTTCCATGTATGAAGAGGAAGCTAGAGCTACAATGGAAAAAGGCCTTGTTTTTCCCGCCTATGACTATGTACTTAAATGTTCACACACATTCAATCTGCTTGATGCAAAAGGCGTTATTTCAGTGACTGAACGAACAGGATATATTTCACGTATCCGGAACTTGGCAAGAAGTATTGCCAAGACTTACGTTGCTGAAAGAGAGAAACTAGGTTTTCCAATGCTTCAAAAGGAGGAAAAATAAATGGCTACAGATGTTTTATTTGAAATTGGACTGGAGGAGCTGCCTGCAAGATTTATTGATGATGCAGAAAATCAGCTATTAAACAAAACGACTGCTTGGTTGAAGGACCTAAGAATTTCATATGATTCGATTAAATCATTTTCAACACCAAGACGGTTGGCCGTTTTGATTAAAGATATGGCTGAATTCCAAACGACAATCGAAGAAGAAGCCAAAGGTCCAGCGGTTAAAATCGCCAACGATGAAAATGGTGAGTGGTCAAAAGCAGCTATTGGTTTCAGTAGAGGTCAGGGTAAGACAACAGAAGATTTATTTACAAAAGAAGTAAAAGGAACGAAGTATATCTTTGTGAAGAAACATATCGAGGGTAAACCTGTACTACAACTGTTACCAGATTTTAAAAATATTATAGAGTCCATTCAATTTGGCAAAAACATGCGCTGGGCATCAGAAACTTTTCGCTACGCACGCCCAATTCGTTGGCTTGTAGCATTGTACGGTAATGAAATCATTCCATTTGAAATAACACGTGTTCATACAGGTAATAAGACACATGGCCATCGTTTTCTTGGAGGCGAAATCACTTTAGAGTTACCTTCCGATTATGAATCTTCGATGGCTGCAAATTATGTTGTTGTTAATTCCAAAGAACGTGAAGATTTAATATTAAAAGGGATCAAAGAACTGGAAGAAAAACATAACTTCCAAATCCCTGTGGATGCCGATTTACTGGCGGAAGTTAAAAATCTCGTTGAATACCCAACTGTCTTTATGGGTTCCTTTGAAGAAAGGTTCCTAAAATTACCTTCAGAAGTATTAATCACTTCTATGAAAGAGCATCAACGCTACTTTCCGGTCATTTCAAATAAAGATCAATTACTGCCATACTTTATAGGAGTCAGAAATGGGAATGATCATAAGCTTGAAACGGTGGCAAGAGGTAATGAAAAGGTGTTGCGTGCAAGGTTATCTGATGGAGAATTTTTCTTTGAAGAAGATCAGAAACAATCGATTGCGTTTTACCAAGAAAAATTGAATCGAGTTGTGTTTCAAGAAAAATTAGGTACGATCAGTGACAAAGTTAAACGAATCGCAACGATTTCAGAAAATATTGTTGATTTAATTGGATTAAGTGAAACGGAAAAGAATAAAGCATTAAGAGCTGCTGAAATAAGCAAGTTCGACTTAATGACAAATATGGTAAACGAATTTACGGAACTTCAAGGTGTTATTGGGGAGAAATACGCTGCTAATTTTGGTGAAGATCCCATTGTGGCACAAGCGGTTAGAGAACATTATTTACCAAAACAAGCAAATGGAAATTTACCGGAGACAGTTATAGGAGCCATTGTAAGTGTTGCAGATAAAATGGATACGATTGTCGGGTGCATTTCTGTAGGATTAACACCAACAGGTTCACAAGACCCATATGGTTTGCGCAGACAAGCAACTGGTATCTTACGCATCATGGAAAACAGGAAATGGGAAATCTCTTTGGAAGAAATCCTTGAAATTGTAACTTCGATTTATCGAAAAACAGATATTGAACAACAAAGCAAAGAAAAGGTAGATGGAGAACTAAATGAATTTTTCAAGCATCGCGCTTCCTTCCTGCTTAAAGAATGGAAAGTGGAACAGGATGTTATTCATTCCGTGCTTCACAATGAAATTGGAAGATTTGATTATACAATCTCCAAAGCAAAACTTTTGTCAGATAAACGAAGCGACGAGGCGTTTAAATCGATCCAGGAGGCTTTGGTCCGTGTTCTTAATCTATCTGATAAGGCAGAGAAACAGTATTCAATTGTTCCTGAGCACCTTGTAACAGAATCTGAGAAAGAATTGTTTCATCAATATAATCAAATAAAAAATGATTTCTCCACTTATAATCAGAATAAAGATGCAACTAGTGCTCTTGCTGCTTTAACTAAAATGGCAGAACCAATCCATACGTTCTTTGATAATAATATGGTGATCGCAGATGATGAACAAATTCGAAACAATCGTCTTGCTTTAATACGGGCTATATCCCTGTTAATCAAGGAATTTGCAGATTTAAGGCTGGTTGAATGGAAACAACAATTCTAAAAAATGATTAGAGTAACATAATTTCCCCTTTTGCTATATAATTAACATTAATTGATGAAAATAGTATGACATATTGGTGGTGAAAAGGTGGAACTTTCCAAAAGACAAGAACAGATTATCGAAATAGTTAAAGGAAACGGTCCGATTACCGGTGAACATATAGCTGACCAATTAAATTTAACACGGGCTACGCTAAGGCCGGATTTAGCTATCCTGACAATGTCAGGATTTCTGGATGCAAGACCTCGAGTCGGATATTTTTTCACAGGGAAAAACGGGTCGGAATTACTAACGGAACAAATTAGAAAATATAAGGTACATGAATTTCAGCAGGTTCCCATTGTGGTAAAGGAAAGTGTCTCTGTTTATGATGCCATATCAACCATGTTTCTGGAGGATGTTGGGACATTATTTGTAGTAGACGAAAAATCCTGTCTGACTGGGGTGCTTTCAAGAAAAGATTTACTGCGTGCAAGTATTGGGCAACAGGATTTAAGTTCGGTACCCGTTCATATCATAATGACTCGAATGCCGAATATAACAGTATGCCGAAGAGAAGATTTACTCATAGATGCTGCATACAAACTTATTACAAAGCAAATCGACGGCTTACCGGTTGTTAAAGATACGGATGTAGGGTTGGAAATCGTGGGTAGAATTACAAAAACAACAATGACAAAATTGCTGGTAGAATTAACAACAGACGAACAGATTTAACTTTTAGGGATGGAGAGGAGTTTTATTAATGAATACTCAACCAATTGTATATGTCTTGTCTGACTCTGTCGGTGAAACTGCCGAATTAGTAGTGAAAGCAGGATTAAGTCAGTTCACTAATGGTGATTACAAGATTCAGCGTGTACCATATGTTGAAGATAAAGAAACGATTGACGAATTTCTTCAGATCGCGAGAGAAAAAAAAGGTATGATTGGCTTCACGCTCGTTGACCCTGAACTGAGAAGGTACCTAAATGATCAATCAAAAACGATGAATGTAGAAGCGATAGATATCATGGGCCCAACAATGGATGCCATGGAACGTGTTTTCGACAGTACACCTCGTCTGGAAGCTGGTTTAATTCATAAATTGGACGAGGATTATTTTAAGAAAATTGAAGCAATTGAATTTGCTGTCAAATATGATGATGGAAGAGATCCACGTGGTATTGCAAGGGCTGATATTATTTTAGTTGGCGTCTCCCGAACTTCCAAAACGCCTTTATCACAATACTTAGCACATAAGCGAATTAAGGTAGCCAATGTACCAATTGTTCCCGAAGTTGAGCCACCGGAAGAACTTATGGTTGTTGACCCTTCTAAATGCATCGGGTTAAGAATTACGGCTGATAAATTAAATGGTATCCGCAAAGAAAGACTGAAAGCACTTGGGCTTGGAGACCAGGCAACATATGCTAACATGGAAAGGATTCACCAGGAACTTGATTATTTCAATAAGGTTATAGATAGAATTGGTTGTGAGGTCATTGATGTTTCCAATAAAGCAGTTGAAGAGACCGCGAATCTGATTATGCGAATGATGCAAAAGAAAGAAATATAATAATTTATTCTAAGTGAACATATCCTTTAATAAGCTTATTATTAAAAACGTTCTGCACTGATATGGGCAGAATGTTTTCTTTTGCAGAAAAACAAGGCCTTTAATTAGAAATATTATAAGAAATGTATTATAATAAATTTTTGTGTCCTCATATATGTGTAAAAAATAGGATATGTGGCTATTCTGAAAAATAAAACATTCATAATAAAGAAGGATTCTTGCATGTTTATGTAGAATTAAACCATATAGCAACAATTAAATGCCTTCTTTCTTTATTCATTTGTTTATAATTCACCAGCTGGAGGTACAATGGTAACTAAATATGGAGTAACAATAGCCTTCTTAGAATGACTGAACGTACAGAGGGTGATTTTTTTCGGGATTTGAGAAAAATTTGTCGAAACGTGAAGGATTTTTCAAATTAGTCACGAATATTAGTATAGTATGGTGGTTATTATATGGCCAATAATCAAATACCTGAAGAGGTTATCGAAGAAATAAGAAAGTCCAATAATATTGTGGATATTATTGGTGAGTATGTTCAGTTAAAAAAACAGGGCAGAAACTATTTTGGTCTTTGTCCATTCCATGGTGAAAAAACCCCTTCTTTCTCTGTAACACAGGAAAAGCAAATATTTCATTGCTTTGGATGTGGTAAAGGGGGGAACGTTATAACCTTCATGATGGAAATGGAAAATTTTTCTTTCTATGAGGCAATAAAATTTCTTGCAGACAAAAGTGGTACGACACTTCCTGATTCTGGTATAAAAAAGGAATCATCGATGTCCCAGGAAAGCCAAAGTGTTCTTTCTGCCCATGATTGGTTAACTAAACTTTATCATCACCTTCTGAGATATACAAAAGATGGAAAAGAAGGGTACCAATACATGAAAGATAGAGGTATTGGCGATGAAGCGATAGAAACTTTTCAATTAGGATTTGCACCAAATGTAAAAGATTTTGTCGCAGAATTTCTCACCAAAAAAGGGTTTCAGCAACAGCTACTGGTTAAAGCAGGAATCTTATCCCAATTAAATGATAATGATGTAACAGATCGTTTCAGGGGAAGAATCATGTTCCCTATTAGAAATCATATAGGAAAAACAGTTGCATTTGGCGGACGTTCGATTAATGAACAGGAACCAAAATATTTAAATAGTCCGGAGAGTGAGTTATTTCAAAAGGGTAAGCTGTTGTACAACTTTGATTTAGCTAAAAAACATATACGTAAAGAGAATGAAGTCGTATTATTTGAGGGATACATGGACGTTATCTCCGCTTATCAGGCAGATGTAAAAAATGTAGTGGCAACACTTGGTACTTCCTTAACAGAACCACAAGCGAAACTTTTAAATCGTTACGTAGAAACTGTGATTATATGCTACGACGGGGATCATGCAGGACTTGAAGCGACATATAAAGCTGCAAACTTATTACGGAAAACGGGTTGCTCAATAAAAGTGGCGAAACTTGATAATGATATGGATCCTGACAGTTTTATTCAACAGCATGGTTCAGATGCGTTCAAAAACAAGGTTATAAAAGCAAGTGATACCTATATGGGCTTTTATATGCGATACCTTAAAATGGATTTCAACCTGAAGATTGAAGGAGACCGGATAAAATATATTGAGAATGTATTGAAAGAACTTGCGATGATTGAGAGTTCCATCGAAAGGGAATATTATTTGAAAGAGATTAGCAATGAGTACAACATCTCTATCGAATCTTTAACCTCTGAAATGCATGGATATAGGCAAAAACAGGGAATCCCTAAGGATAATCAGCAAAAGAACAGATATACTAATAAGACTACAATCTCACAGCGCAATAAAAAGTTGCTTCCAGCTTTTTATAATGCAGAGAAGAAACTTATCTCCTATATGCTTCAGGATTCGTACATTACAGATAAGGTTAAAGACGAATTAGGTGCTGGATTTAATGTGGATGATCATAAAATTATTGCTACACACTTATACGCATTTTATGAGGAAGGTCATTCACCAGATATAAGTTTATTTATTGAAAGGTTGAATGATGATCGATTAAAACAACAAGTGGTTGAGGTAGCAATGATGCCGGAACTGAATGAAATCAGTGACAGGGAAATTAATGATTATATCCGAATTATCTTAAATGAATCAAATGATTCGTTGAATATAAAATCACTAAAAGAACAGCAAAAACTAGCTGAACAGCAAAATGATCCGCTAAAAGCAGCACAAATTGCTATGCAGATCATTGAGATTCAAAAACATTTAAAAAATATTTCAAAGTAGACTGGAAGGAGGGGGACTCATGGCCGAAAATAAGCCTTCGCAAACAAAAGATACTGAACTAACACTTGAACAGGCAAAGGAAAAATTGGTTGAAATGGGTAAGAAACGTGGTACATTAGCCTATGAAGAGGTGGCAGACCGTCTATCCAATTTTGAAATTGAATCCGATCAAATGGATGAATTTTATGAGCACCTGGAAGAACAAGGTGTGGATGTGATAGGTGAGTCAGAAGATGACCCCAATATGCAAAAGATTGCAAAAGAAGAAGAATTTAACCTAAGTGATTTAAGTGTGCCACTAGGTATTAAAATAAATGACCCTGTCCGCATGTACTTAAAAGAAATAGGGCGAGTTAATTTATTATCAGCAGCTGAGGAAATCGAACTGGCTTCCCGCATTGAAGATGGCGATGAAGAAGCTAAACGCCGCTTGGCGGAAGCTAATTTACGTCTTGTTGTAAGTATTGCTAAACGGTATGTTGGCCGTGGCATGCTTTTCCTCGACTTGATTCAAGAAGGTAATATGGGGCTGATTAAGGCTGTAGAAAAGTTTGACTACCGTAAAGGCTTTAAATTCAGTACGTATGCAACATGGTGGATTAGACAGGCAATTACACGCGCAATTGCTGATCAGGCAAGAACGATCCGAATACCTGTGCATATGGTGGAAACCATCAATAAACTCATTCGTGTTCAACGATCCTTACTACAGGATTTAGGTCGGGAACCATCACCGGAAGAAATCGGTGAGGAGATGGAACTTAGTCCTGAGAAAGTACGGGATATCTTAAAAATAGCACAGGAACCGGTATCACTCGAAACTCCAATTGGGGAAGAAGATGATTCCCATCTCGGAGATTTTATCGAAGATCAGGAAGCTGTTTCACCATCTGACCATGCAGCATATGAATTACTGAAAGAACAGCTCGAAGATGTATTGGACACTCTCACAGATCGGGAAGAAAATGTATTACGTCTTCGTTTTGGTTTAGATGATGGACGTACAAGAACGCTTGAAGAAGTCGGTAAAGTTTTTGGGGTTACGAGAGAACGTATCCGTCAAATTGAAGCAAAGGCACTTCGTAAACTTAGACATCCAAGCCGAAGCAAACGTCTGAAAGACTTTTTAGACTGACTAGGTAGTCATTGTTCACGTGCTGTGTGAATAATGACTTTCCCTATACCTGTTTTTTAGAGCAGCAAAATCAAAATAAAGCATCCTACATTGGGGTGAAAGAACATGGCGGATGAACGAACCGCTATTATTGTTAAAGAAATTAAGTACTGGAAAGAACATCGACTGCTTCCTGAAAGATATTGTGATTATTTATTGGCACTCTATACGAATGGGCAGGAATTATCAGATAAAGCTGACGATGATGATATACGGAGTCAGTGGACTCCATACATCATCATCCACTTTATTTTATTGCTCTCCATGATACCGGTTTCATTTCTTGTAGTTTATTTTACTGAATTTCTTCCGATTTTGCAAATTAGTATATTAACTCTTTTTTGTATATACGCTATTGGGCTTTATGTATACTTTCACGGCAATGGAAATGAATATGTTCAATTTCCTTTATTTGTGGCATTATTACTGGTGCTCTTACTAACTTTATCAGTCAGCAATTTTTTAGCATCAAATAGCATCATTAATTTAGTTATCATTCTGGTAAATTTTACACTATGGCTGTTCATAAGTATTGCTAAGGAAATTAAAATATTACGGATTGTCAGTATTTTGTTGATTGTATTCGCAATCGGTTATATTGTTTTTAAAAATTTCGCAGCTTAATCCTTTAAAAATTATCAAAATTCAAGTAAACTATATATAGTCTTTTATAGATTTATAATGGGGATACATAAGGAGGAAACATAATGAGAAAAAACCCAGTTGTGCCATACGCAATTATTGCGATTTTAGGGGTACTAACAGTAGTAATTATTTCCGTTGTCGGATTGAATCAGCGAGCAGATATTCAACAAGCTGAAGAAGGCGGCGAGCAATCAGAAGAAACACAAGAAGGTGAAACAGCTGGTGGAGATGCAGATGCAGTATATCAGGCTAATTGTTCTGCTTGTCATGGCGCAGACCTATCCGGTGGAGCCGGTCCTGACTTAACTGCAGTTGGTTCCAAATATTCAGCAGATGAAATTGCAGAAATTATTCAAAATGGTGTTGGAGCTATGCCAGCACAATCACAGGTTGCTGGAGAAGAACTTTCAGCCCTTTCAGAATGGCTTAGTGAAAAACAATAATCTTAATAAGTAATAGGTGAACAAAAGATTAAGCTTTCTGCCAAAAACAGAAAGCTTTTCTTTTTTAGCAGATAGGAAGCCAACATGCCTCCGCTCTGCGCAACCACCGTCTATTATCATAACGGATTATATAAACAATTAAGGCTTTCGTCCGTGACTTGGCGAATGCCAAGTTTTCTAAAAGGAGAACATGATGAATAACAATCTAAAACTTTCAAACCGATTATTAACAGCAGCCTCGTTCCTACCGAATGGAGCTTATTTTGCAGATATAGGTTCGGATCATGCCTATTTACCATGTTATGTTTGTCTCTCTGACCCAACAGCAAAAGCAATTGCTGGTGAAATTAACGAAGGTCCTTTCGATAGTGCGAAAGCTACGATTCGTACCTATAATCTTAATGAGCAAGTTGATGTCAGGCTCGGTGATGGATTGGAAGTATTGCAGCAAGAAGAAGTCAGCCAAATTATCATTGCAGGTATGGGAGGCTCTTTAATTAAAACTATTTTGGAAAAAGGTAAATCTAAATTATCTAGGGTAGAGCGAATTATTGCACAACCGAATGTAGATGCTAGAAATGTTAGAAGATGGTTTTATGAAAATGATTATATATTGACGCATGAGGCTATATTGGATGAAAACGACCATATATATGAAGTTCTTGTTGCAGATAAAGTGTCTGATAGCAACCCATATTCCAAAGAATTTATGGAAAAGGAATTATTGTTTGGTCCGTTGTTATTAAGAAACAAGTCAGCAGTATTTAAGGAAAAATGGACACTTGAACATCAGAAGTTAACCAAAGTCATTGCGCAAATGAGAAATGCAAGTACACCAGATTCTTCTAGAATTAAACTTTTTGAAAGAGAAATAGCTTGGATGGAGGAGGTATTAAAGGATGAAAAGCAAAGTCCTAAATAACTCAGATATTTTTCGTATCATGGAGAATTGGGCTCCTAAAAGTTTGGCATATGAGTGGGATAACGTCGGACTGCAAATAGGTTCTTACCATAAACCAGTGAAAAAAATATTGGTTACACTCGATGTTACGGAATCCGTAGTCGATGAAGCGGTTGAAAATGATGTTCATTTAATCATCGCACATCATCCTTTATTGTTTAAACCGATGAAACAAGTTAATATAGAAACTGCTCAGGGTAAAATTATCCAAAAACTGATAAACAATGGAATTACAGTTTATGCAGCACATACCAATCTGGATGCTGCAGATGGTGGTGTGAATGATATGCTTTGTGATTTATTAGGAATCGATCAAAGGGAAATTCTATTGGAGACAAGCAATGAAAAATTATATAAAATTGCAGTCTATGTCCCTGAGTCGCATGTAAAAGATGTAAGTGTATCCCTAAGTGATAGTGGTGCTGGACATATCGGAAATTACAGTCACTGTACATTTCAATCTAAAGGCCAAGGAACTTTCAAACCCCTTGAAGGAACAAATCCATTTATTGGAGCCGAAAATGAAATCGAAATAGTGAATGAAGTTAAACTGGAAACAATCGTTCAACAGTCCAATCTTCAGAACGTTATTAATCATTTAATTGATGCCCATCCTTATGAAGAAGTCGCCTACGATATCTATCCACTTGAAAATGAAGGAAAACAATATGGAATTGGTCGAATTGGAACACTGAATAAACCAATGGATCTCAAGTCATTGTGTGTACATGTGAAAGAGGTTTTGGACGTTCCTGCACTTCGCGTGACGGGTAATCTCAATAAGAAAGTAAAGAGCATCGCAGTACTAGGTGGAAGTGGCGAAAAATATATCCATACTGCCAATCGGAAAGGTGCAGATGTCTATATTACAGGGGATATGTCATTCCATATTGCCCAGGAAGCAGAACAGATAGGACTTTCCGTTATCGATCCTGGGCATTATATTGAGAAAGTGATGAAGAAGGCAACCAAAGAGTATTTAGAACAGAAGCTAAAACAGAACAAAGTTGAAATATTAATATCCACTACGAATACAGAGCCATTTACATTTATGTAATCGAAAAAACAAAAGGAGTATTCCCTATATGAAAAATAATTTTAATCATTTCGCTTTTCATCCCATACTACAAGACATCATTGGCAGTCTGGGTTTTAAACAACCAACAGAAATACAGGAAAAAGTTATTCCGGCTATATTAAAAGGTCAGAGTGTGATCGGACAATCCCGTACAGGTTCAGGTAAGACACATGCCTATCTATTACCGTTGTTTAACCAAATAGACACCAAAAGACAGGAAGTACAATTTGTCATAACTGCCCCAACAAGAGAATTGGCAACACAGATCCATGAGGAAGTCAGGAAAATGATTCACTATGCAGAAAAAGATGGTAAATGGATAGCTAAACTTCTCGTTGGTGGGACAGATAAACAGAAAATGGCAGACAAATTAAAAACACCTCCACATATAATTGTTGGTACGCCAGGAAGAATTCTTGATTTAGTTAAAGATAATGCCTTATCTATTTATTCCGCTTCTTCTTTTGTAATTGATGAAGCAGACTTGATGTTAGATCTTGGCTTTATTAATGAAGTAGATCAACTACTAGTCAGATCTAAAAAAGATATTCAATTAATGGTATTTTCAGCTACCATTCCGCAACGACTGCAACATTTCTTTAAGAAATACTTGGAAAACCCTTTGTATGTACAAATTGAAGAGCATTTTTCTCCCGAAACGATGGAGCATCGATTAATTGCACGTAAACATCGAAGTGAAGCAGATATTATCATGGATATCTCAAAAGTAATTCAACCTTACTTGGCCATTATTTTTACAAATGGTAAAAAACAAGCAAATGAACTAGCAGCATCTCTCCAAGATCGCGGATTGGATGCAGGTTTAATTCATGGTGGTCTTACCCCTAGAGAGCGTAAACGTGTCCTTAAAGAGATTCTTAGTCTTCGCTATCAATATGTAGTAGCTACTGATTTGGCAGCACGGGGAATCGATATTAAGGGTGTCAGCCATGTAATCAATGCCCAAATTCCAAAAGAGGAAGAATTTTATATTCATCGTGTAGGTAGAACTGCCAGAGCTGGTATGGAAGGAACCGCCATCAGTCTATATGAAGAATCAGATCTTGATTTGGTTAATAAGCTTGAACAAAAAGGTTTAACTTTTTCCTATGTTGAAGTTAAAAATGGGGAATGGAAAGAGGCCAAACCATGGAATGAACGTCAATTGCGTACTAACAAGACCACAAATGTAGAACAAGAAGCATGGAAAAAGGTGCATAAAACAAATAAAGTTAAACCTGGGTACAAGAAAAAAATGAAAAGACAGCAGGAATCCATTAAAAAACAATTGAATAAGAAATCTAAATATAATAAATAGAGATGAAATGATGAAGTAGTACAGGGAGAGGTGTAGTAATTGTTAAAATTAGGATCTCATGTATCCATGAGTGGAAAGAAAATGTTACTTGGTTCTAGTGAGGAGGCCACTTCTTACGGTGCCAATACATTTATGATCTATACGGGGGCACCACAAAATACGAGAAGAAAACCAATAGAAGAATTGAATATAATGGAAGGTCACGAACATATGGGATTAAATGGTCTTTCGGATATTATTGTTCATGCACCTTATATTATTAATATTGGTAATTCAGTTAAACCAGAGACATTCGAATTGGGCGTGAACTTTTTAAGGAATGAAATCGATCGTACAGAAGCACTAGGAGCAAAACAAATTGTCCTTCATCCCGGAGCACATGTTGGAGAAGGTGCTGAAACAGGAATCAAAAAAATCATTGAAGGATTGAATGAAGTACTTGTAAAAGACAGTAACGTGCAAATCGCTCTGGAAACAATGGCTGGAAAAGGTTCGGAAATTGGTCGCAACTTTGAAGAATTAGCAAGGATCTTTGATGGTGTTACACATAATGAGAATTTATCAGTTTGTATGGATACTTGCCATATTCATGACTCAGGATATGACATTATCGATGATTTTGATGGTGTCTTAAATGAATTCGATAAAATTATTGGCGTGGATCGAATAAAAGTAATCCATGTGAATGACAGTAAAAATGAACGTGCTGCACATAAAGACCGCCATGAGAATATTGGCTTTGGTTATATTGGATTTAAAGCACTCCATTATGTCGTTCATCATCCTCAACTCCAGGACTTACCTAAAATACTGGAAACACCATATGTAGGAACCGATAAGAAGAATAAAAAGGCCCCATATAAATTGGAAATCAACATGCTTAAAGACGGGAATTTTGTTGAGGACCTTAAAGAAAAAATTATGGAAGCATAGTTACAGGGAGGAATAACAACTAGTTGTTATTCCTCTTTTTAGTCAAACAAATGTTGTAGTCCATAAGAACGGATGATTTCATCGAATAATTTTTGTGCTTGTTTGGCGGTTTCTTTATCGGTAATCACAGCTAGTTGCACAAACATTACATCACGAGATGCTGCATCGAATGGATCCGGGGAATTTTTTCTTAAGTACTCCGTTATAAGACGTGCTTGTTTCTCAGATATTTTAAATCCATATTGCTTACTGTAGTGCAATAATTCCTCCGTACGAATGTTCTTCAACTTATTTTTCACCATTTCTTTAATAAACATTGACATATCAGATTCTCCTTTTTATATACGTAGTATTCTATGCTGCGCTTTTAAAAAATGTAACCACATTCGCTTATTCCAAAATATAACATCAGTATTAGACGAATCTTTCCATAAACTATAGTTGCACCTCATCAATGCATACGAGGAGGTAATGATTATGGACGAATTCAAAAATGGGCGGAACAAAGATGTACAGGTTCCTCCAAAACATGGAGAAAATCACGGAGAGACCGTTAAAAATCAAGATTTTGTAGGTATTGAGCCCGATAGTTCAAGAAATGAGGAATATGCAGCAGAGATAACTGCAGACGATTATGAACAGAAGCGAGAGGAAGGTATCGGAACGGATGATGGTGTAATGATGTATGGATGGATTGCCATCGCGCTTTCAGCTATCTCTTTCTTTATGTGGCCTATTGTTCTTGGCGCTGCGGGAATTATTGTCGGATTTGTATCGAGAAGTAAAGGTGCAGATACGTTAGGAAACATAGCAATCGCTGCTGGTGCAATTTCCATTTTAATCACCTTGTTTATATTACCGTTTGTTTAAGTTAAAAAAGAGAGGCTGACTTAGTGCAGCCTCTTTCTTTATGCGTATTTCTAAACGGTTATGGAGTATACACCGGAAAATAATAAACGGTATATGGCTGCAGTTTGTATGGATCTGTGGTCGGGTTTAGTTCTTCAAAATGCTTCAATATTTGTTGAAGATCCATTTGTGCCAAACGATCCTGATTAATTGTCTCAGTAATAGACAGGACAGTATCTCCAGGGAAAACTTTAACATGTGCAATAGAATACGCATTATTAACAATGACATTTTCTTCCTTATTAATAACTGTTGTAGAAGAAGGATTGGTATTTATATCTTGATAAATACTGATTAAAAGCAATATAATGAATAGATATAAAGAAAACCTTTTTAAAGTATACATATGTTTCCTCCTTTTTGGATGAAACCATTTACATGTTCATACGTATTACACAAGAGGGGAGGAAAATAAATGGATATTTTTGAATTACAATGGATCGGTTTCATCATTACTTTTTTTGGTACGTTATTTTTAATTGGTGAAGTTCTTGTTAACATGCGAGGCTTCTTTGGATTACTGGGTATAGGATTTATAACGGTATATTTTGCAGCCTATGTGCAGAGTGGATCTTTCATTCTTATGCTTATTATATATTTTGTAGGATTATTACTTATTATCATCGATGGTAAAGTTGTTAATGATGGCACACTTGCCACCTTGGGTCTGGCTAGTATGCTGACTGCAGTGGCACTGGCTGCCCCCGACTTCACTTCCGGACTCTATGCAGTATTGGGGGTTCTTCTTGGTAGTGGCGCATCCTTCTTCTTTTTAAAAGTTTTTAAGAAGCGAGAGATGTGGACGAAGCTTGCTCTCAAAGATCAATTAACCAAAGAGGCAGGATATAACTCCATGAATATGGATTACGAATTGTTATTAGGTCAGGAAGGAATTACCTTGAATGATCTTCGGCCAGTTGGAACAATAAAAATCAACAATAAAGATTACAGTGCAGTATCGGATGGTCAGTGGGTAGAAAAGGGGAGTAAAGTAAAGGTAGTTCAAGTTGATGGAACGAAAATATTGGTTGAAAAAATTTCATAAAACGTTCATAAAAAAAGACAATTCACTTGATAGTGAATTGTCTTTTTTATTTGACTGATATGGATATGCTGAATGAAATATTGCTTATATGGGTAGTTAATAAATATAGGTAAAAAAAGAATTGTAAATTTAATGTAAACTTTTTAATAAAACCTTTACAAGTGATTCATAAATCATTAATAATGGTTAGGGTATTAAACGACATATTTCAACAATTACTGAAGGGCGGATTTAAATGGATATACAAGCATTGATTTTTGAATTCATTGGTGGTTTAGGTATTTTCCTCATTGGTATTAAATACATGGGGGACGGTTTACAAAAAATAGCAGGTGACCGATTAAGAGAGGTTTTAGATAAATTTACAAGTAACCCTTTTATGGGTGTATTGGCTGGTATTGTCGTAACGATACTTCTTCAGACCAGTACAGGTACAACGGTATTAACAATCGGGTTGGTTAACGCAGGATTTATGACGTTTAGACAAGCAATTGGTGTTATTATGGGTGCCAACATAGGTACCACTGTTACAGCGTTTATTATTGGTATTGATATTGGAGCTTACGCACTTCCTATTGTTGCACTAGGAAGCTTCCTGATTTTCTTCTTTAAAAATCCAAAAGTTGGTAACATTGGACAAACGATATTTGGTTTTGGAGCATTATTCTTCGGTCTCGAATTAATGAGCAGTGGAATGTCACCATTACGTAGTTTAGAAGCATTTCATGATTTAACCGTAAGTATGAGTTCAAATCCAATATTAGGTGTGGTTGTTGGTACGATATTCACCTTAATCGTTCAAAGTTCCAGTGCAACCATCGGGGTTCTACAATCACTTTATGGACAAGGGGCAATTGGGCTAAATGCAGCACTCCCAGTATTGTTTGGTGACAATATTGGTACAACCATTACGGCAGTTCTTGCATCACTTGGTGCATCTGTAGCGGCTAAAAGAGCGGCTGCAACTCATGTAGTCTTCAACGTGGTAGGTACGACGTTCGTGCTCTTGTTGTTAGGCGTATTTACACAGCTGGTCATTTTCTGGCAAACGCAATTTAATTTGAATGAAGAAATGACAATTGCTTTTGCACACGGTAGCTTCAATATTCTTAACACAATAATCCAATTTCCGTTTATAGGAGCATTGGCTTGGTTAGTTACTAAACTGATTCCAGGTGAAGATACCCTTATCGAATATAAACCAAAGCATTTGGACCCTATATTCATTCAACAATCGTCAGCATTGGCGCTGGATCAAGCGAAGGCAGAAGTAATCCGTATGGGTGAATATGCACACAAAGGGCTAGAAGAGTCTCATTTATATGTAACAACACAAAATCCAAAACACTCTGAAATGACGATGCAAATTGAAGGTGCAATCAATAATCTTGATCGTAAAATAACAGAGTATCTTGTGGATATATCTGCAGGTTCACTCTCAGAGGTTGAAAGTGCAAAACACACATCATTGATGGATACAGTTAGAGATATTGAACGGATTGGAGATCATTTTGAAAACGTGATTGAATTAATTGATTACAAAATCTCAAACAAAGTAATATTAACTGAGGGAGCAATGGAAGATCTCAACAATATGTTTGATTTGACAATTATAACGGTCAAACAAGCAGTAAGTGCCCTGGAAAATATGGACCGAGAAGCAGCACTTGAAGTGGTTCAAAAAGAGGATCAAATTGATAAAATGGAACGCAAATTCCGTAAAAAACATATTATACGTATGAATGAGGGCCTATGTAGTGGTTCTGCTGGTATTGTATTCGTTGATATTATCAGTAATCTCGAACGTGTTGGAGATCATGCTGTTAATATTGCAGAAGGCGTATTGGATGAATAAATAGAAACTAGAAGAGAGAGGGGTCATTACAACCTCTCCTTTTTTTACTCATCAGACAAAAATCAACAAAATTAGACATTTTTTAACTCTCATCCTTGAAATTACATAAATAACATGCTATTATAAATATCGCAGTCTTGAAATAGGTACTACATAAAAAGTTTTGCGAGGACGCAAAAAAATGGTTGACAGAATTACGTAGACATGGTAAATTAAATAACGTTGTTATTAATGGATAACAAATAATTACTACTATTCCACAGTAGCTCAGTGGTAGAGCTATCGGCTGTTAACCGATCGGTCGTAGGTTCGAATCCTACCTGTGGAGCCAAGTGGCGGTGTAGCTCAGCTGGCGAGAGCGTACGGTTCATACCCGTGAGGTCGGGGGTTCGATCCCCTCCGCCGCTACCAATTTAAATAACAATATGGCGATCGTGGTGAAGTGGTTAACACACCGGATTGTGGTTCCGGCATGCGTGGGTTCGATCCCCATCGGTCGCCCCATTTATTTTAAATTAAAAAGGACCCTTAGCTCAGTTGGTTAGAGCTATCGGCTCATAACCGATCGGTCGTAGGTTCGAGTCCTACAGGGTCCACCATAAACTTGCGGAGGTATACCCAAGTCCGGCTGAAGGGATTGGTCTTGAAAACCAACAGGCGGGTCAAACCGCGCGGGGGTTCGAATCCCTCTACCTCCTCCATTTTTATTTATACATAATACAATTTGGTTTCGTAGTTTAGTCGGTAGAGCAAAACCGCAAACATCTTGAATAACAACATTGTAGGTTTTGCGAAGAGTGCAGCATCACCGAAAATTCTTGCAACAGGACGGGCAGAATGCTTCCAGAATTTGCTTCGAAATCTTATCAAAAACAGGAAATATATTCAGATTATTATTTTATACGGCTTGGTAGCTCAGTCGGTAGAGCAGAGGACTGAAAATCCTTGTGTCGGCGGTTCGATTCCGTCTCGAGCCACTTTTGAAAACAAGCAACCAGCTTGTTTTTTTCTTTAGCAAAAATTGTATTTTTTTATATAATTATGTCTTCTGAAACTTTAAATAATATAAAGCATAAGATTTGCAAGTATACGAAACCTCTGATAACCTTCTATATAAAGGGATTTTAATTCCTTTATATCATTTTTATTTGAGGAGGAAGTTTAATTATGGCGAAATTTGAATTACCAGAATTACCGTATGCATATGATGCATTAGAACCAGCAATCGACAAAGAAACGATGAACATCCACCATACGAAGCATCACAACACGTATGTTACCAAATTAAATGCTGCATTAGAAGGTCAGTCAGATCTTCAAAATAAATCCATTGATGAGCTAATCAGTAACTTGGATGCTGTACCTGAAAGTGCACGTACCGCAGTTCGCAACAATGGTGGTGGACATGCAAACCATAGTCTTTTCTGGAAACTATTATCACCAAATGGTGGCGGTGAACCATCTGGTGAATTAGCTGACAAAATCACGGAAAAATTTGGTAGTTTTGATAAATTCAAAGAAGAATTTGGAACAGCAGCTACTGGACGTTTTGGCTCAGGCTGGGCATGGTTAGTAGTTAATAATGGAGAGCTAGAAGTAACAAGCACTCCGAATCAGGATTCACCACTAACGGATGGTAAAACTCCATTATTGGGTCTAGATGTATGGGAGCATGCGTATTACCTTAAATATCAAAATAAGCGTCCTGATTATATTTCAGCATTCTGGAATGTTGTTAACTGGGATGAAGTTACTAAAAACTACAACGAAGCAAAATAAAACTATCATTAAACACGCGGAAAATTATCCGCGTGTTTTTTTGTATATAAGTTACTCCTTCGCTTACACTATTAGAGATGCAAAGGAGTCTTCTTATGATAAAAAATGTAATGAATTTTTTTCGAAAAAAAATGGATCGTAATAGAGATTTATTCATCTTGTTGCTGATAGGCGGTTTATATTCTGCAGGGATTTTCCTATCAAATACATTTGTTAATATTTATCTTTGGAAGCAGTCAGGAGATTATCTTACAATCGCGTTTTATAATCTGGCAATCGGTTTATTTCAGACGATTACCTTTGTTTTAGCAGGGCGATTGGCTAAAAAATGGGATCGTATTATTGTTTTACGATTAGGCGTATTCTTTCTGTCACTATTTTTTCTTAGTGTGCTTATAATTGGAGAAAATGCAGCAACGTATAACTTTATGCTCGGGAGTCTGCTTGGTATAGGGTATGGGTTTTATTGGCTAGCATTTAATGTGTTAACATTTGAAATTACAGAGCCGGATACAAGAGACTTTTTTAATGGTTTCCTTGGTATATTACAATCTTTAGGCGGTATGACAGGGCCTCTATTTGCTGGGTTAATTATTGCACGGATGACAGATAATGTCGGTTATACCGTTATATTTGCAATATCATTCTTTTTATTTGCATGTGCAGTTGGTACCAGTTTCTTATTAAAACGCCGTGGCGCTGAAGGAGTATTTCACTTCAAAAGAATTATGGACGAGCGTCATCATAATAAAAACTGGAAGAGAATACTTCATGCACATTTTTTCCAAGGGTTACGCGAAGGTATATTTGCATTCGTTATTTCCATCTGGGTTTTCCTGGTAACAAAGAGTGAATTAGCACTTGGTACGTTTAATATGTTTCTCTCTGGACTATCTGTTATTTTTTATATGGTTGCAACGAAGTTCATAAAACCGGCAATGCGAAAAAAAGCAATTCTTTTTGGTGCGTTGGTTCTTTACTTTTCTATTTTTATTATACTGTTTGAAATAAATTATTTTTTATTGATGGTTTATGCAGTAGTTATTGGTATTGCATATCCTGTGATAAACGTTCCATATGTCTCGCTAACCTTTGATGTAATCGGGAAGGCCTGGAAAGCAGGCGAAATGCGCGTAGAATATATTGTTGTCAGAGAGTTATTTTTAAATTGTGGACGAATTATCTCCATTTTAATATTTCTTGCAGGTGTTTATTTCTATGAAGCAGAAGAGATCATACCAATTTTACTGGCTGTTTTAGGAGCTGGACATATTGTAATTTACTTTTTTGTGCGAAATATCTTTTTAGGAAGTTCGAAAAAGAAAGAAGTTATGTTAAAGGATCAATTATCTGACGAAAAAAACCGATGAATATGGTAAAATCAATATTGTAGTTTATACAATAGAAAATTACTTATCGCATTGGGGGAGAACGAATGAAAAATAAGAAAAAGAAAACACAACTTCCCTTTCGTATCAATATATTGTTCTTTGTTGTATTTTTATTATTTTCCGTTTTAATTCTTCAACTTGGTGTCGTTCAGATTCTTAATGGAGAAGATTTCCAGGATGAGATTGAACGAACTAATCTGGATACAACCAAAACCCCGGTACCACGAGGGAAAATATATGATCGATATGGGAATGTCATTGTCGATAATAATGCAGTATATTCGATTACCTATACTCCACCAAAAGGAGTACAGGCAGAAGACAGACTCGAAGTTGCTGAAAAACTGGCGGAATATATTGCTATGGACGATGAGGATACGCTAGAACGAATTACGGAAAGAAACAAGAAAGAATACTGGTATTTACTAAACAAGGAGGAAGCTGACGGCAGACTTTCGGAGATAGAAACAGAAGGAATGAGCAATGCAGAAGTTTATAATATAACACTTGATTTAATTACGGAGGAAGAGATCAGTGATTTCAGTAAACAGGAACTGGAAGTAATTTCCATAAAAAAAGAACTCGATAAAGCATATTCTCTAACACCTCAAGTTGTAAAAAATGAAAATGTGACAACTGAAGAATATGCAGTGGTCGCAGAACATTTAGATGAAATGCCAGGTATAAATGCAACAACTGACTGGAATAGGGAATATCCTTTTGGAACAACGCTAACCAGTTTACTCGGATCCATTTCCTCACAGGATGAGGGAATTCCTGCTGATGAGGAAGAATCTTATCTAAGTAAAGGTTATAGTAGAAATGATCGAGTCGGAAAAAGTGGTTTGGAACTGCAATATGAAGATCTTCTGCGAGGAAGGAAAGAGCAAATACAATATACAACAACGAAAAGCGGGACCGTCATCGATTCAGAAACAATTGTGGAAGGGGAACGAGGGAAAGACCTTGTTTTAACTATTGATATGGAGTTCCAGGAAGAGGTTGATAAAATTGTTGAGGAAGAGCTGAAAGCGGCTAAGAGTCAATATCCGTATGAAAATCAATATTTGACTGATGCCTTGGCTGTAGTCATGAATGCGAAGACAGGAGAACTTTTAGCAGTTTCCGGAAGTCATTTTAATAAAGAAAAGAATAGATACGAGGATGGGGGCTTTCGGGCACTTTCTGATGCACACACTCCTGGATCTGTCGTAAAGGGTGCAACCGTTCTTGCAGGACTTGATTCTGGTGTTATTTCACCTGGGGAAGTAATCTATGATAGACCAATTAGAATAGGCCAAAATGACATAATGCGGTCCTATTCCAATAATATAGGTTCAGTTAACGACATTACTGCACTGCAAAAATCATCCAATGTTTATATGTACTATATCTCTTTACGTATGATGGGTGAAAACCGCTATCCATTTCCGAATTTTGAAAGTGTTAATCGAACAAATCCAAACGCTTTTCAAACATTAAGAAACTATTTCAATCAATTTGGGTTAGGTGTTTCTACTGGAATTGACTATCCAACTGAATCAACAGGATATCAAGGAAGCGCTAATAAACCAGGTGACATGATGAACCATGGTATTGGCCAGTTTGATACATATACAGTGATGCAACTCGCACAGTATGTATCAACAATTGCGAATGATGGCTACCGGGTAAGACCTCATTTTCTAAAGGAAGTTCGAGAACCACTTGCATCACAGGATGTACTAGGTCCCGTATATAAATCAGTAAACACGGATGTTATGAATAGAATTACGATGGATGATAGTTATATTGATCGAGTTCAAGAAGGTTTTCGCCAAGTTTTCCAACAAGGTGGAACAGCTTACAGGCATTATAATGATGCAGATTATACCGTTGCAGGAAAAACGGGAACAGCCGAAATTACAGTATTTGATGATGGGGAAACAGATACCTTAAGCCATAATTTAGTCGGTTATGCGCCATACGAAGATCCCGAAATCGCTTTTGCCATTATTGTGCCGACTACCGGAGAAAACACGAATAATATTTCAAACCATAAGATAGGAAGAAAAATCCTGGATACTTACTTCGAATTAAAAAAAGAAAGAGCGCAAGTAAGTCTGGATGAAGAAGAAGAACAAGAAAATACTGAAGACGAGGAAGAATAAGTTTTTTCTAAAAGACTACCATCCCAAAACAAAAGGTTGGTAGTTTTTTGATTTAATAAGTATAAATTACATTAAATTTACTATTTCTTAATAAAAGTTAGCTATAATAAAAGGTAAACATAAAATACAGTTAGACGGGGGTATATAAATGGCGACACGTAATCAGTTTCAAAATGAACTCGATGTATTAAATGAAGATATTATTGAATTGGCCAATGCCAGTGGTCAGGCTTTGGATGAGTCGATTGATTCCTTATTCAATCAAGATGTGGAGCTTGCTAAACACGTCATAGAAAATGATAAAAAAATCGACCGAAAAGAACTGGAAATCAACGATAAAACTATTTTGCTAATTGCTAAACAGCAACCAGTTGCAACCGATTTGAGAAGGGTAATTACGGCATTGAAAATTCTTACAGATATTGAGCGAATGGGTGATAACGCTAAAAATATAGCTAAATCCACGATTCATTTAGGAAAGAATTCCTCTGCCATCCCATCTGATCTTAGGCAAATGCATCAAATGACAAAGGATATGCTGTTTTCAGCAACACAGGCCTTTAAATATGAAGATATTTCGGTTGCAAGAAAATTAGCTGATATGGATGATGAAGTAGATAAATTATATAAAACCATTGTTAGTGAATTACTTGGAGAAACAGCCACCCATCCGGATAAAATCCAATATGTGATGCAAATCGCGTTTTGTGCAAGGTATCTTGAACGATTTGCAGACCATATAACGAATATCGGAGAGAGTATTCTGTACTTGGTGAAGGGTGAGAATTTTAATTTAAACTAATTAGTTAAGGCAGCAAGGGAAAGTTCCTTGCTGCCTTTTTTTTTAATTGGATATTTTTTCAGCGATTTGATAAAAGCTCATACCGCTGGATAGATCATAGGATCCAATTTGTACTTTAAGACTATATTCATGTTCATCTAAATAACTGTTAAATTCCGAAGCATTTTCGATAATTTGATACTCTGCGAGAAGAGAGCTGATATCTGAAGATGCCATTCCTGGACTGATTGTTAGTGTATAGCTGACAGCGTCTTCTGTTTCATCTTCATTTGTTGAAGTAGATTCCTCCGTTTCTTCCTGTTTAGCTTCCACTTCTTCACTAGCATTATCTTGCTCTTTTGAATTGGTTTCTGGCTGTTTGTCGGATGTATCTTCAGAAACCACCTTTTCCTCCGATGGTGTTTCTTCTGTTTCCGAGTCACTACTTACGCTTAATGATATATATTCATCCTTTGTAAGGACGGTATATCCTTTGTCTTCTATCACTGGAATCATTTCTTCCGGTTCCAAATCTTCAGCCGACTGAACTGGATCATCAATAAAATAAAATGCAATCAGAAGGATAACGCCACTGGTAAGCAACCCTACCGAAAAAGAACGTACAGTATGTTTCATAAAATTCTCCTTCTATGTGTTTATTTGGATAGCGGTCTTTTTTCCTTTTTTGAAAGGATGTCCTGTGTAAGATCTTCGGGCATAAGTTCTTCTTCTAGAATTTTAATTTTTTTCTTCATCTGATATGTATCCTGCATCGTTGTAATCGAAAATTGTTCGAGCTGATTTTCCAATTCCTCAAATCTGTCATTCATTAAATATGACAAAACGAAAAGTACAACTGCCACAATAATTATGGAAATTATTGCATATAACATTTATATTCCCTCCCTTGATGTACACTATTAGTTATATCATAGAATGGGAAGTGAGAAAACATTAAATTTTTCCCAATAATTCTTGAAAATTTTCAGGAACTCTGCTATTATAATTAAAGTCTGCACGAATTAAAAAGATGATGATAAAGCAAGTTGTTAAAGTTTGGAGGGAAAAACATGCGCGTAAACGTTACTTTAGCTTGTACTGAAACAGGGGATCGTAATTATATCACTACTAAAAATAAACGTACGAATCCTGAACGTATTGAGCTTAAAAAATATTCACCACGTCTAAAAAAACACACTTTGCACCGTGAAACAAAATAAATGAATTTTTACTCAAAAACTCTTATCATAAAGATAAGAGTTTTTTATTTAGGAGTGGAACGATGGATGAAAAAACGAGTTTGCGAACAGATTCTATTAAAGGATTAAAAAATTTGCCTGAACATGAAAAGCTGCAAATTGAAGAAAAATTAAAGCAACAACTTTTATTATCTTCACTTTGGAAGGAGGCTACAACAATTGGCGTTACAATGGCACAAGGATTTGAATGGTCTACAAAACCAATTATAGAAGCGGCCTGGGAACAGAATAAAACCATTTGTATTCCAAAGTGTTATCCAAAACAAAAAGAACTTATCTTTTATGAACTGAAATCTTTTGAGCAACTCGAAGTCGTATACTATAATCTTCTGGAACCGAAACCGGATATTAGCAAGAAAGTTAAAAAAAATTCTATGGACCTCCTGCTTGTACCAGGTCTTCTCTTCGACAGGGATGGTTATCGGATTGGCTTTGGGGGAGGTTATTATGATCGATTTTTAAAGGACTATGCAAATACAAGTGTCTCTCTGTGCAGCTCAGATCAACTGGTTGATCATGTCCCAGCTGAAAACTTTGATATTCCAGTAAACTACATCATAACCGAGAAAGAAATTATGTCTATCTCATACGATGTATAATATTACATATAAGGAAAATAACTAATAACACCATATTAGTGAAAAGGGTGTTTATTATGAAAACAGTTTTAGCAATTGTAGTAATGTTTTCAACGGTAGCTTTGATATATAAGTGGCGGTACAAGGTAATGAATACATTATTGGCAGTTGGTATTATCAGAAAAATAATGGTGTCCGCATCAATGAACTTACCTTCTGTACGTAATCACATATTGCCGGAATTATTTAATACGAAATCGCATACCTATTAAAGAAGTACGAAGACATGAAGCTGCTTTTAAGTGGCTTTTTTTTGTTTGTTAAGGCACTCTTCGTAATGTTAGTTGCATTTTAATCATCGTTGAGTTGAGATAAAATACGAAGTTTCATAATTCGTGCTATATATAGAAGTTATGCCGTAGAGAAATTGCGAAGGTTAAAAATGCAACATTTCTTCGATAGGACGGCTAAACGCAGTCTCAGTCTTTTAAAAAATTCCACTGATAATATCGGTGTGCTTTTGTTCTATCCAAGTGAAATTAGTTCTGCTATGATAAATGGGGGGAAGGTGAATGTATGTTTTTGGATGAACAATATAAGTTGTATTATACAGCTTATAGTCTCGTAACAGAAAATAATTATGATATTCTGCATATAGATGAGAAAACCGATGAAATATGGCTGGAAAAATATGAAAATAAAAGATCACGGGTCGTTCGATTAGTTCATAAGGGATTTGACTGGAAAAACCATTTAAAAAGAGATATTGCTCACGTATTTCAAAAATCGAAGTCAATGAAAAAATTAACACGTAGTAAACGAATTGATTTATTTAATGTTTATGTTTCCTCACATGCACCCGTGGACGATTGGGAAATATTAAAAAAACCGATGCAGCTTAAAGAGAAAAACCCACTAAAGATGAAGATATTTTATTTGGATGATGAAGATTCATATAATGAATTTCAGAGACTGGAAAGAGACCTGAAACTTTCACTTCTAATAAAGCCGGAAGAGTACAGTGAGGAAGTTAAAGAAAAAAGTGTAATGAAATATAAAGGATATCTCTCTGACTTCCTGCAACGTAAAAGAAAAGAAGAACAAAATGTGTTCTCCTATGGCAAACCTTATTTTACATACATATTAATCGCCATTAATGTCCTTATGTTTATCTTACTTGAGATGTATGGGGGAAGCTCCTCGATTGATACTTTGATTGAAATGGGAGCTAAATATAACCCTGACATCATCGATGGGGAATGGTGGCGGGTTGTAAGTTCCATGTTTCTTCACATTGGTTTCCTGCATCTATTCATGAATATGCTGGCTATCTATTATTTAGGTACAGCAGTAGAAAGAATCTATGGTCGACTAAGATTTTTAATCATTTACTTTTTAGCAGGTATTGGAGGGGGGCTGGCAAGTTTTGCATTTACTACTAGTGTTTCTGCAGGAGCATCTGGTGCTGTATTTGGCTTATTCGGGGCTTTGCTCTTCTTCGGACTAATCTATAAACGTATTTTCTTGCAAACAATAGGAAATAGTATACTAATTATTATTATGATTAATATTGTTTTAGGATTTTTAGTTCCTCAGATTGATATGGGTGCACATCTCGGAGGACTGCTGGCTGGTTTTATTGCCTCTGCTGTTGTTCATCTTCCAGAAAAAGGAAATGTTAAATTACAATTCCCTGCAGTCATTGTTTATATTCTACTCGTTGGAAGCATCGCTGTATTCGGGATAGGTAATAATTTAAACAGTCAAACCTACCAACTAATGCAGATGGAGCAGTTACGTATGGAAGATAAATTTGAAGAAGTGGTTAGCCTTGCAACGGATGCTTTGCAATTAGATGGGGAAGTGGAAGGAGCAATTTTGTTTCAGCGTTCCTATGCCTATATCGAACTAAATAAGATGAATCTTGCTATTCGGGACCTTGAACGAAGTATCGCTTCAGACTCAACAGTACCTGAAGCGTATTACAACCTCGCTCTTTTATATTATAATGATGGGCAATTGGAAGATGCGAATGAAATGATAACAACCGCTTATGAATTAAAACCGGAAAATGAAGACTTTATAAGTTTGTATGAAGAGATCACAGGAGAAAAGCCAAGATAAAAAAGCGCATTTTATTTTGGCTTCATTCTCATTCGTTTGTTATTTGGGTAGTCTTTGTATTAATTGCTCTTTCTTTCCATTCAATTCAAATAATACAATGAGATGTGTACTTTGTTTATCGATTAAGATAAGAGGCATAAAGCTATTTAATTTATCATTTGGTGGATCTAAGGCAGGAATGATATAATTCTTATATAAACCTTCCCACAGTCTTCCGATAGCATTATTTGTTTCTTCCTGCGACAGATTTGGAAGTGGATTATTATTATATCTATACAAATCAATTAGTGGAAAAGTCGTATAGGTTTCTACATCTAGATTAAAGTGGTTAAGTAATTCATGCCAATGAAAAAGCAATTGTTGTTTGGTAGCTCGATCGAGTAATTCTTTCCATTCCATTTCATATCGATTTTCCGGCGTCTTAAAAGATGCTATAGGAGTTGTTGGAGAGTCAATAACATATAGCTCATCATAGGACATCTGTTGAATACTTCGAATATCTTCCTCGGAATAATGATTTTCACCATGGTGAAATGAAATGCTTTGAAGATGTCTGGAGTCCTCACTTTTTAGTCTTTCATTTATTTTTATCCTATTCGTATTTTGAACCCATTTACTTCTGACTCCACGTAATCTCCCATTATCAAATAAAAGAGAAACATCCTGCCTCAGGTACATTGTTTTATCGCTCGCAGATTCTATCTTCCAATCAATTTTATAGGTGTTGATTCCTTCCTCTGATAATAATTTCAAAGTTGTTGCTGTATGTTCCATCGTACTATCTGTATCTAACGGGAAGAAACTTACCGTTGGTTCAGAATGTCCACGGAGTAAAATGATTAATACCAGTATAAGGCTGAAAATAATGATTAATGGTAACCGCCATTTATTCACACGTTTCCCCCCATATCCTTTAGGCTTTTCCTTTATCCTCGTAGGAACACTCCGTGCGTCGCTAATCGGCCAACTTTCGTTTTTGTTTATAACTTGTCTATAATAGGTATGTGTTTTGCCTTGCAATTATGTTTACATACTGAGGTATAGAAAACCATCTCGGTAACAAACTACCTGTATCCTTAATTAAATGTCGGGTGAGATGAGATGAAAGAAAACAAGCAAAAGATGTATGATAGTTATCAGGAAAATGTAGACTATATTACGGATCGATTGGCTGTCGATAAGAGTTTCGATATTATCAAACTGGATTTGGAATACGCTGAAACAAAAATGGCAATGTTTATGATCGACGGGTTTGCAAAAGATGATATCATGCATTTGCTGATGAAATATCTTTCTAAACTTGAACCCGAGGATTTAAAACCTGACCCATTAGCTAAATTGCTGAAAACATATATTCCATATATGGAAATAGACCAGCAGGATAATTTGAATCAAGCTACCGACGCTGTTCTTGCAGGTACAACTGCATTGGTAGTAGAGGGTGTCAATAAAATTATTATGATTGATGCCCGTACTTATCCGGTAAGATCTTCTGAAGAACCAGATCTCGAACGGGTGGTCAGAGGGTCAAGGGACGGATATGTTGAAACAATTGTTTTCAATACCGCATTAACACGCAGAAGAGTACGTGACCGTTCCTTGCGAATGGAGTATTTGCAAATCGGAAGAAGATCAAAAACAGATATCTGTGTATGTTATCTTGAAGATATAGCGGATGGAGAAAAGGTAGATGAACTTAAAAAAATATTAGAAAGTATTGATACGGACGGACTACCAATGGCCGAGAAAACGATTGAGGAATATCTGAGCAGCAGGCACTGGAATCCTTATCCTTCCATTCGATACACCGAAAGACCGGATACTGCTGCAGCACATTTATATGAAGGGCATATTCTAGTAATTATTGATGGATCACCAAGTGTTATGATTACTCCTGCCACGTTTTGGCACCATATGCAACATGCTGAAGAATATAGGCAAAAACCCATGGTTGGTGCCTATTTACGAATTGTCCGTTTTATTGCGGTACTATTTTCAATCATCGTTCTGCCCCTGTATTACCTTTTTTCTGCCAACCCGGATCTGTTGCCCAGTGGACTAGACTTTATTGGTCCAAATGATGCCGGTGTTATTCCATTAATTGTTCAATTTCTCATTGCGGAACTCGGTTTAGATATGCTTCGGATGGCAGCCATCCATACCCCGACCTCACTAGCCACGGCACTCGGTTTAGTAGCAGCCATTATGATTGGTCAAGTATCTGTTGAGGTCGGGTGGTTTACGAATGAAGTCATCCTCTATATAGCTACTGCGGCTATCGGTTCCTATGCGACACCAAGCTATGAAATGAGTATGGCTAACAGACTGACCCGGATTTTTCTGCTGCTGACTACCGCCGCATTTGGTGTTGCAGGATATGCTTTGGGGATAACCATTTGGATTATTTATATTACGAAAATGAAAGTATTTCATATCCCTTATTTTTGGCCATTTATGCCCTTTTCATATAAGGCATTTCGTGACATACTCATACGTACTCCAATTCCATTAAAGAATCGAAGACCGACATTTCTAAATCCACAAGACCCGGATCGATAATCGTACCCGGGTTTTTTATTATTAATACCTTAAATCATTAATTTTTGATATAATAAAGAGTGGTGATTATAATGAATTCAATTTATGATATACAACAATTGCTTAAAAGATATGGTACATTTATCTACACTGGCGACAGAGTAGGTGATCTAAACCTGATGGAAATGGAAATCGACGAACTTTATCAAATGAAATTTATAAAAATTCAAGAATATCAAATGGCTAAACTTTTACTCCTAAGAGAGAAAAATAGAATTGCTGGAAATAAAGGAGCGAATAACGCATGACAGAATTTCTTATTGGAATCGATATTGGTGGAACATCTGTAAAAATAGGAATAATTGAAAATAATGGTGCAATCCTTAAAAAATGGGAAATCCCAACAAACATTTCGAATGGTGGAATGGCTATTGTGAATGATATTTGGTTATCAGTTCGTGAAAAAGTAGATTCACTGAACCTGAATAATACTTCAATTATTGGCATAGGAGTAGGAGCACCGGGTTTTATTAATGCAGAAACCGGATTTGTATATGAAGCCGTAAATATTGGTTGGAAAAATTTTGATTTGGCAAATCAATTGAAAGAAAAGTCTGGCCTACCAGTATTTGTGGAAAATGACGCTAATATTGCCGTTCTCGGTGAAAATTGGACTGGGGCAGGAAACCAAGCTCAAAATTTGATCGCAATCACACTCGGTACTGGGGTCGGCGGAGGTATTATTGCCAATGGTTCTATACTCAGTGGAGAGAATGGGATGGCGGGAGAGCTGGGTCATATACATGTGGAAGAGAATGGCTATGCATGTAATTGCGGAAATCGTGGTTGTCTAGAGACGGTTACATCTGCAACAGGAATCGTAAGACAGGCGATTGAAAAAATAGAAGCGTTTCCTGCTAGTCTACTTGGAGAAACCTACAAAAAAAATAAACGAATCACATCAAAAGACGTTTTTGAATTAGCAAAAAATGGCGATTCCATCTCAAACAGTATAATTAAAAATACTGCAGATATACTTGGCAGGGTGATTGCAAATATGGGTGTTATTATTAATCCATCTAAGGTTCTAATTGGTGGCGGAGTATCAACTGCCGGCGATCAGCTAATAGACGAGATTAGAATTGCATTTGAAAAACATGCATTGCCTAGGGTAATAGAAGCCTGTGAAATAAAAGCAGCACATCTTGGTAATGATGCTGGTATTATTGGTGGCGCATTTTTAGTTTTGGATAAATTGCACAGAAATGTTTAGACCTTGTTTTTCCTCCTCTTACTACTAAAATAGTAATCTCACAAAAGCTATTTATTAACATATTGTAAATATAGTGAAACCTTTTGAATGGCTATTCCGTCTTATATAATAGTTGTTTATGTAAACCCTAGTTTACATTTCCATCAAATAGGGAAAGAATGAGAAAGCAATTTTATTTAGTAATTAAAAAGAATAATATGGAGAGAGTTTTTATAGGAGGAAGAATCATGAAGTTTAAACTACCTACAATGCCTTTATATATAATAGCGGCATTATTGTTTGGATTTAAAACATATATTGTTTATCGATTAATATTTAATATTGAATTAGAAAACATGATGCAGGAGTTTATTTTATTTATAAATCCATTTGTATCGGCATTTTTGATATTCGCTATCAGCGTATGGTTCAATAAAACATCACGGCAAATGAAATTCATTAGATATACCGCTTTGTTTGTAACATTTATTGTTTTTGCAAACCTAGTGTTTTATCGTCAATTCACAGACTTTATAACCATTCCTCAATTATTCATGGGAAGTAATATGTCTGACTTAGGATCAAGTATAATGACACTGATCAAGCCTTTGGACATTTTGCTTTTTGTTGATGCAGCCATTATATGGTATTTAAGTAAAAAACAAGAAGCTGAATTGGCTGTTGAATATCCGAAGAGCGGGAAAGTCTTTGCGCTTGCAATCTCACTTGTGCTGTTGGCAGGTAATTTTTTCTTAGCAGAAATGGAAAGACCACAATTATTCACACGAGCATTTGATCGTGAATATCTTGTGAAAAACATTGGGTTATTTAACTATCATGTTTATGATCTAGTTGTACATTCCAAAACGGAATCGCAACGTGTATTCGCTGATGGAAATGAATTACCTGAAATACAGGATTTCATTAATGAGAACATAAAAGTCGTTGAGAATTCCGATAAGTTTGGAGCCGCTGAAGGTAAAAATGTAATATTCATTAACGCGGAATCGCTCCAGCATTTCGTTATCGATAATCAACTTCATGGTGAAGAGGTAACACCTTTCCTTAACAGTCTTGTTACGAATGAAGACACGTATTATTTTGATAACTTCTATGAACAAACGGGCCAGGGAAATACTTCTGATTCCGAGTTTCTAGTAGAAAATTCACTTTATCCATTATCACGTGGGGCTGTATTCTTTACACATGGTGGTAATGAATACCATGCCCTACCAGAAGTAATCGAAAAAGAAGGTTATACTTCAACAGTCCTCCATTCGAATAACAAAAGCTTTTGGAATCGGGAAGGGATGTATGAAAGCCTGGGAGTCGATCACTTCTATGGTGAGGAAGCATATGAAGTATCAGAAGAAAATTCAATTGGTTGGGGCTTGAAAGATAAACCATTCTTTGAACAATCCATTAAGTATTTACAATCGATGGAACAACCATTCTATTCGAAATTTATTACATTGACCAACCATTTTCCATTTGAAATGGATGAAGAAGATACGTCAATGGATCCTTATGACTCCAATTCAAATACACTAAATAATTATTTTCCGGCTGTTAGATATATGGATGAGGCTATTGAAGACTTCTTCGGACAGCTAAAAGACTCCGGTTTGTATGAAGATTCTATGATTATTATCATGGGGGATCATATCGGTATCAGTGCAAACCACAATAAAGCAATGCGTATGTATTTGGATAAAGAAGAAATTACTCCTTTCGATCAAGTTCAATTACAACGGGTACCATTATTTATTCATATTCCCGGTGATGGAAATGGGGAATTAATATCTGATATTACCGGTCAAATTGATATGAAACCAACTATTTTAAGTCTGTTGGGTATCGAAGCCGAAAATGATATTTATTTTGGAAATGATGTCTTTTCTGAAGATAGGAAGGAATACATCGCCTTAAGAAATGGTGATTTTATAAGTGATGAGTACGTTTCTACTGCAGGTATCTGCTATGATCGTCAAACCGGTGAACCAATTACGAGTGAAACCGATACAGAGACTGAAAATCAAGCTAGAGTAGCAAATGTTTGTTCCCCTATTGAGGAAAAAGTGGAAGCAGAATTATCTTATTCCGACAATTTGATTTATGGGGATTTGTTTCGATTTATTAATTTCAAAGAGAAAGAATAAACATTTAGAATAAAAACTGCTTTCAGTGTTTACTGAAAGCAGTTTTTTACATTAAAAAAAGTTAACCCGTTAAAGTTAACTTTTCACTTGGAGCAATTTACTTAATTAATAATCCCAATCTCTGATAAAATCGTTGCAATTGAGAAGAATCCAAATGCCAACGCTGTAACCGCTGAAAAAGCTAAAGCAAATAGATTTTTGTATTTAAGTTGACGAATGACTGATACGACAGCCAGTAATGTTACAAATAAAAATACAATTGCTAATACAATATGCTGCATAAATTTCATCCTCCTTTGAAGCTGTACTCCTAATAGCTTGGCAGTTAAGAAAGTATAAATCCTTTCTTACTGCATAAGTGCAACTAAGGTCGTCACTTAAAAGCTTGGTGACAACCAAGGTTACTAATAATTGTATTAGGGAATACTTTTATATTATTATGTAACTAAGACAATCTATTTCTATTTTAAAGCATTCGTTTGTTTTTGTCGAGTTAAAATAAAAACGTTTTCCTGAATTACCAATTTGTGATTATATGGGGGTTTTATAATGAATATTGAGGGTATGTCTTTAGGACCTATTGGTACTAACTGTTATATTATTTACGAGGGGAAGGAGGCATTGCTGATCGACCCTGGTGCTGAAGTGGAAAAAATATCCGCATTTTTACACCAAAAACAACTCCATCTCCAAGCTATCTTATTAACGCATGCACATTTCGACCATATTGGAGCACTAGAGGAAATTAGAAAACATACCGGCGCAGAAGTTTTCATTCATAAAAATGAAGTATCCTGGCTATCGGATCCAATGAAGAACGGTTCACGGAAGCTGCAAGATAGTGAAATCACTGCCAGTCCTGCAGAATTCACATTAAACCCTGGACAGATGCAGCTTGGCCCATTTAACTTTACTGTCTTGCATACTCCGGGACATTCGCCTGGCAGTGTAAGTTTTGTATTTGAAGAAGAACAGTTTATTGTAAGTGGGGATGTCCTATTTTATCAGGGGATAGGGAGAACGGATTTGTATGGAGGCAATATGAAGGAGCTGGAAATGAGTATTCGAAATCAGTTATATACTTTAGTGGATACATATACCGTCTACCCCGGACACGGTCAGGAAACTACAATCGGTATGGAAAAGCAAAGAAATCCCTTTGTACGGATATGAAGTACAACAAAATGAAAAACCCCTGCATGGTGAAACATGCGGGGGTTTTTCATTTTAATGTCCGAAACCAGGTACAAGTATAAATTCAGAATACCAAGTAAAGCCAACCATAAATACGGTGCAATACGCTCCAAATAAATACATATACATACGTTCAGATAATTTTAAATAACCTACTGTAAGGAAAAACGCCGTTTGAACCAGGAATAAGAGTGCAGTATTCATCATGTCACCGACGTAAAACATTACTGTAAAAATACCTGTCCAAAAGGCAAGTACACGAAACATCCGATCCATGTGTCTTCCCCCTCCTTTTATGTAGCCTTTTCATAGTTATTATATACGACGTTTAACAGAATGTAAACGAATGTCATTAAACATTTGAAGTTTAGCTATATATTTACAGTTTTAACCGTTTCCATCAATCATATTCTTGAATCGGTTTCAACCAGATTGGAAATCTCCACGACACCTGCGTCTTTATTCTCTTTAATTATTTATTGGTAAATCGTATATGTCGTTGGATCGCTTAAATCATATGTTAAATAGAGGTATTCCTAGAGCGCTTGTTATAAACTGTATAAGCTTATTCTGTCACATTTTCTTCAATTTCTAATATATTTTTAATGGCATAAATATGGTTATTTGAATTTGTAGTAATTGTAAAAAATAATTCATAGTTATTCTGTTCGATCTCCTGCACTTCAATACGCACTTCTCCGTAGGGAAAATTATAATCTAACGTACCCGGAACCGTTATTTCATCGATATCCGATTTTATTCTTTCACGTCCCATCTGAAAGAGAGTCTCCATTTTTAGTTGTTGGAGATACCTGTCAGTTATTTCCATCCCGCGTTGGTAGCTTTGAATGTGAGCGGTGATCAATATCAAAGCTAATGTCGTGATAAATAATACATATGGCAAGATAAACCCATGTTGATTATTGGTAGTGGATAATAATTTTCTCATGTTTCGCTCCTGTTAACATCGTTACGGACACGTGGATTCCAAAAGGGAGGGAGGCAAAAGAAATATTCTTTACATCCCTTAAATAAATTTCATGACCTTGTCCGTTTACCTGGCGTCTAATCAAACTGCCATATAATTCAAATGTAGCTGTCACATCTTCATATTGTTGGTTTAAGTACAACTTTTTTCCATTGGTTTCTACGGATGTTGATTTAATAACATCATTCCGAATAAAATGAAAGAATTGCTGTGCAGAAATTTCATCATAATTGGACTCATAGTCTGCGAATTGAATCAGATAGCTTAAAAAAGGCAACGTACTAGATAGGATCGTAATCATTAATAGTAGCGTAACAAATGTAAAACCTTTTTCACGATGCCTGTAAACCATACAAACACAATCTTTCCTCTCTTTGCTTTGCATTATTCCATGCGACACATCCTTTTATAAATTCTTGTTCCATATTAAATTCAAATCGGACTTGAATGGAATTTAACGTTTCAGTAAATTTCAAGGGAAGTTCTCCAGGAGTATCCCAAATCACATGCTGCAATTCATCATGGAGTATAGATGCCAAATTACGACGATCACTTAACACTTTTTGTTCCGCATCCACTATTAAAATAAGCGGCATAAAAGTGGAAACTGTGGTGAAAAGAATACTTGCAGCAATTAACACTTCGATCAGTGTAAATCCGCTATTTTTCTGCAATGTAAAACCTGCCTTTCCCAAGTTGAAATACGGCATCATAAACCGCATGTTTTGTCGTTATTTTAATTGTGCGCGGATATAAAAATGTTCCATTTTCATTGAAAATAATATCGGCATTTCCTCTTGGATCAATAAGCAATCCAGAGGGGTAAAATCTTTCCGCAATTGTCTTCTTAGTACCTTGTAATATTTTATAATGATCCTTATATAATCGGATGAAAACTTTCTCATCTGTATTTAATGTAGATAAACTTTGGACATACAGCACATCAAATTGAAAAGTCTCTAAAAACTGCTTTTCCTGCTGTTTTTCAATTGCATCCAAATTAATTGTAGGGAAGAGTAACAATATGACAGATAAACTAGTTAATACAAATAGGACTTCCAGCAAGGTAAAACCGTTACAATTCTTCTGGTTTAGCAACAAGTCTTTTAATTCCTTCATCATCTGTAATATATTGTAGTTCTTTGCCATTTGGACATTTTTTCTGTTCGTCATTTATATATTGTGGCACCAAATCATCTAAAGACGACGGATATTCATTTTTTTCAATATAATAAGCATCTACTTGGGCCTGAACAACGCTGACAAGCGCTTTACATCCTTTACTGTGAACTTCACTTCCTTTATCTCCAAGGTTTGGAACGATAAGAATAATCAGAACCGATATAATCATCAATACGATTAACATTTCAATCAGGGTGAAACCTTTATTGTTATTAAACATGATCTTAACTCCTTCTATATTGTTTTCATTAACTGAAACATCGGCCACATCAATGTTATATAGATAAAAATAATGAAGCTGGCGAGAATCAGAAAAAATACGGGTTGGATTAATGTAATACTTTTTAATATCTTCCTTTGAATTTCTTCCATCAACAGCTCTGAGTATATAGTTAGATCTTTTTCCAAAGCATGCATGTCCGCATTTTTACGGAAAATAGCGGTTAACTGATTTTCCATAAAACTAAATACCGTCAATAAACTTGCGATATGAAGCCCCCTTGATAATTCGGTTGTCATTTGGTTTGCATAATAAGCGATAATGGGTAATTTCTGTTGTTTGGACATATGTTGAAGAATTTCCCGAAATGACATACCGGTTTTTAGAAGGGAGCTAAAATGTGCAGCGAAGTGAAAAGAGGTTTGCAGCTTCAAAAATCTTCTGTAGATGGGGATTGCTCTATATACTTTTATCTGTTTCTCAATTGGTAATCGGTGCTTCGTGAGATTCCATATAACAACCGCAATGACAAATGCTGCACAAAGTAAAGATACGGTGTTACCAAGTAATTCAATAATTACAATTGAAAGCGACACAGTCAAAGATGCTTCTGTACTTGTTTGGAAAAGATCTTGAAAGGAGGGAAGAATACTTGTCTTGATAAAATAGAGTAGCAACATGAAGGCGAAGAATAAAATTAATGGATATCTGGCTACCTGCTGAAATTTCGTTATATATTTTATTCGATGATTATACATGGTAGCACATTTTTCAATGCTTCCTGTTAAATCTCCATTCCCTTGTACAAAATATAAGTAAGAAGTGATAGTAGGATGAAAAGTAGCTTTTTCAAATGCGACATCAATGGTTGATCCTTCCTTCAATGATGTAATAATCACCTCTGTTGTTTGGTACATTTCTTTATCCCATTTTATCGTTTCCAATGCTTCCAATAAGGAATAGCCATTTGTTAATAGACGATGTAGTAAACGAAGAAAGCGGAGTTGTAAATCACTGTTCAACTTCCTGTTACGAATTGAAAATCTCTTCAGAAATGAATCCATATGCAAAAGCCTTCTTTCTTAAATACTCAAATGAATGGAACATTTCTGGTTTCGTATGTTCCTGGCCTTCTATAACGCTTTTTAGAATTTCACCATCCAGCAATTCAAGTATTGCAGCTCTGCGTGTTACATTGTTCATTTGTAAGGGGAGCAATTCTAATGCTGCCACTGCGATTAGGGACTGTTTAAGGTCACTTTCTTCAATCCCCATGTCAAATAATCGGTGAATCGTGCCTGCAGCATTTTTTGCGTGCAGAGTACTTAATACAAGATGTCCTGTCAAAGAAGCTTCAAAAGCAAATCGCGCCGTATACTTATCACGAATTTCTCCCACCATAATAATATCGGGATCATGACGTAGGGCTGCTTTCAGTCCTGTTTGATACGTGATCCCAGCTTTTTCATTTACCTGCACTTGAAGAATGTGTTCCATATTCTTTTCAATTGGGTCTTCCAATGTAATCGTCTGATAGGATTTTTCCTGTAAAATGGATTCCAGAAGTGCATATAGAGCTGTCGTTTTACCACTCCCAGTAGGACCTGTAAACAGAATGATTCCCGCACGGTTGGTAATCCATTTCTTAATTTTATTTAATTGGTTTGGGAAAAGAAATAGTTGTTCCAAAGAGAGTGTCGTGTCCTGTGGGAGAATCCTTATAGCCAGACTTTCTGTATTATTGAGAGGGAGTGTTGAAATTCGCAATGAAAATAATTTGGAATCTGATTTATGCTCAATGGTACCGTTCTGAGGTTTCCTGGATTCACCAATGTCCATTCCAGATATGAATTTATAGTAAGTAAGAAGTAATTGAAACTTTTCCATTCGAATTCTTTTATGGAATATTCGTTTTCCTAGAATGCGGAAATAGATGTCGGTATGATTCTGAAATGGATAGAAGTGAATATCGGAAGCATTTGCTATTAACGAAGCGTTCAGAAGGCTATTAGATAATTTCGCTGCAGGATTCAATAATTTTTCACCTCCTTATAAAATCCAACAAATATTATATTCGACACGTTTTGCTAAATTCCTTCTTCAAATTAAAAAATTTTTGAATATATTTTTTCATAATGCAAAGGATAAGGGTATAACTTAAACATAGGGTGGGCTTCATATGTCAGGAAATGATTATTTAAAATTTATTACCGAGCAGTTGATCTCCTATATGGACTTATCTTCAGAGGAAAAGCAGAAGCGGAAAAAGCGAAAAAAGGATTATCCTATTTATACGAGCAAATGGCTTGGAATGCTCCCATTTACAATAAGAATAATGTTTCAAAAGGAGAATAGCAGATAAACGGGTCTGCTATTCTTTTTCGTTGGCAGATAGAAAAGTATAAAACTTATCTATCTGCATAAGTGCAACTAAGGCACTCGCCCAAAGGCTTGGCGAATGCCTTAGTTTTCTAAACTGGTGGGTTTATAATGCGTCTTCTTTGAGATAAAATATCCCGCCATTGATCATACTTATTGTTATTTTCGGGTCATAACGTTTGGTTAATTCATCTATTTCATTCTTCATTTGTTCCGTTTCCGTCTCTTCTTCGTAAAAGTGTTTCAGTGTTCTAATTTCTTCATCCAGTATTTCCAACGATCTCTCCGCCCATTGATGTTCCTGATTATAAATATAATTCGTTATCACATCCTCAATTCTCAAATAACCACTTCTCAGCTTTATGATAGGAGAGATTGTAAAGCAGAAATCAGATATTTTTGTCTGCAACTGCAGCTCACCCAATTCTGTCATCATATCTAGTTTCATTCTGCCATTCACCAGATGCAGACCGATAGAGAAAACTTCATCTTTTTTATGCTGACCTTGATAACTAACCTTAATATTAGTAACGAGCCATGGATATAGAGGTACCTTGTTTGTTGTATTCACTTTCTGAAACAGTTTTGTGAAACGTTCATTGCTCTTTAAGTTATTCATTATCTGTTGCAGTCTTGGACTTCCAAAATGAATCCATTCACCAGGAATATCACGCTTTTGGGGATTTGTAATCATTGTGAGTTGCATTGGATCACCATCACGTCCAATTTTTTTAATGTAATGCCAATAAAATGGTCGATTCATCAGCTCCCGGTCCATCTGCTCATTCAACTGTATTTTTAATACGCCTTCATTATTGTGGATAATCCCACAATTCTTTGCTGAGAAATAATCACATAAAAATGAATTTAAATTAGTTATTGCCATAAAGCTTCTCCTCAGTTGTATGATGGATTGGTGTACTTTTAATGATGGATGATAGATTATTTAATTTAATTCTCACTTCACCTGAAGAGGTGGATTCGTTGTAAATTGATTCCATTTCTGACTCGATGCTTTGTATATTCAGTTCTGCAAGAATATCGTCCAGATTCCCCACAACTTTTTCAAAGAGGTCGATTTTTTCATACAAGAGATTAAGGATATGTTCTTCAATTGTATTACGGATAACGATATTATAGATATGCACATCCCTTTTTTGACCAAATCGGTGAATACGACCAATTCTTTGTTCCAAACGCATTGGATTCCAAGGAAGGTCATAGTTAATCAAGTGACTGCAGAATTGAAGGTTAATCCCTTCTCCGCCAGCTTCTGTTGCAATGAGCACTTGCGCATGATCCTTGAAAAGCTGTTTCATCCAATCTTTTTTTCCCCGCTTAAATCCACCTCGGAACGGCACAGATGAGATACCATGCTGTTGCAGATACCATTGCAAATAAAATTGGGTCGCTCGATATTCCGTAAATACAATGACCTTCTCACCATCTAATGATTTAATCAATTCTACAATCTTATCTGCTTTTATGTGATGTGGAAGCTGCTCGATCTTGGATAATAAAGGCTTTATTACATTTTCATTGTTTTTCTGTTCCGCGATTTTACTTAATGACATATAGCATGCTTCGCGCGAAGAACAGATCTCTCTTAAATAAGTTATTTTTGAAAAAGTCGAGAATCCTAAAGAAATATTAACCAAGTGGTCGTACACATCGCGACTTGCCTCGGGGAAATCAAGCCAGATTGTTTCAATTTTGCGTTTCGATTCATTAAGATTGGTTGCTTTTCTTGTATTCCTGATCATAACCTTTTGAATCAACTGCTTTAAATATGGATCTTGTTCGAGCTTACTTCGGTCTTTTCCAAATTTATTAATAAACGATTCATAGCTTCCCAAATGTCCAGGTTTTAGAATTGTAATCAAATTAAATATTTCAATCAGACGATTTTGCACGGGGGTTGCGGTTAATAGTAAACAATATTTCTTTTTTAATGCACGGGCAAATTGATAGTTTTTCGTTTTATGATTTTTCAGCTTATGCGCCTCATCAATAAGAATGAAGTCATATTCCATCTCGAGAATCTCACCCTGATTCGGAGGACGTTTTGCAGTATCCAACGAAGAAACAATTACTGAATTATCCTTCCAACTGTAGTTCTTTCGATATGCTACTGCTGGAATATAAAATTTTTCATTCAATTCATTTACCCACTGATTGACAAGGGAAGCCGGAACCAGAATAAGGGCATTACGTACTAAGCCTCGAATCATGTATTCTTTTAAAATGAGTCCTGCTTCGATGGTTTTGCCTAAACCGACCTCGTCGGCCAATATTGCCCTGCCATTCATCCTTTCAATTGCTTGTTGTGCTACTTCGATTTGATGATCTAGAAACTCCATATGTGGAAGATACGCAAGCGAACGCAACCCGTTAAACGATGGGGCAATTGTCGTTAGTTCAGCTTGGTAAGCCATTGAAAAAAGTTCCCAACTGGAAATTTGCTCATCTTTCTCAATGACTGACTCTAGTCGATCTATAAAGGTTAATTCTTTCTCAATGTGAATAGAATCCATATAATAATTCCACTTCCTATTAATAAAATTTGGATTTTACTACAATTTTGTTTCCAATTATGATATAATTCAAAAAGAAATAGATTTTCTTGTTACTGTACATAGTATAACCAAATATGGATTTTTCATCAGCGAATGATTACAAGGGGAGAGCTTACGATTAGTAACGCCGAAGGAGCAAGTTAAGAGCGAATCTCTCAGGCAAAAAGACTCTTGTAGGACGCAACTCTGGAGAGTGTTTACAGTATGTAAACCACCCACGAAGCAAGTATCTGTACGGATTGGCTATTGTTTAAGTGCAGGTATGCAACTTTCTGGTTTAAGGACAGAGATTTCTTCAGTTTGGAAGAGATCTCTATTTTTGTGCATTTTTTTAACTAAAGAACAGGAGCGTGTTGGGATGAGTGAATTGAAACGTACACCTTTATTTCCTGAATATGAAAAACATGGGGCAAAGACGATTGACTTTGGAGGATGGGATCTGCCTGTACAATTTTCCAGCATTAAAAAGGAACATGAGGCAACTCGAACAAAAGCGGGGCTTTTCGATGTATCCCATATGGGTGAAATCTCTGTTCAGGGACAGAAAAGCTTGGAATTTCTGCAACATTTAGTAACCAATGATGTTGCAAAATTAGTTCCCTCTCGTGCACAGTACACGATCATGTGTTATGAAAATGGAGGAACGGTTGATGATCTGATTATTTATATGCTTGCAGTTGACGATTATTTGCTTGTTGTAAATGCAGCAAACACAGAGAAGGATTATGAATGGCTTGTACAAAACAATCAATACAATAGCGATGAGCTTTCCATTACAAACATATCAGATGATTACGTTCAATTGGCACTGCAAGGGCCAGAATCGGAAAAAATACTGCAAAAAGTTACGGAAACAGATTTAAGTGAAATTAAATTTTTTAGATTTATGGATCATGTTTTATTTACAGGTCTGAAGCAGCCTGCAATTGTTTCTCGCACAGGATACACAGGGGAAGACGGATTTGAAATTTATATTGAGAAATCGAAAGGACCCGCATTGTGGAATCTGATTATGGATGCAGGTAATAATACAGGTATTGAACCAATAGGACTTGGCGCCAGAGATACACTTCGTTTTGAAGCAACACTCGCCCTGTATGGTCAAGAATTATCAAAAGATATTACACCTGTTGAAGCTGGTTTGACATTTGCAGTAAAAGTGAATAAAGAAGCAGATTTTATTGGTAAAAATGTATTAAAAGAACAAGTTAGGAATGGGACAACAAGAAAATTGGTAGGAATCGAAATGATTGATAAAGGAATACCGCGTCATGGTTACCCTGTTTGGAAAGATAACGTGGAAATTGGATTTGTCACTTCAGGGACCCAATCACCTACACTGAATAAAAATCTTGGACTCGTATTGATCGATTCACAATTTGCAACAGAAGGTACTGAATTGGAGGTACAGGTAAGAAAACGCACACTTAAAGCTCGAATTGTAAAAACACCATTTTACAAACGAGATAAATAGAGGGGGAACTAGTAATGGAATTTCGTTATTTACCTATGACTGAAACCGACAAACAGGAGATGCTTGATACAATTGGTATTGAGTCAACGGATGAACTTTTCTCAGACATTCCAAACAGCGTACGTTTTCAAGGGGAATTAAATCTGAAGAAACCAGCAAATGAATATGAGTTAAAAAAAGAACTTACTGCGATGGCAAATAAAAATGCAAATTTAAGCGAGTATACTTCCTTCCTAGGTGCAGGAGTATATGACCATTTTATTCCATCTGTCGTGGATCATGTTATTTCACGCTCTGAATTTTATACTGCTTATACACCATATCAGCCAGAAGTCTCTCAAGGGGAACTCCAGGCAATTTTTGAATTTCAGACGATGGTATCCGAATTAACCGGTATGCCTGTAGCCAATTCCTCCATGTATGATGGTGGAACATCACTGGCAGAAGCAGTTAATTTAAGTGCCGCCCAAACGAAAAGAAAAAAAGTACTTGTATCCAAAGCGGTTCACCCAGAATCACGTGCGGTAATTGAAACATATGCAAGAGGTCAAAATGTGGAGATAGTGGAAATTGGATTAAATGACGGTTTAACTGATCTTGATCATTTGGAACAGGAATTGGATGAAACAATTGCAGGTGTTGTTATTCAATACCCTAACTTTTTTGGTCAAATTGAACCACTACAAAAAGTGGAAGAACTAATCAATCAGCAAAAGAAGACAATGTTTATTGTTTCAAGTAATCCATTGGCACTTGGATACCTTACTCCTCCCGGTGAATTTGGTGCAGATATCGTTGTAGGTGATACACAAGTATTCGGTATCCCGGCGCAATTCGGTGGTCCTCACTGTGGATACTTTGCTACTACTGAAAAGTTAATGCGTAAAGTACCTGGTCGCCTTGTTGGTCAAACAAAAGATGAAGACGGCGTCAGAGGATTTGTTTTAACATTGCAAGCTAGGGAGCAGCACATTCGTCGTGATAAAGCCACTTCAAATATTTGCTCCAATCAGGCCTTAAATGCACTTGCAAGTTCTGTTGCAATGAGTTCTATCGGGAAACACGGATTAAAAAAGATGGCAACCTTAAATATGCAAAAAGCAAGGTATGCGAAATCCAGCCTTAAAGAAGCGAATCTTGAAGTCGTATTTGAAAGTCCATTTTTCAATGAATTTGTAGTGAAACTTTCTGATTCGGTCTCTGAAATTAATAAGAAGTTATTTGAAAAGGGTATTATTGGCGGGTATGACCTGGAACGGGATTATCCCGAATTAAAAGGTTATATGTTAGTAGCGGTAACTGAAATTCGCACCAAAGAAGAAATTGATGCATTTGTAAAAGAAATGGGGGATATCAATGGCTAATCAGGATTTTCCATTAATTTTTGAACGCAGTAAAGAAGGAAGAACAAGCTACAGCTTTCCAGAGTGGAATGTCACTGAATTCGATTTGGAATCTGAATTGGAAGAAGTATATATTCGTCAGACTCCACCTGAATTACCGGAAGTAAGCGAACTGGAAATCATGCGCCACTATACAGGACTTTCTAATAGAAACTACGGCGTTGATTCCGGATTTTATCCACTTGGTTCGTGTACGATGAAGTATAACCCGAAAATGAATGAAGATGTTGCGAGATTGGAAGGTTTCAGTCATATACATCCTTATCAGGACCCGAAAACGGTTCAAGGTGCAATGGAAATGCTTTATGATCTGCAAACCTCACTAAAAGAGATTACTGGCATGCATGAAGTTTCCTTGCAATCAGCCGCAGGAGCACATGGGGAATGGACTGCACTTATGATGATTCGGGCCTACCATGAAGCAAATGGAGACTTTAATCGAACGAAGGTTATTGTTCCTGACTCTGCCCACGGTACCAATCCTGCATCGGCTGCGGTAGCTGGTTTTGATGCTGTAACCGTGAAATCAAATGAACAAGGAATAGTCGATTTGGAAGACCTAAAACGGGTCGTTGATAACGATACAGCAGCGCTTATGCTTACAAATCCAAATACACTTGGATTGTTTGAAACAGAAATACTCGAAATGGCTGAAATTGTACATGGAGCAGGCGGTAAACTCTACTATGATGGAGCGAACCTGAATGCAATCATGGGCTATACCCGCCCTGGAGATATGGGCTTTGACGCTGTGCATCTCAATCTCCATAAAACATTTACTGGACCCCATGGTGGTGGTGGACCTGGATCAGGCCCTGTTGGAGTATCCAAAGAACTTGAACCGTTCCTACCTAAACCAGTAATTACAAAAATAGACAATGAATTTATTTTTGAAGATGACAGACCACAATCCATTGGCAGAGTAAAACCATACTATGGTAATTTCGGAATCAATTTACGAGCTTATACGTACATTCGTACAATGGGTGCTGAAGGGCTAAAAAAGGTAAGCGAATATGCAGTACTGAATGCTAATTACATGATGCGTAAATTGGAGAAAGAATATGAATTACCGTATCCACAGCATTGCAAACATGAATTTGTATTATCTGGAAGCAGACAGAAAAAATTAGGAGTACGAACACTTGATATTGCTAAACGTCTGTTGGATTTCAACTACCATCCACCAACAATTTATTTCCCATTAAATGTTGAGGAAGGACTAATGGTCGAACCAACTGAAACGGAATCAAAGGAGACTTTGGATGGTTTTATCGATACCATGCTTGCAATCGCTGAAGAGGTGAAAGACAATCCTGAAATTGTTCAGGAAGCACCTCACAATACAATTGTTAAACGAATGGATGAAACAACAGCAGCAAGAAAACCTATTCTCAGATATAAAAAATAATACCAAGAAAAAGCCCAGGAATAGTAATCCTGGGCTTTTACAATTAGTTTTTCGATTTTATTTTACCAGTCCATTTTTTAAAACCGCCTTTTAGCTGGTAAATATCCTTGTAACCTTTTTTATGCAGTAATTGTGCAGCTCTAGCAGAACGAGAACTACCTTGGCAATAAAGATATACAGGTTTATCCTTGCGCATCTCCACTAAACGCTGTTTCATTTGGCTAACAGGAATGTTTCTTGCTCCAAGGATGTGCCCCCGGTCGAATTCCTGGGGTTCTCTCACATCTATAAGTTGCGCTTTTCGGTAACCTTCCCGGAACTGATCCTCGGTTAGCACCTTTGTGTAATTTCGTTGTCTATAATAGCGGAAAATTCCTACCGCAAGTAAAACAACTACGGCAATAATTAAAAACTCCATTTTACTTCCCCCGTCTGTCCAAAAATGTACATCCTCTATTATATGGTTAGTTTGGTTATATTTCAAAGTTTTTCTCCTTTATTTATACTTATTTACAATTAAAATTGGAAATGACTACAATTGTCGGTTAATATCGAAATAAATCCAGTAATGCAACTAACAAAAATGTGAGATTCCACGTTAAAATCTCTACTTCTCTCTAAATATCTCTAGCATTCTCACGGAATCATAGATTTTTAGCTGTTGACAAATGAGAAATCATTCGTTCCACATACAATATATAGTACTTTACAAAAAAACATATACCATATATTGTTTTATTTTATTTGAATGTGGTATTGTATAACTAGTATAAATTTAAAAGGTAGATATATACAAAAGGAGAGATTGAATGTCGATTGTTGTAAAACCTCAAAATAGGCTGAATGTGGAGGCACTGAATGAGGATATAAAGCTTTTCCCGCCGGTACATCCCATAACAGAGGATATGAATCTAACGCATAAAGGTGTTTCACGCTTGGTGATGCTTGATCGATATGCATTCAAGGATACAGAAAAGAAAACATTAAAAATAGGCGACTTTGTAGTCCTGACAGTAAAAGCAGATCCTAAATTCCCTGCGAGAGGGCTAGGCATCATTGTATCCATTGACTGGAACCAAAATAAGGCAGATGTACAAGTCGATCCCGAGTTCATCTCGGTGCTGGATGATGAAAAGGAATCCGAAACCGGAATTGTGAAACGTTCGCTCGATGTTATTGAAAAACCGTTGGAAGTTTTTTATGAACAAATTGCAAAACGTAATGCAACCGGACTTTCCAGTGTGGAACAGACTGATGAAAGAAAAAAAAAGTGGTTTGAAGAATTCAACAAAGAACTTGTCGATTTGAATTTTATTCCTGCAGGAAGAGTTTTGTACGGAGCAGGAGCAGATACGGATGTAACTTATTTCAACTGTTATGTTATGCCCTATGTTAAAGACTCACGTGAAGGCATTTCCGATCACCGCAAGCAGGTAATGGAAATAATGTCCCGCGGAGGCGGCGTTGGAACAAATGGATCAACTCTACGTCCTAGAAATGCATTGGCAAGAGGAGTGAACGGAAAATCTTCCGGTTCGGTCTCATGGCTGGATGATATTGCAAAACTTACTCATCTAGTGGAACAGGGTGGATCAAGACGTGGTAAACAAGTGTGCCTCGTCTATAAATAAACCTCGTGAATTGCTGGAAACTCTTTAGATTTCAACAATGAATAAACACCTTTGATAGTTAAAAATGGGGTGCTCTATTTATGAAATCATATGACGCTAAAAATCCGCATGCATGTAAGATTTGCGGATACCAAATATCTCATAATAAACAAGGTCGTTTTACTTCTCATTTAAAAGTGCATGGACACACACTGAACAGTTATTTGGTCAAATTCTATTATACTGAAGATGAATTGAAATGTTCTCGTGATACCTGTACTAACTTAGTTAACCTTACAAGAGGCGTCCCGAATAAATACTGTAGTAAGTTTTGTGGTTCGAAAAAGGGCCCATTAACATGTATTTTATGTGGGAATAGTTTTTTAGCTAGAAACCGAAAAACTAAAACTTGTTCGAAGGAATGTGCAAAATCAGTCAAGTCTACTAAGTTTAAACAATGGCACAAATCGATGAGTCCTGAGAAAAAAAGGGAACATTTTAACAACATTATTACTAAGACTGCTAAAACTAGAAGAGTAAATAAAACACCTTCATGGAATAGCGGGAAAACAGGTATATATAGTCAGGAAACGATCGAAAAAATACGAAATTCAACTTTAAAACAAATGCAGTCTCAAAACTTCAGGAAAACGAATATCGAGAAGATAATGGAACGTTTTTTAATCCATAACGATATAAAATATAGATATTCTTTTATCCTTAAACAAAGACAATACGACTTTTTGTTATTAGATTACAATGTGATTGTTGAGTGTGATGGTGATTACTGGCATGCAAATCCTAAATTTTTTCCTATTCCTCAAGATTGGCAAGTAAAAAGACAAGAAACTGACCTTATAAAAAATGAGATAGCCGAGAAAAACGGTTACGTTATATTACGGTTTTGGGAAGATGATATTTTGAATAATTTTCAAACTGTGGAAAGCGCCATATATGACCTATTGGCTAAAACGAAACTGGAAACGGTAAGCGGAAATGCTGAAAAACAATAGGTGGACAAAGACAATCAGCAGCCAAGCTCCTTAAAAGGAGAAGGTTCAACGACCATCGAAAGCACGTCAAGTGACGGAAGTGAGTAGAGTAGAAATCAAGTGATTTCGAAGTGCGAGGACACATATGTAATGTGTAAGATATGGTCTGAACTCTAGGGTAACTTAGAGAGTTGATTTAACGAGTCAACGCAACAATAATTGGCACAAATGATTATGTTAGTCGATTCGCATCCTGATATTATCGAATTTATTATTTCAAAGATGCAAAATTCCAGGATACTTCGCTATCTAATCGAAAATAGTGAAGATGAACAAATCAAACGGTTGGCAGAAGAGAAATTAAAATTTACACCTTTAACAGAAACAGAATTTGATTTATACCAAAGTGTCGTAAATTATAAAGCAATTGCTGGACTGGGAGGTTTCACTGAAGCTGCTATCCGTGAAGCAGACGAAAAACTGCGAATCGGTGGAACATACTCTGTTCACAACTCTGAATTTTTGACCGGTGCAAATATCTCTGTTTGTATTACAAAAGAATTTATGGAAGCAGTTGAAAATGATGAAGTTTACGAGCTTCGCTTCCCAGATGTAGAAAATTACACAAAAGAGGAAATGGATGCTTACAATGAAAAATGGCATGATGTAGGCGATGTACGTAAATGGGAAGAAATGGGCTATGGTGTTCGAGTTTATCGTCGCATAAAAGCAAAAGAATTATGGAATTTGATTAATGTATGTGCGACATACTCAGCAGAACCCGGCATTTTCTATATCGACAATGCAAATGATATGACAAATGCAAAAGCGTATGGAGATCAAGTGGTAGCAACAAATCCGTGTGGCGAACAACCTCTCGCACCTTATTCAGTCTGTAATTTAGCTGCTGTAAACCTAGCTGAAATGGCTGATAAAGATACAAAGAAAGTAAACTTTGAAAAATTAAAACAAACCGTACAAACTGGTGTAAGGATGCAGGATAATGTTATTGATGCTACTCCATACTTTCTGGAGGAAAATAAAAAACAAGCTCTCGGTGAACGTCGCGTTGGCCTTGGCGTGATGGGTATGCATGATTTATTAATCTACTGTGAAACAACTTATGGAACTGAAGAGGGAAATAATCTGGTAGATCAAGTGTTTGAAACCATTGCAACGACTGCTTATCGTACCTCTATTGAAATTGCCAAAGAAAAAGGGAGTTTTCCATTCCTTGTTGGTACTAATGAAGAGGAAACGAAAGCATTACGAGAAGCGTTTATTAACACAGGCTTTATGAAAAAGATGCCAGAAGATATTAGACAGGATGTATTGAGTTATGGAATTCGAAATTCGCATCTGTTGACAGTAGCTCCTACTGGAAGCACTGGAACAATGGTTGGTGTGAGTACAGGTTTGGAACCATATTTCTCTTTTTCCTATTTCCGAAGTGGACGACTTGGTAAATTTATCGAAGTAAAAGCAGATATTGTTCAGGAATATCTGGACAGAAATCCAAATGCACACCCAGACAACTTGCCGGAATGGTTTGTAACTGCAATGGAGTTGGCACCAGAAGCCCACGCAGATACGCAATGTGTTATCCAACGTTGGGTTGATAGTTCGATCTCCAAGACAGTGAATGCGCCTAAAGGGTATACGGTAGATCAAGTCGAAAGTGTATACCAAAGACTATACAACGGTGGAGCAAAAGGCGGCACTGTGTATGTGGATGGTAGTCGTGACTCACAAGTATTGACACTGAAAGCCGAAGAAAATACAGTTGGTGAGCAAACAGAGTTGTTTGCAGACGCAGAGAAACCTAAAGTTGTTTTAATGGACACGATTCAAGAATTAGGAAAAACAAAAGTAACTATCGGCTCTGAAGTCGGCGACACCTGCCCTGTATGTCGAGAGGGAAATGTCGAGGATATTGGTGGTTGTAATACGTGTACGAGTTGTGGAGCACAGCTAAAATGCGGTTTATAATACAGATGGGAGGAAGGACCAGGTTTATTTCAGGTCCTTTTTTCCTTGTTTACGAAATAACTTGAGTTGCTATAGATTTTCATGTATTCTGATAATGAGGAAACAGTTTTGCCCCAGATAAAAAATATTCTTGAAACGAGGAGATTCTTAATGCCTACACCAAGTATGGAAGATTATATAGAACAAATATATAACCTCATAGAATCTAAAGGGTATGCCCGTGTATCTGACATTGCAGAAGCCCTGGCAGTACATCCCTCTTCTGTAACTAAAATGGTTCAGAAACTGGATAAAGATCGATATTTGAACTACGAAAAATACAGGGGATTTGTACTTACTTCCAAAGGGAAGAAAATAGGTGAGCGTTTAGTTTTTAGACACGAACTTCTAGAAGAGTTCCTTGGTATAATCGGCGTGGAGAAGGAAAATATATATGGGGACGTAGAAGGAATCGAACACCATCTAAGTTGGAATTCGATTGATCGAATTGGCGATCTTGTGAACTATTTCAAAACGGATAAGAGAAGAATTGAAGAATTAAAGAAAACAGCAGAAGAAAACGAAAATGAATAATAGAAAAACCATACAATTATGAAATGTGATTGTATGGTTTTTCTATTATTCGGGTTCTAATTTGATACCGAATTGCTTACATATATAATAAATCGAAATTTCATAAAATTCCTCACCAAGTCATACAAAAATGCATAGGGAGAGAACCCATGAAAATTGATGGTGTGTTTTCAGGTGGCGGTGTCAAAGCTTTTGCTTATGTTGGTGTACTGGAGAGCATGAAGGAGCAAAACCTGCAGTTGGAACGTGTAGCCGGGACTTCTGCCGGAGCAATTGTAGCATCCTTTATTGCGGCGGGTTTTGAACTTGATGAAATGGAAGAACTTATAAGTCAGCTTGATTTAACCCAACTGGTTGATCCACCTGTCCTTACTAAACTACTCCCATTCACAAAATGGTTGTTCCTCTACCGTATGCTTGGCATCAATAAAGGGGATAAACTGGAACGATGGCTTGAATTAACACTGGCTCGCAAAAATATCCATACCTTTCACGACATTAAACCGGGATATCTCAAGGTGGTTGTTAGTGATCTTTCATTAGGAAAGCTAATCGTGATACCTGATGACCTCGAAAGGGTCTATGGTATTCAGCCGGAATTTTTCCCAGTAGCCAAGGCAATTAGAATGAGTGCCGGATTTCCTTTCTTTTTTATGCCAAAAAAAATGCCAGGGAAGTATAAGAAAAAAAGTCTCATGGTTGATGGGGGGCTTTTGAGCAATTTTCCGTTGTGGATTTTTGATAATAATGGAAGTGAAATTAAAAAAAGGCCGCTTCTCGGAATAAAAATAACCGACGCATCAGAAGATGGAATAGGTCCGAGAGATATTAGGAACGCATTAGATATGTTCCATGCTTTGTTTTCTACAATGAAGCAGGCACATGATGCAAGATATATATCCAAAAATGAAAAACAAAATATACTATTTGTTCCTATTAAGAATACTGGGACAGTTAATTTCCATATTTCACAGACTGCAAAAGAAAATCTGATTGAAAACGGAAGGGAATATGCAACTGATTTTTTGAAGAATTGGAGTAGATAAAAAGACCGTACTTCTTAAAAAGAAGCGCGGTCTTTTCCTTTTGGTTTATTTCCTTCGATTACCCTTAAATGAGATGCTCGTTTACCACGCTTTTTCTTTGGTGGAATTACTGCTTTGGTGGAAGCAGTTGCAACATTACTCGGTTTCTTTGGTTGTTTGTATTTTGATTTTGATTGTTTGACTGCCTGTTTATACTTCTTCATATCGTCAGTATTGGAAAGACCTCTTTTTCGGAGAACGAAAAAGTAAAGTAACCCAAATATTGCTGCACCCACCACTACCATTAGGAGAATATTGGTCAAGAAGTTAGCCGTATTACCGAGAAGCTGCGAAAACAAGCCGACAACTGCCAAACCTATTATTAAATAAATGACAATGGAAAATTTACTGCGTCCCATAAGATCTCCTCCTTTTAAAGTCTCTGGCCTTTTACTAATGCTATACCACTAATGAGGACTTTTATATCAGCATTACTAAAATAATGCGTAAAACGTATCTATTAAAATTGTTTCCAGTCAATTCATAAATTATTCAATACCTTTAATCATTTTCTTCAAGGTTTTACTATTAAGCCGTTATCTAATTTCTATTCTACTAAAGTTATCCTTTGTGAACTACTATTTTTTACTATTTACCGTTATTTATATGGACCTCCTGTAATTTGTTTGACGTGTTTGGTAATAATATCGTTGGAGGTGTATTTAAATGAAAACGGAAAAACAACATTCAAATGAAGTTAATACAGAAGAACAGTTGTCTATTTTTTCAAGGGCATTACTTACTGGATTTATTGGAGGTATTCTATGGAGTAGTATTGGTAGCCTGATGTATTATTTTAACTTTAGTGAAGTATCTCCAAAGTCATTTCTTTTAAAGTCATGGTTGGATGCTTCTTGGACTGACGGTTGGCTTGGAGTCATTATTACTATCCTTTTGGCAGGGATACTTTCCATCATGGCTGCGCTTATTTATTATGGTTTATTCAAAAAAATTAACTCGATGTGGATGGGGCTACTGTACGGGGTTATTTTATGGGTGATTATTTTTTATATTATGCAGCCGATCTTCCCTAATATACCACGATTAATTGATTTAACCTACAATACAATTGTATCAACATTATGTTTATTTATCCTATATGGTACGTTCATAGGCTACTCCATTTCGTACGATTATCATGATATGAAGATCAGGGAACTGAAGAAAGCGAAGGAGTAGTTTCTGTCCTGCATCGAATAACTTATAAATTATTCAAATTTGTCCATTTATGATACACTTAAACACAGAAAACATAGAATTGGTTACTGTTTGAGAGGGAGAGGATCCGGGATATGGATAAACTTAAAAAGTTAAGAAATACATTGGAATCAAATGAAATGGACGCAATTCTCATAACTAGTCCAATAAACAGAAGATATATAACTGGTTTTACAGGCACAGCTGGGGTAGCTTTGATTTCCAAAATAGAGGCTATATTCATTACTGACTTCAGATATACGGAGCAAGCTACAGAGCAAACGAAGAATTTTAATATCATTGAACATACACATCCGATCGAATCAGAGATAGCTAACCAGTTAAAATTACTGGGAATTCAGCGTCTTGGTTTTGAAAAAGATTATGTGACGTACGCTCAATTTGAAAATTATAATAAAAACCTTAATGTGAGTTTGGTCCCAATTAGCGGATTAATTGAAGAAATACGTTTAATTAAAACAAGTGAAGAGCTGGATATTATGAAAAAGGCAGCTAAAATAGCTGATGACGCATTTGAACATATTCAATCTTTCATAAAACCAGGCGTAAAAGAAATTGACGTATCCAATGAACTGGAATTTTTCATGCGCCGACAAGGTGCTACAGCATCCAGTTTCGATACGATTGTTGCTTCAGGCTTACGTTCTGCATTTCCACATGGTGTTGCATCGGAAAAAGAAATTCAAAATGGTGAGCTGGTAACATTGGATTTCGGCGCTCTGTATCAAGGTTATTGCTCAGATATTACAAGAACGATTGCTGTCGGAGAAATTTCAAGCGAATTAAGGGAAATTTATGATATAGTATTAGAGGCAAATCTTCGTGGAGTGAACGGAACAAAGCCGGGATTAACTGGTAAAGAAGCTGATGCATTAACAAGAGACTATATTAAAGAAAAAGGGTACGGGGAATATTTCGGTCATTCAACAGGTCATGGTTTAGGTCTTGAAGTACATGAAGGACCGGGATTATCCTATCGATCAGATAAAATTCTTGAAAAAGGCATGGTCGTTACAGTTGAACCTGGTATTTATATTAATGGACTTGGCGGCTGCAGAATAGAAGATGATATTGTCATCACTGAAACCGGTAATGAACGATTAACCTTTGCTCCAAAAGAATTGATACAACTTTAAGTTTTTCTACATAAGGGAGGAATAAAAATGATTTCAGTTAACGATTTTAAAACGGGACTTACCATTGAAGTGGATAACGACATTTGGCAAGTATTAGAGTTCCAGCATGTAAAGCCTGGGAAAGGTGCTGCTTTTGTTCGTTCAAAACTTCGTAACTTGCGTAGTGGTAACATCCAGGAAAAAACATTCCGTGGTGGCGAAAAAGTAAGTAAAGCACATATTGAAAATAAAAAAATGCAATACTTGTATGCTTCTGGAGACACGCATGCATTCATGGATACGAGCACATACGAACAAATTGATCTTCAAACAAACCAAATAGAGCGACAGTTAAAGTTCATTAAAGAAAACATGGAAGTGCATGTAATCAGCTATGAAGGTGAGATTCTTGGTGTGGACCTCCCAAACAACGTCGAACTGGAAGTAGTGGAAACAGAACCTGGTATTAAAGGGGATACTGCAAGCGGTGGAACAAAGCCGGCAACATTGGAAACAAGCCATGTTGTCCAAGTTCCATTCTTTGTTAATCAGGGCGATGTACTAGTCATCAATACATCTGATGGAAAATATGTATCCAGAGCCTAATTGAATACTTCTCTAAAAGCAGTCCTAATCACAGGACTGCTTTTTTGTTTAAAAGGACTTTTCAAGTTAACCTTGGACTGCTGCGGTTACTCGTCCCACCCATAAGACTTGTTGCTTTTTTTACTTCGCAATTTGTATAAACTGCGAAGTAACTGCTGGTTGATTTCCGCTGCGGACAGTTGCTTTCCGCGGGCACGGCCTCAGCCTCCTCGAGAAAACCACTCTGCGGGGTCTTCGGACACGTGCTGTTCCCGCAGGAGTCAACTGTCCTCCGCTCCAATCAACTGCCTTAATAGAGCGAATTCATTACTACTCAATAAAGTGATTATTAACTGTTTATTGGACACTATACCAGCTCTGGGAAATACACGGAGACTTCTGCGGGAGCAGAGGCATCGGTGAGACAGCGCAGCGCCTTAGCGCAAGTTGGCTCACCAGCCGCCCGCGAAAAGCGCAGTGTATTTCCCAGAGCGGCCACTGAAACTACTAATCTTATGTCGCATTTTATCTCAACTTCGGCTGATGGTAACGATCTCTGCGAAAACAACGTTTAGAAATATATCCCCACTATCGACCTCATGTAAGCGAAAGAACTTCATTTTAATGAGTCATAAATTACCTCATCCAACATACATTTACTATAAAGCAGCACTAAAAAAGTGAGGTATTCGAATGAACGAGATTATACGTTTGTTTCCGAGTGAAATGAGACAGGCTATACGATTAAAAATCGGTAACAGATGGCAATTTTTACAAGAAATTCGGATTCGGTTATACCACCCAGTAGAATTAATATTTGACGATGAGGTGGAATGGCTGAAAACAATTATACCAAAGAGTGATGAAGGCATGTATTTAATCAATCAACTTAGTGAGTTTTCGTTATATCGAATGGAAGATGAACTTAGAGAGGGTTATATAACCATTGAAGGTGGACATAGAGTTGGTATAGCAGGAAAAGTGATAACTTCAAATAGCAAAGTAAAAGCCATTCAGAATATAACATTTTTCAATATTCGGATAGCAAAAGAAAAAATTGGAGCCGCATCATCGGTCCTCCCATATGTATTCCATAAAAAATACTTGAATACGCTAATTATTGGCCCCCCTCAAACAGGTAAAACAACCTTGATCAGAGACCTAACACGATTAATTGCAAGTGGAAGCCGAAATATAGCGGCAAAAAAAGTAGGAGTTGTTGATGAACGATCAGAAATAGGGGCTTCCTTAAAAGGGGTTCCATACCATAATTTAGGATTACGAACGGATGTGATGGATGCTTGTCCAAAAGCTGAAGGAATGATGATGTTAATCAGGTCAATGTCCCCTGATGTAATGGTGGTGGATGAGATTGGCAATAAGGAAGACATCGTAGCATTGATGGAAGCAATCCATACAGGGGTTACCATAATTTGTACTATCCATGGAAGCGATATGAGAGAACTAAAGCGACGACCTTCACTAAAGCCAATCTTCGACCAACAGATATTTGATCGCTTTATCTTATTGGATAGGCAATCAAAACCTGGACAAGTAGGGAAGATTTTTGATCAAAGAGAAAATGAACTGTTGCAGAAATCGAGAGGTGTAACAGATGAAGTGGATTGGAGCACTACTTTTAATAAGCACAGCCACCTTGATCGGATTTGAATGGAGTAACCGACTAACGAAGCGCCCAAAACATATTAGGCAATTGAAAAGTGCATTGCAGATTTTAGAAGCTGAGATTGTGTATAGTCAAGCACCTTTGCATGAAGCTTTTTTTTCCATATCACAGAAAATACCAGAACCGCTTAAATCATTTTTTGCTGCCTTAGGAACGGAAATGCAGGAAGTACAAGTGGACTTTTTCAACCTTTGGGAGCATAAGGTGGATGAACTGGTGAAGAATTCAACCATGAACGAGAGCGAGAAGGAAATCTTAAATCAATTTGGCAGAACGTTGGGACAGCATGATATTTATCAGCAGCAAAAGCATATACAACTGACTAATGTGCACTTGGACAGGGAACTTGAAGAGGCATTAGATAATTATTATAAGTATGGAAGAATGGCAAAAAGTCTAGGTATATTAAGTGGAATATTTATTGTGTTGCTTCTCATTTGAATAATTTCATTGCAAAAGCACTTTTCTTGCATATCAAGCTATTGAAACAACTGAGAAGATTATTATGAATAGCGCTGGAGTTGGACTAGAGAAAGGAGCATATTCATGTTCACAGATGCATCCGTTCTTTTCCAGATTGCTGGAATAGGAATAATTGTGGCATTGATTCATACGATTTTAAAACAAATGGGGAAGGAAGAAATTGCCCAGTTTGCTACATTAATTGGTTTTATTATTGTGCTGGTAATTGTGGTAAATGGACTTTCTGATCTTTTTCAACAAATTAAATCTGTATTTCTGTTCTAGGAGCTAAAGTATATGGATATCCTGCAGATTGCTATATTAGGCGTCATAGCGAGTATTTTATATATTATTTTAAAAGATATCAACAAATCATTTGCTTTTATCATTATTCTGGTTACTGGAATTATCATATTTCTTGCCATTATCAAGCAAATAAGCATTATTTTTGAAATGATACAGACATTGGGCCAAAAGGCAAATATTGAAGGACTATATATGGAAACAATTCTTAAAATAATCGGAATTTCGTATATTGCAGAATTAGGTGCCAACCTCACAAAAGATGCCGGACTTAGTTCTGTTGCCAAGTATATCGAACTCTCAGGAAAAATATTTATTTTATTGTTGGCAGTTCCAATTATTACTGCTGTTATAGAAGCTATTGTAAGCTTTCTACCTTCCGTCTAGGATGGTACGATACGATAAGTAATCTGTTAGGGCTGAAGGGAGCAATTGGGGTGAATGAGATCAAATAAGAATGTTATCGTATTTTTTCTTGCATTTATTTTTTTAATAAATGGACAACCTTCCATCTATGCCTCTACAGCCAGTGATGAAATAGAAATTGAAGATGCAATACTACAGGAAATTTCACTTGATGGTGTGAAAGAATACTGGGACCAGCTTGTTAAAGAATATGGTGGATTTCTACCTGATTTGGAAAAGACAAGTATCACCGAGTTTATAAAAAATCAAGATTCCTTTTCTTTTAAAAATACAGCTATTGCTTTTATAGAGTACTTGTTTCATGAACTTATTTTAAACGGGAAGCTACTCGGAACCCTTTTGATGCTGACATTGTTTTCCGTTGTTTTACAAACGATGCACACGGCATTTGAACAGAGTGCAGTTAGTAAAATTGCCTATTTTGTAATTTATCTTGTCCTATTATTTATCGCGCTCAACAGCTTTTATTTGGCTGTTTCCTATACACAAGATGCAATTAATGCGATGAAGGGATTTATGATTGCACTGCTTCCACTAGTGCTCGGTATGATGGCAACCTTTGGAAATGTCATTTCTGTTTCATTTTTTCATCCAATTATTATATTCCTAATTAATTTCAGTGGAATACTCGTTTCATCTTTCATTTTACCTCTCTTGTTTTTATCCGCACTATTACTGATTGTTAGCAGCATGAATGATAATTATAAGGTGACACATCTGGCAAATCTGTTTAAATCTGTAAGTCTAGGAACACTAGGTGTTTTCTTGACTGTTTTTCTAAGCGTAATTTCCGTTCAAGGTACTGCTGCAGCGGTTCAGGATGGTATCGCTATGAAAACAGCTAAATTCATTACGGGTAACTTTATCCCTGTAGTAGGAAGGACGTTCACAGATGCTGCCGATACGATTCTCAGTGCTTCATTGGTTCTTAAGAATGCAGTCGGGATGGCAGGATTGTTTATCATTCTTTTAATTGTCCTTTTTCCAGCTATTAAAATTGCTGCAATTGCACTAATTTATAAGCTGGCTGCTGCTATACTGCAGCCAATCGGCGGGGGGCCTGTTATAACAGCTTTAAATACAATCAGCACGTATATTTTGTATATACTTGCATGTCTACTGGCAGTCTCTTTAATGTTCTTATTGGCCATCGTAATTATTATTTCTGCAAGTAATATAACAATTCTGCTGAGATAGGGTGAGTTCGATGGATGTCATTACCCAATGGGTAACACAAATTATCTTATTTATTGTCATTGCTTCAATTATCGACTTGCTGATCCCGGCAGACACCATGAAGAAATATGTCAAATTGGTTGTAGGATTAATTTTAATTTTAATTCTATTAAAACCAATTTTCCATATTTTTAATACAGACATTCAGAAGACCATTGAAACATCGATGAACGAACTGGATCAGGAATTTAAATCGGATGAAACCATAGAAAATCAGATTGAATTTCAAAAAAAAGAAATACAGGGCAGTCAACATGCATATATTTTAGAACAAATGGCTGTCCAACTGAAAAATTTAGCAGCGGACCCCTTGAAGGAAGAATATCAGGTCGAGATAACAACGATGGAGTTTCGCTTTAATGATACTCCGGATATTTCCTTCGAGGAGCTTACAGAAGTCATTGTTTATATAAATGAAGCACAAAACGGGGAGGGAGCGGTGAATACAGTTGAAGATGTAGTAATAAATTCTCAACGTAATCAGGAAGAGCCCGAGGAAGATCTCTCAGAAATTGAAGTTTTATTAATGGAAGTATGGGAGTTGACAGATAAGAAAGTATCTATTTATTGGGAGGGGGGACATCTTGAAGAATAAATTGGAAGATTTCTTTCGACCAAAAAAAGAGGGTGGTGACAAGCCTCCATCAAAAAGAATCGGGTATCTTATACTACTAGGGCTGGCTGGAGTATTCCTGATTATAATCAGTAATATTTTTTCGTCAGAAGAGGAACCCGATATAATTATGCAGTCTCAAAATGAAGTTCAGAATTCATCACAGGCTGACAATTCAGCAGAGTTATCTGCTTCTGATATAAAAGAGCTGGAAAACAGCTTGGAGCAAGAACTGGCAGAAATGCTTAATAAAATACAAGGGGTAACAGAGACAGAGGTAATGGTAAATCTCGATGCAACGAGTGCTCATGTTTATGAGAAGAACTTAATGAAGGGCCAGCAGACGACAGATGAAAATGATACAAATGGTGGGACGAGAAAAATTGAGGACCATACCGAAGAGAATCAAGTTGTACTCGTTCGAAAAGGAGATCAGGAAGTTCCTTTACTAATACAAACGAAACAGCCGGAAGTAAGAGGCGTCTTTGTAGTAGCAAAAGGGGCTGACCACCCGTCTCTTAAAAGTCAGATAGTTGAAGCCATTTCACGAGTTCTTGATGCTCCAACTCACAAAATCTCTGTAATGCCAAAAAACTAAGGAGGAATTATTAATGTTAAAAAAACAAACAGTGTGGCTTTTAACAATGTTGAGTCTTATGATTGTACTAAGTGTTTATTATATCATTTCACCAAGTAGTGAAGATTTGGCCTATATTGATGATGGACAAGCAAATTCTGAAGAAACTACGAGTACAGGAACAGAGGAGTCAGAGTCAAATGAGGCTGAAGTAAACAACATCACAAACTTGGGGAAAGATGAATTGTTTACAACAATCAGAATGGAAATACTAGATGATAGAAGCATGAAAAAGGATCGTTTAACCGATATTGTTGCTTCAGCATCCGCAAATACAGATGAAAAGGAACAAGCGATGAAAGACATTGATGTATTAGAGGGTCTGACTACAAAAGAATCTATTCTTGAAGATCAAATAATTGGAGCAACCGAATATCAAGATGTTTTGGTTAGATCAGATGGCCAAAAAGTTCATGTCCATGTAAAAGCTGATCAACTATCAGAAACAGAAGTTGTAAATATTATGCAAATGGTTCGTGACGAATTCGGTGAAATAACTGCTGAAGTTAACTTTCAACCAACTGGTGAGTAGAGTATACAACTTTCGCAAAATTTGAAAACAATGAATTGACCCAGACGATTTCCACGTCTGGGTTTTGTTATTTCTCTTTCGTTTCTATTCGCAATGATACTTGAATACTGGTATAATTAACTTGAAGTCTAAAATCTGAAATACAAACATGGACGTACAGACTTGATGTTTTGCACTCTTTTATCGTACTATGTTAAGGGAAGTTATTAGTACCTAATAATAATTTGATAAAAAATCTGTATCCACATAAACTATGAAAACTAGAGGGGTGCCGGAAATGTTAAAAGTTCAGGAAATAAGAGAGATAATAAAATTAATTGATCAATCAAGTATATCTGAGTTTACGTATGAAACGAATGGGACAAGCGTTTCTCTGAAAAAAAGTAATCAAGATATAAATCAAAAACCTTTTGTAGGAACAGAAACGATTGAAACACAGTTCAAGCAAGAAGAAAATCTGCCAGTTCAGGGGCAATCGGAGCAGGCACAGACAGAAATAAAAATCAGTACTGAAGATCAACCCAGCAGTGTTAACTACGATTTCGAAATAGTTTCTCCTATGGTTGGTACCTTCTATACTGCATCCTCCCCTGAGAATGACAGGTTTGTTACAGAAGGAAGTTCTGTTGAACCAGATACGGTAGTATGTATTGTAGAAGCAATGAAATTATTTAATGAAATTGAAGCAGAAGTATCTGGTGATATCGTAGAAATCATCGCAGAGAATGGTGAACTAGTAGAATATGGGCAACCATTATTCCGAGTAAAGAAAAAATAAGGGGATGGAGCAATTGATTAAGAAGCTGTTAATTGCTAACAGGGGAGAGATTGCAGTCCGGATTATACGAGCTTGCAAGGAACTCGATATAGAAACTGTAGCTGTCTTTTCAGAAGCAGATAAAGAATCATTACATGTCCAATTGGCGGATGAAGCCTATTGCATTGGACCAAAACTAAGTAAAGACAGCTATCTGAACTTCACAAATATAATAAGTGTAGCTACATTGACAGGAGTCGATGCAATCCATCCTGGTTATGGATTTTTGGCCGAAAACGCCGACTTTGCGGAGATTTGCAAAGCTTGCAATATTATTTTTGTTGGACCAACCCCTGAAGCAATTCAAAAAATGGGAATAAAAGATGTTGCCAGAGAGACAATGAAGAAAGCAAATGTACCAATTGTTCCTGGCTCTGAAGGAATAATTAAAAATGAAGATCAGGCGATTGAAGTTGCCAGTGGAATAGGATACCCGGTTATCATTAAAGCTACCGCAGGCGGTGGCGGTAAAGGGATCCGTGTTGCCAGGTCCGAAGAAGAGTTAATTAAAGGAATTCGGGTTACACAGAAAGAAGCAGAAACGGCTTTTGGCAACCCGGGAGTTTACATTGAAAAATTCATAGAAGATTTTCGCCATGTGGAAATCCAGGTACTGGCCGATCAATTTGGCAATACCGTACATCTTGGTGAAAGGGATTGTACCATACAACGAAGATTACAGAAACTTATAGAAGAAACCCCTTCACCGGCCTTAACAGCTGATATACGAGAAAGAATGGGCGAGGCATCAGTTAATGCTGCCAAGGCTGTAAACTATCTAGGTGCAGGCACAATTGAATTTATTTTTGACAGAAACAGTAAAGAATTCTATTTTATGGAAATGAACACCCGGATCCAAGTTGAACATACAGTTACAGAGATGGTGACCGGAGTGGACTTAATCAAGGAACAAATTCGAATTGCAAATGGAAATCCACTCTCCTTTAAACAGGAGGATATTGAATTTAATGGTTGGGCGATTGAATGCAGAATTAATGCTGAAAATCCATTTAAAGACTTTATGCCTTCTGCAGGTGAGATTAAAATGTATCTACCACCTGGTGGATTTGGGGTCAGAGTTGATTCCGCAGCATACTCAGGCTATAAAATACCCCCTTATTACGATTCAATGATTGCCAAACTGATTACGTATGCTCCAACTAGGGAAGAAGCAATAAAGCGGATGAAACGTGCATTGGATGAATTTGTAATCGAAGGAGTCCATACAACAATTCCGTTCCACCATTTAATTATGGATCACGAAGTATTTTTAGATGGTGACTTTAATACAAATTTTTTGGAAGAGAATCCAATTCTCGAAAAAGAGATGTAATCATATGTTAGAAGGAGTGATATCATGAGTGAACAACCCTTATTAGAAGTAAGTGATAACACTGCGTTAGGAAAAGTGGAAATTGCTCCTGAAGTTATAGAGGTTATTGCTGGGATTTCTGCCACAGAAATAGAAGGCCTTTATGCGATGAGAGGTAACTTCGCCTCTGGTGTAGCAGAGCGTTTAGGTAAAAAAGCTCATAGTAAAGGTGTAAAAGTAGAACTTACTGATGACGGGGTAGCCATTGATATGTATGTAATTTTAAAGTTTGGTGTATCCATTCCACAAATTGCACAGGAGCTCCAAACCAATATTAGACTGACGCTGGAAACAATGACAGCAATTAAATTGCAGGAAGTAAATATCCATGTCGTCGGGATACACATGGAAGGAAAAGAAGACGCTGAAGCTGAAGAGTGAAGCAATTTTATTGCACAGGCCAGATTTTACCCTTGGTCTGTGCTTTATTCATTTATTTTATCCAATGGATAGTTTCTAGCAAAGCCATGTTAATCATGTTATTATTTGTAGGAGTATACTATTGGTAATAAAAAGGAGTTTAATGATCAATGAAGCGACATACAGCAAGAGAAAAAGCATTTCAAATACTTTTCCAACTGGATATAAATGATAATGAACCACAACAGGCGATCGAAGCGTTTCTGGAGTCGGAAGAGAGCGACGAGTTTTTGAAAATGCTGGTAGAAGGTGTTACAGCGCATAGAGAAAAGATAGATTCGATCATTTCGGACAATCTTGAAAACTGGACCATTAACCGGATTGCTTCTGTCGAAAGAACGATTCTTAGAATTGCTACTTTTGAATTACATTTCATCGAAGAAGTTCCTAAAAATGTATCGATTAACGAAGCAGTCGAATTAGGAAATACATATGGTGATGACAAATCAGGAAAGTTCATCAATGGCGTACTATCAAAGATAATTGCATAAGGGGGAAGCTAGATTATGACAGCACAAATTATTAATGGAAAAGAATTATCTGCAGAATTGAAGCAGGAAATGAAAATAGAAGTAGAGGGATTAAAGCAAAAAGGTTTGACACCACACTTAACCGTCGTACTAGTTGGGGATAATCCTGCATCCAAATCCTACGTTAAAGGAAAGGAAAAAGCTGCCGAGATCACAGGGATTTCTTCCTCGTTAATTGAATTACCATCTTCAACAAGTGAAGCTGAATTGCTTCAACTTATTAACGAACTGAATAATGATAAGTCTGTTCATGGTATTCTCGTTCAACTTCCGCTTCCAGATCAAATCAGGGAACAGCAAGTAATTGAAGCGATTCATCCAGATAAAGATGTTGATGGTTTTCATCCAAGTAATATTGGGAAAATGATGACAGGTGAGGATACCTTCTTGCCATGCACACCTTTTGGAATCATAACGATGCTGAAATCAAAAGATATTGAAATAGAAGGAAAGCATGCAGTTGTCATTGGTCGGAGTAATATTGTTGGTAAACCGGTTGGACAACTTCTTCTAAATGAAAATGCAACTGTAACGTATTGTCATTCAAAAACGAAGAATATGAAAGAAATAGCTGCAAACGCGGATATTTTAATTGCTGCAATTGGAAAAGCACATGCAATCACAGCTGAGTATGTAAAAAAAGGTGCTGTTGTGATAGATGTAGGAATTAATCGCCAACCTGATGGCAAACTTACAGGTGATGTTGATTTTGAAAGTGTAAAAGAAATAGCATCTTATATTACTCCAGTACCAAAGGGTGTCGGACCAATGACAATTACGATGCTTCTTAAAAATACGATAAAAGCAGCAAAAGGACTGTCTGGAATTGAATGATAAATACTTAACCGTTACAGCACTGAATAGGTATATGAAGCGAAAAATGGATACAGATCCCCATTTGAGAAATTTATGGCTGCGTGGTGAAATTTCTAATTTTAAGCATCATAGTCGTGGACATATGTATATGACCATCAAGGACGATCAGTCTAAAATTCAGTCCGTTATGTTTGCAGGCAATAATAGAAATATGAAATTCAGACCGGAGAATGGCATGAATGTACTGATTAAAGGAGAAATTAGTGTATATGAAGCATATGGACAGTACCAGCTTTATATTCAGCAAATGGAACCCGATGGAATCGGTGCATTGTATTTAGCCTTTGAACAATTAAAAGAAAAATTACATAAGGAAGGTCTCTTTGACGCTATCCATAAAAAACAGATACCTGAATTTCCAGAACATATCGGAGTTATCACTTCACCTACAGGAGCTGCAGTAAGAGATATCATTACAACTATTAAAAGAAGATATCCCATCGTCTCCATCACCGTTATCCCTGTACTTGTGCAAGGTCCACAAGCAACCGTATCCATTCAGGAAGCAATCGATACGGCAAATAGCAAGGGAAATTTCGATACGTTGATTGTTGGTCGTGGTGGCGGATCCATTGAGGAACTATGGAGCTTTAATGAAGAAGTCGTGGCAAGAGCTATTTTCAATTCGAAAATTCCGATAATTTCAGCAGTAGGCCATGAGACGGATATTACAATTAGCGACTACGCTGCTGACCTTCGTGCGCCCACTCCTACAGGTGCTGCAGAGCTTGCAGTTCCATCTCAAACCGAATTGACGGATCGCATCACTGTAATGAGAAAAACACTTACAAGGGATATCAATAGAGAAATCGTCAGCAGTAAAAACTATTTTACACGATTATTACAATCTTATGCATTTCGTTATCCTGAACAATTACTGAAACAGAAAGAACAGGAATTGGACAGCTATATGGAACAGCTACAGCGGGGATTTGTACAAAATAGAAAACAAAATGAAGCAGCTTTTACGCATCTATTCAGAAGGCTTGCTTCTCAGCATCCTGCCAAACAGTTGGAACAAGCTAAAAGTAATTTGAACAAGGCACGTAAACAACAAAATAATTCCATGTCACAAATTCTAGAAAAGAAGTCCGTTCATTTAGCCAATAATATGGATAAATTAACGTTAGTAAACCCTTTGGAAATAATGAAACGCGGCTTCGCTTTACCTTATACATCAGATGGGAAAATAATAAAATCTGTAAAGAAAGTAAAACAAAATGACTCCATAACCGTTAATTTGAGCGATGGGAATCTTAGTTGTCAGGTCTTAACTATTGAGGAGGAACCAACCAATGAAAAATGAAGCTATATCCTTTGAGGAAGCAATGGAAAAACTGGAAACAATTGTTTCGAAGCTTGAAGAGGGTGATGTACCATTGGAAAAGGCAATCAATTATTACCAGGAAGGTATGAATCTATCTAAAATATGCGGAGATAAGTTAAAAAATGTACAGGAAAAAATGACACAAATCTTGAATGAGCAAGGTGAATTGGAACCTTTTGATGTACAGGAGGAAGAATGAACGTGAAAACGAATCTTTCGGACTATATAAATAACTATAAAGAAAAGATTGAAAAAGAATATAAACACTATCTACAGGATCTTTCTATTCCAATTCAATTAAAGAACTCCATGCTTTATTCTTTGGAGGCAGGCGGGAAAAGGCTTCGTCCGGTCCTTTTACTTGCAAGTTATGAAGTATATGGTAGTAACATTCAAAAAGTGCTTTCATCAGCAGTCGCACTGGAAATGGTTCATACTTATTCTCTGATCCATGATGATTTACCTGCAATGGATGATGATGATTATCGTCGAGGGAAATTAACCAATCATAAGGTTTTCAATGAAGCTACAGCAATCTTGGCCGGAGATGCTTTGTTGACACATAGCTTTGCATTAATTGCAAACGATCCATTACTGAATGACAGAGAAAAAGTAAATATTATTCATCGACTGTCTGTTTGCAGTGGTCCAAAAGGAATGGTTGGCGGACAGATTCTTGATATGGAAGCAGAAAACAAAGCCGTTTCTTTGGAAAAGATGGAGCAAATCCACGCATTAAAGACTGGAGAACTACTTAAATTTGCTATCTATACCGGAGCGTATGTTGGTAAAGCGACGGAAAAACAACTATCTCATTTAACTGATTTTGCATATTACCTTGGGTTGATATTTCAAGTACAGGACGATATTTTGGATGTAACTGGCGAACAGGAAAAGATAGGGAAACCGGTTGGCAGTGATGAAGAGAACCTAAAAAGCACTTATCCGAAACTATTAGGTTTAAACGGGGCTATTCAGCAAAAAGAGATATATGTAGAGAAGGCTAAACAAGCATTGCAAGATGCAGGTGCACAAACGTCAAATTTAATGGATTTAACGGATTACTTCAGTAACAGGGATCACTAAAAAAAGTTCTCAGTAAAGGATATTTCATATGAGGAAAAAACGACTGGATGAATTATTGGTCGAAAGACATTTAATCGAAAACGTAGATAAAGCAAAGCGTGTTATTATGGCGGGCTTAGTTTTTTCTAAACAGGTAAGACTTGATAAGCCAGGTATGAAGGTAGAGGAAGATTCACCACTAACCATAAAAGGAAAAGAAATCCCCTATGTTGGGCGTGGAGGGTTAAAGCTAGAAAAAGCATTAAAATATTTTGCTATTCCTGCAAAGGATAGAATCTTTATAGATGTCGGATCATCAACAGGTGGATTTACAGATTGCGCCCTTCAACATGGTGTCCTTCTTAGTTATGCGATTGATGTTGGATACAATCAATTGGATTGGAAATTAAGAAATGACAATCGGGTTGTAGTTATGGAGCGAACAAATTTCCGACACGTTACTCCTGATATGTTAAAACAAGGTGTTCCTGATTTAGCCTCCATTGATGTCTCATTTATTTCACTCAAATTGATATTCCCAGTACTAAAACAACTTTTGTCAGAAAACAGTGATGTCATAGCCTTGATTAAACCACAATTTGAGGCGAAGAGAGAACAGGTCGGTAATAAAGGTATTGTCAGAGACGGACAAGTACATGTGGATGTTCTAAATAGAATTATTACGTTTGCGGAAAAAGAAGGGTACACGCTTATTAATGTCACGTATTCCCCAATAACAGGAGGAGAAGGAAATATTGAATTTCTTGCACATTTCGGATGGAAGAAAGAAGTAAAAAATGAACTAGAACCTATCGATATCGAGAAAACTGTAGCAGAAGCGCACCGATTATTATATTTACCAAAAAAATAATGGCAAGGCTTTGTATATCCGAATGCTAAATAAGGGGGGGCAATTATGAGTAAAATTCAGCGCCATATTAAAATACGTGAATTAATAACGGAAAATGTAATTGAAACGCAGGATGATCTTGTCGATCGACTAAAATCTCTTGGATACAATGTGACCCAGGCAACCGTATCCAGGGACATTAAAGAACTTCAACTTGTTAAAGTACCTACAATAGCAGGACACTATAAATACAGCCTACCTGCAGATCAGCGCTTTAATCCTCTTGAAAAGCTTAAGCGTTTAATTGTTGATGCCTTTGTGAAAATTGAGTATGCAAGTCATTTTATCATATTGAAAACGTTACCTGGAAATGCGCAAGCTGTTGGCGCTCTCATTGATAATCTTGATTGGGAAGAAATTATGGGAACGATTTGCGGAGATGACACGTGCTTAATTATTTGCAGAACACCTGATCATGCTGCTGAAATCAAAAATCGATTTATTGGTATGCTTTAGTTTTAATTGGAAATAGTTTTCTTGATTGGGGTGATGAATAACTGTGCTTACAGAATTATCGATTCGGGATTTTGCTATCATCGATGAAATATCGATTACATTTAATGAGGGATTGACAGTATTAACAGGAGAAACCGGCGCAGGAAAATCAATTATTATTGACGCCATTCAATTATTGGCTGGTGGAAGAGGCTCTGTCGAATACGTCAGACATGAAGCTAAAAAAGCTGATATTGAAGGCTTGTTTAGTATCGATAATAAAAAACATCCAATTTATGCTACAGGGAACCAGTATGGGATTGAAATTCAGGATGAGCAAGTTGTTCTGCAGCGTACAATTACTGCTTCAGGTAAGAGCATTTGCAGAGTAAACAGTAAATTAGTGACGCTTGCTATTTTGAGGGAATTCGGAAAAACATTAATTGATATTCACAGTCAGCATGAGACTCAATCATTGATGAATAATGATAGTCACCTCGATTTTCTGGATATGTATGAACCGAAAAAAATAACAAAAGCAAAAGACGAATATACCCAACTCTATAATAAGCTGGATACCTTGAAAAAAAGATATCAGAAATTGAATGATAACGAACAGCAAATGGCTCATCGGGTCGATCTACTTGAATTTCAAATGAATGAGCTTGAGCAAGCAAATCTTTCCCCGAATGAAGATGAACTACTCGAGGATGAAAGAAAGGCGCTTGCTAACTTTGAACGCATTCATACAGCACTACAGGATGCATACAATGCGTTATACGGGGAGCAAAGAGGACTCGAATGGCTGAACCAAGCTCAACTGGCTTTACAGGATAACAGCAATTATGATTCATTTATAGCCGATAAGGCTGAAGAGATGTCTAATCACTATTTTACACTTGAAGAACTGACATATGACTTGAGAAATCAAATCGACAGTCTACAATTTAACCCAGAACGTTTAAATGAAATTGAATCCAGGCTCGATGAAATAAATCGTTTAAAAAAGAAATACGGAACAACCGTAAATGAAATTATGGAATACATGGCAAAGATCGAAGAAGAGTTGGAGCAAATCACGAACAAAGACTCTCATCTAACTGTATTGCTGGAACAGATTGAAGAGACTGAAAAAGATGCTTTACTGGAAGCAAAACAACTCCATGATATTAGAAAACAAGCAGCTGATTCATTAACGAAGGATATTTATAAAGAACTTAAAGGGCTTTACTTAGAAAAAGCAGCATTTTCAATTGCTTTTGATGAAAACAGTACGAAAGCAAAACCAACACTTCATAGAAATGGGTTTGACCATATTCGTTTTCTTATCTCTACAAATACAGGTGAACCTTTAAAAGAACTTTCTAAAGTTGCATCTGGTGGGGAACTTTCGAGAATCATGCTTGCCTTGAAGAAAATATTCTCCAAACATCAAGGCGTAACGAGTGTTATATTTGATGAAGTCGACACTGGTGTCAGCGGAAGAGTAGCCCAATCGATTGCTGAAAAAATTTACCAGATTTCGAAGGATTCACAAGTATTAGTTATCACACATCTTCCACAGGTAGCTGCAATGGCAGATACACATAAGTTCATTGAAAAAAATGAAAAAAATAAACGAACTTCCACAAACGTTAAAGAACTTACCGAAAAGGAACAAATTGAAGAATTAAGCAGAATGATTACAGGAACCAAATTGACAGAAACTGCAAAAGATCACGCAAAAGAAATGCTTGGACTTGCATCTACATTTAAATCAAATAAAAAAGGATAAAATTCTTAAAAAACCGGAAAATATAGTAACCGGTTTTTTTATTTTCCTTTTTTAACAATTTCAGCAAATTATTTTTTCAAATACCCATATAGAGACACACTTATACGGAATTTGCAATAAATGTAATAGGAAATGTTACACATATATCATAAGTTTCTCCAGTTTAATTTGTACCTGTTCAGGTCAAATTAGGCTTACAGAACCAGAGATATGTGGTGGGTTGGGAGGAGGAGAGTGATTCGATTGAAAGAAAAACAACAGAAAAATGTTACGTTTTTGCGATATAGTGTACTTCTCTTTATTTTATCTGTATTTTCCATTTTTCAATTTGGAATTGAACAGGTAAGCTTTGCAGCACCTAGCGAGACAATGACTTTTCAAAATCAATCCGAGATCGGACTTCCAATTATCGATAAAAGTGAAATCAACACCATAACAAGTCATGAATCTTTACCCACATCTGCTTTTCCAATGAAAAAGGTTAGCGGATCAGATTTAAGTAATATTCACGTCATTCCAGGTGGACAATCCATCGGTGTTAAATTGAGCACCCGAGGCGTCCTGGTAGTTGGTCATCATTTGGTTAATGGAGATAAAGGAATGTCCTCTCCCGGTGAAGAAGCAAAAATAAATGTTGGTGATGTGATATTAAAAATCAATGGAGATTCTGTGAAGGAAATGGGCGATATCAAATCTTATGTAGAAAAAGCGGGACAAGGTCATAATAAAATCGACCTAACGATCAAACGTGGTGAAGAAACAATAAAAACATCTCTTATACCAGTCCTTGATGAAAAAGAAAATGAATATAAGATTGGTTTATATATACGTGACTCTGCTGCGGGAATTGGAACGATGACATTTTATGAGCCAGAATCGAAAAAGTATGGTGCATTAGGGCATATCATTTCAGATATGGATACAAAAAAGCCGATTGAAATTAATAATGGAACCATTGTTAATTCCTCTGTTACGTCGATTGAAAAAGGGAATAATGGGATACCAGGCGAAAAACAGGCTAAATTTTCGATTGATGAAGATAGAATTGGTACAATCACTAAAAATACACCTTATGGTATATTCGGTACGCTGAAAGGAAAAATAAAAAATGATAAGTTTAACAAACCTTTACCAGTGGCACTTTCACATGAGGTTAAGGAAGGCCCGGCAAAAATCCTAACCGTCGTGGAAGACGAAAATATTGAAGAATTTGATATAGAAATCGTAAGCAGTATCCCACAAAAGTTTCCTGCCACCAAAGGCATGGTTATTCAAATAACAGACCCTAGATTACTGAAAAGTACCGGGGGAATTGTGCAAGGAATGAGTGGAAGTCCAATTATTCAGGATGGTAAAGTTATCGGTGCAGTAACACATGTATTTGTAAATGATCCCACTTCCGGTTATGGTGTCCATATAGAATGGATGTTACAGGATGCAGGAATCGCAGCAAAAAAACCAGACAAGAATGCAGCATAATTAAAGCTTGTAGTGGTAATTCCATTACAAGCATTTTTTTATTGGTAATTTTTTTAATATTTGTTATAATATACTTATAAATATTTTTCGACAAACTTGTCATATAAATATCGAACATTATCGAAAATGGCAGAAAAATAAAGTAAATCAAAGAAATACAAAATAAAACTAAAGTTTTCCAATAAAAAAGAGGATATTTACATTTTTTGTAGAATAAGTACAGAGGATACCAGTAAAAGGGAGGAACAATATTTTGGATAAAATTTCAGTATGTTTAGTCGACGACAACCGAGAGTTGATTCAGTTAATGAGTGAATATTTCGAGGAACAGGATGATATTGAAGTCATAGGTACTGCTTATAATGGCAGAGATTGCATTACTATGCTTGAACAAAAAGAGCCGGATGTATTAATTTTGGATATCATTATGCCGCATATAGATGGATTGGCGGTTTTAAATACATTAAGAGCCATGGAAAGAAAAAAGAAGCCAAATGTAATTATGCTAACTGCCTTTGGCCAGGAAGAAGTTATGAAAAAGGCTGTGGACCTTGGTGCCTCTTATTTTATATTAAAACCATTTGATATGGAAAATCTGGCGGATCAAGTACGTCAAGTTAAAGGAAATACTTCGCTTAGTCCTAATAGGAGTAAATCAACAAAGGTGGAAAGGAAAAAACAAAATTTAGAAGCTAATATCACGAATATAATTCACGAGATTGGAGTTCCTGCTCACATTAAAGGCTATATGTATTTGAGGGAAGCGATTACAATGGTTTACAACGATATTGAACTTCTTGGCTCCATTACGAAGGTCCTTTATCCAGACATTGCCAAAAAATTCAATACGACAGCTTCAAGAGTGGAAAGAGCCATCCGACATGCCATCGAGGTTGCATGGAGCAGAGGTAACATCGATTCTATTTCGGCCTTATTTGGTTATACAATTAATATTTCAAAAGCAAAACCAACAAATTCTGAATTTATTGCGATGGTTGCAGATCGTCTGCGACTGGAACACCGAGTAAGTTGAATAAAAAGAAAAAATATTACTGCAAGTATACAGTAATATTTTTTCTTTTTTATGCAGTTATTCAAAAAAGGATGTATAGAGTGATTGAATCGCCTTCTCAATATCAGAAGCATTAATACCAAACATCATGGATACTTCAGATGACCCCTGATTGATCATTTCGATATTCACATTTGCTTTGGCAAATGCGGAAGTCGCTTTTTCCGCAACTCCTATCGTATTAACAAGACCTTCACCAACAACCATGATAACTGCCAGATCTCTATGAATACTCACGGTATCAACATATAATTCCTCTTTAATGCGATTGACTATACTATTCTCTTTTTCTGCAGTAAATTTGTTGTCTCTAAAAATGACGGACATGTCATCAATACCAGAAGGTGCATGTTCGAAAGAAATACCTTCATCTTCAAAAATGTTTAAAAGTTTACGACCGAAACCAATTTCACGGTTCATTAAAAATTTACTAACATATAAACTGCAAAAACCGGTATCACTTGCGATTCCAACAACACATTTCTCGCTAGCTTCTTTTTCAGCAACGATTAGCGTGCCAGGTGCTTCCGGATTGTTCGTATTTTTAATACAGACAGGAATTTTTTCTCTGAAAGCAGGAATTAATGCTTCGTCATGGAAAACTGAAAATCCCGCATAAGATAATTCACGCATCTCTTTATACGTTAGGATAGTGATTTCCTTAGGATTCATTACAATAGTTGGATTTACGGTATACACCGAATCAACATCTGTAAAATTCTCATACATTTCTGCTTTTACTCCAGCAGCAATAATAGAACCAGTAATATCAGAACCACCTCTTGAGAATGTTACCAAATTACCTTCTTTGGAATAACCAAAAAATCCAGGGATAACCAGAATACCTTCTTTTTCATGAAGTGAATAAATTTTATCAAAACTCTCAGGTAGTATTTGAGCATTTCCCGGTTCGTTACTAACAATAATCCCAGCTTCCTGAGGATTTATGTAGAATGCAGGTAGACCTTGATCCGTAAGATAAGCACTCAGTATCTTAGCTGAACTATCTTCTCCAATTGCTTTGATAGCATCCATCCTACTTTCTAATGGACCTTCTACACTTAAAGCTGATTTTATACTATGTTCGATTTCTTCCAATACGGATAAATCTATTTTCAGTTCTTCGATAATTTCACTAAACCGATTTTTAACAGATGACAGATTTTCTTCATATGCCTCTCCATTATGGTAGGCTGTACCAAGCGCAATCAACATATCCGTCATTTTAATATCACCGCTAAATCTTTTTCCTGGAGCGGATACCACGATAAACTTTCTGTTGTCATCGCTTCTGATGATATTTCCTACTTTAGTTAACTGTTCTGCATTTGCTACCGAGCTTCCCCCAAATTTCGCTACTTTCATTACTTAATCCCCCTGAAACACTTGATTTTTTATTAATATATCATATTTATAAGATAAATCGTTGAAATTTATAAAAAAAGACAGTTAATTACTTATCTTCCTCAATTAATCGTGTACGTTCTGTTTATCCTTCAGTTTTTTTTGCTTTTTTTCTATCGCGGTAAACAATAAATCCACCGAGAAAAAGTATGCTTCCTATAAAGAGCAGCAGACCGAAAACAAATTGAATGCTTGCATAAAAGAAAATCGGATAAAAATCGTCAAAAATAGTATCTCGCATTAATTTAATTCCAAAGGCCGCTAGAGCTCCAGGTATAAATAATAGAAGAAATGCAATAAATCTCACCATTTCAGCCCAGTTTCCTCTCTGATGATTTTATTTTTATATGAGTAAACATCGAATCAAGTATAACAAAAATTATATAAAATAGGAATGTTAGACTATTTGCTAATCAATGCATATTAAAGTAAAATAAAATAAAAGCATGCAAAATACTGCAAGGTGGGATGATATGAGATGAAGCGAGTACTTATTGTTGGAGCAGGCAAAGGGGGAAGTGCCTTATTAAATCTTCTGCTGGAAACCGAACGTATGGAAATTGCGGCAGTTATTGATATTGATGAAAATGCTAAAGGACTAAAGTTAGCGACCATTTCAGGTATCCCCGTCGGATCAGATTGGAAAGCCTGGCTGAAAAGGGATATTGATATCGTTATTGAAGCAACCGGCAATGAACGCGTTTTAAAAGATATTGTATCAGAAAGGCCAAGGAAAACAGTTGTTATCCCTGGTTCCGTAGCTTACATTATTTCTGAATTGCTTAATGAGAAGGAATCGCTTCTTAAAGAATTACAGCACCAAACCAATCGTCAAGAGCTATTATTAAATCATATACATGACGGAATGATAGTGATTGACGAGAGAGAACGTATTCAATTTATAAACAAAAGTGCCGAAAGAATACTTCATAAAACAAGAAAACAATTTCAAGGTAGAAATATCACAGAACTAGTTGAGACGACTAGGCTTCCACATGTACTACAGACTCAGAGGAAAGAAGTAAATCAAAAACTGGTATTGGAGAACCGGAAAAAGGTTGTTTCCACCAGAATACCAATCATTAATGAAATCGGTGAGTTGGTTGGTGCCTTTGCTGTATTTAAGGATATTACAGAAGTGGTGAAGCTTGCAGAAGAGAATACAGATTTAAACGAAATTAAAACAATGCTTGAAGCAATAATTAGATCTTCTGATGAGGCGATTAGCGTTGTAGATGAAAATGGGAATGGGCTAATGATTAATCCGGCATATACCCGAATAACAGGGTTAAAGGAAAAAGATGTTATTGGATTTCCGGCAACCGTTGATATCTCTGAGGGAGAAAGCATGCACATGAAGGTTCTTCAAACAAGGAGAGCTGTCCGCGGAGTACGGATGAAAGTTGGGCCTAGTGAAAAAGAAGTTATTGTAAACGTTGCTCCGGTTATCGTTCATGGAGTCATAAAAGGTAGTGTAGGCGTACTACATGATGTAACAGAAATTCAGTCACTAACAAAGGAATTAAAACGAGCACGCCAAATTATTCGGAATTTGGAAGCAAGATATACATTTGATGATATTATTGGTAGTTCTTCCGAGATGAAATTAGCTCTTGAACAAGCGAGAGTTGGAGCAAAAACACCTGCAACCGTGCTTTTAAGGGGAGAATCTGGAACTGGCAAAGAGCTTTTTGCTCACGCCATCCATAATGAGAGTGATCGAAAGCATAATAAATTTATCCGCGTAAATTGTGCCGCCATCGTGGAGTCATTACTGGAGAGTGAATTATTCGGTTATGAAGACGGGGCCTTTACAGGAGCCAAGCGTGGAGGAAAAAAAGGTCTATTTGAAGAAGCAAATCATGGTAGTATTTTTTTAGATGAGGTAGGAGAGCTCTCCCTGAATATGCAAGCTAAACTACTTCGGGTATTGCAGGAACATGAAATCGTCAGGGTGGGAGCTTCAAAACCTATATCTATTGACGTACGTATAATTACTGCAACAAATGTAAATCTTGAAAAAGCCATCATGAATCATACATTCAGAGAGGATCTATATTACCGACTTAATAAGTTACCAATATTCATTCCTTCTGTAAAAGAAAGACGAAGTGACTTGCCCGAGTTAATTCAACATATCATCCCAAAAATAAATATGGATTACGGTAGAAATGTACGAGCAATTTCAGATGAAGCATTAGATAATTTAATGAATTATGACTGGCCCGGTAATGTACGAGAACTTGAAAACGTGATTAGTCGTGCGATGATCTTCATGGATATGAATGAGGAAGTTATTACAAAAAAATACATACCGGAGTTGCGAAGCCATGCAATAGGACCGCCAGATTCCTTTTCTAAACTGAAAGAAGAAAATTCGTTGCAGCATGCGATGGAGGAATTTGAAAGAGACTATATTTATAACATATACGAACAAAATAATTTTAATAAAACAAAGACTGCTAAGACGTTAAATATTTCTATTCGTAATTTGTATTACAAAATGGAAAAATATCATATCGATTAATATTGCATGCAATAAATTGCACTAATGAATATTTTGCATCATTAAGTTGCTGATTTGAAGCTTTATCACCTAATTTGTAATTGGCACGATATTTGCTTTAATATTAATGGAGCATTATTTAGACACCCAACTTTAAATTAATTATAATACTAGCGAGTTAAAACAGGAGGAATCCATATGGAAATCTTTACGCACTTGGAGAACTATGATTACGAGCAATTGGTATTTTGTCAGGATAAGAATTCGGGACTGAAAGCAATTATTGCAATACACGATACCACACTTGGGCCTGCATTAGGTGGCACGAGAATGTGGACGTATGAATCTGAGGAAGATGCTATTGTAGACGCACTCCGTTTAGCGAAGGGGATGACCTATAAGAATGCTGCTGCTGGGCTAAATTTGGGTGGAGGAAAAACCGTAATCATTGGTAATCCGAGAACAGACAAAAACCCGGAAATGTTTCGTGCTTTTGGACGCTATATACAAGGCTTAAATGGTAGGTATATTACTGCAGAAGATGTTGGGACAACAGAACAGGATATGGATCTCATTCATTTGGAGACAGACTTTGTTACAGGTACTACTTCTTATGCAGGTGCATCCGGAAATCCATCGCCAATGACAGCTTATGGGGTTTATAAAGGAATAAAAGCTTCAACGAAGGAAGCCTTTGGTAATGAATCTCTAGCAGGTAAGAAAGTGGCTGTGCAAGGTGTTGGTAACGTTGCCTATGCGCTTTGCGAATATCTTCACCAAGAAGGTGCCGAATTAATTGTTACAGATATTAATAAAAATGCCGTAAAGCGAGCGGTTGATGCTTTTGGTGCAAAAGCTGTAGATCCGAATGATATCTATGCTGTTGACTGTGATATCTATGCGCCCTGTGCATTGGGCGCAACCATAAATGACCATACAATACCTATACTGAAAGCTAAAGTGATAGCTGGATCTGCTAATAACCAACTCCAAACAACAAATCATGGAGATATTATTCATGAAAAGGGAATTGTTTATGCACCAGATTATGTAATTAATGCGGGTGGAGTCATTAATGTTGCAGATGAGCTGGTAGGTTATCATTCAGAACGTGCAATGAAAAAGGTGGAAATGATTTATGATAGTTTAGAGCGCGTATTCGAAATCTCTAAACGTGATAATATTCCAACATATGTTGCAGCAGATCGGATGGCAGAGGAGAGAATTCAATCTGTAAGAAATTCGAGAAGTCAGTTTTTACTTAATGAACAACACATATTGAGCAAGAGATAATTTTCATGAAATAAATTAACGGACGGAGGTTAAGACGTTGCAGTCAGACTATAGAATATTGGTTATTAACCCCGGGTCCGATTCTACTCAAGTTGGCGTCTTTGATGATGAAAGATGTATTTTTGAGAAAGAAATTATTCATCAACCAGAACAATTACGAAATGACAATTGGATAAGGAAACAATCCGAATACAGAAAACAAGCTATTCTAGATGTGTTGGATTATGAAGGAATCAACCTTTCGAAGTTAACAGCGGTTTGTGGAAAGGGTGGTCTGCTACGCCCCATAAAAGGCGGAACATATAAAGTAAATGCTGCAATGTTATATGACCTAAGAACTGCAACTTTTGGAGAACATATATCCAACCTCGGTGGAGTTATTGCTTACGAGATTGCTTCCGGACTGAATATAGACGCCTATATCGTTGATCCCGTAGTAGTAGATGAACTAGAAGAGATAGCAAGATTCTCCGGTATTCCGGACATATCGAGGAGAAGTATCTTTCATGCGCTAAATCATAAAGCTGCAGGAAGAAAAGCAGCAGCTCATCTCCATACCGTCTATGAAGATCTCAATCTTATCATTGTTCATATGGGCAAAGGCATCACAATCGGTGCCCATCAAAAAGGGAAGGTAATCGATGTCAATAATGGACTTGATGGAGATGGCCCATTCACCACAGAGCGCTCCGGCAGCCTTCCAATTGGAGATTTGGTACGTCTATGTTTCTCTGAAAAGTATACAAAAGAGGAAATGTTGAAAAAGGTTGTGGGTAATGGCGGAGTAATGGCATACCTCGGTACATCCAGTTTGTATGAAGTCGATAATATGATGAAATCCGGAGATACGAATGCCAAAAACGTTTATGACGCCATGGCGTATCAAATTTCAAAAGAAATCGGATCCATGGGGACCGTTCTATCTGGAGAAGTTGATGCTATCGTATTTACTGGATTCTTGAGTTACGAATCTAAATTAATTGAAATCATTACAAGAAGGGTGAATTGGATAGCAGATATATTCATATATCCGGGAGAAAATGAATTAATGGCCTTAAACGAAGGGGCTTTACGAGTACTTCGAAACGAAGAGAATTACTTATATTATTCTGCTAATGAGGAGTGGAACGATGACCAAAGAGTATGATTTAGTAATACTGGGTGGAGGAACCGGTGGATATGTCGCAGCAATCAGAGCCTCGCAGCTTGGACTGCAAGTGGCAATCGTAGAAAAGGGAGAATTAGGTGGAACTTGCCTTCACAAGGGTTGCATCCCATCTAAAGCATTACTTCGCAGTGCTGAAGTATTCAGGCAGACGTTAAATGCAGCGGAATTTGGAGTTGAAACAAATAATACAACATTAAATTTCACTAAAGTTCAGGAAAGAAAAGCGATTATAGTTGATGGATTACATCAAGGTGTAAAAGGCTTAATGAAAAAGGGGAAAATTGATGTCTTCGAAGGCTTCGGTCGAATATTAGGCCCTAGTATTTTTTCTCCAATGCCAGGTACGATATCCATTGAATACGAGAATGGTGAAGAAAATACAATGATTGTACCTAAGAATGTCTTAATAGCAACTGGATCCAGACCGAAATCGCTGCCAGGTCTTGAAATCGATGGTCATTTTGTTATGAGTTCGGATGATGCACTTCATATGGAAGAGTTGCCAGAATCCATCCTTATAATTGGGGGTGGTGTAATTGGAATTGAATGGGCCTCTATGCTTGCTGATTTTGGTGTAAAAGTAACGGTACTTGAATATCTTGACCAAATTTTACCAACAGAAGACGAAGAAATAGCCAAAGAGATGGAACGTCTTCTAAAGAAGAAAGATATAAACTTTATAAAAAATGCCAAAGTGTTACCCGATACACTCACAACAGATGATGGTGTATCCATTACTGCAGAACTGAATGCAGAAAAACAAGCATTCAAAGCGGAAAAAATACTTGTATCGGTAGGAAGAGAAGCAAACACAGCGAATATCGGTATTGAAAATACCGATATTCTACTTCATAACGGATATATTGAAACAAATAAATACTTTCAATCAAAAGAGACACATATTTACGCGATTGGTGATGTTATTGGAGGTATGCAGCTTGCACATGTTGCTTCTCATGAAGGCATCATAGCTGTAGAACATATGGCAGATCAGAACCCGCAGCCTCTCAACTATGATAATATTCCCTCTTGTATATATTCGAGCCCAGAATCTGCAAGTGTAGGACTAACTGAAAAAGGTGCTATTGAAAAAGGTTATCATATAAAAACTGGAAAATTCCCTTTTAAAGCTATTGGTAAAGCACTTGTATACGGTGAATCAGAAGGTTTTGTAAAAATAATAGCTGACAAAAATACGAATGATTTATTAGGGGTGCACATGATTGGCCCCCATGTTACAGATATGATTTCAGAAGCTGGACTTGCGAAAGTACTTGATGCAACCCCTTGGGAAATTACACAATCCATACACCCGCATCCTACTTTATCAGAAGTTATTGGAGAAGCGGCATTGGCTGTTGATGGAAAACAAATTCATGGATAAATAAGGAGGTATATTTTCATGCTGGCAAATCGACATAGAGATCTGGGCTTAACAGATGATCAAGTACTGGAAATGTTTAGAACAATGCTTTTGGCTAGAAAACTTGATGAGAGAATGTGGCTTTTAAATCGTTCCGGAAAAATTCCATTCGTCATTTCTTGTCAAGGGCAAGAAGCAGCTCAAGTCGGTGCATCATTCGCACTAGATCGAGATAAAGATTACGTAGCACCATACTACAGAGATATGGGGATTGTTCTCGCTTTTGGGATGACTGCAAATGAATTAATGCTGTCAGCTTTCGCGAAAGAAGACGACCCAAATTCAGGCGGGAGACAAATGCCCGGTCATTTTGGGCAAAAGAAAAACAGAATTTTAAGTGGTTCATCACCGGTGACAACCCAAGTACCCCACGCAGTAGGAGTTGCACTTGCTGCCAAAATGGAGAGAAAAGATTTTGTTTCTTTCGTTACATTAGGTGAGGGTTCCTCCAATCAGGGAGATTTTCATGAAGGGCTGAATTTTGCAGGTGTTCATAAATTACCAGTTATTACGATGGTCGAAAATAACAAATATGCAATTTCTGTTCCATATGAAAGACAAGTTGCCAGTAAAAATGTGGCGGACAGGGCGCAAGGTTATGGTATGCCTGGGGTTACCGTGGATGGGAATGATCCGTTAGCAGTATATCAAGCTGTAAAAGAAGCGAGAAAGCGCGCTGCAGCGGGGGATGGACCAAGTTTGATAGAGGCTGTTTCCTATCGACTTACAGCGCATTCGAGTGATGATGACGATTCTACGTATCGCGAAAAAAATGAAGTGGATGAAGCTCGTAAAGAAGATTCGATTATAACTTTTGCAAACTACTTAAAAGAAGCCAAGATTTTAACAGAAGGAGCAGAAAAGAAACTAATCGAAGAAATAATGATTATTATAAATGAAGCGACTGATTTGGCCGAAAATGCTCCTTATGCAGAGGCAGAACACGCACTTAAATATGTTTACGAAGAAAAATAGGGAGGGGGATCTTTATGCCCGTAATGTCTTATATCCAAGCAATCACAACTGCTTTAAGGGAAGAAATGCAACGCGATAAAAAGGTATTTATCTTAGGAGAAGACGTCGGTAAAAAAGGTGGTGTATTCAGAGCCACTGACGGATTATATGATGAATTTGGAGAAGATCGTGTACTGGATACACCACTAGCTGAATCTGCAATAGCAGGCGTTGGGATTGGCGCTGCAATGTATGGTCTCCGTCCGGTCGCAGAAATGCAGTTTGCTGATTTCATCATGCCAGCAGTAAACCAAATTATTTCAGAAGCCGCTAAGATGAGATATCGTTCGAATAATGACTGGAGCGCACCAATTACGATACGCGCACCCTATGGCGGGGGTGTACACGGAGCCCTTTACCATTCGCAATCCGTGGAAGCTGTATTTGCAAATCAGCCTGGATTAAAAATTGTGATGCCATCAACGCCTTACGATGCAAAAGGACTACTTAAAGCTGCTATTCGTGATAATGATCCAGTCCTTTTCTTTGAACATAAACGCGCATATCGATTACTAAAAGGGGAAGTTCCTGCGGATGATTATGTTCTTCCGATTGGAAAAGCAGATGTAAAAAGAGAGGGAGAAGATATAACCGTCATCACGTATGGGTTATGTGTGCATTTTGCATTACAGGCAGCAGAAAAACTGGCTGAGGATGGCATTGATGCTCATATCCTCGATTTACGTACGGTTTATCCACTTGATCAGGAATCGATCATAGAAGCTGCAAAGAAGACAGGAAAAGTATTACTAATTACAGAAGACAATAAAGAAGGCAGCATCATAGGTGAAGTAGCCGCAATCATCGCCGAGAATTGTTTATTTGATTTGGATTCACCTATCCAGAGACTTGCTGGTCCGGATATTCCATCGATGCCCTATGCACCCCCAATGGAAAAATATTTCATGATGAATCCAGACAAAGTGGAAAAAGCAATGCGGGATTTAGCAGAATATTAATGGTTAGTTAAGGAGGGATTTACGTATGTCCAGAGAAAAGATAACAATGCCTCAATTAGGGGAGAGTGTGACAGAAGGAACAATAAGTACCTGGCTCATTAAAGTAGGTGATCATGTAAATAAGTATGATCCGATTGCCGAAGTAATGACAGACAAAGTAAACGCAGAAGTTCCGTCTTCTTTTGCTGGTGTCATTAAGGAACTTTCTGCTGTCGAAGGAGATACTGTAGCCGTTGGTGATATAATTTGTTACATCGAAGCAGAGGGAGCAGAAACCAAAGACGCCACCACTCAGGAAAAAGAAGAGGTTATAACAGAAAATAAAGAAAAAAATGCGCCAGAAGAAGAATCGATGAAGAAGAGATATTCACCTGCTGTGTTGCGGATGGCTCAGGAAAATGCTATTAATTTAAATGATGTAACAGGTTCCGGTCGGGGAGGTAGAATTACAAGAAAGGACCTTGAAAAAATTATTTATTCCGATGAACTGTTGAAAGATTCTCAAATCCGATCAGAAACCAATACTGACAACGATCAGTCGGCTTCCGGAGAATCAAACAATACAGCTGGAAAGGATCTTCAAACAGGTGACATTGAGATCCCCGTAAAAGGGATTAGAAAAGTAATTGCAGAAAATATGGTAAAGTCTAAACAGGAGATTCCACATGCATGGATGACGGTGGAAGTTGATGTTACAAACCTTGTTAAATACCGTAACACAGTGAAAGAAAGTTTTAAAACCGACGAAGGTTATGGGTTAACTTATTTTGCCTTTTTTGTAAAAGCAGTTGCACAGGCTCTAAAAGAATATCCTCAGCTAAACAGCATGTGGGCAGGTGACAAGATTATTCAAAAAAGAGCAATAAATCTATCCATTGCCGTCGCTAAAGAAAATGAACTTTTCGTTCCAGTTATTAAAAATGCTGACGAAAAGACAATTAAAGCGATCGCACGCGATATCCATGAACTGGCCACGAAAGCAAGAAATGGAAAGTTAACATCTGAGGATATGCAGGGCGGGACTTTTACTGTAAATAATACAGGATCATTTGGTTCCATCTCCTCCATGGGAGTAATTAACCATCCCCAAGCAGCAATTTTGCAAGTGGAATCCATTGTTAAGCGTCCGGTAATTATTGACGAGATGTTTGCAGCCCGTGATATGGTTAATTTATCCTTGTCATTGGACCATCGGATTCTTGACGGGCTTGTTTGCGGAAGATTTCTTTCCCGTTTGAAGGAAATTCTAGAAAATATGAATGATAATACGATAAATTTATACTGAAAAATTTCAATCACGTCTAATTCCTAGTTTTCAAACATTTTAAATTGAAAATTCCCTCCGGTCTTGGTAAGCTAATGTAAGAAAGATAAATACATTATATAAAGGGATGGTTATAATATGGATTTTAATTTGTTTATGAACGATGTAGTAGATGCTGCACGCAAAGATATAAAAGAAGCAGGTTACGAAGAGCTTAGAAGTCCTGAGGATGTAGATACTGCACTAACCCGTGAAGGTACTACACTTGTTATGGTCAACTCAACATGTGGTTGTGCAGGTGGTGTAGCGCGTCCAGCTGCAACAAATTCCGTTCATTATGATAAACGACCAGATCATCTGGTAACGGTTTTTGCTGGCCAGGACCGCGAAGCAACAGAAAAAGCCCGGGAATATTTTGAAGGATTTCCACCTTCTTCTCCATCTTTTGCGCTTATGAGAGATGGAAAAATAGTTACAATGCTGGAACGTCACGATATTGAAGGACATAGCGCAATGGAAGTAACAAGCAAATTGCAACATGTTTTTGAAGAAAATTGCAAAGAACTGTAAGACTGCGGAATTACATTAGTTTCATATAATCCAAAACCTGAGGCTGCCATTATAAAATTGTCAGCCTCATTTTATACATATTACTACTTTTACATGGAGAAATAAAAGGGAAGATTAGCTATCGAACGATAAAAACAGCAAAAAAGGAAATAAAGACTGGCACTTGTATAAGGCCAGTCTTTATTCAAAAAACACTTGCTTATTTATGGTGATTTAAATTAAGAAAGCTAAGCCAGCCGTAAGCGTGGATAACAACATCGCAATGATCATGATATATACAATAATTTTATTTCTCCGTTCGCGTTTTGAACGTTTTCTCGGAGCAGATTTGTGGGTAACATTCGTAGCCAAAATAGATCCTCCTTTATTAACATAACTTATCATTCATTCTATCGCGAAAATTAACTCTGGACAAGTATTAAAAAAAGATTGAAAATAGCATTAATAATAAAAATTTCAGAATCTGCAATGGGGGGTATTATGTATGGACAAGAAAAAGAACAAATGGGAAAATTCAGTTACAAGAACATTAAAGCGCTTTCCCGAAAGGAAGGAAACATTTACAACTTCCTCCGATATAGAAGTGCAACGATTATACGATGAAGAAAATGACCAAAAAGAACTAAGCTATCCTGGACAATATCCATATACACGCGGTATACAGCCAACAATGTATCGCAGTCGATTTTGGACAATGCGGCAATATGCAGGGTTTGGCTCTGCCAAAGAAACAAATACACGCTTCCGTTACCTCTTGGATCAAGGACAGACTGGTTTATCCGTGGCTTTTGATTTACCAACGCAAATTGGTTACGATTCCGATGACATTATGTCAGAAGGAGAAGTTGGCAAAGTTGGAGTAGCTATCGATACATTACAAGATATGGAGACACTCCTAAATCAAATTCCACTGGATAAAGTTAGTACATCCATGACAATTAATGCACCTGCAGCTGTCTTGCTCTGCATGTATATTGCTGTCGGAGAGAAGCAGGGTGTTCCACTGGAAAAGCTGACTGGAACGATACAGAATGATATCTTGAAAGAATATATTGCAAGAGGAACATACATCTTTCCACCTAAGCCATCCATGCGATTAATTACCAACATCTTTGAATTTTGCCAAGAAAAGGTACCCAAATTCAATACGATAAGCATATCCGGTTATCATATTCGGGAAGCAGGCTCAAACGCTGTCCAGGAAGCAGCTTTCACGATAGCTAACGGTATAGCTTATGTCGATGCAGCAATTGAATCCGGACTTGAAGTCGATTCCTTTGCACCAAGACTTGCTTTCTTCTTTAATGCACATAACAATTTCTTTGAGGAAGTAGCTAAATTTCGAGCTGCCAGAAGAATCTGGGCGAAAATTATGAAGGAACATTATGAAGCAAAAGATCCAAAAAGCTGGAAATTACGATTCCATACCCAAACCGGGGGATCTACCCTAACTGCACAGCAACCGGATAATAATATTGTCCGTGTTACATTACAGGCATTGGCTGCAGTCATGGGGGGAACGCAAAGCCTTCATACTAATTCACGTGATGAGGCGCTTTCTTTACCGACGGAAGAATCTGCGAGAATTGCCTTAAGGACGCAACAGATAATTGCACACGAAAGTGGTGTCGCCGATTCAATTGATCCGTTAGGGGGGTCCTATTATGTGGAAGCCCTAACGGACGAAATGGAACAAAAAATAAATGAATACCTTGATCAAATTAAAGAAATTGGTGGTGCCGTACAAGCTGTTGAAGAAGGGTTCATGCAGCGAGAAATTCATCAAAATGCATATGAAATACAGAAAAATATTGAAAAAGAAGAGGAAGTCATTGTTGGGTTGAATAAATTCAAGATGGATGAGGAAGTAAATCCAGATTTATTGAAAGTTGATGAAGAACTGGAAAAATCCCAGATTGAATCATTACAGACCATTCGTAAAAAGCGGGATCAGGAGGCTGTTAATAAAGCATTAACGGAATTGAAGGAAAATGCAAAAAATACAGATTCCAATCTAATTCCTACTATTTTGGATGCTGTTAGAGCTTATGCATCCGTTGGCGAGATTTGTAATGTGTTGCGCGATGAATTTGGAGAATACACAGGTCTATAAGGGGGAAAGAGAAAATGAAAAAAATACGTGTACTTGTAGCAAAACCAGGTTTAGACGGGCATGATCGCGGTGCTTTGGTAATTGCCCAGGCACTCAGAGACCATGGGATGGAAGTCATCTATACAGGGTTACGTCAATCTCCTGCCCAAATTGCTCAGGCGGCGGTACAGGAGGATGTGGATGTTATTGGCCTTTCCTCATTATCCGGGGCCCATCGAACATTGTTTCCAAAAGTTCTGGAGGAGCTTGAAAACCGTAGTGCAAGTGATATTCCGGTAATAGGCGGGGGGGTTATCCCCAGTGAAGATATTCCATACCTGCTGGATAAAGGAATTAAGAAAATCTTTACAAGTGGTTCGTCCACCGAAGTATTGGCTGCCTATGTACAGGAAATGATAGATCCACAAGCAAAGTTAGTAGAAGCACCTAAGAAAATTGCTCACATTGGAATTGCTGTGGAAAATATTGATGCAGCACTTTCATTTTATACCGATTCACTCGGATTGGAACTCGAGGCAGTTGAAAAAGTAGAATCTGAAGGTGTCAAAGTTGCATTTATTAAAATTGGCGAATCCAGACTGGAGCTTTTGGAGCCCCTTAATGAATCTTCTGCATTAAAGAAATTCCTTGATAAAAAAGGAGAAGGTATCCATCACATCGCATTAGAAGTGGATAACATCAATTCCAGACTTCAGCAATTGAAACAGCAGGGGATTACGTTAATTAATGAGGAAGCAAAAGACGGGGCACATAATAGCCAGATCGCATTTATTCATCCGAAGGCAGCAAACGGTGTACTTTTCGAATTATGCCAGCGTAAAGGAAGTGACGATTGATGGACATGTTCGATAAAATTAACGAGCTATACGATAAACGGCGTCAGGTCCAACTTGGCGGTGGTGATGAGCGTATCGAAAAACAGCATGACAAAGGCAAGATGACAGCGAGGGAACGTATTGACTACTTGCTGGATGAAGGATCATTTGTTGAATTAAACCCTTTCATTGAAACAAGGGTAACTGATTTCGGCTTGGATAATGGCGCGAAAGGTGAAGGGGTTGTTACTGGTTACGGAAAAATTAATGGACAATCTGTATATTTATTTGCCCAGGACTTCACCGTTTATGGTGGTGCATTAGGAGAAATGCATGGTAAAAAAATTGCGGCTGTTATGGATTTGGCAGCCAAAAACGGTTTTCCTTTTATTGGCTTAAATGACTCAGGTGGAGCAAAGATTCAAGAAGGTGTATCTTCCTTAGATGGCTATGGGCATGTCTTTTATCGAAATTCCATCTATTCCGGAGTCATCCCTCAAATTTCTGTCATTATGGGACCCAGTGCTGGTGGAGCAGTATACTCCCCAGCCATTACTGATTTTGTTATTATGGTGGAAAAAACTTCCCAAATGTTTATAACGGGGCCAAAGGTAATTGAAACAGTGACAGGGGAAAAAATCTCAGCTGAAGACCTTGGTGGGGCACATATACATAATTCCAAAAGTGGCAATGCACACTTTCAGAAAAGCTCTGAAGAAGGAGCATTGGATACGGTGCGTCAATTGATTGATTTTCTTCCTGCAAATCATAACGAAAAATCAAAAAAAGTCCCCTATGAACCAGCTGATGAATTACGTCCGGAATTAACAGATTTGGTGCCATTTAATGCCTTAAGACCATATGATGTGAAAAAAGTAATTGAACAGGTGGTTGACCAAGATAGTTTTCTTGAAATTCAGAGTAAATTCGCCAAAAATATTGTTGTAGGCCTTGCTAGAATTAAGGGGGAGACAATCGGCTTAGTATGTAATCAACCCAAATTTTTAGCAGGTGGTTTGGACATCGATTCTAGTGACAAAGCAGCACGGTTTATCCGGTTCTGTGACTCATTTAATATTCCAATTATTACATTTGAGGATGTAACTGGGTTCTTTCCAGGTGTAAAGCAGGAACATGCCGGTATAATTCGTCACGGTGCTAAGATACTTTATGCTTATTCAGAAGCCACTGTACCGAAAATAACCGTTATAACAAGAAAAGCTTATGGCGGTGCCTATGTAGCACTTAACAGTAAATCAATTGGAGCGGACATTGTGTATGCATGGCCAAATGCTGAAATTGCTGTAATGGGACCAGAGGGTGCTGCAAATATTATATATGCTAAAGAAATAGCTGAAAGTGAAAACCCTGCTCAATTAAGACAGGAAAAAATCGATACGTACCGTGAAAAGTTTGCTAATCCATACGTAGCTGCCGGTCTTGGAATGGTTGACGATGTTATTGACCCTCGAGAAACAAGGCTTAAATTAATCCAGTCACTCGAAATGCTACGTAATAAACAGGAAGATCGTCCTATTAAAAAGCACGGAAACATCCCACTGTAAAAAATATAAAACTTATAGTAGCCTATATACTGGGAGGTTTTTAAAATGATAAAAGTAAATGAAGATAGATTAATTGAAGAATTTGTGGAACTCGTAAAAATTGACTCTGAAACAACGTTTGAAACTGAAATTGCTGAGGTACTCAAAAAGAAATTCTCAGACTTGGGTCTTGACGTATACGAAGATAATAGTAAGGAAAAGACAGGACATGGTGCAGGTAACTTAATATGTACCCTTCCAGGTAATGTAGATGGAGCAGATCCAATTTACTTTACATCTCATATGGATACCGTCGTACCCGGCAAAGGGATAAAACCTTCAATAAAAGATGGGGTTATCACTTCAGATGGAACTACTATACTAGGAGCGGATGATAAAGCTGGTCTGGCTTCCATGCTTGAGACAATTCGTATCATCAAAGAAAACCAAATTCAGCATGGAGATATTCAATTTGTAATTACAGTTGGTGAAGAATCCGGTTTAGTTGGAGCAAAAGCACTTGATGCCAAACTTATTCACGCAAAATATGGTTATGCACTGGACAGTAATGGTGATGTTGGTGATATTATAGTTGCGGCACCTACGCAAGCGAAAGTATTTGCTGTAATTAAAGGAAAAACGGCACATGCTGGAGTAGAACCCGAAAAAGGGATCTCTGCTATTACACTAGCTGCAAAAGCAATTTCTAAAATGCCGCTTGGAAGGATTGATGAAGATACAACAGCCAACATTGGTCGTTTTGAAGGCGGGAAACAAACGAATATTGTTGTAGACCACGTTGAAATACTTGCTGAAGCAAGATCACTTGTACCAGAAAAAATGGAAAAACAAGTAGCTAAGATGAAAGAGGCATATGAAAAAACCGCAGAGGAGTACGGTGGTTCAGCTGAAGTTACGATTAAAATAATGTATCCTGGCTACAAGCAAAAAGCGGGAGACCAAGTAGTTGAAGTAGCAAGAAAAGCCGCCAAATCAATTGGAAGAGAAAGTAAACTTCTAAAAAGCGGTGGGGGAAGTGATGCCAATGTTATTGCTGGTCTTGGTATTCCTACCGTCAATCTAGCCGTTGGTTATGAAGGCATTCATACAACAGCTGAACAAATAGCTGTTGACGATCTTGTTAAGGTAACTGAATTAGTTACTGCAATTATCCAAGAGGTATCAGCACAATAATTTTTCCCCTTAAGTTCTTAAAGCTTAAGGGGTTTTTTCATTATGTTATAATTAATTCAACTTTTGCAGATTGAAAAGGACATTAAGCTTTGGTGCAAAAGTTGAGTAATGAAGGATTATTATCAAAAAGGATGTTTTTTAATGGGAATTTCAGAACGGAAGAAAGGTCGAGTCATTTTTCATATAGATATGAACTGCTTCTATGCATCTGTTGAAATGGCCCATAATCCGAAACTGAAAGGTAAGCCATTGGCAATTGCAGGCAATCCTGAGGAACGTAAAGGCATTATTGTGACAAGCAGCTATGAAGCAAGGGCAAAAGGGGTAAAAACCACGATGCCTATCTGGCAGGCTAGAAAGCTTTGTCCTGAACTAATCGTTATGAGACCTAACTTTGACCGTTATCGTCAGGCTTCCAAAGAGATTTTTAAGATGCTATCTGACATTACACCTAACGTCCAACCTGTTTCCATAGACGAAGGTTATATGGATGTTACAGAGACAGAATATCTCGGCAACCCATTGGAAATCGCTCAAAACCTTCAGCAACAAATATTAGCCAAATTGGATATCCCTTGCAGTATAGGTATTGCGCCAAATAAATTCCTTGCTAAAATGGCATCGGATATGAAAAAGCCATTAGGTATAACGATTTTGAGAAAGAGAGAAATATCAAAAATTCTGTGGCCATTGGAAGTTGGTGAAATGTATGGGGTGGGGGAGAAGACAGCAGAAAAATTAAATTCCATTAACATACAAACAATCGGAGATCTGGCTAATAAAGATGTTTATGAGCTGAAACAGTTACTCGGGATAAATGGGGAAAGACTGAAAAGCAGGGCTAACGGCACCGACACGAGACCAGTAGACCCGGATGCTGTATATGAATTTAAAAGCATTGGTAGCTCACAAACACTTCCATCAGATACAACCGACTGGGATGAACTTAGTAAATTGATGAATCAACTGGCAGACAACGTCGAAAGAAGAATGAAACGAAAAGAAGCAGCAGGCCGGAGCGTACAAATCATGATTCGCTATCATGATCGAAAAACAGTTACAAGAAGCAAAAAGCTACAAAGTTATATCGATAATAAGTCAGACATTCTTCTGATTGCAATGGAATTACTTGAGAAACATTGGAATAATAATCCAATTCGTTTGCTGGGAATTACTGTTCAGGATGTCGAAGAAAAACGCAATCTTGGTCAACAGCTCGACATTTTCACTTTTGAAAAAGAGGCAAAAAAAGAAAATCTGTACTCAACCATTGATTTACTTTCAGAGAAATACGGGAAAAATACCTTTAAACAACTAAAAGATACAGAGAATAAAGATTCCGATCAGCCAAGAACAAGCTTTCAAAAAGACTTCTTAGATGATTATAAACGCTAAAACCCCGCACCTATTGAGTAGCGGGGTTTTAGATGCAAGGAATTTATTATTTCATTACGTTTTTAACAACCTTTGACGCCAATTTATTACCTGGATAGCGAAAAGGCATATCAAATTTAGTAGTCTGTTTCATAATGCTTTTCTTGTGAGAAAAAGTATCAAAACTATACTTTCCATGATAGGCTCCTATACCACTATTCCCAACTCCACCAAATGGAAGATGTGGATTGGCAAGATGATATAAGGTGTCATTTATGGAACCACCACCAAATGATACATACTCCATCACCTGCTGCTGCATTTTTTCATTCTCCCCAAAATAATAAAGAGCAAGTGGCTTTTCCATCCTTTTAATTTTAAAAAGAGCGTCTTCAATATTGGTAAATGTTAGGACTGGTAAAATTGGACCAAAGATTTCATCTTTCATAATGGAATCTTCCCAGGTTATTTTATCCAAAATGGTTGGCTCGATCATCAGGGATTCACGATTGGAATTTCCACCATGTAACACGTAACCTTCTGAAAGAAATTTTTCAAGGCGGTCAAAGTGTTTCTCATTGATGATTCTAGTAAAGTCTACATTTTTTAAAGGTTCTCTACCATAAAGTGTTTTAATATATTTTTTCATCGCTTTTAAGAGTTTAAATTTCGCTTTTTCATGCACATATACATAATCTGGCGCCACACAGGTTTGTCCCGCATTGGTAAATTTACCCCATACGATCCTCTTGGCAGCGAAATTAATATTTGCATCTTCATCCACAATTACCGGGCTTTTCCCACCTAATTCAAGTGTAACAGGGGTTAAATATTCACTAGCAGCACGCATTACCATTTTCCCTATTTGGGAACTCCCTGTAAAAAAGATATAGTCAAAACGCTGTTTAAGCAATGCTTCACTAGCTTCCTGAGCTCCCTCGACCACCGTAATATACGAGCTATCAAACGTCTGATTGATCATACTTGAAATCAGTGCTGAGGTCGCTTTGGCATGTTCAGATGGTTTAATAACGACACAGTTCCCTGCAGCTATCGCACCAACGACAGGTGCAATGGCCAATTGTAACGGATAATTCCAAGGAGCAATTACCAAAACAACACCAAACGGTTCCTTCATAATGTAACTTTTTGAACCCTTATGGGTAATAGGGGATTGAACTTTATCTGGTTCCATCCATACTCTTAAGTTTTTTAACGCCAGATCAATTTCTAAATAGAGCATTCCAAGCTCTGTAGTAAGCGTTTCATGACTCGATTTGTTTAAATCTCTTTTTAACGCTCGGTAGATCTTACCTTCATTATCTTTAAGCATATCCCTCAATTTTTGTAACTGATTTTTACGGAATTCATAATCAACGGTATTACCATTCATAAAGAATGACCGCTGATTATCAACAACTGCTTCTGTGTACTCCATCGTAACGTCTCCTCTAGTTATGGTTATCTATTTTAAATTCAAAAAAGTCTTTTGCAAGATATGTAGCTTGGAATATTTCGCGTGCTTCCGACAAGATACTAGGATCGTCTTCCTGTTGATAACGGGAGGATACATGCGTTAAGATCAACTGTTTGACACCACCCTCCGCTGCTAGTGCAGCAGCCTGTGTATTCGTTGAATGATAATAATCTCTTGCCAAATCAACTTTATCATGCATAAAGGTAGCCTCATGTATTAATACGTCCGAATTTTTTACGAACGGAATGTGTTCTTTTTGCATTCTCGTGTCTCCAAGTATTGTAATTACTCTGCCTTTTTTACTTGGGCCGATTAAATCTTTCTGATACAACTGAATCCCATCAATCGTATTAATCATTTCGTTTTCTTTTATCTCACGATAGATAGGTCCAGGCTTAATACCAATTTCCTTTAATTTATGGACCAAAAGCTCTCCTGGTTTATCCTTTTCTACTACCCGATAGCCAAAACTTTGAATGGCGTGATCAAGTTGTTTCGCATGTACTGTAAATTTATCCTCATCCAGGATCTCTCCCTCTGTTACTTCTACAATATTTAGGGGATAAGTGAGATGGGTCCCGCTTATTCGAAGGCTAGTTAAAATAAATTCCTCTATGCCCTCTGGTCCATACACAGTTAGCAGTTCATCACCAGCCTGAAAAGAGCGGCTGCTTAATAAACCTGGAAGACCGTAAATATGGTCTCCGTGTAAATGAGTAATAAAAATCTTGTTTATTTTCCTAGGTTTAATTGAAGTCCTCAAAATTTGATGCTGTGTTGCTTCACCGCAATCAAACAACCAAATATTATTTAATTCCTGTAGTAGAGTTAATGCTACAGAAGATACATTACGCTCTTTGGATGGAACACCAGCGCCAGTACCAAGAAATATTAATTCCATATTCATCCTCCATTTTAAATCCATTCCTATTTTCACTATTATAATATATTTCGATAGTTTAGTGCTTTATTTGGTACATCTGTAATTAACCCGTCACAACCAGTAGATAAGCATCGCATAATGTGAGAAAATTTATTGACGGTATATACACGCAAATCCATCTTTTCCTGATGGCATTGCTCAACAAGAAACTTATTCAATAATCGATACTTTATATGAATTGCGTTTGCCCCAAGCCCTTTTGCATAGCCAACAAGATCCTTTCGCTTACGGGATGTAAGTAAGGCACTACTTATATGTTTATTTAGAGATTCCAGACGCATAATACTATTTGGATTGAAAGTGGAAAGGGTTGTTCTCTCCAATAAATTATAGTGGTCTACCATTTCATATACGATGTTTTCTATATTTTTATAATCTGTTTTATTGTTTTTCAGCTCAATATTTAATTCAAGAGGCTTATCGATTGTCCATTCTAAAAATTCCTGAAGCGATATAATGGATATCCCTGCGAAACTATTGGAAAACCATGAACCTGCATCGAGTTGTTTCAGATCATTAAAATTATAATCGATTACATAGCCTATACTATTTGTTGTTCGCTTCACATGCTCGTCATGGATCAGCACAGGGATGTTATCTCTGGTCAATTGTACATCCGTTTCAATACCTTCCGCTCCCATCTCATATGCTAATTGAAAGGCTGGCATGGTATTTTCGGGAGCATACTTGCTGGAGCCACGATGGGCAATGATTTTCGTCATCGATTTCACCTCTTCCTTCTAATTGTGTTTTATTTTTAGAGATAAGTCAATTTCAACCGGCTCTAATCTCTTTCAGCATACATTGTAATTAATGTACTTTTATCCAAATTAGCGTTAAAATAAAATGAATGACTATTCATATCGTAGGGGGCATATTTATTGAATATCGTAGAGACAATCAGTCAACTGACACTACCTACACCGTTTGAAATAGGTGACGTTCATGTCTACTTAATAAAAGGAGATAGGCTGACTCTTGTAGATGCTGGTGTCAAAACGAAACAGGCAAAATCAGCATTAGAATTTCAATTAAAAGAACTGGGCTATAAACTTAATGATATCGAACAACTTATTTTAACGCATCATCACCCGGACCATATCGGATTGATCGAAGAATTCCCACGTCTACAACAGATCGTTGCACATGAAAAGGTAGATGTATGGTTAAAGAGGGATCCATCATTTAAACAACAAAATGAACAATTTTTCGATTTGTTTTACTTTCAAACAGGAATTCCTGAAAAATTTCACCATGTTCGTTCTGAGCTAACAGACACGTTTCGATTTGCCGGGGAGGGGTCATTAACAGGAACGATTGGCGAAGGAGATCTGTTACCCGGACATCCAGAATGGAAAGTTATTGAAACAAAAGGGCATGCACAGACACATCTATCTTTTTTAAGAGAAAACGATGGATTGTTTATTAGTGGTGACCATCTAATAAAACATATTTCTCCGAATCCTATAATTGAATCTCCGGTCATTCAAGGGGACGAAAGGCCAAAGCCAATGTTGCAGTACCGGAATAGTCTAAAGAAATGTCAGTGGTTGGAAATAACAACCGTATTGCCAGGTCACGGTGAAAAGTTTTCCAATGTAAATGAAGTGATAACCAAACGACTATTCAGCCAGGAAAAGCGAGCGAATAAAGTATACAATTTATTAAAATCGAATCATTCAACTCCATATGAAATCTGTACACAGCTTTTTCCTAGACAGTATGAGAAGCAGATGAATTTAACCATGTCTGAAACAATTGGCCAACTTGATTATTTATTGGACGAGGGGCTTATTGATTATTCGATGCACGATGGGATTATGGTTTATTATGCAAAGTAAAATCCGCAATAAAAAATTCATTGTTACTGGCGCTTCAAGTGGTATTGGTGAACGAATTTGCTGGCACATTGCAAAAAACGGTGGAAAGCCAATTATGTTGGCACGCTCTATTGACAAGTTAACTAATTCACAAATTCATCTTAAGAAAGCGTTTGGGGCTGACAGTTTCATTTATAAAATTGACCTTCAAAAACAAGATGAAATTGATTCAGTCATCAATCATATTCTACTGGAACACAAACAAGTTCATGGCTTAATTAATAATGCTGGTATTGGTGTTTTTGACTACATATCAGATATGAAATGGAATGACGTTTCACAAATGTTTACACTTAATGTATATGCATCTATGAAAACATCCCAATTGCTCATTCCACATTTTAGCAAACATCATACTGGACATATTGTAAATATAGTATCTCAAGCTGCCAAATTATCTACGCCTAAATCTGCTGCATATGGGGCTTCAAAACAGGCAATACTTGGCTTCACAAACACCATGCGACAGGAAATCAGTAAGGATAATATATTTGTAACAGCTGTTAACCTGGGGCCAGTCCGTACCAATTTCTTTTCGATTGCCGATCCAGGGGGTTCTTATCAGAAAAACGTTGAACGGTATATGCTAGACCCTGACCTGGTGGCTAAAAATGTTGTCCAAAGTCTTTTCTCAAGCAAAAGAGAAATCAACATGCCCTTTTGGATGGAGATTGGTAGTATTTTTTATAGATTATTCCCTCGATCCATGGAAAGGCTGCTTAAAAGTCAATTCAGCAAAAAGTGAATGCAAATGTTTAGACAACTTATCGGATAGAATTTATAGTTAGAGACAGAACAATTAATGAAGGAGAGAATATCTTTTTATGAAGTTAACAATAACTCCCGAAGCTGAAGAACAGCTGAAAAAACTGCAGAACGACAAGAATAGTTATCTCCTCTTCTGGTATGACATAGAAGACTGTGGATGCGGCGTAAACGGAATACCTACTGTTAGGTTTACAAAAAACAAAAAGAACTCCTACGCACCTGTGGAAAATGAACAATTTGTAACATTAATCAATTCAGATCAAGCAGTATTCTTTGCTGATGAAATGAAACTGAGTATCCATAAAGGGGTTTTCAGACTATCTAGTAAAGAAGGTATATTAAATCCATTTATCCCTTCTCAAAATCTGTTGCAAACCGAAGATGCTTGATGTATTCATATTTACAATCGAAATGAAATAATAAAAAGGGATATAAAACGAAATTTTTTTCGATTTATATCCCTTTTATAAAATTTAATATAAAATGCTATTCTAGCCGATGTTTTTCATACTGATTAGCATGTGTTATTCGTTTCATTTGTTCATATGTTTGATCTGTCAGCAACTTAGAATGATCAAAATCAGTGTTTTCACGAATCTGTTCCAACGAACTTGCGCCAAATACAGCGGAGGTAACAGCAGGATGTTTTTGGACATATTTCAAAGCAAGTTCATTCATGGACTCGTTATCCTGTATTAATCCGGATAATTCTGTGTTAATGGACTTCAGTTCTTCATACGAATAATCGAGGTAACCATCTTTCCCTTTCATGTCAATAAGTTTTTCAGCATGATTGCTCAGCATGCCTTTGGCAAGTGGGCCACGACTTAGTACACTGATATTATTGGACCGCAATAAGTCCAACACTTCTTCTTCAGGTCGGCGGTCTAAAAGACTATACTGCGTCATGACACCATCAATCGAGGAATGCTTAACAAACTCCTGGATAACATTAGGTCGAATGGAGGAGATTCCATAAGCCCGAATCAGACCCTCTTTTTTCAGTTGTTCAAATGCTTCAATAGTTTCACTAATTGGGTCTTCCAGTGTTCCTCCATGAAGCATGTAGAAATCGATATAATCCGTATTCAATCTACGTAAACTGTCCTTTGCTGCTTCAAGAATATATTTTTTCGACGGATCCCAGAACCAGTCCTTTGTCGCACGGTTAAAATGATTTCCAACCTTTGTAGTTAATATAATTTGATTTCTTTTACCTTTCATTGCCTTTCCGATGACTTCCTCATTTGCACCGAAATCATACAAATCTGCGGTGTCGAAATGGTTAATTCCTGAATCGATAGCATAATCAATCATTCTGTCAACTTTTGACTGTTCTGTACCAAGAGACATACAGCCCAGTGTCAGTTCCGAAATTAAAATGTCAGATTTGCCCAACTTGGTTTTATTCAATATATACACTCCCTTTTTAATCCTTGTCTTTTATTGTAAGTACAGCTAGTATGGATTACAACTTTTTGTACAAAAGAAGTCAGCGCATTATGCTAAAATAAGAATAGAAATAAATCAAATAAGGGTGGTAAAATGAAGAAATTTGAAGAAAAAACAATTAAAAGCGAAAAAATTTTTAATGGAAAAGTGATTAACCTGCAAGTCGATGAAGTCACATTACCAAATGGCAAAACGTCAAGTAGAGAACTTATTAAACATCCTGGAGCTGTAGCAGTAATCCCGATAACAAAAGATAATAAAATAATTCTTGTAGAACAATATCGTAAACCGTTAGAAAGATCTTTGATTGAGATTCCTGCCGGCAAACTGGAGAACAACGAAAATCCTCTTGCGGCTGGGGTTCGCGAATTGGAAGAAGAGACAGGATATACAACAAATGATTTATCATTCGTCACTTCATTCTATACCTCACCAGGATTCGCTGATGAGCTGATGTATATGTATATTACGGATCAATTAGTAAAAATGGATAACCCTCCACAGGGGGATGATGATGAGTTTGTTGAAGTCCATGAATTGACGTTGGATGAGGCAAAACAATATGTCATTGAGGAACGGATACATGATGCAAAAACGAACTATGCAATACTCTATCTGCATGCCTTAGGAAGAATGTAATCATGAATTCTTATATTGATGATACTACCTTCACTGCATTTAATGATTCACCAATCGAATGATTGAAGCAACAGCAAATAACTATTTTTAAAGAAGCCGCATTTTTCAACTGAAAAATGTGGCTTCTTTCTATTTGAAGGAGTAGAAAAAAATCACTTTTCGAAAACGCTAACCTATGATTTCTGAAGTGAGAAAATATCCGCAAAAAATATGTTATTGAGCATACGAAGGCGAAGCAGGATTCAAAGTATTAGTAATCTGGTTCACCTTTAGTATTTTGACTTCCTTCTAATTAGATTTTATATTTCGTTAGGTATCAATAAGTTTCGAGAAAGCAATGATCTGTATGCCAGAATGAATTACTGTTAAAGTCAATTATACTTTCAATCACGTTATTTTCCCTGACAAAATGGCTTGGGGAGCAATTGTACAATTGAAGTAGTATCAAAATTAACTAATCGGGAAGGTTATTTGTATTCCTTCCAAAAACTCTTTATAGGCCTTGCTACAATTTATTAATTTAGCTTTTGGCCTGTTATCTAAAGTGACAGAGGAGTTGCTAATTGGAAAAGAACAAAACAGAAATGGAGGATAAAAATTGGAACTTTCGCCTAGTTTTTATCATAAGTTAATTCGACCTAAATGGTTTAATCAAATTTACATTCATAACAGAATTGAAAAACATCTTAACCTTTATGGTAAGAAGGTACTTGATTTTGGATCAGGTACTGGAGCAAATTGTACGCTCTGTAAACCTGGACAATATTTTGGAATCGATCCGGATGAGAAAAGAATAAACTTTGCGCAACAACTTTATCCTGACTATGATTTTGATGTATTTCGAAACGATATAATATTTGTAAAAAAAATTCAATAGATGTAATTTTAATCATTGCAGTGCTACATCATATTCCCTCTGAAAAACTAAGAAATTATGTGAAACAATTTCGAGAATTACTAACACCTGGAGGAATGATTGTAGCAATTGAACCATGTTTCTTCGAAAATAACAAAATTAGTAATTGGTATATGAAAAATTATGATAACGGGTCTTATATTCAAAACGAAAAAGGTTACCTTGACTTTTTTAAAGATGAAGGTTTTAAATGCAAAAAAGTACAATCATTCAAAAAATTCATTTTTTATAATGAACTTTTTTTTTGTTGCTTATTAAATGCCAAACTTATTCTTAATTTTTATAAGAAGAAAGATAGAAGGGATGTTATTGATTCGGAAATAATAAACGTTATTGTACTTCTTGTTATAATTAGTAACCTTATTTTTGCAGCGGTTGTTTTGTTTACTGAAAAAAGGGAAATTGGTGCTACTTGGGCTTGGATAATGGCTATTATTTTTATACCAATTGTAGGTTTAATTTTTTACCTATTTCTAGGTCGGCAATTAAAACATAAAAATATCTATAAAACTTCCACTAATAAAAATAATCTTCATCAATCAACTGTAAATGAACAAATAAAACTATTACAGAATAGTGAACTTTATAACAACCATTTATTCAAAAAGTATTCAAAATTACTTTTGATGAACTTAAAGTCATCAAATGCATTGATCTCAATGGACAATGAGATTGTCATTTTAAATAATGGACAGGAGAAATTTAATGCTCTATTTAAAGATATAAGAGCTGCTAGAAAGGAAATTAACATACAGTATTACACTATTAAACAGGATTCGTTGGGAGTTAAACTTCTAGATGAACTGACAAAAAAGGCACAAGAAGGAGTAAAAGTACGTCTCTTATATGATGCAATTGGTTCTAGAGGGATGTCCCCCGCTTTTTTTGATGAACTAATTTTGTATGGAGGAGAAGTAGAAGTTTTCTTTCCTTCATTTCTAAAGTTAATCAATTTCCATGTGAATCATCGAAATCACAGGAAAATTAGTATTATTGATGGTAATGTTGCTTACATTGGTGGCTTTAATGTTGGAAATGAGTATCTTGGGCTAGACAAAAAATACGGTTATTGGCGTGACAGTCATTGTAGGATAATAGGTGGGGCCGTTAATGGTATACAAGAAAGATTTATTTTAGATTGGTATCAAGCTAAGAAAGGGCAAAAAAGTAATTCTGAGAAATTCCTTTTTTTAACAGAAGAACATAATGGGAACAGTCCTATTCAGATAATCACGAGTGGACCTAACTCGGAAACAGAGTATCTTAAAAATATGTATATCATGCTCATCATGTCTGCTAAGCGAACCGTTTATATACAAACACCTTATTTTATACCTGATAAGAGTTTTATGGATGCTTGTAAAATCACTTCACTAGCTGGGGTTGATATTCGAATTATGATTCCAAAAAGAGATTATAATACCTTCGTTTATTGGGCTAATAAAGCATATACAGGTGAACTTTTAACATATGGTGTAAGAATATTATTGTATGAGAAGGGATTTTTACATGCGAAGACAATCGTAGTCGACCAAGAGGTGGCTTCTGTGGGAACTACAAACATTGATATACGCAGTTTTAATCTGAATTTTGAAGCGAATGCAATCGTTTACGATAAAAAAGTCGCTGAACAACTTCATAAAGTTTTTATTGAAGATAGTCAAGTTAGTTCCGAATTAACGATGAAAAGGTATATACAACGATCCGTTAAGGATAAATGTAAAGAATCAATATCACGTCTCTTTTCACCTATTCTGTAGGTTGGTCCGCTAATAAAATTACAGTCGCTAGTGATAAAACATCCTGGTAGTAGGGAATGCACGCACTGAAATTTATGGAGAAATGCCATTTTACTTTTTTTATCGCTCCTCCCAATACAGACTTGTGAAGGGTGTGGTAACCATTGTTTACAACACCCTTATGAACTATCGTAAAGATGCGGTCAAATTTGTTTACATTGTGCTCAACAATGTCGTGCGTTTGCTATGGGTGCTTAGTATTAAGAATGTAAAGAAGTAGAATTCTGACAGGAGCTTATATTTTACGGCTCCTTTTTTTATTGAGTTAAGGTCATATACACTCAATTCAAACTTGAACTTGACTTTCCGTTAAATAATTAGGGATTGACAATATACATATAGGGGTATATTGTATGAGTATCACAACAAAGGAGAAATTTAGTTATGAAATATGATGACAAAATGAAAAACCGTCTGAAACGGATTGAAGGACAAATAAGAGGCGTACTAAAAATGATGGACGAAGATAAAGATTGTAAAGATGTTGTTACACAGTTGTCTGCAGCAAAAACTGCTTTAGATCGTACTTCAGCATTAATTGTCAGCAAGAACTTAGAACAGTGCATACGTGAGGAACAGGCGAATGGAGAAAGTGCAGAAACTGTTATTAATGAGGCTGTCAGTTTACTTGTCAAAAGTAGATAAATCCAATAGTGGCTTTCACTATTTTTTTAGTTGACAAAATACCTAACGGGGTATAATATAGCAATTGTTGTTACTTTTATTTTTTGTTTCTTTTAATACCTATACGGGTAACGATATATACACTAATAAACGGAGGGCATCTTAATGAAAGAAATTACTGCAGTAGAATTAGAAAAAAAATAACTAACGGGGAAAACGTAAATATTATTGATGTTCGTGAAGATGAGGAAATAGCAACTGGTAAAATTCCCTCTGCACGTCATATTCCACTAGGACAAATACCAGAAAAGCACCCTGAACTGAATAAAGAACAACATTATTATATGGTTTGCCGGTCAGGTGAGAGAAGCAACAATGCATGTGCTTTCTTGGAAGAGGAAGGCTACGATGTAACCAATATGGCTGGTGGAATGATGAGCTGGGAAGGCGAAACAGAGTAAAGGAGGATATACATGAATATCACTGCAAATGAAGTACTCGATGCAAAAGGTTTGGCATGTCCGATGCCAATCGTTAAGACGAAAAAAGCTATCACAAACCTTGATCCAGGAAATGTATTGGAAGTACAAGCAACCGATAAGGGATCTACTGCAGACATTAAAGCATGGTCTGAAGGAACCGGTCATCAGTATCTGGGAACTGTAGAAGAAGACGATGTATTGAAACATTATATTCGTCGGGCAAGTGATCAAGAATTAAAAGAAGAAAAGACATTTGAACAGGTAATTGATTTAGAAAAACTGAAACAAAAGATGGAAGCAAATGAAGATGTGACTGTCTTGGATGTACGTGAACCAGCTGAATATGCATTTGGACATATCGCCAATGCTCGAAATATACCCCTAGGGGAACTTGATGACAGAATCAATGAACTAGAGAGCGATAAAGAACTATTTATCATCTGTCGTACAGGCAGTCGCAGTGACTTGGCAGCTCAAAAGTTGACAGAAAAAGGATTTAAAAATGTAAAGAATGTCGTTCCAGGTATGTCTCAATGGAATGGACCAACAGAAAAAAATAACTAAAAAAACTTAAAAAATACTAGGAGGAAATTTATTATGGCTAACACAAAAGTAGCAATTATCGCATCAAACGGAGGACTCTTCGACGCATATAAAGTATTCAATATCGCAACAGCAGCTGCAGCATCAGACGCAGAAGTAGGAATCTTCTTCACATTTGAAGGATTAAATTTGATTCATAAGGAAGCACACAAAAATCTTGCACTGCCAGAAGGAAAAGAACATTTCGCAGAAGGATTCAAACAAGCAAATGTCCCTTCAATTGAGGAATTGGTACAGGTTGCACAGGAAATGGATGTTAAAATGATTGGTTGTCAAATGACAATGGACGTTATGAATCTGGATAAAGATCAATTTATCGATGGTATTGAAGTCGGTGGAGCCGCAACATTTATTGAATTTTCGAAGGACGCTAATATTACACTAACATTCTAAAAATAAACGTAGAAGGAGGAGAACTTATGGATTCTGTAAAAGTATTGGACGCAAAAGGATTGGCATGTCCGATGCCAATCGTGAAAACAAAAAAAGCAATGGATCAGATCAACAGTGATGAAATTTTAGAAATCCATGCAACAGATAAGGGTGCTAAAAGTGACCTGACAGCATGGGCAAAATCTGATGGACATGAAATCGTAAAAAGTACAGAAGAAGATGACGTACTGAAATTTTGGATAAAAAAAGGTTAATAACTAAATGAAAATAGTATAAAAGAGGATCCGATTTTTGGATCCCCTCTTATTGTGGAGGGAATTTAAAAAATGGAATATAGTATTTTATTTATCATAACGCTATTTCTCATCGGTTTTGTTGGTTCCTTCATCTCGGGAATGGTTGGGATAGGTGGATCAATCATCAAATATCCGATGTTATTATATATTCCTGCGATGATTGGCCTATCTACATTCACGGCACATGAGGTGTCGGGTATCAGTGCCATTCAAGTATTATTTGCTACGATTGGTGGTGTATGGGCATACCGGAAAAGTGGCTATTTAAACAAAACCTTAATCATTTATATGGGTGCTGCCATTCTGATAGGTAGTTTTATTGGAGGGTTTGGTTCCCAGGACATGTCTGAAGATGGAATTAATCTTGTTTACGGGATACTAGCAACAATTGCTGCAGTGATGATGTTCATCCCTAAAAAAGGTATTGATGACATCCCTTTGGACCAAGTTACCTTTAATAGATGGATTGCTGCCTTCTTTGCTTTCATTGTTGGGATTGGAGCAGGAATCGTGGGAGCTGCAGGAGCATTTATTTTAGTACCGATTATGTTGGTTATATTAAAAATACCAACGAGAATGACGATCGCTACATCTCTTGCCATCACATTTATCTCTTCCATTGGATCGACTACAGGTAAACTCATGACCGGTCAAGTATTGTTTGTACCTGCAGTCATCATGATTATCGCAAGTCTAATTGCTTCGCCTCTTGGCGCGAAATACGGCCAAAAGATAAACACAAAAATATTGCAGGGTATCCTTGCCGTTCTTATTTTAGGAACAGCCATCAAAATATGGTTGGATTTTTTCTAGGATGATTGAATAATTGAGAGAATAGGAGTTTGATAGATGGATATTTTACAATGGATTATCGTGATTATTGCTGTAGTCTTTGTGGTAAAGTTTTTCCTCCCGGTGAAGGGAATCTCGAATATAACTACAAAAGAAGCAAAAGATAAATTTAAAGAAAAAGAGGTTCAATTTATAGACGTAAGAACACCTGGTGAATATAAGGGGAATCATCAGAAGAAGTTTAATAATATCCCGTTATCCAGCTTAGCAGGACGTACCAACGAATTGGATAAAAATAAAGAGGTTGTCGTCATCTGCCAAAGCGGTATGCGAAGTGCAAAGGCTTCTAGAATTCTGAAGAAACAAGGATTTGAGAGAGTAACCAATGTTAAAGGCGGCATGAGTGCCTGGGTATAAGAAAGGGTGTTTATGAATGGCAAAGCAAGTACCTCCAGAAACAGTTGCTCATCGACTTCAAAATGGGGAAGATGTTTTAATTCTTGATGTGCAGGAAAACAATGAAGTAGAAGATGGAATAATTCCAGGTGCTAAGCATATACCGCTTGGTCATATCGCCTTACGTAAAGATGAATTGAATAAAAATGAAACCTATGTCGTTGTATGCAGATCCGGTAATCGCAGCAAAGCTGCATGCGGTATATTAGAAGCACTGGGATATAAGGTGGAAGATATGATTGGCGGAATGAACGACTGGAATGGTGAATTGGATAAATAATTTTATTTGTAAATGTAATTTTATATCAAGAAGGGAGCTAAGTGTATGTTCCATTATACAGTTGAAACGGAAAAATCAATGGATGAAGCAATTCAATCACTTGAAGAAAGCTTAAAGGAAGAGCAATTCGGGGTACTTTGGCAATTTGATATTAAAGAAACATTACAGAATAAAGGATTTGATTTTGAACAGCCGTATAAAGTACTAGAAGTTTGTAATCCAAAAGAAGCGAATAACGTATTAACTGAAAATCAACTCGTAGGCTATTTTCTGCCATGCAAGATTGTTGTATATCAGGATATAGAAACCAATAAGACCAAAATCGGCTTGCCAAAACCAACAGCTTTAATCGAAATGGTAAATGAGGAATCATTAAAGGGCTTTGCAACTGATATTGAAAATAGATTAATTACATGTATTGATAAAAGTATTTAACATCTCTGAGAGTAACTGGGGGAAATAGAGAGGTTTTAATTCTCTGTTTCCGTAATGTAAGATATACGCTTATTTTTTTATTACTAACAATACCCTATTAGGTATATTGAGATGCTAAGAAGTACGAAAGAGTCAAATTTTAAAATTGTGGAGGTATTTATTTTGTCATATATAGCAATGGATTCAAAAGATCTTGCAAAGAAAATTTTTAATAAAGAAGAGTTTTTTATATTGGATGTTCGTAATGAACAGGAATTCGGCGAGTGGAAAATTGAAGGAAAAAATATTAAACACTTGAATGTACCGTATTTTGAACTTTTAGATGGCGTCGAAGAAATTAAAGATCAATTTCCTGCTGGTAAAGAAATTTTAGTTGTTTGTGCGAAAGAAGGATCATCTGTCATGGTATCGGAAATGCTTTCAGATGCTGGATTTGAAGTCTTCTACCTTAAAGGTGGAATGAAAGCATGGAGTGAACATATGGAGCTAGTTAAAGTAGGCGATTTAAACGACGGCGGGGAATTATATCAATTTGTCCGTCTTGGTAAAGGTTGTTTGTCTTACATGGTTATCTCCAATGGAGAAGCAGCTGTTATTGATGCAACACGTACGGCAGAAATTTTCACAGATTTTGCGAATGAAAAAGGGGTAACCATTAAGCATGCATTTGATACACATTTACACGCGGACCATATTTCCGGTGGAAGAGCAATTTCTGAAAAAACTGGAGCAACATACTGGTTACCGCCAAAAGATGCGGAAGAAGTAGTCTTTGAATATAAAGCTCTAGAAGATGGAGAAGATATTGCCATCGGAAACACTACCATTAACATTCATGCCTTCTATTCTCCTGGCCATACCATTGGTTCAACATCTTTCGTAGTGGATGAAAAATATTTAATGACAGGTGATATTCTCTTCATTGACTCGATTGGAAGACCAGATCTTGCAGGACTAGCACAAGATTGGGTAAATGATTTAAGAGAGACACTCTATAATCGTTATCGTGAACTATCAGAAGAACTGATTGTATTGCCTGCCCACTTTATGATTGTTGAAGAGTTAAATGATGATGGAAGTGTTGCTAAAGAACTTGGAACACTTTACTCTGAAAACCATGGTTTGAATATTGAAAGCGACGAAGAGTTCCGTAAACTAGTTACAGAAAACCTGCCGCCGCAACCAAATTCCTATCAAGAAATTCGTGAAACAAATATGGGTAAAATTAATCCAGAAGAAGAAAAACAAAGAGAAATGGAAATTGGACCAAACCGTTGTGCTGTTAGATAAAAACGAATCAAAAAGAGGAAGTAAAGCATTAATATGCTTTTGGGTCCGGGATTGGCAAAGATAAAGATATAAAAGGTAATGTTTGATTTTCATCTTAAACAACAGTATAAAATAGATACAATGTCACAATGATAATATTGTGGCATTTTTTCTTATAATCTGTGATCCATTATGATGATATTTTAATTGAGGTGAAAGACTTTGAATAAGAAAGCGATAACCCCCGAAAAGAGAGGGTTTATAGAAAATCATAAAAGTTTATCAAATTGTAAAACCTATTTTGCTGATATGCATATTCATATTGGCAGGGACATTTACGATAAACCTGTGAAAATTACAGCTTCAAAAAACCTTACATTAACTAATATACTTCTTGAATCTAGCCGTAATAAAGGGATTGACTTGATTAGTGTCATTGACTGTCATGCTCCGGCTGTTCAGCAGGAAATAAAACAATTGATCAGTCAAGGTGATGCCATTGAATTAAGTGACGGTGGGATACGCTTCGAAAAAGTTACGTTGATTCTCGGTTCAGAAATAGAAGTCTATGATGAACATTGTAAGGGTCCAATCCATGTTCTCTTGTATCTCCCAACCCTTTCCGCTATGGAGCATTTTTCAGAATGGTTGGCTGAGCGAATGAAAAATATAACGTTAAGCTCCCAACGTTACTACGGAACAGCTAAAGAGCTACAATATAAAGTAAAAGAACTTAATGGATTATTTATACCGGCTCATGTCTTTACTCCTTTTAAAAGTTTATATGGAAAAGGGGTAACGAAATCTTTAGTTGAAGTTTTTGATCCCGACTTGATTGATGGTATTGAACTCGGGTTAAGCTCTGATACCTCCATGGCAGATCAAATACAGGAATTACATGACTTTACATTTGTAACAAATTCCGACGCGCATTCTTTGGCCAAAATAGCAAGGGAATACCAAGAAATCGCCTTGAAAGAACCTTCATTCAAGGAGTTTAACTGGGCTTTACATCAAGTGGCCAACAGAAGAATTATACGAAACTTTGGTATGAACCCACAACTAGGAAAATATCATAAAACCGTTTGCAACAATTGTCTGACTTCACTTGCTACAGATGTAACGGAATGTCCTAAATGTGGGTCACACAAAATTATAAAAGGTGTTTTCAATCGTATTCAAGAGTTAAAAACAGGGGAAAATACGATGACGCATCGACCACCATACCTGCATCAAGTCCCATTAGAGTATATTCCAACTCTTGGACCTAAAACATATAAAAAACTACTTGAAAGATTTGGAACAGAGATGAATGTCATACACAACGCAACAATCGAAGAATTAGTAGAAACAGTATCCGATAAACTAGCACACTCTATTATTCAAATGCGCGAAGGAAAACTAAAGATAAATGCAGGTGGGGGAGGGAAGTATGGGAGTATTGCTCCTTCCTGATTATCTATTAAATTTAGTTCATTGGTATTTTTGTTACGGAATCCTCATAGTTTTAATTATGGAGGTTGTTCAAGAAGTCCGGTGAAAAGGTCGCATCCATTTCTTCGTCCTTTTCATCCTCCTTTTTGAACACTTACTTATCGACTATCGTTTGTTGGGAGGATTCCAATGTATAAAAACACTTTTCTGGTATGGGAACACATTAAACAGCATGCAACGATCTACCTTTTTATGATTATTTTGTTTTTAACCGGTATTATTTTTGGAGCAGTGATTGTTAACAGTATGGATTTCATCCAGAAACAAGATTTGTTTTTCTACCTGGAACGCTTTTTTGTCCAAATCACCGAAGGAGTATCCATAGAAAAGAAAGATATTTTTTGGCAAAGTTTTATTTTTCATGCGAAATACCTGATTTTATTATTTGTATTAGGATTATCTGTGATTGGACTACCTTTGGTATGGATCCTCTTATTTGTAAAGGGAATGGTTATCGGTTTTTCTGTTGGTTTTATTGTAAATCAACTTGGACTGCTGGAAGGGCTGTTTCTCGCTTCTCTTTCCATAGCTCCTCAGAATATAATTATTATCCCTGTTTATATAACGGCAGGTTCATTATCAATGATCTTTTCGCTTGGCTTGCTTAACAAACTCTTTTCCCGTAGAAACAATCATCAATTACTTCAGCCATTCATTAGATATTGTATTATCTTTATCTTATTATTAATATTATCATTAGTGGCAGCGTTTATTGAAGCATATATTGCCAATAAAGCTATGGAAGAACTCATTAAATCATTTTATTAATAATAATAATTGTTTTATACTTATTATTATTAAAAGGTGAGAATATACTTTGACATGAAAGTATTTGGTGCCTATAATAAAGATGGGATATGAGGGAGGCGACCTGCCATGGAACACCGTATAGAACATATAAAAAAGCAGCTGCATGCACATAGCTATAAGCTAACTCCTCAGCGAGAGGCGACAGTCCGTGTCTTATTGGAAAGAGAAGAAGACCACCTTAGTGCAGAAGATGTCTATCTACTTGTAAAAGAAAGATCTCCTGAAATTGGTTTGGCTACCGTATATCGGACTTTAGAATTGCTTTCTGAATTAAAAATTCTTGATAAAATTAATTTTGGTGATGGAGTCTCTCGTTATGATCTTCGAAAAGAAGGGGCCAAACATTTTCATCATCATCTTGTATGTATTGAATGTGGTTCCGTTGAAGAGATAGTAAATGATTTATTGGAAGACGTAGAAAAAATTGTACAGAATGACTGGGGTTTCGAAGTGAAAGATCATCGTTTAACCTTTCACGGAATCTGTAAACAATGCCAGGAAGCAACCGTGAAAGCAACTTAAGATCAAAAGCTTACTTAAAGATGAACGAAAGCCTTTTTCCAATCGGAGAAAGGCTTTCGTACGTTAAAGAGCCGGCTGAAATGCATTGCCGTTAAGTAAATATATTTTTTCACGCTCTCTAATTTACAAAAACCGTGAAAAAGGTTACATTTGAATAGTATATTGTGATTCTATCGAAGCATATCCTAAAATTAGAAGACTAATTTTAGGGAGACTAGCGTATGAAGAGATTAATATGGGATACACTTAAAGTTTTTATCATATTTACGTTATGCACTTTCTTATTCTATTATGGATTACAACTCTTGCACAGTGAATATGAACAGATTCATCGTTTTGATCCTCCAAATGGACCCGCGATAAAGGTAAACCAATCACAAAGTAGACTATTTGATCGAATTCCTATCATTTTTCAGCGGGGAGAGTAAATGTTATGCTTAAACACGCAATTGAAGATTTTTTTCACTTTCTGCAAATCGAGCGAGGATTATCGGATAATACACTTCAATCCTATGGACGTGACTTAAAGCATTATATGGAATGTATAGAAAAGTCAGGACAAAAACAAGCGTGGGAAGCGGTATCAAGAAATGATATTATGGGTTTTCTTTATATTTTAAAGGATGAAGGTAAATCCTCGTCTACCATATCAAGACATGTTTCAGCAATTCGAACTTTTCACCAGTTTCTTATTCGAGAACAGATTGTTACGCATGATGCAAGCTTACATATAGAAACACCAAAAAGAGAAAGAAAGCTTCCAGATGTTCTATCACAAAAGGAAGTGGAAAGCTTACTTGATATACAGAAGAACACAGCACTGGCGGTCCGTAACAAAGCTATGCTGGAATTATTATATGCAACCGGTCTTCGTGTCACGGAATTAATTACATTAAAAGTTAGTGATCTTCATCTAACAATGGGTTTTGTTCAGTGCTTAGGGAAAGGCTCAAAGGAAAGAATCGTCCCCTTAGGAGATGTAGCAAAAAGTGCAACGGAAAATTATCTGGAGACATCCAGGCAAAAGCTGATAAAGAATAACAAACAAGAAACAGCATTGTTTGTTAATCAGCATGGAAGGCCTTTATCAAGGCAAGGTTTTTGGAAGATTTTAAAATCCCTTGTACAAGATGCTGGAATCAATAAAACGATTACTCCGCACACACTCAGACACTCATTTGCAACACATTTACTGGAAAATGGAGCAGATTTAAGAGTTGTTCAAGAAATGCTAGGACATGCAGATATCTCTACGACTCAAATCTATACGCATGTAACCAAAACGAGACTGAAAGATATGTATAAAACTTATCATCCTAGAGCTTAGCTTTATATTTAGAATTAGTCGTCTGACATCCTACATCATAAATTAAAACATATATATGACGTGATGCGGGAATATACTTACAGGAGATGATTTAAAATGAAAAAATTTAAACGTATATTTTTGGTTGTCATGGATTCAGTAGGAATTGGAGAAGCACCTGATGCAGATGTATTCAATGATATCGGTGCTGATACATTAGGACATATTGCACAACGTATGAATGGGTTAAACATGCCAAACATGGCACAACTTGGTTTAAGTAATATAAGAGAAATAAAAGGCATTGAAAAAGCGGTCAATCCGAAAGCTTTTTACACAAAAATGCAGGAAGCATCGAACGGCAAGGATACAATGACAGGCCACTGGGAAATTATGGGGCTAAATATTAGTCAACCATTCCGCACTTTTCCTGACGGGTTTCCAGATGAATTACTAAATGAACTAGAAGACAGAACTGGAAGAAAAATAATCGGAAATAAACCTGCTTCTGGAACTGAAATATTGGACGAACTCGGCGAAGAGCATATGAAAACTGGAGCATTGATCATTTATACATCTGCGGATTCTGTGCTTCAAATTGCTGCACATGAAGAAATTGTACCTATTGAAGAACAGTACCGAATCTGTGAAATTGCCAGAGCGCTTACACTAGATGAAAAGTACATGGTAGGTCGTGTCATTGCTCGTCCATTTATTGGCAATCCCGGGGAATTCGAGCGTACTTCCAATCGTCACGATTATGCACTAAAACCATTTGGAAGAACGGTGATGAATGAACTGGAAGATAATAATTATGACGTCATTGCAATTGGAAAGATTTCTGATATTTATGATGGTGAAGGAGTAACAAAAGCTATTCGTACAACCGACAATAATGATGGTATGACAAAGCTTGCACAATCAATGGATGATGATTTTACTGGTATCAGTTTTTTGAACCTTGTTGATTTTGATGCGAAATTTGGTCACCGCAGAGATCCGATAGGTTATGGTAATGCACTGCAGGAATTTGATGTTAGACTCCCTGAAGTACTGCAAAAATTAAAGGAGGATGACCTCTTAATTATTACAGCAGACCATGGAAACGACCCAGTTCATCCTGGTACAGACCATACGAGAGAATTCGTACCGTTAATCATACATCATGTCAATGTAACGGAAGGTAGTGATATTCCAGTAAGAAGCACATTTGCAGATATTGGAGCAACGATTGCTGATAATTTCAATATTGCACTACCTGAATACGGAAAAAGTTTTATGAAAGATATCAAATAGAGGGGACAGAAATAAAATGAATCAATCCGTAATTTCAGAAGCAAGCAATTATGTAAAAGAACAACTGAAGGAAACTCCATCCATTGGCCTAATCTTAGGTTCAGGACTTGGAGTCCTAGGGGATGAGATTGAGAATCCGGTTATTATTCCGTATTCAGATATACCACATTTTCCAGAATCAACGGTATCTGGGCATAAAGGGCAGCTTGTAATAGGAACATTAGAAGGCCAACACGTTATCGCAATGCAGGGTCGTTTTCATTATTATGAAGGCTATTCGATGGAGCAAGTGACGTTTCCAATTCGTATGATGAAAGATCTTGGTATTGAATCCATTATCGTTACGAATGCAGCAGGTGGCATAAATGAAAGCTTTAACCCGGGTGATTTAATGCTGATAACCGATCATATTAACAATATGGGAGATAATCCATTGATTGGTAAAAATGATGAAGAACTGGGATTGCGTTTTTCGGATATGTCCCAAAGCTATGACAGAGAGTTTATTCAACATGCAGAGGAATGTGCAGATAAGATTGGTATTTCCGTCCAAAAGGGCATTTATGTAGGCAATACAGGCCCTTCTTATGAAACTCCTGCTGAAGTAAGAATGCTAAGGTTATTAGGCGGTGACGCAGTTGGGATGTCTACGGTTCCTGAAGTTATTGTAAGTAGACATGCAGGAATCCGTGTCCTGGGAATATCATGTATTTCAAATATGGCTGCAGGAATACTAGACCAGCCTCTTACACATCACGAAGTAATTGAAACTACCGAGAGAGTACGGGAAAACTTCCTGAAATTTGTAAAGGAAATCATTAGCACATTACGATAAACTTAACAACTTACTTTATAACTTAAATGAGGTGATTTAAATGAGAATGTATGACATCATCGAGAAAAAAAGAAATGGCAAAGAATTAACAAAAGAAGAAATTAAATTCTTTATTGACGGCTATACGGATGATGCAATACCTGATTATCAAATCAGTGCATTATTAATGGCAATTTTCTTTCAAGACATGACTGATGATGAACGGGCTAACCTGACGACTGCAATGGTGGAATCGGGTGACCAGATTGACCTTTCAGCTATCGAAGGAATCAAAGTGGACAAGCACTCCACTGGTGGTGTAGGTGATACGACAACATTAATCCTCGCTCCACTTGTTGCATCGGTTGGTGTTCCTTTAGCTAAAATGAGTGGCAGGGGGCTTGGTCATACTGGAGGAACGATTGATAAGTTAGAATCTGTCCCTGGTTTCCATGTGGAAATATCCAATGATGAATTCATCAAACTTGTAAATAAGAATAAAGTTGCGGTCATTGGACAATCAGGAAATTTAACCCCAGCTGATAAAAAACTTTACAGTTTAAGAGATGTTACTGCTACAGTTAACTCCATTCCACTCATAGCCAGCTCAATAATGAGCAAAAAGATTGCATCTGGAGCTGATGGGATTGTACTTGATGTCAAAACAGGTGCTGGTGCGTTTATGAAAAATCTTACTGATGCAAAAGAATTGGCACATGCGATGGTTTCCATAGGAAATCGGGTAGGAAGAAATACGATGGCCGTTATCTCAGATATGAGTCAGCCATTAGGTTTTGCGATTGGTAATGCACTAGAGGTTAAAGAAGCCATTGACACACTTCAAGGTAAAGGTCCTGATGACTTGACAGAGCTTTGCCTTACCTTAGGAAGTCAAATGGTTGTAGTAGCTGAAAAAGCGGAGAGCCTAAAAGATGCAAGAGAATTATTAGAAGCAAATCTTAAAAACGGTAAGGCCTTCAATAAATTTAAACAGTTTTTGGATTCTCAAGGCGGCGACGCCAGTGTAGCAGACAATCCTGAACGATTGCCCCAGGCAGCTTACAAAATTGAATTACTAGCAAAAAATTCCGGGAAAGTGTCTACTATTATTGCAGATGAACTTGGTACTGCTGGAATGATGCTTGGAGCTGGGAGAGCTACAAAAGATTCCGAAATCGATTTAAGTGTTGGAATCGTTCTTCATAAAAAGATTGGTGATTCTGTAACAGAAGGGGAAGCACTACTGACTATTCATTCCAACCGGGAGACGGTGGAAGAAGTGAAAGAAAAACTATACGAAAGTATCACTATCACACAAGGCAATGTTAACGCACCGTCCTTAATTTATGACACAATAACAGAATAACCAAACTTTTAGAAAACTAAGGCATTCCCCAAGCCTTTGGGCGAGTGCCTTAGTTGCACTTATGCAGATAGGAAAGTTTTATACTTTCCTATCTGCCAAGCACACATACGTGTGCTTTTTTTCTCTTTTTCTTTCTTTTCCGGGTATTAAAATACCAATATCAGGCAATCCTTACATTATATTGATTGCTGGAGGTATAACTATGAAAAAGTATATAACATTCTTTACGTTAATGATCGCTATTGCTATTACTGTGCCTTTTTCTGTGTTTGCAGAGGAAAATAATAATGCATTGAAACTTGCCGAAGATGCGAAATCAGCTATTTTACTTGAACAGGATACCGGAGAAATACTATTTAACAAAAATGATCATGAGCAGCTTCCACCAGCCAGCATGACAAAAATAATGACCTTACTTCTAATCATGGAAGCGTTGGAGGAAGGCAAGCTTAACAAGGAAGAGATAATTCGAGTAAGTGAACGCGCTGCATCTATGGGTGGATCACAAATTTTCTTGGAGGCTGGGGAAGAAATGTCAGTAAATGATCTCCTTAAAGGGGTCGCAATAGCTTCCGGAAATGACGCCAGCGTCGCACTTGCAGAAACAATTTCTGGAAGTGAAGAGTCCTTTGTAGAAGAAATGAATAAGAAAGTAAAGGAACTGAATTTAGAAAATACGAAGTTTCAGAATACAACTGGACTGCCTGCTGAAGATCATTACAGTACCGCCTACGATATGGCTATTATTGCAAATGAATTATTAAAATATGAAACCATAACGGAATATACTTCTGTGTATGAGGATTATTTAAGAAAAGGGCAGGACAATGAGTTTTGGCTCGTAAACACGAATAAACTTGTCCGTTTCTATCCGGATGTCGATGGATTAAAAACAGGCTATACGAATGAAGCAAAATATTGTCTGACCGCTACTGCAGAAAGAAATAACATGCGAGTTATAGCTGTTGTTATGGGTGCGGAGTCACCTAAGGAAAGAAATGCAATGGTATCCGGTTTACTGGACTACGCATTTAACCAATTTGAAACCAATAAGTTGTTTGATAAAGATGAAAAAATAACAGAAGTACAACTTTTAAAATCTAAGAAGCGAAGCATTGACATTGTATCCAACCAATCAGTGAGTACTCTCCATAAAAAAGGAGAAACCGAAAAGGATATCACCACTGAGATTGTGCTTGAGGAAGATTGGGATCTCCCAGTTAAAAAAGGAGAAGAAGTCGGTAAACTTTATGTGAAAGATGGAGAAAAAATCCTGTCAGAAGTTCCACTTACGGTTGAGGAAGATGTGGAAAAGGCTTCCTATTTATCTTTATTAAAAAGAACCATGCAAGAAATGGCGAAAATACGCTGATTACTTCTAATTTTAACGATTAACCACTTCTTTTGTTGTATAGCAGGATTTTGACCTCCAAATGAAGAATTAGATGTATGACAGTTCTTATAGAGGAGGAAGATACATGGGATTACATTCAATGTTCGATGTAAAAGGGGATGTCTTAATCGTAAGACTTTCCGGTGAATTAGATCATCACGAATCAGAGGCATTACGAAATCAATGGAAAGATATGCTTTATTCCAATCCCGTAAAACATATTATTTTAAATTTGGAAGACGTTTCATTTATGGATAGCTCCGGGCTTGGCGTCGTTCTGGGAAGGTATAAGGAAGTCATTCAATTAGGAGGAGAGATGGTTGTATGTTCAATCTCTCCGCCAGTGAAACGTTTGTTCGAAATGTCTGGTCTATTTAAAATAGTCAGGTTGGAGGAGAATGAGGAATTTGCCTTAGCGACTTTGGGGGTGGCTTCATGAAGAATGAAATGTCTCTGGAGTTTTCCAGTGTAAGTGAAAACGAAGCTTTCGCCAGAGTAACAGTGGCTTCATTTATTACACAGCTTGATCCGACGATGGATGAATTAACAGAAATTAAAACCGTCGTTTCTGAAGCAGTGACAAATGCTATCATTCATGGATACAACAACGAAGCAAATCATAAAATTTTCATAACCTGCATTCTGCAAGATGGCGAAATTGAGTTAGCCATCAAAGACCACGGTATCGGGATAAGCGATATCTCAGAAGCTCGTCAACCCTTATACACGTCCAAACCTGAAATGGAAAGATCAGGAATGGGATTTACCATCATTGAAAATTTTATGGATTCTGTTGAAGTCATATCATCCCCTGACAAGGGGACTACCGTTTATATGACAAAGCAGCTTTCCAAAACGAAAACAGTTTATAACTGAGGATGCTGCCATGAAAGTAAACGTTAAAAAAACTCGTCAGAAGGAACAGCTGTCGGATGAACAAGTAAAGGACTATATATTCAAAAGCCAGCAGGGTGATAAAGAAGCACGAGATATTTTAGTAGAAAAGAATATTCGACTCGTTTGGTCTGTTGTTCAACGATTTATTAATCGAGGATATGATCCAGACGATTTATTTCAGATTGGAAGTATCGGTTTAATTAAATCCATCGATAAATTTGACCTTTCCTATGATGTTCGTTTTTCCACATATGCTGTACCGATGATTATCGGAGAAATACAACGTTTTATCAGGGATGATGGCAGTGTTAAAGTCAGTCGTTCTTTGAAGGAAACAGGAAATAAGATACGTAGGAAAAGGGATGAACTAACAAAAGACTACGGGAGATCCCCCACTATTACAGAATTAGCAAATGCACTGGAAATATCACCGGAAGAAGTTGTACATGCTCAAGAAGCTGCAAAGTCTCCACAATCGATATATGAAACGGTTTTTGAAAATGATGGAGACCCAATCACATTACTGGATCAGATCGCTGATCAGGATTCAAAATGGTTTGATAAGTTGACTTTACAGGAAGCGATTAGAAGTTTAACTGAAAGAGAGAGATTAATTGTATACTTAAGATACTATAAAGATCAAACGCAGACAGAAGTAGCTGACAGATTGGGGATATCACAAGTACAGGTTTCCCGTCTTGAAAAGAAAATATTAGAGGATATGAAGAAAAATATGGACTCATCCTAGACCATATTTTATTCTTCCTTCTAATAAACCACTAAATTATGAATCATCACAGTTGTGATGATTTTTTTTTGCTTTTAAATGATAAAATTTCTCCTTCTGGCAAATACTACGATTAACAGTCTGATTGAAAAGGAAGTTTTTTCAGTGACAGAAATTATTTATCTTCGCATGAAAAAGAGAATCGAATTAAGTACACGGAGGCAAGTGTATCTTAAAGATATAGCATATATTTCTGCTGCACCGGATTATAAAAAGAAACTTATGGAAACTTCAATTTATCGGATTACAAAAAAGGATAAAAATATTGTAATAATAGATAGTTTCCTGATTATTGATCATTTAACTGCTCTGAATCAGGGTATAGATATCCAACTTTTAGGTCCCGAACAGACAATCATTCAAATCATGGAGAAAAAAAAGCCGGTTAATGTCTGGATTGCAGCTTTTGTTTGGTTATTGCTTTTCATTGGGACAGCCATGACGATTATGAATTTTCATTACGATGTCAGTATGCAGGAGGTACAACAAAAACTGCATTTTATACTCACTGGTCAAGAAAATGAATTTCCATTATGGATTCAAATACCATACTCCTTTGGTTTAGGCATCGGAACACTGCTGTTTTTCAACCATTGGTTCAATAGAAGATTTAATGAAGAACCCAGTCCATTAGAAGTCGAAATATACAATTACCAGCAGGATCTTAACAATTACTTAAATCAACATGAAAACAAGCTGAAATGATACAAACTTTTCTGATTAACCTCGTTCAAGTTCTCATTGGATTTAGCGGAGGTCTTGCTGTTGGGGCTGGGTTTGTTGCGTTTATTACTGTATTGGGTATCATTCCAAGGTTGATTCAATTAAGTAGGACAGAACCACTTATAAAGGTATATAGTGCAAGTGTTATTCTGGGACTTATGATTGGGACTTACTTTTCTTTTGCAGATGTTTCTCTTCAGCAGCCTGTTTTTGCATTAATGATCTGGGGAATATTGCATGGAATCTTCAATGGGATGTTGGCAGCTGCTCTTACTGAAGTACTGAATGTATTTCCAATTTTATCCAGAAGAATCCGTATGGAAAATTATTTATTACTCTTATTAATGGCAATCGTATTCGGGAAAATTTTCGGTTCTTTATTTCAATGGACTTATTTTGTAAGGTAAAACGATGGGGGTAAGAGAATGCCAAAAACAAAAAGTAACCACATCATCTCCGCCAGTATACAGGATAATCAAGCATACATGGAAGAAAAACTTGGAATGGGAAGTTCGTTTGATATTGGCTTCCGTGAACTAATTATTCTGAAGCAAAAAGTTCAGATTTATTATGTTACCGGATTATGTGATACTTCTGTAATACAAGAATTGCTAAAAAAGCTTGTTGAAATTAACGATGTAGAAACCAATACACGAAAACTGCCAGAAATAATCGAAAACCGTTTGGTACATCAGCAAGTAAAGGCCGTAAAAACAATGGATGAAGCAGCAGATGAAATTCTTTCTGGTTTAATCGGAGTTTTTATCGATGGCGAAAAATATGCACAAATCGTTGATGTCAGAAACTATCCAGGGAGAAGCCCAGAAGAACCCGATACAGAAAAAGTCATTCGAGGATCAAGAGATGGATTCACTGAAAATATTATTGAAAATACTGCTTTAACGCGCAGAAGATTACGTGATGAAAGGCTGCGCAATGAAATGATGAAAGTAGGAGAACGTTCAAAGACTGACGTTTGCATCAGTTATTTACAGGATATAGCTGACGATGGTCTGATCGATTTAATTAAAGAACAAATAGAAGCTATCGAAATCGATGGGATTACGATGGCAGAAAAAACAATCGAAGAATATATCATTAATCGTAAATGGAATGTCTATCCACTTGTTCGTTATACGGAAAGACCGGATGTAGCTGCTAGCCATTTACTAGAAGGACATGTGCTCATTTTTGTGGATACTTCACCAAGTGCCATTATTCTTCCAACTACTTTCTTCCATCACTTGCAGCATGCTGAAGAATACAGACAGGCGCCATCCATTGGAACATTCATTCGTTTCATTAGATACATGGCTGTTTTTGCTTCCATGTACTTACTGCCATTATGGCTTTTATTTGCACTTGATTCAACTTTGCTCCCATCAGAGCTCAGTTTTATTGGGCCGAATGAGGAAGGAAATGTACCAATATCCTTTCAAATTATACTTGCACTTTTTGGTATCGAATTCTTAAGAATGGCTGCTATTCACACACCAACCCCTTTATCCACAGCTATGGGATTAATTGCAGCAGTACTAATTGGCCAAATAGCTATTGATGTAGGATTGTTTTCACCTGAGGTCATTCTATATGTTTCAATAAGTGCAATAGGTTCTTATGTAACCCCAAGCTATGAACTGAGTGTTGCAAATAAATTAATAAATATCTTTTTTGTATTATTTGTCGGATTATTTGAATTGACTGGATTCGTCATAGGAATGGTAGTCCTTACCTTATTTCTGGTCAATATAAAATCACTTAAAACACCGTATCTATGGCCGTTCTTACCTTTTAATGCGAAAGCAATGCTTCATATTATCTTAAGAATACCGGTTCCATACACAAACAGTAGACCCAGCATTGTTCATCCTCGAAATAATTATAGACAACCGATAAAATGAGCTAATGATAGTTAGCTCTTTTGTTTTTAACTTTAATATGGTAAAGTGTTTTTATTATTTAAACAACATAGTGGGGGAACAAAATATTATGATAATCGATCATCATCCATTTCAAGTTAATCGTAACGGCCATCTTGAAATAGGTGGCATGGATACGTTAGAGCTTGCTAAAAAATATGGTACACCGCTTTATGTTTATGACGTTTCCATCATCCGCCAGAATGCAAGGGCTTTTGTTAATACATTCAAAGAAATGAATGTGAAAGCAAAAGTGGCATATGCAAGCAAAGCCTTTTCCACCATTGCCATGCTTCAAGTTGCAAAACAGGAAAACCTCTGCCTGGATGTCATTTCCGAGGGCGAATTATACACAGCATTGAAAGCAGATTTTCCAAGAGAACGAATCCATATGCATGGAAATAACAAAAGTCATCAAGAAATAAAGATGGCCATTGAAAATAATATCGGATGTATCGTTATAGATAATCTACTTGACATTAAATTAATCGAAGAAGAGTTAACAAGGCAAAATAAAACGATTGATGTACTTTTACGCGTTACTCCCGGTATTGAGCTAAAAACACATCAGTATATTATGACTGGGAATGAAGATTCCAAATTTGGCTTTAATCTGCAAAACGGACAAGCTAAAGAAGCATTTAACCTGCTTAACCAACACGATACCATTAATCTAAAAGGACTACACTGCCATATAGGTTCCCAGATTTTTGAAACAGAAGGATTTCGGGTAGCAATAGATATTTTGTTTGATGAACTCTCTAACTGGTATTCTGAATATGATTTTATTCCTGAGGTTCTCAATTTGGGTGGAGGTTTTGGGATTCGCTATACAAAAGAGGATGAACCATTACCGCACAGTGATTATGTAAGAGTTAGCGTTGATGCAGTTAAGAAACATTCAGAAGCATTACAAATCCCTATGCCAGAGATCTGGATAGAACCCGGAAGATCAATCGTAGGCAATGCTGGCATTACGCTCTATACAATCGGTGCTATCAAAAACATTCCGGGTGTCAGAGAATATGTATCTGTCGACGGGGGAATGACTGATAATATAAGACCTGCACTGTATCAGGCAAAGTTTGAAGCAGTAATTGCAAATAATCCCAATGCAAAAGTGACCAATGAAGTGTCTATCGCAGGAAAAGCATGTGAATCCGGTGATATGCTCATATGGGATCTACCAGTTCCAAAGATTAATTACGGTGATATTCTTGCAGTTTTTTCCACTGGCGCATACAGCTATTCGATGGCAAGCCATTATAACCGATTGCCAAATGCTGCGGTTGTCTTTGTGGAAGACGGAGTGGATAAGTTAGTCGTTGAAAGAGAAAAATTTGAGGATGTTGTTAAAAATGACTTATCCTATGAATAGGGTTACGCTGACTTTCTTTCAAATCTAGACAATTAATGATAAAATTAATGATGCCTTAAATAAATGAACAAGGGGATGTACATATGTCTAAAACAGGATATATTTTAATGGAAAATGGAAATAAGATTGAATTTGAACTTTATCCAAACGAAGCTCCAAATACGGTTGCTAACTTTGAAAAACTGGCAAATGAAAATTTTTATGATGGGCTAACCTTTCACCGCGTTATTCCAGGTTTTGTTAGTCAGGGTGGATGTCCTACAGGTAACGGTACAGGAAATGCAGGCTATACGATTAAATGTGAGACAGAAGGGAACCCTCATAAACATCAAGAAGGGTCTTTATCAATGGCGCATGCAGGAAAAGATACAGGCAGCAGCCAATTTTTTGTTGTCCATGAACCCCAGTCGCATCTAAATGGTGTGCACACTGTTTTTGGACAGGTTACTTCTGGAATTGAACATGCCAAATCCATGAACAATGGCGATGTGATGAAAGAAGTTAAAGTAGTTTCAGAATAACCATTCATCATGGCTGATTCTAAGGTAGCTTAGATGGATATGTATTTAATTGTCTACCTTATACTTGTCATTGCACCACTGACCACCCTGATACATGAACTTGGACATGTATCAGGGTCCTTAATTGTAAAGGCAGATTATATTCAACTGACTATGGGCTATGGAAAGAGACAAATTACTTTTAACTTTAACCAAATAAAATTTATCTTTTATCCATTTTATTTTATAGGTGGCTTTACCACGAGTGATCGGGATAAGCCATACAAAAATTCGGAAATTATTTGGGTTACCATTCTAGGCCCGGTATTCAATGCAATAACCGCTTGGATAAGTTACTATGCATTTGAATTTTATCCAAGTGATTTTCTACAGTTACTCTTTTGGTTTAACATTTGGATGGCTATTGTAAATATCATTCCTTTTAAAATCAATGAAAAGCAAACCGATGGATTTACCATTCTTAAATTGATGATAAAATAAGCGGTATTTCAAAAGTAGTATGATTACTTAAAAAATTGTCAATAATTGTAAAATGCGGTATATTTAAAGATGTATATTTGACAAAAGGCCTCAATAGTGCAATAAATAGATATATACTTTTTTACAGGTTAATGACATTTTTGAGTTAGACAGATTATTTAACCAATCAAATGTGTTTAGTAATGAGGGGTAATTATGTTAATTCGTTATAAGAAAAATTTAGAAAAGATTGCAATGGGTTTATTGTCTTTTATGCCGGAAGAAAAAAAGGACGTAAAGAAGTTGCAGCAAACCATTAAAGAGTACGAAACCAATGAAAATTGGCATCTTCATCTATGGAAAGAAGAAGATGTACTCGGAGCTGTTGGCGTGCGGATAGAAGATGGTCTAAATGCTGTTATCCAGCACGTGTCCGTAAACCCTTCCCACCGGAATACTGGTATCGGCAAAAAGATGATTAATGAAGTTAAACGTCATTATCAGAATAAATATGCAGTCAGTACTACAGATGAAATAGAGGATTTTTATAACAAGTGCACAGAAGTGGCAGATTAAACCACAACCGGTGAGAACCAATAAAAAACCAGCCCTTATCCTGTAAGGGCTGGTTTTCATGTTTAGTGGTGCTCTACTTCAATCTATATACGTTTACGGGTTCAACTTTAGAACCAAGCAGCACCGACGATGATCAAAAGAATGAACAAAACAACAATTAAGGCAAAGCCTCCGCCATAACTATGACCCATTATAAACTTCCTCCTTTTTCTTCATTACATAAATGTTCTGTGGTAACATTTATCTTACGTTATAGCTTATGTCATCATCTACTCCCTTGTATGGGCGCTTAACTAAACTTTAATTACTTTGAAACATAAGAGAGGATGAAACATCAATGAATCAAGCATATCAGGTGAAATTGGATGCATTTGAAGGGCCGCTTGATTTATTGCTCCATTTAATCAATCATTATGAAATTGATATTTATGATATCCCAGTTGCTCAAATAACGAAACAATACATGGAATACATACATGCGATGCAAAGCCCGGAACTTAATATTGCCAGTGAGTACTTAGTCATGGCGTCAACGTTGGTAGCTATTAAAAGCCAAATGCTGCTGCCTAAACAGGAAATAGACATAGACCAGGACGAGGAATATATGGAGGACCCCAGAGAAGAATTGATGCAACGACTCATAGAGTACAGAAGATTTAAAGAAGCAGCAGAGACACTAAAAGAAATGGAAAATGAGTCGAATCAACTATTTACGAGGCCACCAGTTGTTTTCCAAGATTTAGCTCTAGAAAAATCCCCTGTCGTTCAAGGAGATCTATCCATCTATGATATGATCGGAGCCCTCGGGAAAATGTATGAGCGAAAAAAATGGAATAAACCACATGATACAACGGTCCAACGTATGGATATTCCCATAGGAAAAAGGATGCAGGATGTATTAAGTAAAGTACGGAAATCAACAAATGGAATTGAGTTTGATCAATTATTTCCTTACCCTACACGCACACATATAGTAGTGACTTTTATTGCCATATTGGAGCTTATGAAATCCAAGGAAATATACTGTAAACAAACGAAGCATTTTGATGCATTGTATATATATTGTATGGAGGAATAACTGTGGAAATTGATGAATTAAAAGCCATTGCTGAGGGTCTGCTTTTTGCCAGCGGTGATGAGGGTATTACAATGAAACAACTATGTAGAATAATGGATATTCCAGATTCTGCTGTTCAACACATTATTGAAGAATTGAAATATGATTATGAGCGAAAAGATCGCGGTCTAATGATTATGCAATCTCATGAAGTCCTTCATTTAACGACGAAGCCAGAACACAGTAATTATTTTAAAAAGTTATTGGAGCTTCCACAAGCAAGCAGAATGTCACAGGCCGCACTTGAATCTTTGGCTATTATAGCTTATCAGCAACCAATAACGAGGACAGAAATAGAAGAAATTAGGGGAGTAAAGAGTGATAGACCAGTACAAACCCTTCTGTCCAGATCACTGATCGAAGAGATTGGTCGAAAAGATAGTGTTGGAAGACCTATTCTTTTTGGGACAAGCAAAGATTTTCTGACATATTTCGGTCTGACATCACTGGAAGAACTTCCACCATTGCCTGAGTCTACGGAAGAGAATGAGGAAGCAAATGAATCAGATTTATTTTTTGAGAGATTTAATGATGAAATGAGTAAGAACCATGAATAAAATCAATCCTTACACTTTTTGTGTAAGGATTTTTTAATTGGGAAACTTAGAATGTTTCTACTAATCTCCTTGCTAAACGTGGTAACAATAAATCATTTATTCATAACAGCAAGTCCCGTGCATAATATATAAAGACATCTTTTCCGGGAGGCTTAGAAAAATGCGTTTTTTAATCTTATTCGTACTATTGTTGTTAATCAACCTCGGTTTTCCCTTGGTGGGACAAGCTATGCCTGGAGTCTCAGCAAACAATGCCATTTTAATTGAACAATCTACTGGAAGGGTACTATTTGAAAAAAATTCAAATGAGCAAGCGAATATAGCTAGCATTACAAAAATAATGACGGCAATTATTGCTATTGAATCCAAAAAAATGGATCAGATGGCAAAATCTTCTAGAAAGGCGATTTATACGGAAGGTTCTTCCATTTACCTGGAACAAGGGGAAAAGATGAAATTAGAGGATCTTGTATACGGTTTAATGCTCAGGTCTGGAAATGATGCAGCTATTGCAATTGCTGAACATGTTGGAGGAAGTGAAGAAGGATTTGTTTTCTTAATGAATGAAAAGGCACAATGGCTTGGAATGACAAATTCACATTTTGATAACCCACATGGTCTTGACTCGGAAACACATTTTTCTAGCGCATATGATATGGCTTTACTTATGCGTTACGCGATGGAAAACAATGTGTTTAAAAAAATTACTTCTACTGAAAGCTTCAAATCTGATAATAGGTCTTACGCTTGGCAAAATAAGAATAAATTACTCACTCAATTCTATGAATATTGTACAGGAGGCAAAACCGGTTATACCAAGCTGACTGGACGAACATTGGTAAGTTCAGCTGAAAAGGATGGTATGGAATTGATAGCCGTGACACTTGATGCTCCTGATGATTGGAGGGATCATACTTCCATGTTTGAATGGGGGTTTGACAATTACAACATGGAATCAATTTCTGAGGAAGGGTCCGTTAAATACCTAATAGATGAAAGTAACCAAACGGTAAATGGTTATTTACGGAACCACATTCTATATCCTTTAACCACGAAAGAAAGTAGATTACTGTCTGTTAAAAATTATTTATTGACCGATCAAAACATAGAAAATCACGAGAAAATTGGAAAAACCGTTTACTTCTTGGACAATAAGCAAATTTTAGAGACAACTATTTTCAAAGAACCACCCATAAAAAAAGAAGATCACTTTGGGAAGCAACTAAAATCTGTTTTCCTAAAAACACTAGGGATTGAGATTGAATGATTAATATTATTTGGGCTTGTATGGCAATCGTAGGAATTGTATTCGCCATGTTCAATGGAAAAATGGAAGAAGTGAACCAGGCAGTATTCGATAGTGCTGGTGAAGCTGTTACACTTTCCATTGGTTTAATCAGTATTTTAGTATTCTGGCTAGGGATCATGAAAATTGCAGAGAGTGCAGGTATTTTACTGGCCCTCACAAAATTATTCAGACCACTTATCATACGACTGTTTCCAGAAATCCCAAAAGACCATCCAGCCATTGGCTATATATTATCCAATATTACTGCTAATTTATTTGGATTAGGTAATGCAGCGACACCCATTGGAATTAAAGCAATGGAACAAATGAAGCAATTAAGTGGAACAGATACTGCTTCTAGGTCAATGATTACATTTTTAGCATTAAACACTTCTGGTCTCACATTAGTACCAACGACTGTAATCGCAATTCGAATGCAATATCATTCCGTTTCGCCAACAGAGATAGTAGGAACTACCATACTGACAACCTGTATTTCTACAGTAAGTGCTATTTTAATTGATCGTTTTTACTATTACAAAAGTACTTGGGGGAAATAATTATGGGAATGGTTACATCAATTAGTACGTGGATTATCCCTTGTTTTCTATTAATCGTATTATCTGTCGCTCTTGTTAAAAAGGTACCTGCATATGAATTATTCGTAGAAGGAGGAAAGGAAGGTGTCAAACTGGCATTTTCTTTGCTTCCTTTTTTAGTTGGGATGATTGTAGCTATATCGATCCTTCGCAGTTCTGGCGCAATGGAAGCGTTCATTCATTTAATATCACCATTTCTTTATTTCATTGGAATACCACCGGACATTATTCCGCTTGCGCTTATCAGACCAATATCAGGAACGGCAGCTTTGGGAATGACTACTGAATTAATAGCTACGTTCGGACCAGACTCATTTATCGGCAGGCTCGCATCGACTATGCAGGGAAGTACTGACACAACCTTGTATGTTTTAACGGTCTATTTCGGAGCAGTTGGGATTAAAAAAATGAGATATGCATTGAAAGTCGGCCTTTTAGCAGACCTAATTGCTATACTTTCATCCATCATTATTGTTAAAATGGTATTCGGATAGGGAATAAAACTAGCGTTAATGTAAAGTTAACGCTATTATTATGTAGATTATGTAAAAAATAATAAGTAAAGCATGGTGATATAATGACAACAAATGGAGAAAGACTTCAGAAGGTAATCGCTCAAAGTGGAATAACGTCCAGAAGAAAAGCAGAACAACTGATTATAGATGGTAACGTTAAAGTAAATGGTAAAGTTGTAACTGAGTTAGGAACAAAGGTTACAGGAGATGACAATGTTGAAGTTAACGGATTTCCATTGGAAAAAGAAGCATCTGTTTATTATATGTTGTATAAGCCCAGGGGAGTAATCTCAAGCGTAAAGGATGACAAGGGTAGGAAGGTTGTCATCGACTTAATGGAGGGTGTAAGTGAAAGAGTATTTCCTGTAGGCAGGCTGGATTATGATACGTCAGGAATTCTGATTTTGACAAATGACGGAGATTTCGCGAATCTGTTAATGCATCCCAAACACGGCGTAGAAAAAGTATATGTAGCTAAAATTAAAGGAATACCTGATAAAAAAGAGCTTGGACGACTTAAACGGGGCGTAAAAGATGAAAAAGATTTGCTTAAGGCAGCAAATTATAATATTCTTTCATCCGACAAAAAGAAAAATACAATGATTATTGAATTGACTTTACAGGAAGGTAAGAACAGACATGTTAGAAGAATGATGGAACAATTAGGCTACCCTGTAATGAAATTGAAAAGGGAAAGATACGGCACACTAACATTAGATGGACTTAAGCCAGGTAAATATCGTCCTCTTACGCCGAAAGAAATCAAACAGATTCGCAACTCTGCACTAAAATTGTAAAAAATTAGTCAAAATTTACCCTTTACTCAGATGATATAATGGCGAGGGGAGTGATTAATTTTGAGTCTGGAACAGAAAAAAATGGCCAAGCAGAAGAAAAAAAGAAATCGTCTACTATTTAGAACAGCAATCCTAGCAGTCTTAGTGGCTGCAGTTGTCTTTACGCTTGTTTCCAATTTACAAAAGGATAATACAATATATCAAGTTGGTGATGAAGCACCGGATTTTCAACTTAAACAAATCAGTAATAATTATGATGCAGAAACCGTTCAATTAAGTGATTTTGAAGGAAAAGGTGTAATGTTGAATTTCTGGGCAACCTGGTGCAAACCATGCGAGGCAGAAATGCCTTACATGCAGGAATTATATCCAGAGTACAAAGAAAAGGGAGTCGAAATTGTTGCTGTAAGTCTCGACGGTACGGAGCTAGTTGTTGACCGTTTTATTGATAAATATGATCTGACGTTTGCTATCCCTCATGATAAATTGGGAGAAATCAGAGATTTATATAAAGTTGGTCCGATACCAAGCACTTTTTTTATTAATCCTGAAGGAGAAATAGAGGATGTTGTTAATGGTGCGCTAACATTAGATCGACTCGAGGGACATTTGCAAGCAATACAGCCAAGTGTTGAAGAAGCATCATAAATCGTGGGGGATTTTAATGAATAAAATAAAATGTGAATGTGGACATATTAATCCCGAAGGCACCGTTTTATGTGAAGCATGCGGGAAGCCTATAGAAGGGAACCAGCATATTGATGGAAACGATGGTAACAAACTGCTCAACATGCGCTATGATGGCACTGCACGTCGTTCACAAACGTATAATAAATCCATCGTCGACAGAATATGGAGTTTCTTTTCCTCAGTTAAAGTAGGAGTCTGGTTAATTGTTATTGCGTTAGTTGCGTCAATGATCGGAACCATCTTCCCGCAACAAATATACATACCTGAGGATGCAGTATCACGCGATCCTGCAATTTTTTATGAAGATCGTTACGGCATACTAGGGCTTATCTATTATCAACTGGGATTTCATAACTTATACAGTTCCTGGTGGTACATACTCTTAATTGCTTTAATCGGTATTTCGCTTGTTATCTGTAGTTTAGATAGATTTGTTCCATTATATAAAGCGTTAAAAAGGCAAAAAGCACAACGTCATGAAACATTTCTAAACAGGCAGCGCTTATATAGCGAAACGGAGAACGTATCCAAACAGGATATCGAAACAGTTCAAGATAATTTAAAAAAGGCACGATATAAAGTCAGAAATGAAAATGGCCATATTCTTGCTGAAAAAGGAAGATTTTCCAGATGGGGTCCATATGTGAACCATATTGGTTTAATTATTATCCTAATTGCGGCTATTTTACGTTCTACACCTCTGATGTATACAGATGAGTACGTCTGGGTCAGGGAAGGAGAACAAATTGTTATTCCTGGTACCAATAGTAAATACTACATCGAAAATAAAGACTTTATTATGGAAACACATGATGAAGATGATGAACGGTTTACGCAGGCGATTCAGCAAGAAGGCGTAGTACCGAGTAACTTTCAGACGGATGTCATTATCTATCAAGCTGGGGATACTGCAGTCGCCGGAGCTGAAACTGAACTCCAACCAATACTTGAAGATTCCATTCAAATGAATAAACCAGCAAAATTCGATAGATACACACTATACCAATCCGGATATCAAGTGAATGAATTTCATAATATGACCTTTAAAATTCATGAGACAGAGGATACAGATGAAACATCATTGGGCTCATTTACTATTGATTTAACGAATCCAGAATCTGTCTATGAACTCGATAATGGATTTCGTGTGATGATAGATCAATATTATCCAGATTATTTTATGGATGACAATGGAATTCCAGCATCAGAAACTAATTATCCAAGGAATCCAGCATTCGTATTAATGGTATATCCTCCAGATAGTGACAATCCTGAAGTTAGCTTTCTTGGTATTGGAAAAAATATAGATGCGACTGGAGAGAATGAATTTAAACTCGCAATTGAAGATTTTGAAATGCGTGATGTCAGTGGCCTTACACTAAGAGTAGATAATACATTATGGTTCTTTAGTATTGGTGCAGCCATATTTATGATTGGTGTTATCCAAGGAATGTATTGGCAGCATCGCCGAATCTGGATTCATCCGAAAGGTAATGGGCTCTTGATCGCAGCCCATGCCAATAAAAATTGGTTTGGCCTCAATAAAGATATTGAAAAATCAATAGAAAATACATCCATTAACATGGTTAAAGACCAGCAGGAACTGGAATAAATTTGCAAATATAATCTCAGCAGATTTATTCTAGATAAGGAGGAGATTATGATGGACTTGCTTAATATAAGCAGTACAATGCTTTATTCCGCATTTATTCTCTATCTGATTGCAACATTTTTCTTTGGGGCAACAATCAGACAGAATAAATCTGAAAAAAGAAAGAAAACCAAAGCAGGTACGATTGGAATAACAATAACCATAATCGGATTTGTAGCACAACTTGTATACCTTATTACAAGATGGATTGCTAGCGGACATGCACCAGTAAGTAATATGTTCGAATTTATGACATTTCTCGGAATGTGTATGGTCCTAGGGTTCATAATCCTTTATTTCTATTATAAATTAACGTATCTTGGGCTATTTGCACTTCCTATTGCAATGATTATCATTGCTTATGCTAGTATGTTCCCAACCGATATCTCACCATTGGTACCTTCATTGCAAAGTCACTGGTTGTACATACATGTAACAACCGTTGCTTTAGGTCAAGGTATCCTTTTCATCAGCTTTGTGGCAGGGATTATGTATTTAATTAGACAAATCGATCAAACTGTTAGAAACCAAAAGAATGTTTGGCTCGAGATTGTAATTTATACAATGTTCTTATTTATTGGATTTATCGTCATTACTTCCGCTTTCAATGTCATAAATTACAATGCGACTTTCGAATATCAGCAAGGGAATAGCATGGTCACAACAGACTATCAGTTACCTGCAATTGCAGGACCAATTGATGGAACCCTTCTGACAGAAGGAGTCATGGAACCATTGTTTGAGACACCATCCTGGATGCAAGGAGCAGATTCTGGAAGCAAGTTTAATACCGTAATCTGGTCTATTCTTACTGGTTCTATTCTATATGGTCTTGTCAGATTGTTTACACGTAAACGGATTGCTGCAAAAATCCAACCATTGCTTAAAAATATAAAACCGGATTTGTTGGACGAAATAATGTACCGCTCAGTTACAATTGGTTTCCCAATATTTACATTAGGTGGCATAATTTTCGCTTCCATCTGGGCCCAAATTGCTTGGGGTCGTTTCTGGGGCTGGGATCCGAAAGAGGTTTGGGCACTGGTTACTTGGCTCTTTTACGCTGCTTTCCTACACTTGCGCTTATCAAGGGGATGGCATGGTGAAAGATCAGCATGGCTAGCGGTAGCAGGATTCGCCATTATCATGTTTAACCTGATTGTTGTTAACCTAGTGCTTGCCGGTCTTCATTCATACGCTTAGACTTTTCATTACAGAACGGGGTATCATAATGATACCTCGTTTTTTATACATTTATCACAATATGGTTTATAATCTACTTTAGAGATTAATATAGGGGGAGCTAACATGGACATGGATTCAAATGCTAAGATTTTGGTTGTAGATGATGAAGAAAGAATTCGCAGACTTATTCGCATGTATCTTGAACGTGAGGATTATATCGTAGAAGAAGCAGAAAATGGAAAGGATGCCTTGGAAAAGGCTTTAAATAATGATTATAATGTGATTATCCTAGATATTATGATGCCTGAAATGGACGGGATTGAAACTTGTCAGGAACTAAGGAAGGAAAAAGACACTCCTGTGATTATGCTGACTGCAAAAGGCGAAGAAGGAAACCGCGTGCAGGGTTTTGAAGTTGGAGCAGATGATTATATTGTAAAACCATTCAGTCCAAGGGAAGCGGTATTACGTGTGAAGGCCTTATTAAGAAGAGTATCTTCATCCTCTTTTCACGAAGTGGACACTTCTTCAAAAAATATCATGGTATTTCCACATATTACGATTGATGATGATGCGCATCGAGTTACTGCAGATGGAGAGGAAGTTAGTCTAACTCCTAAAGAGTATGAATTGCTTTGTTTTCTTGCCAAATCTCCCGATAAAGTATTTAACAGGGAGCACTTATTAAAAGAAGTTTGGCAATATGAATTTTTTGGTGATCTTCGCACAGTGGACACACATGTTAAACGACTGCGGGAAAAATTAAGTACCGTTTCCAAATCGGCAGCTAAAATGATTGTGACTGTTTGGGGAGTTGGTTATAAATTCGAAGTTGATGATGCATAATGTTTTGGAAAAGTGTAGTAGGTAAACTTTCGTTAACTATTTTATTGCTGGTTGCTTTTGTATTATCTATTTTGTCTGTATTTCTCATGCAATTCTTTGAAAATTTCCATATACAAGAAGCGGAAAATGAAATGATGCAAACGGCTACAAAAATTTCTTCATTGGTTGAACGGGGGCAGGATAGAAATTTCATTGAAGAAATGACAGAGATGCTGAAAGACCCAACTAGCCGCATCGCAATTATCTATAGTGAAGAGGATATTTGGCTTTCTACCAGCAGCGATGATGATTTAGTTTCCGAAGGCGATGAATGGCTTGAATCCAGGAAAGAAGTAAATGAAGTAATTGAAAAGCAAAACAAAATCCAAAAGCAAATTAATCTTCCGGAACAAGATAAAGAGATTATTATCGTTGGATCGCCCACCGAAAATGGTGGTGCAATTTTTGTGTTTCAATCTCTTGACATCATAAATCAAACCAAGGCAGAAACAACGAAATTAATTTTACTCAGCGCAGGTATTGCTATTATGCTTACTGCCTTTTTTGCAGTATTTCTATCTACTAGAATAACATCACCTTTAATTAAGATGCGCGAAGCAGCCTATGATCTTACAAGAGGTGAATTTAATACAAAGGTTCCAGTACTGACGCATGATGAAATCGGAGAACTTGCTGTAGAGTTCAATCGAATGGGAAGACAGCTAAAGTTTCATATTAATGCTTTACGTCAGGAGAAGGAACAATTATCCAGTATCGTTAGTTCGATGGCAGATGGAGTAGTTACTCTCAATCGGAAGGGAGACATTCTGGTCATAAATCCGCCTGCCCAGAAATATATCGATGGATGGTATTTTGAGAATGATGTTGTAATGAATGAGAGTCGAAAACTTCCAACAGAACTTCAAGAAGCTTTAAAAGAAGTCATCGATGGGGAACAGGCAGTTTTAAGAGAGATCAGTCTTCAAGGAAGAAATTTCGTAATGCTGATGACACCTTTATACGACCAGTCCTATGTAAGGGGTGCTGTAGCTGTCATTCGTGATATGACAGAAGAAAGACGTTTGGATAAATTACGAAAAGATTTTATAGCCAATGTTTCACATGAGTTACGCACTCCAATATCCATGCTTCAAGGTTACAGTGAAGCAATTGTCGATGATATTGCCGATACAAAAGAGGAAAAAAATGAGCTGGCCCAAATTATTCACGAAGAATCGTTACGAATGGGTCGACTCGTTAATGAACTGCTTGACCTTGCACGTATGGAATCAGGCCAAATTCACTTAAACGTGGAAACGTTGGGTATTGAATCCTATATCAAACGAATTGTAAATAAATTCAAAGGTCTCGCTTCTGATAACGAGATTGATCTTACACTAACAATGAACGTTGACTTTCCAAATACCAGTTTTGACCCTGACAGAATTGAGCAAGTGTTTACCAATCTTATCGACAATGCGATTAGGCATACTTCGAAGGGCGGGACTGTCCGGGTTGCAGTAACAAACAAACCGGAGGAATTTTATGTGGAAGTGAATGATAGCGGCAGTGGGATTCCTGAAGAAGATTTACCGTTTATTTTTGAGCGATTCTATAAGGCTGATAAATCCAGAGTACGGAGTAAAGAAAAGAAAGGTACTGGACTGGGTCTTGCCATTGCTAAGAATATAATTGATGCACACAAAGGGACCATCCAAGTAAAAAGTAAACTAAATCAAGGGACTACTTTCAGTTTCAAATTACCACAGAATCATGAAAATATTTAAAGTTTTAAAGCTTTTCTATTTAATTTTCTTATGCTATGATAACTTTGTATTGGAATTGAATCGTATAATATAATTGAATATTGTTATTGGTATTAAAGGGAATCCAGTGGAAGTCTGGAACTGTCCTCGCAACTGTAAATGATTACGAAATAAGCAATCCACTGTATGGTAATCCATATGGGAAGGGCTTAAAGTAGGTTTGAATCATAAGTCAGTAGACCTGCCAATAGACAATTGTTTCAATGCTTCGAGGGTATAAGCGATTGAGACATACAAATACATAAGCATGGTAACAGCTATTATTATTTGTTTGTCTTTAATCCGCCTGAACTACTTAAAGGCGGACTTTTTTTATACTTTTATAGAATACAGATTAATTCCAGTAACATGAATGCAAAAGGATGGGGAAACAATGAAAAAATGGATTTTGCAATTAGCAGTAATCTTGATGACAGTAGGTTTATTGATTGGATGTTCATCTGAGAATAACACCGAACAAAATACTTCAGTAAGTACAAATGAAACTTCTGATTCCGAAGAGGTGGCTGAGGATTCTGTTCGAATTACGATTTCGATAAATGAAGGAGAGGAATTCGTAACTGAGCAGGAGATTGCGATTGAAGAAGGCGATATACTGATGGATGTTATGGAGAAAAATTTCTACATTGAAACAGACTTTGATGGTGCATTTATTACATCAATTGAAAGAGTCGAAGCAAGTGATGAGGAACAAACCGCTTGGATGTTCTTCGTTAACGATGAAATGCCAACTGTAGGGGCTAACGAATACGAACTTTCTCCTGGTGATATAGTTGTTTTTGATTTACAATCCTGGGAATAGACGATGAACACATATAAGATTACAATCATAGCTTTATTGGCTGCTATAGCAATTGCAGGAAGATATGTGTTCCAGTTTATTCCAAATGTTCAACCAGTAACTGCACTGATTATAATATGCGGCATTATACTCGGCCCTTTATCAGCAATACTCTTAGCGATTGTGACAACCTTTCTTTCCAACATGCTTATGGGGATGGGGATATGGACATTATGGCAAATTATTTCATGGGGTATCATTGGTGTTTTAAGCGGTTTATTGAGTAAAATATTTAAACGTGTACCTCTATTTATCACGGTGCTTTTCGCGGTATTCAGTGGATATCTGTATGGTTTTGTCATATCATTAACCAATTATCAAATAACTGGACAATTTTGGCCTTATTACATTGCAGGTCTTCCATTTGATACAAGTCATGCTATTGGTAATGCAGTGTTTATTATTCTCTTATACCCAATTATGTCTCATTTATTTAGTAACTATGCTGTTAAGAGATTTACAATCAAGAATACCAACTGATTTGCAGTTGGTATTCTTTTCTTTATCTACTTCAATTTCGCATCAATAAAATGTGTATCTCCATGCCAACTAATTCTACCAAGCATCTTTTCAATTTTACTCTGCAAAAGTTGAGTTACCTATTATAATATAGTTCCGTGAATCATGGCTTACATACACTTCCAGTAGGTTGCGCTTTTATTACAAACCATATAGTATGATTGTAACCTTTTTATATGAATAACGACTATATAGTTGAACGGAGGGTCTCCATGAAGGCCATTTTCGATAAGTTATATGATAACTATCATCAGGATCTGTTCCAGTACATTTTTTACATGGTGAAAAAGAAAGAAACGACTGAAGATCTTATTCAAGAAGTATATATTAAAGTATTAAAGTCTTACCCAAACTTTAAGGGGGAGAGCAGTGAAAAAACATGGCTCTTTTCTATTGCAAGACATGTTACATATGATTATTTCCGTTATTTGAAGAGAAAAAGAAGTAGAATCATCGACCTTTTTGACTGGGCCGAAAAAGGTGAATCCATTCCCGATGAAAATGATTTACCTGAGGAAATAGCTATTAAAAATGAGCAGATGAAGCAAATCTATAGATATCTTGACAAATGTACAATCGATCAAAAAAGTGTATTAATTCTAAGATACCTGCAATCCTTCTCTATTCAGGAAACAGCTGAAATACTTAATTTTAGTGTGAGCAAAGTTAAAACAACACAGCATAGAGGTCTAAAAACATTAAAAAAGCTCTTGCTTGAACAAAACGAGAAAGAAGGAGATGCTCAATGAGGCAAATAGATAAAGAACAACAGGAAATCATTGATAGGTTACAGGAAATGCCTGAAATAAAAGATGATACAGAAAAAAATGTATTATACCACCGCATCTCCTCAAGCCTTACGGACCCCTCACCAACAAAAAAGAGACAGAAAAAGCAAAAACTAATCCCCGTTCTGGCAACCATGATGGCCGTGGCTTTCATTATTATTATTCCAGTTATGTTGAATAACGACAATCTGGTGGGCCAAAATTCTGAGCAGTTTTCTGATGTCGATCTAGCAACAAATGTTGAAAAATCTGAGGGTTCCAGACTAATGGAAAGCTCAGATGAGGACCAGTTGGAAATGGGAAGCGAAGAATCTGTTGTACAAAACTCTGAAATAATGGATGAAATAAAAGTTCCTAATGATGATTCGTTGGAAAGCTATGTCATTCAGGAGTCTAATGAACCAATGAAAATTGTCTATGCTGCATTATCAGACCTTCAACAGCAATATATCATACCTATTTCGTTTATCGTAAGCGGCAACGCCAATCTAAATGAATATTATAATGAACTAAAATATTATATAGACAATGAAGAATGGGCTACAAATGAATATATGCTAAATAATGCCTCTATTGAGCTAAATGAATCCGAAGTGCTGATTGAACTTGGAGATAAATTTTCGATTGGGGAAGGCTCAACAAACGCCTATCTTTTTGAAAAGATGCTTTCCGCTATGTTCACGCCGTATGGTATTAATAAAGCAGTTTTTCAATCGGATGCCAATGGAGTTGAGCTTGGTCCATATGGTGTTATTGAGGAAATTTTATTAAATAAAGAAGAAAAATTAATATACAAACGTTACAATAATCAATTTTTAGTTCCCATACCAAATTTAAACCTGTCCATTCAGGATGCACTAGCCGAAATGAAAATAGAACAGGCAGAGTTCAATATCGATCAAACAATACCAGAAGAAGTTCAATTTACCGTCGATTCATCTAAGAACCTGCTCACATTAACATTGGATGAAGGTTCAGTTTCCCAAAATGGGCAAGAAGAAATGACCATGATTGAAGCTATACTTATGACCGCTAAAAGCTATGGGTATCAATCTGTTCAATTTATAAATTTTCCATTTGATCAAATCGGTAAATACAACATTTCTGACCCGATTCCTGTACCTGTTGCTGCAAATCCAATTGATATAAGAAATGAAGAATAGTAAAAAGTGTTTTTGAAAAATATTTTTCAAAAACACTTTTTAAATGTATACTATATACTAGGAATATTATATTATTCCCCAAATTTTAATGGGTCTCCATTAAAAGCCATTTCAGAAATCTTTATTGAGTCCGTTGGGCAACCTTCATAGGCATCAAGTAAGTCATCTACCAGTTTATCAGGAATAACTGATGTTCCAGCATTTTCGTCGATGGAAACATAGGAAAGCCCCTCGTCATCATAAGTAAATATTTGTGGTGCACAAGCACCGCAAGCTCCACAGGCAATACATGTTTCTTTATCAACAATCGTGTATTTCGACATTCATTTTCCTCCTATAATTTAAACCCACTTTATCTATTCTAAATCTGATTACCTATGATTTCAATAACATCTGTTATTCTATACCATTATCTTTTTAGAGGAGGGATTTTCATTTGATTTTTAATGGTATCATCCTTACATGCGTAGCTAAAATACAGGGAGAAAGAACCGTATCAAGTATATATCATTTATTAAAAGGTAAAAAATCGATCCAAACGGTTCAGGATGCGCATATCTACCGGTTGGATAAGTTTTATGGTATCTATAGTTTCCTAACCAAAGAGAAATTTAACAGGAAAATAAAGAAGCTGGTTGAAAGTGGTTTATTAAATCCGATTGAAAATCAAAACAGTATATTCCAATTATCTAATTGTGGGGTGAATTGGCTTGAGGAACACAAAGACCAGTTAAAAATCGAATATTTTAACGGATTAAAATATAATGAAACAGCAGACATTTTCTACCTCAGAATTTTATTACTCGTACAAACTTTAACAAATATAAAGATGCGTTCCTTCAACTTCATCCCAGTCACAGATAACCATGCTGCTGAGAGATGGGTCAAACAAATGTATAGAACAATGAAGAACTCAGAAAAGGATGTTACCGTAGCGCTTTATGATGAACTCCTAACCATCTTAAAGAATTTACCGGACCAAGATGCTACTATGTTTGTTGATCGACTGACAGGGTATAAAAACATTGGATTAAGCACAAACCAGTTATCTCAAAAATTTCACCTTACTGAAGATGATGTTCACCTACTACTAAAAGGCATTGTCCACAGAATGATAACTCTGATTTATGAAGAAAAAGAACATTTCCCGCTACATGTCTATATGTTAAAAGATTTAAACAAAACGAATCAAATTACACATTCAGCAAATAAGACAAATCAATTATTAGAAAAAGGTTATTCGATTGATCAGATTGCTGCGATGAGGAATCTGAAAACGAATACGATTCATGATCATATTGTGGAAATTGCCCTTTACAATTCAGAGTTCCCTTTAAATAATTACATATCTATCGATGATCAAAAGGAAGTAATCAACGTACTGAATAAAGAAAAATCATTTAAATTAAAGGATGTTAAAAATTCAGTGAACGTAAATATCAGTTATTTTCAAATACGGCTTGTTCTGGCAGTAAATAAGAAATTATTAAGAATAGGTGATTAACATGCAGAATACATCTACACTGGAAAATACGTTAAAAAAACACTTTCACTATACTTCGTTTCGAACAGGTCAAAAAGAAATTATCCAGGACGTACTTGATGGAAAGGATGTGCTTGGGATTCTACCAACGGGGTCAGGTAAGTCAATCTGTTATCAACTTCCTGCTAGAATACAAGTTGGCCAGACGATCGTTGTTTCTCCATTAATATCCTTAATGATAGATCAAGTAAAAGAATTAAAGGCAAATAACTTTAAGGAAGTTATTGCAATTAACAGTTTCATGAATCCTTCTGAAAGAAGATCCATTTATAATAATCTTAGCAGTTACAAATTAATCTATCTTTCTCCAGAGTTGCTTCAGCAGAAAGAAGTAATGGACCGGTTAAAAAATCTTGATGTACGTTTATTCGTTATAGATGAAGCCCATTGTATATCACAATGGGGTCATGAATTCAGGCCTGACTATTTGAAATTAAGTAAGGCCATTGAAACATTAAACAACCCAACTGTAATGGCGCTGAGTGCAACTGCTACTCCGGAAGTCCAATCAGATATCATTTCTTCATTGAAAAGACCGAATATGAACAAACGCGTTTATCCTATGGATCGGGAGAATATAGCATTTTGTATAGAGGAAGTCGCTGATGATGCTGAAAAAACGGAATTAATCACGCAGTTATTCCGCAAGTACCATATTCCTTCGTTAATTTATTTCACAAGCAGGGCAGCAGCAGAGAATACAGCGAGTATTCTCTCTAATCGGTTGAAAGATAAAAATATAGCTTTCTACCATGGTGGAATGGAACAATTGGATCGCATAAGCATTCAGCAACAATTTATGAATGACCAACTGGATATCATTTGCTGCACAAGCGCTTTTGGCATGGGAATTAATAAAAGCAATATCAGACTAATTATTCATTTTCATTTGCCACTACAGGTTGAATCCTACATTCAGGAAGTAGGTAGAGCAGGTAGGGATGGTAAATCAAGTGTGGGTTTATTACTGTTTTCACCAAAGGATGCCTTCGTACCAAATAAAATAATTAAAAATGAGCTTCCTGACGAAACTCATTTAACGAACTTGTTTCAACAGGTATACGTAATGGCTCAACAGAAGTTAGAAATACCAACATCCAAGGAGCAAATGGAAAGTCGGTTACATCTAAATGAAACACAATGGAGGTTTTTTCGTCATCAGTTAGAAAATCATGGTATTATAAAAAATAATCGGATTTATTATGAGGAAGAAAATTGGCATGATGCTCAATTTACCATTCAAACGATAATAAAACAAAGAACCCAGTATAAGGAAGAGAAATTAAATGATGTATTAAACTGGATTCACGAAAAAACTTGTTTACGAAAAGACTTGTACAAGTCCTTTCAAGCAACATACAATGATGCGAAATATCAGTGTTGCAGTAATTGCGGGTTTTCATGGAACGAGTGGAAACCCGACGAGACGCAACCTGGAAAATCACGTTCAGAAAGTTGGCAAGCTAAACTAAAAAACTTGTTATTAGTTGGTAATATACATGAAGCAAAGTGAATTAATAAAACAGCTTTCCGATGAAGAGATAAGAAAGCAACTTTTTCTCTCTCAATCATTATTAATCATAATTAGTATTATATTAAGTTTTATTCTATTTGAAAAAATGACGGACTGGCTTCTTTTTTTCGATTGGAATATGGGGGAAATTTTACTTTATGGTCTAATACCTGGTTTGATTATTGTTTTCATCGACTTAGGAATGATGTACTTCCTTCCTAAAAAGTATTACGATGATAATGGTATTAATAAAAGAATCTTTGGTAACCAACCTCTCTTCTATATTTTCACTATTTCTTTATTCGTTGCTGTATCTGAAGAATTATTATTCAGAGGAGTTATTCAAAACGAATTCGGGTATTTATTTGCAAGTTTACTATTTGCTTTTGTACATATTCGTTATTTAAGTAAGCCGGTTTTATTAATTTCTATTATCCTGGTTAGTTTTTTTATCGGCTATATGTATGAACTAACCAATAACTTGCTCGTTACCATAACCGCTCATTTTTGTGTAGATTTCCTATTAGGGTTAGTGATCCGCTTGAAGAAGTGAGGTGCTTTGAAGTGAAGATAAATTCAGATGAATCAAAAGATCAAGCTAATGATTTACGAAGTCTGATTCAAGAGGTGGAGAACGAACATGAAAAGAATCCTGATGAATCCTTAGTAAGCAATGAACATACCGAGGAAAAACGCGGGGTGGATATTTTAAATCTTCCTTCCAGAAAAGAAATACATTCTGTGAATCAAAGAACACGTTTTAAGATCAGCAAACCGTTATTCAGACTCCTGCTTGTTATCTTATTACTAATTATAATTTTCATTGGGGCATCCTATTTTCTAGGGGACGAATTAATGGCTTTATTCGAAGTATGAGAATATTATGGGTTACAAATTTAATTGGAGACGATATAATTGTTTAAACAGCTGTTCAAATCACTTTTAATTGCTCCACTTCCTTTTATTTTCATGATTTATAAGGCACATCATGATGTGCTACAAGAACAGACTATCGTGGATGAAAGATTACCTAAAGGATTAGATGGCTTTCGAATATTTTTCATATCTGATATACATCGAAGAAATATAAGAGAATCGACACTTAGCTCCATATCACCAAAGGTGGATGCTGTAATAATCGGCGGCGATTTAACGGAAAAATGGGTACCACTTGAGAGATCAAGAAAAAATATAAGAGCTTTAAAAAAGTGGAATGTGCCAATATATTTTGTTTGGGGTAACAATGATTATGATGCTGGTAAGGAAAAAATCGCAAAATTGTTACAGGTGGAAAATGTAACAATTTTGCAAGAATCCATACAAAACATCTATAAAAATAATCAAATTCTCAGCCTTATTGGATTTGATTATTATGAAGATAAAAGGGAAAAAGCAGGACCAGCAATTACTAATGCAAGAGGAGCTTACAAGATCTTAATCGCACATTCTCCAACTGCGTTTGAGGAACTATCGGAAGAAGAGCAATTTAAGATACATACTTTTTTGGCAGGACATACACATGGTGGACAAATACGCTTCCTCGGCTATGGCCCATATAAAAGAGGTGGGTATGAATTGTTCCATACTACACATAAGCTGGTTAGTGAGGGATATGGTTACCGTTTGCTCCCTTTCAGATTAGGAACAAATGCAGAATGTCACGTAGTAACTTTTCAAAATAAACAATTATAAATACTTGGCACTGTTCAACATATTGATGATATGCATATAGTGTATAAAGTGCTTACTATTATCATTACTTGGTATAATGAGAATAGAAAATTTTTACCAAATGGCACCTATATAAGGGGGATGCAGTATGCGTATTGAACGTTTGTCTAATGACCAATTTAAAATATTTTTAACGTTTGATGATTTAATTGAACGTGGGTTTACAAAAGACGATTTATGGCATGATGCATCAAGTGTCCGGAATCTTTTTAGTGATATGATGTATGAAGCCAGTAGTGAATTGGGCATCGAACTTGATGGAATGCTGCTTGTCCAGGTTCATCTTATGCAGGCGCAGGGTATGCATATATTTGTAACACAGCAATATGAAGATCTAAATTGGGATGACGATTATATAGAAATGAAAGTAACGCTTGATGAAAGCAATGAATTAATATTTTCCTTTGATGAATTTGAGTACGTTATTCAAGTAGCATCCTATTTATCTCCCTTAGCTATTGCGGGTGGCAAAGTATATCATATGGATGAACGCTATTATATGATCCTGGATGAAGTTGACCATTCAGAAATAAATAAAGAGGATATAATAGGAATTATGTCCGAGTATTCCAACCCAAGCATTGTAACATCACATCGTTTGCAGGAATATGGGAAAGCAATTTTCCAAGCCAATGCAGTCAAAAATATTATAGAGATATTTTATTGATCGTTTATTATATATACGTTGTTAAAAGGAGTGCGTAGGATGAAAATAGCAGTATTATATGGGGGAGTTTCAGGAGAACGTGAGGTTTCTCTCTCATCAGGCAAAGGAATAATAAATGCACTAACAGATAAAGGACATGAAGTTATTGGGATTGATTTTAATCCTGAACATCTGGAAGAGATTATTAATTTGAATGTTGATCTTGTTTTTATAGGGCTACATGGTAAATATGGCGAGGATGGCAGAATTCAAGGTTTATTGGATATGCTCCATATACCATATGTTGGCTCCGGTGTTCTTGCTTCTGCACTTGCTATGGATAAAGCAAAAGCCAAGCAGGTTTTTATGATGAATAAGATCCCACTGGCAAAGAGTGAAGTATATGGAATTTCTTCTGCAACTAGTACAGAGAACATAGTAAATAAAATAAATAATGAATTTAAACCCCCATTTGTAATCAAGCCGAATAAAGAAGGATCGACATTGGGTCTAACCATAGTAACCGACACCAATCAAGTGGGAGAAGCACTTAAAAATGCAGCTGCAAGTGATGACACAATATTGGTCGAGGATTTTATTAAAGGCAGAGAATTAACTGTTGCGGTAATGGGAGGAAAAGGGGAAGAAGAGGCTTTACCAATCATTGAAATCATACCGAAAAATGGTTTCTATGACTATGAATCAAAATATGCACCTGGTGGTAGTGAACACATTGTTCCTGCATTAATTGACGAGGAAACGACAAGAAAGATACAATCTTACGCAATCCTTGCACATCAGTCACTCGGGTGTGAAACTTATTCAAGAGTTGATTTTATTCTCGCAGAAGACAATCTTCCAGTAATATTAGAGGTAAACACATTGCCTGGTATGACACCTACAAGCCTGTTTCCAGATGCAGCAAATTCAATCGGAATTAAGTACGATGACATGATAGAAAAATTCGTTTCATTAACAGTGCAACAAATAAAGTAGACATTTTCATAAACGTAGAAAAAGAGCCTATTTTCATTGCATAATTATTATGAGCGTGTATACTAATCTCTGAGTGGGCTATATAAAACTTTTATGTATATTGTAGGAGGTAAGTGCATGGTAGCCGAAAAAGCAGCAGATTCTACCAAAGAAAGTCAAGAAAATACGGATGTTTTAAGTTCAACACGAACTGTTGTTAAGACCGCATTGGAAAAACTTGGTTACCCGGATGAAGTATTCGAATTATTAAAAGAACCTTTACGAATGATGACAGTTCGTATTCCGGTACGTATGGATGACGGGGTCGTAAAAGTATTTACTGGGTATCGCGCACAACATAACGATGCGGTAGGACCGACAAAGGGCGGCATCCGCTTCCATCCGGATGTAACAGAAAAAGAAGTTAAGGCGTTATCAATTTGGATGAGCTTAAAAGCTGGTATTGTTGACCTCCCATATGGAGGCGCTAAGGGCGGAATTGTCTGTGATCCTCGGGAAATGTCTTTTCGTGAATTAGAAGCATTGAGTCGTGGTTATGTTCGATCCGTAAGTCAAATCGTAGGACCAACTAAGGATATTCCTGCTCCTGATGTCTTTACGAACTCACAAATTATGGCTTGGATGATGGATGAATATAGTAAAATAGATGAATTCAACAGTCCTGGATTTATTACTGGTAAACCAATTGTACTCGGAGGATCTCATGGTAGGGAATCTGCGACAGCAAAAGGTGTTACGATTGTTTTAAATGAAGCTGCCAAAAAGAAGGGTCTTCAATTAAAAGGTGCTAGAGTAGTTATCCAAGGTTTCGGTAATGCTGGTAGTTTCCTGTCAAAGTTCCTTCATGACGCAGGTGCAAAAGTTGTCGGAATTTCAGATGCATATGGAGCATTACATGACCCAAATGGATTGGACATCGATTACCTCCTGGATCGGAGAGATAGTTTTGGCACCGTGACTAAACTTTTCAATAATACAATATCAAACAAAGAATTATTTGAACTGGACTGTGATATCCTTGTTCCTGCTGCAGTAGAGAACCAAATAACCCGACAAAATGCACACAATATTAAAGCGAGCATCGTCGTTGAAGCTGCCAATGGTCCAACAACAATGGAAGCAACCAAAATTCTTACTGATCGTGACATACTGCTTGTTCCAGATGTTTTGGCATCCGCTGGTGGTGTTACCGTATCCTATTTCGAATGGGTTCAAAACAACCAAGGATTCTATTGGTCTGAAGAAGAAATTGATACAAAGTTACATGAAATTATGATAAAATCATTTAATAATATTTATAATACAGCAAAAACAAGACGAGTTGATATGCGATTGGCTGCCTATATGGTCGGTGTTAGAAAGATGGCTGAAGCCTCCAGATTCCGTGGATGGGTTTAATCAATTCCTGTTGCATTAGATTAAAAAAGTTTAATCTATAAGGAAATTAAAAAACTCTTATCTTATAAGAGTTTTTTAATTTCCCATTGAAACGTTATCACATAAAGGAAGTGCATGAATTGCAAAATGAAAAAGTTATTATCATCGGTGGTGGTCCATGCGGTATGTCTTGCGCATTGGAACTGAAAAAAGTAGGAATTGACCCATTAATCATTGAGAAGGGAAATGTGGTAAATACCATTTATAATTACCCCACCCACCAGACATTTTTTAGTTCCAGCAATAAGCTTGAAATAGGTGACATTCCCTTTATCACTGAAAAACAAAAACCTGTCCGCAACCAGGCGCTTGCATATTATCGTGAAGTTGCAGAGCGAAATAATCTTCGTATGAATACATATGAGTCGGTGATAAAAATAACCAAATCAATGGAACAAATATTGGTTTCAACTAAGCTATATAATGGCGATAAAAGAACATATACTGCGGATAAACTCATTATCGCAACTGGTTATTATGATCAACCTAATTATTTAGGAATACCTGGAGAAAATAAAAGTAAAGTAACACATTATTTTAAGGAAGCGCATCCGTATTATGATAAAGAGGTTGCTGTAATTGGTGGTAAAAACTCTGCCGTTGATGCTACACTGGAGCTGCATAAAGCCGGTGCACGCGTTACGGTATTTTATCGTGGAAGCGAATATTCTAAAAGCATAAAACCTTGGGTTCTACCGGAATTTGACTCATTAGTTAAAAAAGGTATGGTTAAAATGCTTTTTAATTCTCATGTTACAGAGATAACGGATGATGAAATCCGATATACAGTGGATGGGGAAAACGGTTCTTTAAAGAATGACTTTGTATTCGCCATGACGGGATACAAACCTGATTATTCCTTACTAGAAATGATTGGAATTGAGATTAATCAACAAAACGGCAAACCATCTTTCAGTTCTGAGACTTACGAAACGAACGTCGACGGAGTATATATAGCTGGAGTAATTGTCGCTGGTTATGATAATAATGAAATATTTATCGAAAACGGACGCTTTCATGGCGAGTTAATCGCAAAATCAATGAACTAAATCACAAACTTTTGAGTCGGACGTATCTAAGCAATTGAATAAATGAATGCATTATTACTAATACAACTTTCGCACCAATGTAGTAAGTTCAAACAGTGAACTTGATTAAACTTAATGTTGCTAATTAACTATAAAGGATAGCAGAGATTCCCGCTATCCTTTTAAACATGCGCTATTCATCAAACTTTTCAAATGTATCTCTAAGCAAATTCATATTTTGTGTCATTTCAAGAGCAATTAATAATCGGATTCTTGCTTTTGGACCGGATAATCCCCTGGCAAATATGACCCCCATCTCTTTCAATTGTTTTCCTCCCCCATCATAGCTGTAGGTCGGTTGTACAACACCCTGATAGCATCTAGAAACAAGAATAACTGGTATGTTTTCCTTAATTAATTTCCTTATTGGTTCAAGCGTATTTTTCGGTAGATTACCTTGACCCAATCCTTCGATAACAAGTCCATCTGGCCCAACTGCAAATAGCGAATTTAAAATTTGTTCGTCCATTCCTGCGTACGCCTTTAGCAAAAAGACATTTTTGGATATCTGATCAATCGTTTGTACATGTCGAAAAAGTGTGGTTCGATGAAATATCACAGAATCCTTCGTAATCAAACCCAGTGGGCCAAACTGTGGACTTTGAAATGTTGCTACATTACTTGTGGATGTCTTTGTAACGTTTTCGGCAGTATGAATTTCATCGTTCATTACAACGAGGACACCTTTGTTTTTCGCTTTATCTTCAATGGCAACTCGAAGCGAACTTATCAGATTATACAATGCATCTGAACCGATTTCATTACTGGATCTCATCGCACCTGTCAGGATGATCGGTTTATTGGTCCCCAGTACCAGATCAAGAAAATATGCTGTTTCTTCAAGTGTATCTGTTCCATGTGTGACGATGATCCCATCATAATCAGGTATCACTTTTTTTATTTCTTTCGAAAGTTCAAGCATATGATTTTGAGTTATCTGAGGGGATGGAAGATCAAACATGATTTTTTCATCTATTTTAGCAAAAGATCTCAACTGATCGGAGAATGCTGTCAATGGATGTGTTCCCGTTGAATTTACTTCACCGGTTTCCTTATTTTCAAGCATGGAAATCGTGCCCCCGGTATGTATGATTAAAATATTTTTCATAAGGTTCACCCGCTCTCTTTTTTTATATTTCCAATATCCCTACTTAATGATACGATAAAAGTAATGGAATTGGAAAGAGGTATGAAATTATGATTGCTGTTCTATCGGCTGGTATAGCCCCTATAGTTGCTTTAATGTCTTTCATCTATCTTAAAGACCGAATAACAGAACCGATTCCTCTGATTGTAAGGACATTTCTTGCGGGGGCTATATTGGTATTTCCAATCATGTTTATACAGTATGCGATAACTACGGAGAATTTAAGTGATAACAGTTTTATTGAATCTTTTTTGCATATCGCTTTGATTGAGGAATTCTTCAAATGGTTTATTTTTATGTTTTTAATCTACCAGCATTCAGAATTTGACAATCATTACGATGGAATTGTCTATGCTGTTTCAATCAGTTTAGGTTTTGCATCTGTTGAAAATATACTCTATTTATTAATTAATGGTATTGAATATGCTTTTTGGAGGGCTTTCTTTCCGGTATCTTCCCACGCCTTATTCGGTATTATTATGGGGTTCTATTTCGGTAAGGCAAAGATGAATAAGCACAATCGGAAACTTAATATCCTATTAGCATTCCTGTTGCCATTTATATTACATGGCATCTATAATTATATTCTTAAAAGTTTTACAAATTTGTGGCTTTATTTGCTCATTCCCTTTATGATTCTGCTTTGGATAAGAGCTTTATATCAATTGAAGTCTGCGAATGAATCCTATTTTAATACCTATGAAAATAAAAACAAAAGGAAACTCCTGTAATTGCCAAAATTACAGGAGTTTTTCATTTATATCAGTAAGTATGAATAAAAAGGGTAATTACTCAAAAAATAGAACTGTAATCCATTACTAAAGAACGGGAGGAAAAAGAATGGCCTATCGAAGAGTTGCCTTTTTACTCATGATTATTAGTTTATCAATTATTGGTCTGCAAGGTGAGTCATCTACTAAAACTGCAAGTGCATTTAGTGCTCAGGTAATTCAACAAGGAGCAGTAGGTGATGACGTCATCGAGCTGCAGTCAAGATTACAATATTTAGGATTTTACAATGGGAAAATCGACGGCGTTTTTGGCTGGGGAACTTATTGGGCATTGCGTAACTTCCAGTATGAATTTGGCATGGAGATTGACGGCCTGGCTGGACAAACTACTAAAGATAAGCTCGTAAAAGCAAGTAATTATGATGAAGGTTATGTAAAACAACAGATCAATCAAGGTAAAGACTTTACACATTATGGCGGTGAGGAACGAAAAGAGACGCCAGCAGGAGAAAATAATACGAATAAGACAACTGAAACTGGCGGGGGGGACGTACCTGCAGCAAATGTGCCTCAAGGTTACTCTCAAAATGATATCCAATTAATGGCAAATGCAGTATATGGCGAAGCTCGGGGGGAACCGTATGAAGGTCAGGTTGCTGTTGCTGCTGTTATATTAAACAGAATTGAAAGTCCTACATTTCCGAATACAGCTTCTGGTGTAATATTTGAACCGAGGGCTTTTACAGCAGTCGCGGACGGACAGATTTGGCTAGAACCAAATGATAAGGCAAAAGAAGCAGTGATTGATGCAATAAATGGGTGGGACCCATCAAGTAATGCGCTTTATTATTTTAACCCTGTTACTGCAACTTCCGATTGGATATGGACTAGACCTCAAATCAAGAAAATTGGGAAACATATATTTTGTAATTAGAAAGGTGTGAATCATTCATGATTCGATGGATATTAATTGGAGTACTGTCTTTAGGTATAGTTGGTACTGGTGTTTGGGGCTACATGGAACACCAGGAAAAAAATGCAATTTTAATTCAGGCGGAAAATACGTATCAACGTTCTTTTCACGAACTTGCTTATCACATGGACCTCTTAAATGATCAAATCGGTACGACATTAGCAATGAATTCAACAGAAAGATTATCCCCACAGTTTGTTGAGATTTGGAGATTAACATCTGAAGCTTTGGCAAATGTCGGGCAGCTGCCTTTAGGGCTCCTGCCATTTAACAAAACAGAGGAATTTCTCTCTGATATTGGAGACTTTACGTATCGGACAGCTGTAAGAAATCTTGAAAATTCACCTCTTACGGAAGAGGAATCCGAAACATTAAAAAACTTATATACCCAGTCAGGGGATATTAAAGATGAATTAAGACAAGTTCAACATATTGCTCTTGAAAACAATCTCAGATGGATGGATGTACAAATCGCGCTGTCCAATCAGGATGAGCAAATGGATAACACAATCATAGATGGTTTTAAAACCGTGGAGAAATCTGTAGAAGAATTTGCGGAGGGAAACACACAATCTTCAATAATTGGAACCTCCAGCAAGGAACATAAGTATAAGTCTCTGTCCGGCGATGATATTAGTGAGCAGGAGGCAATAAATAAAAGTAAAGAAATATTTAACGTGGAAAATGGAGAAAACGTAACGATAGCCCAAAGCGGAGAAGGGTCGGATATTCCTCTATATAGTATCTCTTATCACAATGACGTAAAAAGGGCATACATGGATATGTCAAAACAAGGGGGGCACCCGCTTTCTCTGCTGATAACAAGAGACATAGGCAATAATAAAATCAGTTTAAATGAAGGTGCTGATAAGGCGCTTACTTATCTGGATTCCTTTAAATTGGAAAATATGTCACTCTTTGAAAGCAGTGAATATAATAATGTCGGTGTTTATTCATTTCTATATAACGAAAATGATGTCCGGGTTTACTCTGATGCTGTTGAAGTTAAAGTAGCTCTGGATAATGGTGAGATTATTGGGTTGACAACCAATAATTATTACATGAATCATTCTGACCGGGAAATACCGGAACCCGAAATTACTGAAGATGAAGCAAAAGAAATGGTAAATCCAAGTGTGGAAATACAGGAGGAATTTCTCGCTGTCATCGATAATGACCTTGGCGAAGAAGTATTAACCTATGAATTTCTTGGCACATTAGACAATGATACGTACAGAATATTTATTAACGCGATGAATGGAATGGAAGAGAAAGTTGAAAAGCTTGATGGAACTGAAATTAATTATGCAGCAAATTTTTAGGGAGAGGGAGAAAAATCCTTTCCCTTTTTCTGAATTTCTGCAATAATAGGCATATAGGATCATACGAGTAATGTGTAAAGGGGGATTTTAGTGAAAATAGGTAAAGTGCTCAACTTGGAAGTAAGGGACTCTAGAACTGGTATCGTACATGAATATTATTGTAAAATTATAGAAAAAAATAAAAATTATCTAATGATTGATTATCCTATCCATGCACAAACCAAAAAGACCGCATTTTTTCCAATTGGGACGTTACTATCTGCTTCTTTTATTGGAAATGATCAAGCCGTTTATCAATTTTCATCTGAAATTGCCGCAAGAATAAAAATGAATATACCGGCTTTGGCTATCCATATACCGGATCAAACGGACATCAAACGTATTCAAAGGCGGGAATACGTTAGAATAGAAACCACTGTCGATGTAGCTGTTCACAGTAAAGATAACCAATTCCCTCCTTTTGTGACCTTAACTTCTGATATCAGTGGGGGTGGGCTGGCGATAATAACGGAGAAGAATATCGAGCTGGAAATCGGGTTAAAAGCAGATTTATGGCTACCTTTACAAATGCAAAATGCAGAATATTATTATATATATGGACAAGCCGAAATTGTATACATTCGAGATATGAACAGTCGAGTAAATCTTATATCACTAAAGTTTATATCTATCAGTAAACAGGATAGACAAAGAATTGTAAGGTTCTGTTTTGAAAAACAACGTGAAGCACGTCAAAAAGAACTTATTTAAATAGACCTACGATTTTAGGATATGTTATTATAGACCATAAGTCAGCAAATAAAAAACTTGGCAGTTGCCAAGTTTTTTAATGGTTAATAGGAGGTAGGACTTTTGATTATGAAAGAGAATAACATTGCAATTGCGATCGATGGGCCGGCAGCTGCTGGAAAAAGTACAGTGGCAAAAATAACAGCTGAAAAGTTGTCATATATTTATATAGACACCGGTGCCATGTATCGAGCCTTAACATTGAAAGCTTTAAATGAAGGTATTAACTTGGAAGACAAAGATGCAATCGTGGACTTACTAATGAATACAGAAATCAATTTAAAACAATCTTTTGATGGACAGGTGGTTTTACTGGATGGTTTGGATGTTACAAACGAGATACGATTCCAAGATGTAACTACAAGGGTTTCCTATGTTGCAAAACATGCACCCGTTAGAACCGAAATGGTTAAAAGGCAACAGGAAATGGCAAAAAACCGTGGAGTCGTTATGGATGGTAGAGATATCGGTACACATGTTCTTCCAAATGCAGAAGTTAAGATTTTCCTCGTCGCCACTGTAGAAGAAAGGGCCAAGCGCAGATATGAAGAGAATGTGAAAAAAGGAATTGCATCAAATATAGAAGTCCTTAAAAATGAAATTGAGGAGAGAGACAGAATTGACTCCAGTCGTGAGGCTTCTCCCTTAATTAAAGCAAGTGATGCAATTGAGGTGGATACGACTTCGCTAAGCATTATTCAAGTTGCAGAACGGATCTTGGATGAAGTTGCTAAAGTGAAAGGACCTAAATAAAAATAAATACGAAGCTTTTTAAGGAGTGCTAAGGAATGAGTTTATATAGATTTGCAAGGTTTGTTGTTGCCCTAATTCTTTTTCCATTATACCGCATTAAAATTATCGGGAAGGAAAATATTCCAAAAACAGGACCTGTCATTATCTGTTCCAATCATATCTCCAATTTCGATCCACCTGTTGTTGGAATAACATCTCCCCGGGACATTTACTTTATGGCTAAAGGGGAATTGTTTGAAAAACCATTCTTAGGGAAATTATTATTAGGGATTCGAGCTTTTCCTGTAAAAAGAGGTCTCTCGGATAGAAATGCTCTAAGAAAAGGTTTAGGTATTCTCAAGGAGGGGAATACATTAGGACTCTTTCCGGAAGGTACAAGAAGTAAAACTGGTGAATTGGGAAATCCTCTGGCAGGTGTTGGCTTCTTTGCCTTACGTTCTGAAGCGACTATTATTCCTTGTGCTATTATTGGACCATACAAGGCCTTTAAGAGATTAAAAGTGGTCTATGGTAAGCCAATGGATATACAGCAATTTAGAACAGCGAAATCATCTCCACAGGAAATGGCAGATGGGATTATGCAGGAGATTAAAGTTTTACAAGAAAAACATCAAAATTAATTGACTTTACTTGACAAATAATTGTAATTATTAGAAGTTATAGAAAGAATAAGTTTTAATCATTCTTACTATTTCCATTTTAATTGGATATTGGAGTGTACTTAGGAGGGCTATGGATATGAGTGAAGAAAGCAAAGAATTACAGGATTTAAATGTAGGTGATACCGTAGCAGGAACAATTGTGAAATTGGAAGATAAGCAGGTTCTTGTTGATATCGGCTATAAAACGGAAGGAATTTTACCAATTGGTGAACTGTCAAGTATGCACGTGGAATCAACAGGAGATGTAGTAAAAGAAGGCTATACAGTAACACTTAAAGTTAAAAAGATAGAAGACGATGAAATAATTCTTTCCAAAAAAGCAGTAGATGCTGAAGCGGCATGGGAAGATCTTGAGAAAAAATACAGCAATGGGGAAGTTTTTGAAACTATTGTTAAGGAAGTTGTGAAAGGCGGCCTTGTCGTTGATGTAGGTCTTCGAGGTTTTATCCCCGCATCCTTAGTGGAAACTCATTTTGTAGAAGACTTTTCAGAATATAAGGATCAGCCATTAACAGTAAAAATTGCCGATCTTGACAAAGAGCAAAACCGCATCATTCTTTCACATCGAGCAGTAGCGGAAGAAGAAGCGAACGCCAAGAAGAGTGATATTCTACAATCGCTTGATGTAGGTCAAGTATTGGAAGGTACCGTTCAGCGCATTACCGCCTTTGGTGCATTTGTTGATCTTGGTGGTGTTGATGGTTTAGTACACATCTCACAATTGGCTCATGAACATGTTGCAAAAGCTTCTGATGTTGTCTCTGAAGGCGACAAAATTAAAGTAGAAATTTTATCTGTTGATCGCGATAATGAACGTATCTCATTATCACACAAAAATACACTTCCCGGACCTTGGACTGATATTCAAAGCCGTGTATCTGCCGGTTCTACAGTAGAAGGTACCGTAAAACGCCTTGTTAATTTCGGAGCATTTGTTGAAATTTTACCAGGTGTCGAAGGTTTGGTTCATATATCACAAATTGCCAATCGACATATCGGTACACCACAGGAAGTTCTTGAAATTGGACAGAAAGTAAATGTAAAAGTGCTTGATGTCAATGAGACAGATGAGCGCATTTCATTAAGCATCAAAGAACTAGAACAGGAACAAGCAGAAAAAGAATATAAACAATATGAAAAAAATGAAGAACAGTCAGGATTCCAGCTCGGTGACTTCATTGGCGATAAACTGGATAAATATAAATAATATCGAACAACAGAGATCCCTTTGAAAAAGGGGTCTCTTTTTATTGGTAAATAGATACATCCCTTCTAATTTTAAAATAGTATTATAAAGATTTTAAGCCATACTACAAAAGGAAATATTATTTTAAAATGAAAATAAGAGGTGGATTAAAGATGACTGAATACACACTTCCTATTGTCTTCGGTGTTGTCATTGGAACAATAGCAAGAATCTTATTGCTTAAAACGGACTATAGACAGTACCCAACCTATTTACACGGAAAGATCATACACCTATCATTGGGGTTTATTGCTGCATCATTAGGTGCTTTAGCAGTACCAGCTATTATGGAAAAGGAATTTACTGCTGTCACCCTTTTAACAGTAGCAGCGACTCAATTTAGAGATGTACGAAACATGGAGAGAAATACATTAACGGAAGTGGACAGTTATGAACTTGTTTCTAGAGGGAAAACATATATAGAAGGTATCGCAATTTCCTTTGAGAGCAGAAATTATTTAGTCATGTTTACCGGGTTTTTAGGCACCTTTTCTCTTATTTTATGGAATATTTATATTGCCATCATTGTCGCAGTTATTAGTTTGATTCTTGGACACAAACTAATGAGTGGTTCTAAAATCGCTGATATTGTAGATATAGAACATTCCAAAATTAGTTTTGACGGGGCAGGTCTTTATGTAGATAATATTTACATCATGAATATTGGATTACCTGAACGCCAGGAAGAAATACTAAAGTATGGAATGGGGTTTGTCCTTAAACCAAAGGATATAAATGTGATAACTACGATTGGTAATCTTGGACAGCGCCAGGCCATACTTCATGATGTCTCGGTATCTTTAGGGGTTTTCAGGGATTCCGGTACACCTGCACTAACTCCATTAATTAAACGTGATCTAGACGACGGGCGTTTGGGGGTTTTTATCCTACCACAGATTCGGGATATTCATAAAGCAGAAGCAGTAATTGGGTCTGTTCCTGTATTGGAAAGTGCTGTTAGAATGCCTTCCGAATCCAAATCTTTTAAAAAAGGGGATAAGGTATAAATGATGATTGAAAAAGCTATATTGGCAGTAATTACGACGAACAGACAAAAAATTGCTGGAGGAGCACCGATCTTTTTTTGTGACAGTAAAAAGGAATTGGAATATGTAGCAGCAAACCTCGAAGCAATCACCGATGGAATCTCACATGCCCTAAGTGAAGAACTATTTATTATTGTGAAACACTAATAACATTGTTTAAATTACCTTATTTTGCTAGAATGTATTAAAGTTAAGGCAAATAGACATAAAGAGAGAGGATGTTCCTTATTATGAGGAAATCTGTAGTTGCAATTGTAGGAAGACCTAATGTTGGTAAATCTACCATATTCAATAGACTGGTTGGTGAGAGAATTTCGATTGTTGAGGATATACCAGGCGTTACTCGTGATCGAATATATGCATCAGCTGATTGGCTAAATCAGGAATTTAATTTAATCGACACGGGCGGTATTGAAATAGGGGACGAACCTTTACTCGTTCAAATGCGTCAGCAAGCTGAGATTGCAATCGATGAAGCTGATGTGATTATTTTCATTTTAAACGGAAAAGAAGGAATTACCGGAGCTGATGAAGAAGTAGCGAAATTATTGTTTAAATCAAATAAACCCATCGTACTTGCAATCAATAAAATGGATAATCCCGAAATGCGTGAAATGATTTATGAATACTATTCACTCGGCTTTGGCGAACCTTTTCCCATCTCTGGTTCACACGGATTGGGTCTTGGTGATCTTCTGGATGAAGTCATCAACCATTTTCCTGAAATATCAGATGAAGAAGTTAATGAAGATACGATATATTTCAGTCTGATTGGGAGACCAAATGTCGGAAAGTCATCCCTTGTTAATGCCCTTCTGAATGAGGAAAGGGTTATTGTAAGTGAGATTGAGGGTACGACAAGAGACGCTATTGACACGCATCTTCACAAAGACGACCAGGATTTCATCATTATAGATACTGCTGGTATGCGTAAAAGAGGAAAAGTATATGAAACAACTGAGAAATATAGTGTTTTAAGAGCTCTTAAAGCGATTGAGCGCTCTGATGTTGTTCTCGTATTAATTGATGCTGAAACTGGTATTAGAGAACAGGATAAAAAGGTCGCTGGCTATGCACATGATGCTGGTAGAGCCATCGTTATCGTAGTTAATAAATGGGATACAATAGATTCGGACGAGAAGGCAATAAAGGAATTCGAAGCCAAAATTAGAGCACATTTCTTATATTTGGACTATGCACCAATCGTCTTCCTATCTGCAAAAACGAAAAAAAGAATGCATACATTAATTCCGGCGATTAAACTGGCCAGCGATAGTCATGCGAAACGAATTTCCACCAATGTATTGAATGATGTCATTATGGACGCATTGGCAATGAATCCAACTCCTACAGTTAAGGGGAAGCGTCTTAAAGTATTGTATGCGACACAGGTTGCTGTTAAGCCGCCAAGTTTTGTTGTATTTGTAAACGATCCAGAACTTATGCATTTCTCCTATGAACGGTTCCTGGAAAATAAAATCAGAGATGCATTTGGATTTATTGGTACGCCAATTAAATTATTTGCAAGAAGAAGACAGTAGGATAAAGTGAAATTCAATCCGTGGAGAATTCCTTACTTTCCCACGGATTGTTAGCACTGCAAGGGTATGACCTAAAGGCCCTGGAACGAATCGGACTTTTACGGGCAGTTATCAACCACTTACATTTCTTCGTTTTCCTTAAAATCCTGAAGTAAGGGGTCATACTGCCTATTATGGCGAGATAAAGAGGGAGTGAATAAAATGGATAAAATCGCAGTGTTGGGAGCAGGTAGTTGGGGGACTGCATTAAGTATCGTTCTTTCTGATAATGGACATGATGTCCGCTTATGGTCACATCGAAAAGAACAGGCTGAGGAAATAAACCGCACTCACAAAAATGAGAAATATTTGGATGTAGCCATTCCTGAACAAATAACAGCATTTTATGAGCTTGAACAAGCACTCAACGATGTAAGTGCAGTTATTGTAGTTGTTCCAACCAAAGCAATACGCGAAGTTTGTCAGCAATTAAACCAGAAACTAACCAACAAGGTTACCATTATTCATGCCACAAAAGGAATTGAGCCTGATTCACTGAAAAGAGTTTCTGAGATGATAAACGAGGAAATGCCTGGCTATGACTACGAAGATATTGTCGTTTTATCAGGACCAAGCCATGCGGAAGAAGTAGCTCTAAGACACCCCACTACCGTGACTGTTTCCTCTGTGAATTTAGAAAAAGCTAAAATCGCCCAGAATTTATTTAATAGTGATACATTTCGAGTTTATACTAGTCCAGACATACTTGGTATCGAATTAGGTGGAGCATTAAAAAATATTATTGCACTGGGCGCTGGTATTTCAGATGGCCTTGGCTATGGTGATAACGCAAAAGCTGCTCTAATCACTAGAGGCCTTGCTGAAATCGCCAGATTAGGCACGTCACTCGGTGCTAATCCACTTAGCTTTTTAGGCTTATCTGGAGTAGGAGATCTCATAGTAACCTGTACAAGCGTCCATAGCCGGAACTGGAGAGCTGGAAATTTGCTCGGTAAAGGAAATAAACTGGATGATGTATTGGACCAAATGGGAATGGTTGTAGAAGGTGTCAGAACCGTTCAGGCTGCATATCAGTTTGCCAAAGAACAGGGAGTGGAGATGCCTATCACTACCGGTATATACCAAATATTATTTGAGGATAAGGACCCGAGAAAAGTGGTAGAGCAACTGATGACACGCGATAAACGGGAAGAAATGGATGACATCGCAAACTTGCTGAATGAAAGATATTCTTAATAACACGTAATTACGCTCCTTGCATATAATATGTTGAAAGAACACAGCAAGGAGGAGAACGTGTGAACAATTTTCAAAAAGGAATGTTCGACAAAATACAGAAAAACTCTAATATCAATCCTGATGAGATAATGAAAGTTGCGGATTCCGTAAAAAATGCGGATTTTTCTGATGAGAAGACAGTCCGAAATTTAGTTCGCCATTTATCCAAAATGGCAGACAAACCCTTATCAAAAGAAAAAGAAGACCAAATCATTCAGTCCATTGTTAACAACAAAATGCCTGGGGACTTGCAATCTCTGAATCATTTATTTAAAAAATAGCCATTCATAGGCAACATGCGGATACGTAACAGCAAATCCCTGCATAAGATAAATCGCACAAGCATTCATGGATAGAGTTGCAAAGGAACTTATTTAGTCAACCTGGAATGAAGAAGCCCCCTTCATTTCGGGTTTTTATTTGTAACTTGTTCTGAAATCTTTATACTTACTATTTCGACAACATCATTTTAATACTTGCATAATCCACCATATGTTATAATACTTTGTGCAAAGAAAAACTGTGAATAAACAGGGGTGAATTCGTTGTCAGTATCAATGCTTATGATGTATATTGCTTTTGTTGGGATGATTTTATTAATTCTGGCAATTGGTTTAATAGTGTTAAGCAGAAGTAAATTAAAAGGTTGGTTAGCAGGGATGGTATCATTTCTGGCTTACATATGCTTAATAACTGGTGGTTTAATTATTCTTTATGTAGTATTGAGTGGGCCAACACGGTAGCTGACAAGGAGGCTATTAAAGTGAAGCATACATATTTGCGTATATTTGGGGTGTTACTGTTATCATTACTATTAAGTGGATGTTTATACCCTCAAAGCGAAATGGAACAAAATCAAGTACCGAACGAAGAACAATTACAAACGGTTCAACAGGCAATAGATAATTACAAAGAAGAGCAACAGGGCCTGGTACCAATCAAAACAAAAGCTAATGAAACACCCATTTTCCAAAAATACTTAATTGACTTCAGCATACTAAAAGAGAAGAACTACATATCTGAAATTCCCGCAAATGCCTATGAAAAGGGCGGGGTTTATCAGTATACTTTAATAACACCCGATGATGATCCAAGGGTTAAATTAATTGATTTACGTATTACGGAAGCGATTAGAAGTGTCAATGTGCAATTAGACTTTTATCGCAATGAAAATATTTATCCAGCATATGGAGACAAGATCGCTGAAGGTGTCTATACAGTAGATCATGAAAAATTAGGCTTGGAAAAATCTCCAACTGTAGTTAGTCCTTATTCCCATGAAAATCTGCCTATTATCATGGATGTAGATGGAAACCTGTATGTTGATTACAGAATTGATTTAAATCATGCTTTAAATGAATATGACCACGAATTTGCCGAAGGAGAGGATATTCGTTATCTGCTTGCCGATAACACCCCTTTTGTACCGGCATATTCTCTACCGTATACCATCAAGGACGATGAACCAGTTTTTTTAATGGAAAGTAAATAAATATATCATATTCGTTCCCTTGTAACATATATTGTTGCAAGGGATTTTTTTATTTCCGGCATTTATTACATCCTGAAGGGACTTATAGTTAATTTTATTAAAAGGACTTAAACAAGTCATATTTTAATAGGACAACATCATAGACTCATAATGTCAATAAATTGCGGGTGGTCCATATTAAAGTACGGAGATCGGGAGGGGATCTTTTGGAAAAAATCGATATCTTTAAAGATATTTCGAAACGGACGAATGGAGATATTTATCTAGGAATAGTTGGTGCAGTCCGTACAGGAAAATCGACATTTATTAAGAAATTCATGGAACTCGTTGTCTTGCCTAACATTGAGGACGAGAGTGAAAGAGCTAGAGCCCATGATGAATTGCCTCAAAGTGCAGCTGGAAGAACGATAATGACAACAGAACCAAAGTTTATCCCGAACCAGGCTGTGAAACTCACAGTGGATGAAGGTTTAGATGTAAATGTCAGACTTGTTGACTGTGTAGGATATGCGGTTGAGGGTGCTAAAGGTTTCGAAGACGAAAATGGCCCACGGATGATCAATACGCCGTGGTATGAAGATCCAATACCTTTTCATGATGCTGCTGAGATCGGTACTAGAAAAGTAATTCAGGAGCATTCCACTATTGGAGTTGTCGTTACAACAGACGGCAGTATAGGTGAAATACCACGTAACGATTACGAAGATGCAGAAATGAGAGTTGTTGAAGAACTCAAAGAAGTAGGCAAACCATTTATCATGGTTATTAACTCAACGAAGCCAACGAGTCAGGAAACCGAGTTATTGCGTCAGGATTTATCCGAAAAATACGATATTCCAGTCCTTTCGATGAGCATTGAATCAATGACTGAACATGATGTGTATAATGTTTTAAGAGAAGCGCTTTATGAATTTCCTGTTCTTGAAGTTAATGTAAATCTTCCAAGCTGGGTTATGGTACTGAAAGAAAACCATTGGCTGAGAGAAAACTATCAAGAAGCAATTCAAACAACTGTCAAAGACATAAAAAGACTGCGAGATGTTGACCAAATCGTTGGTAACTTTACCGAATATGAATATATTGATAAAGCAAACCTCGCTGGCATGGAAATGGGAGATGGTGTAGCAGAAATTGATTTGCATGCACCTGATTACTTATACGACCAAATCCTGAAAGAAATTGTTGGTGAAGAAATACGCGGCAAGGACCACTTACTGGAGTTAATGCAGGATTTTGCATTTGCTAAAAGGGAATATGATCATGTTTCCGGTGCACTGCAAATGGTAAAGCAAACCGGCTACGGTATTGCGGCTCCAACTTTGGAAGATATGCAACTGGATGAACCCGAAATCATTCGCCAAGGTTCCAGATTTGGTGTTCGTTTGAAAGCAGTAGCACCATCCATTCATATGATTAGAGTGGAAGTAGAATCTGAATTTGCTCCAATTATTGGGACAGAAAAACAAAGTGAAGAACTTGTTCGTTATCTAATGCAAGATTTTGAAGAAGATCCATTATCCATCTGGGAATCCGACATCTTTGGCAGATCTTTAAGTTCTATCGTAAGAGAGGGAATTCAGGCAAAAATATCCTTAATGCCTGAAAACGCAAGATATAAACTCAGAGATACACTCGAGAGAATTATTAACGAGGGTTCCGGGGGACTAATAGCGATTATATTATAGCAGCTTTTTATAAGCTGCTTTTTTGTTTTTCAAAAATAACTGTTTGAACAGCTGGAAATGCGGGAATTATGACGTATATGTGTAATAAACCGACTTTAAGCTTTATTACTGCGGTTTGATTCACATTACCAGGATTTGGTAATTATTCTGTGTTTATGAAGGCATTCTGGGCTTATCAGCAAATAAATATTGATTAAATCAATACTTATTGTTGAATTTTATTGCAAACTCAGTTAATATAAGCCTTGTCATCACTTGAAGCGGATGACATTTGCGTTTAAAACAGACAAAACAAGTGAACAAATTTTCACTTCGATGATTTATTTGTTCCCATGTCGAATTAAACACTTTGGGAGGAGGTGAATGTCATGAACAAAACAGACTTAGTGAATGCAGTAGCTGAGAAGAGCGAGCTTTCTAAAAAGGACGCAACAAAAGCTGTAGATGCAGTATTCGAATCTGTCATGGATTCACTTAAAAATGGTGAAAAAGTACAGTTAATCGGTTTTGGTAACTTTGAAGTACGTGAGCGCTCAGCACGTAAAGGTCGTAATCCACAAACTGGAGAAGAAATCGAAATTGCAGCAAGTAAAGTTCCTGCTTTTAAACCAGGAAAAGCCCTTAAAGATAGTGTAAAATAATTTACATAAGGGCGACTAAAGGGTACGTACATATGCGTGCCCTTTTTCTATGCCATAAATAAGGTGAAATGATTGACTTTAAAACGTTATTAGGACATATTAGATATAAAAAGGGTAGGTGATTTACATGAGTGATTCAACTGTTAATACTGATTTCTTTGTTATTAAAGCTATGGAGGATGGTGTAAATGTTATTGGTTTGACTCGTGGTAATGACACCAAGTTTCATCATTCCGAAAAACTGGACGAGGGAGAAGTAATGATTGCCCAATTCACCGAACACACTTCAGCGGTTAAGATTAGAGGAAAAGCATTCATTCAGACCAGTCACGGCGAATTGGTGAACGATTAAATAAACAAACAAATTACTACCCTTTCATCTGTATGCATTCAATCATTTTTATCACAGATGAAATATGCTATAATAACTAGAGCACGCGAAAGGATGAAAGGGCCCGGGTGATATCTTTGAACACTTCTATCATAGAAATTCAAAATTTAAGGGAACGTCTAGAAGATAAACTGCAACACGAATATCTGGAAAAATACATACAAAGTCCCGTAATTGATGATGAAAAGCTGAGCATATTAATTTCTTTAGTAAATAATAAGTTATCGCTTAGTCCAATACAAAAAGATCAATATATTATCACGGCAATGATGGTACAAGTTGCCCTGGATACACATGAACTCGTACCAGTACAAAATGACAGCAACGAAACAAACGAAGAAAAACTCACAAAACAACTTAGGGTTCTTGCTGGTGATTATTACAGTGGTTTATATTACTTACTATTATCTGAAATAGAAGATTTTGATTTTATACATACACTAGCAAGCGCTATTAAGAAAATTAATGAATATAAGATAAAGCTATACTATAAAGAAGTAAAATCATTCGATGATTTTATTGAATTAACGAAGAAAATTGACTCCGCAGTTATTTTGCAAGTTGCTCAATTTCTTTATGGCAGCACACTTGATCAAGTGATAGCGGATTGGTTATTCACAGAGAGAATGCCTCACGAGATTAGAGAAGCTCAGATAAGTGGTCAATTTCCTTTATATGAAGCATGGCAGGCAATTGATGAAAACAGCAATCATTTTTCTTTTACTAGTAAAATTAATGGAATCATCCATGAGAATAGATTAAAAATTGCCGATCAGACTTCGAATCTACCTGATCAATACTTATTCATTAAGAATCACTTACTAAACCGAATCAATGAAACGAAACATCATGATTCCCCAACTGCGGAAGAAGGTTAAATTATGCAGGGAAAAACGAAAGAAGAACGTGTACACAACGTTTTTGAGAAAATATATCCAAAATACGATACAATGAATTCCATTATTTCTTTTCAACGACACAAGGCATGGAGAAAAGACATCATGAAACGCATGAGTGTAGAACAAGGCTCTCGTGCACTTGATGTATGCTGTGGTACTGGTGATTGGTCTGTTGCACTTGCTCGTGTTGTTGGTATAGAAGGCTCGGTAACTGGACTTGACTTCAGCAAGAATATGCTTTCCGTTGCAGAAAAGAAAAAAGAGGAACTCAACCTGGATCAGCTTGAACTGATCCATGGGAATGCAATGGAACTTCCTTTCGAAGACAATTCCTTTGATTATGTTACCATTGGATTTGGGTTAAGAAATGTACCAGATTATATGACGGTATTAAAAGAAATGCACAGAGTTGTTAAACCAGGTGGTAAAGTCGTTTGTCTCGAAACATCGCAACCTACACTAATCGGTTTCAGACAAGCTTATTATCTTTATTTTCGATTTATCATGCCCGTTCTTGGCAGGTTGTTCGCGAAAAGCTATAAAGAATATTCGTGGCTTCAGGAATCTGCAAAAGACTTCCCTGGCAAAAAAGAATTAAAGCAAATGTTTTTGGATGCCGGTTTTTCCAGCGTCGATGTACAAAGCTATACTGGCGGAGTTGCCGCAATGCATATGGGCTTTAAAAATTAATTTCAATAATTGTCGTAAATCAAAACACGACTCATATTTTTCAAGGTAAAATAAGGTGACATAAATGAAACTACCAAAAATCTACGGATTCTTAAAAAAGGATCTAGATATAATTGAATCCGCGTTACACGAAAGTATTCAAGTAACACATCCTGTATTGCGCAAAGCATCCATGGAATTATTGGAGGCAGGGGGCAAACGTATTCGCCCTGTTTTTGTCTTGTTGGCAGGACAATTGCGCGATTATGACATGGACAATATAAAAAAGGTGGCTGTTTCTCTTGAATTGATTCATATGGCGACGCTCGTCCATGATGATGTAATTGACGAAGCCGAACTGCGTAGAGGTAAGCCGACCACTAAATCTTTGTATGGAAATCGTGTTGCAATGTATACTGGTGACTACATATTAGCCCGGGCACTGGAAGAAGCCACTACGATTCGTAATGCAAACGTTCACCGCTTACTATCCAAGACACTTGTAGAAGTCTCTATTGGGGAAATTGAGCAAATCAAAGACAAATTTGTATGGGATCAAACACTACGGGATTATTTGAGAAGGATTAAGCGAAAAACTGCTCTGCTGATTGCCAGCAGTTGTAAATTAGGAGCAATTGTAAGTGGTCTGGATGAAAGAGATACAGATAGACTATATCAATACGGATATAATATCGGAATGTCTTACCAAATTATAGACGATATTCTGGATTTCACTTCATCTGCAAAGGAACTTGGGAAGCCTGCTGGAAATGATTTGCTTCAAGGAAATATTACACTGCCGGTACTCTATGCGATGGAGAACAAGGAATTTAAACAAATGATAGAAGAGACCTTCATTAACCCAGATTATATAGATATTGATGAAAAAAACATGAAAATGATTCTATCAAAGCTTAAAAGCACCGATGCAATTAACATGTCTTACAAGGTCAGTGATTTGTATCTGGAAAAGGCATTAAGGTCTCTTGACCCTTTACCACATTCAAGAGCAAAGCAAACGTTACAGGATATAGCAAAATATATCGGAAAAAGACGTTCCTAATAAGATTGTTATTTTTGCAAAAATTTGATAGAATTTTAAAGATTGGTATTTTAATACATATTGATGGGGTGGAAAAAATGGAGAAGTCGTTTTTAATGGTCAAACCAGACGGGGTTCAACGTAATTTAGTTGGAGAAATTGTTAATCGTTTTGAAGCAAAAGGTTTTAAACTTGCAGGTGCCAAATTAATGGTAATTCCAAATGATCTTGCCGAGCAACATTATGGCGAACATAAAGAAAGACCGTTCTTCGGAGAGTTAGTAGATTTCATTACTTCCGGGCCAGTGTTTGCAATGGTTTGGGAAGGGGAAAATGTTATCGCGACAGCGCGTACGATGATGGGTAAAACAAATCCTCTGGAAGCTTCACCAAGTACTATCCGTGGGGACTTCGGTGTATCTGTTGGCAAAAACATTATTCACGGTTCAGATTCTCTGGAAAGCGCTGAAAGAGAAATCTCATTATTCTTTGATGAAAAAGAAATCATATCCTATACAAAACAGGATAGTGAATGGATCTATTAATTTAAATTCAACCTCCGTTTATAATAACGGAGGTTTTTTAACAATTACGTATTAATGGAAGAGGCGCTAAGTAGTGAAAGATGATTACATAGAATTTATACAACATGTTAAGCGAAAACTGGGGATTGATCTTTATTTATATAAAGAGACTCAAATGAAGCGAAGGATAACAACGTTAAGGAATAAACGAGGTTATGCAAGCTTTGTTTCTTATTTTGAAGCATTGGGCAAAGACAGAGAGATGCTGAGCGAATTCACCGATAGGTTGACGATTAATGTATCCGAGTTCTATAGGAATCCAAAAAGATGGGACGTTTTAAAAGACAGTATCATTCCTAAGTTATTAAAGAAAAATAATCGAATATCCATTTGGAGTGCTGCCTGTTCGACAGGGGAAGAACCCTACAGTTTAGCTTTGATGATAAAGGAACATTTTTCAACTGCAACGATTCAATTAATGGCAACTGATATCGACGATACTGTTCTGTCCAAAGCCAAACAAGGGATATATACAGAGCAAGCTTTAAAGGAATTACCAGAAACGCTCAAGAAGAAATACTTCGAAAAAACGGGTAGTCTATATAAGATAGATGATTCAATACGGAAAAACATAACATTTAAGAAACATAACCTTCTAGCAGATTCCTATCCTAAAAATATGGATTTGATTGTTTGCCGGAATGTTTTAATCTATTTTACGGATCAAGCAAAAGAAGAAATCTATCATAATTTCAGTGATGCGCTTAAATCGGATGGTATTTTGTTTGTTGGAAGTACAGAACAGATATTTAACCCAAATAAATACGATTTTAACCTTGCAGAAACCTTTTTCTACCAAAAGATGTAAGTATTCTTTTGCTTGAATTTACCAAAAATAATTTTTTCAAATAAATACAACATAATTAAAAGCAGATATGGTATAGTAATTAGAAAACTTTATACTTATCCATAAGATAATAATTACGGTAAAGGAGAATGTACATTGCGCTACTTAACATCTGGGGAATCTCATGGTAAACAACTTACTACAATTATAGAGGGACTACCTTCTCAAATGCCTTTATTAAAAGAAGACATAAATGAGTCTCTATTAAGAAGACAGGGAGGATACGGTCGAGGAAAAAGGATGCAAATTGAAAAGGATCTTGTTGAAATCACAAGTGGTATCAGACATGGATATACATTAGGTTCTCCAATTTCTCTCGTTATACATAATGATGATTTTAAACATTGGACAGATATTATGGGAGAAGATCCGATGGATGACGATTCCAAAATGAGGCGTGTAGTAACCAAACCACGTCCTGGTCATGCAGATTTGAATGGTGCTCTAAAATATGGCCATCGTGATATGAGAAATATATTGGAAAGATCATCTGCAAGAGAAACAGCAGCAAGAGTAGCAGCAGGAGCAGTTGCCAAAACGCTCTTAAAACAACTCGGTATTGAGGTTTGCGGATATGTTAAAGAGATAGCTGGCATTCGTGCAGAAGAGAAAGAAACATTAAACATAAAGGAACGGATTAAAATATCACAGGAATCGCCAGTCATGGTATTGGATCAAAACGTGGAGCAGGAAATGATGGACGCAATCGATAAAGCCAAAAGTGATGGCGATTCGATTGGTGGAGTTTGTGAAGTTTATGTCGAAGGATTGCCCGCTGGTGTCGGTTCTTATGTACATTACGACCGTAAACTGGACAGTCGAATAGCTGGAAGTGTTATGAGTATTAATGCATTTAAAGGTGTGGAATTCGGTATAGGCTTCAAAGCTGCAGAATTAAATGGCAGTCAAGTTCATGACGAGATTGCTTGGGATAAAGAAAAAGGGTATTACAGAACTTCCAATAGACTTGGTGGGTTTGAAGGCGGTATGACATCTGGAATGCCTATCGTTGTAAAAGGGGTTATGAAACCAATCCCAACCTTAATGAAAAGGCCGCTTCAAAGTGTTGATATTGAAACAAAGGAACCTTTTAAAGCAACTGTTGAACGATCTGACGCCTGTGCGGTACCTGCAGCATCCGTTGTCATGGAACATGTTGTAGCTTTTGAAGTTGCTAAAGCAATTTTAGAGCAATTTCCGAGTGATCAATTTAAACAACTTAAGAAAGCAATCGATGACTACCGTGAAGAAATCAGGTGTTTTTAGTGAAAGATATTTTCGTTCAATCAAATACAAATTCGTACCATATAACTGTTGGAGAATCGATTCGTTTTCAACTGGAACACTATTTAAAGAAAGATTACTCTTCCATTCTTATTGTTACCGATGAAAATGTAGCAGCTTTGTATTTGGATGATATCCTGAAAAATTTTTCCGATAAACCCATTTTCCAATCGATTGTCCCAGCTGGTGAACAATCTAAAAATATACAAACATTTTACCAATTGCAAACAGATGCCATTAATTACGCTTTAGACCGTGAGTCGCTAATTATTGCACTTGGTGGCGGAGTAGTCGGGGATCTGGCAGGTTTTGCTGCAGCCACCTATATGCGCGGAATAGATTATATACAAATGCCAACAACCATACTTGCTCACGATAGCAGTGTTGGAGGAAAAGTAGCTATCAACCATGAACTGGGTAAAAATCTGATTGGTAATTTCTATCCACCACAGGCCGTCGTTTATGACGTGGAGACGTTAAAATCTCTTAATGAAAGGGAAGTGCGATCCGGATATGCCGAGTTAATCAAAGAGGCGCTAATTGCGGATACTGAATTTTACCAAACACTGCTTGAAGCCGATATTTACAATCTTTCAAGTAGCCAATTACAGGATCATTTGCAGCGAGGAATTAAAATAAAAGCACATATTGTGGAAGTGGATGAAAAAGAATCCGGCATTCGCAAGCACTTAAATTTAGGACATACATTGGGACATGCTCTCGAAGCCGATTTGGGCTATGGTAAGTTAACCCACGGAGAAGCAGTGGCAATTGGCTTACTCTTCTCACTGCATGTTAGTGAACAGGTATTTGATATAAAACAGCCTTTTGAAGAATTAGCTTTATGGCTAAAAAATAACCGCTACCCTCTTAGTGACATAGACTACCAAACAGATCGCTTGATCAATAAAATGAAATCCGATAAAAAATCGGTAAAGAGTAAAATACAAATGGTTCTCTTAAAGGAACCTGCCTTTCCTGTTGTAGAAGAACTAAAAGATGATGACATAGAAAAATACTTAAACTCATTTATAGTAAGGATGGTATGAAAATGACAAGAGGAGTAAGAGGAGCAACGACTGTATCTGAAAATGAAGAAAATCAAATGATTGAAAATACAAGAGTCCTCATTGAAGATATGGCGAAAAAGAATCATATAAAACCAAGCGATATTTCTCATGTATTTATTTCCGTTACGAAAGACCTTAATGCGGGATTTCCTGCCAGGGGACTTCGAGAATTGGAAGGATGGACATTTGTACCGGTTATGTGTATGGCTGAAATAGAGGTACCGGGAAGTCTCCCAAAATGTATCCGCGTTATGATGGTAGTTAATACAGAAGAATCACAACTAAATATTCAACATGTTTTTCATAATGAGGCAGTAAAATTACGTCCAGATTTAGTAAAAAAGAAAGGAGAGTAGCTAATAATGGAAGGGAAACCGGTTTTAAACCAACTTAGCCCATACAAACAAGGGAAACAAACGAAGGAAATACAGGAAGAGTTTGGATTGAAACATATCGTCAAATTGGCTTCCAACGAGAATCCAAACGGTTATTCAGAACAAGTAAAGAATAAACTATCGAACAATTTGCCTGAATTTAATATTTATCCAGATGGCTATACGAGTGAGTTGCGATTAGCCTTAACAAATAAATGGAATATTAATCAAGATCAAATCGTATTCGGCAGTGGGTCCGAGGAAATTATTCAATTACTTTGCCGTTCTTTCCTGCTTCCTGGATCCAGTGTAGTTGTGGCAACACCAACATTTCCGCAATACAAACATTATGCACTTATCGAAGGGGCTTCCGTAAAAGAAATTCCGACAGATAATTTTGGTTATCATGATTTAGACGGGATATTGAAAGCAATTGATGAAACTACTAAGATTGTATTTCTATGTTCACCGAATAACCCGACAGGCACAGTTATCTCCAAAGATGACTTTGAGATTTTTATGAGTAAATGTCCGACAGATGTAATGGTAGCTTTTGATGAAGCTTATTATGAATACATGGATAAAGATGCAAATGTTCACGCGTTGTCCTATATTAGTCGTTATGACAACCTAATTACAATGCGTACATTTTCTAAAGCATACGGATTAGCTGGACTTCGAATTGGTTATGGGATTGCGAATAGCAATATTATAACTACCCTTGATAAAGTTAGAGGACCGTTTAATACAACATCGATTGCTCAAAAAGCAGCGATTACCGCACTTGAAGATCAGACATTTATTGAAAGTACATATGCTTTAAACAAAGCTGTTAGAACTTCTTTTGAAACGTTTTTGGATGATATCAGATGGAAGTATTATGATTCAGAAACAAATTTTTTGCTTATCGAAACTCCTGTAAGTGGTATGGAAGTATTTCAATATCTCATAGAAAACGGTTTTATTATAAGACCTGGAGAATTACTTGGGATCCCTAATACGATTCGAGTAACCATTGGCAAAGAAGATGAGATGAAGGAACTTCAGGATTTGCTCTTAAATTTTCATAAAGGACGAACGAAGGTACAATGATGAATAAGAAAAACATATTAGTTGCCGGCTTAGGTCTAATTGGAGGATCTCTTGCTAAAGGTATGGCAGCATCAGATGAAAATCATATTATCGGATACGATCTAAATAAAGATTCACTGAAATTTGCTCTTTTAAATGGAATTGTTCATGAAACCAGTAATAACTTTACGCAGTCTGCATTATTAGCAGATTTTATTATACTGGCAGCTCCAATTTCTGAAACAATCTCATTAATGAGAGATATAAACACAATCGCTTTTAAGAAAGAAGTCATTATTTCAGATACCGCTTCCGTAAAAAGCCCAATTATGGAGGCAGCTAAACTTTTTACCAATGAAAAAGTTACGTTTATTGGGGGTCACCCAATGGCTGGTTCTCATAAAAAAGGAATTCAAGCAGCAAAAGCGCATTTATTCGAAAATGCTATTTATGTACTTTCACCTACACAGGAAAACAGTGAAGCGGAGTTAAAGAAATTACAGACTATTTTGAGTAGTGCCAAAAGTAAATTTGTTATACTGAATCCAGATGAGCATGATGAAATGACAGGAGTAGTGTCTCATTTTCCTCATTTAATTGCATCTTCTTTAGTTCATCAGGCCAAGAAATGGGAAAAGACGCATGAATTTTTACCAAAACTTGCTGCAGGAGGATTCAGGGATATAACAAGAATAGCCTCAAGCAATCCGAAAATGTGGCAAGATATTTTTTCCCATAATAGCAGCAAAATGTCCGTATTGCTTGAAGACTGGATTCAAGAAATGAAAGAACTAAAAGTGCTCCTGGATAATGACGAAAAGGAAAAGATGATTACTTACCTTGATAAGGCCAAGCTATATCGTGACGGTCTTGCCGAATCAGAAAAGGGGGCTATTCCATCTTTTTACGATTTATATGTGGATATTCGTGATCAAACAGGTGCACTTGCTACTGTTGTTCAATTACTTGCAAATGAAAGTATTAGTATAAAAAATATCGAAATACTTGAAGTTCGTGAAGATATTACAGGTGTTTTGCGATTAAGCTTTTACACACAGGAAGCACAATTATACAGTTCCAGATTCCTGGAAAATAATGGTTATGAGACAATGATTCAAAAATGACTTGGGAAGGAAGTAAAACTGTGAGCGAAAAAATACTGAGACCCCTTAATACTAATTTATCAGGAGAAATCACTATTCCTGGAGACAAATCTGTTTCACATCGTTCGGTTATATTTGGTTCTTTAGCTCGTGGAATTACGAAAGTTGCTAATTTCCTCGATGGAGAAGATTGTTTTAGAACTGTAAATGCCTTTCGTGAAATGGGTGTCACCATCCAAGTAGATGGAACAAGCCTGACTATAGAAAGTAAAGGTTTTAAAAATTTAATAGAGCCCACACAGCCGCTTAATTTGGGGAACTCGGGTACAACGACTAGGCTAATGCTTGGCATACTGGCAGGACTGCCATTTTTTACGACAGCATACGGCGATGCCTCTTTGTCAAAACGTCCAATGGATCGAGTTGTCAACCCGTTACGCCAAATGGGTGCAAACATTGATGGGAGAAATAATGGGAATTTGCTTCCTTTATCGATACGAGGAAGTAAATTAAATAGCATTGATTATACCCTTCCAGTGAAAAGTGCCCAAGTTAAGTCTGCAATCCTATTAGCAGGGCTTTTGGCAGAAGGAAGAACATCTGTAACCGAGACCATTCCTACTAGAGATCACACAGAAAATATGCTCAAAGCTTTTGGAGCAGACATTACAACTGACGGCCACACTACTTCCATTACCGGAAGAAATGAACTAACTGCGACAGACGTATATGTACCGGGGGATATCTCTTCAGCCGCTTTCTTTCTCGTTGCTGGAGCGATTGTTCCTGGCAGCAGACTTAAACTAAAAAATGTTGGCTTAAACAAAAGTCGGACCGGTGTTATTGAAGTACTTCAGAACATGGGTGCCGATTTGATTATTGATAATGAAAATACGATTGGCGGGGAAGTCATTGGCGATATACAAATCTCTTTTGGTTCTTTAAAAGGAATAACCATTGAGGGTAATATTATCCCAAGACTTATTGATGAAATTCCCATCATAGCATTATTGGCAACACAAGCAGAAGGAACGACGGTTATTAAGGACGCTGAAGAACTCCGAGTGAAAGAAACAGATAGGATCACCGCCGTTACAGATGTTTTGACGACATTAGGAGCCTCCATTACGCCTACCGAAGATGGGATGATTATAAAAGGGAATACACCATTAAACGGTGGAAAAGTAGCTTCTTACGATGATCACCGCATTGCCATGATGGGTGCGATAGCTTCATTGATAACAAAGGATGATGTAATTATTGATGACATTTCCTGTATTTCAATCTCATATCCTGATTTCTTTAAAGATTTGGATTCACTAAACTAAACATGAACCAAGATAAGAATCTGCCAATTGCAGATTCTTTTTAATTCACAAGTTTGAACCTATAAACTATTTTCGGTATGATAAAAGATGGTATAATTTAAGTATGGTATGCAGAGAGGATGTTCGTCATGGACACCATTACGGAAGCAGTACAATTAATAGAAAATAATCAACCCGAAAAAGCAATTAAGATGCTGAGTAATTATCTACAAAAAGCAACTGATGATGAAAAATATACGATTGCAGAACTGTACCTACAATGGGGTTTTTTACAGGAAGCACGACAACTATTGGAGGAATTGCTTCACCAATATCCTGATGAAAATGATATAAAAATTTCACTTGCTGATATTTTTATAGAAATGGAAGAAGATGAACTCGCAATAACACTGCTTAATGAGATAGATGAAGGTGACCCTGCTTATATACAAGCATTGATTCAACTGGCAGATTTATATCAGGCACAGGGGCTATTCGAAGTATCTGAACAGAAATTATTGAACGCCAAACAGTTGGCCCCTAGCGAAATTATTATCGATTTTGCACTGGGAGAACTATACTTCTCGATAGGGGAATATCTTAAGGCAATCAATTATTACGAAAGGGTGAAAACCAAACAAAATGAAGTAGCTCATATTTCAATCGATGACAGACTTGGTGAATCGTTTGCAGCAGCTGGGGAGTATGAAAAAGCATTAAGTTACTTTAAGGAAGATGGAAGTGAAAATGCAGATAAACTGTTTAAACATGGTGTAACAGCCTTTCAGGCAGATAGAATTGATATTGCTATCAAGGCCTGGGAACATGTTCTCGAAATTGATGATGATTATCACACTGTGTATTACCAACTTGCTAAGGCTTATGAAGGTGAAGGGATGATTGAGGAAGCCTTTAAAACAGCAAAAAAGGGCATTGAAAGAGATGCGTATAATAAAGAACTATACTTTATAGCCGGATCTATTGCTCATCAGCTGGGCCAGAATGAAGAAAGTGAAAATTTCATTCGTGAAGCAATTGCGCTTGACCCCGATTACAAAGAAGCCGTGCTGTTTTTGATTGAACTTTTTAAACAGAATGATAACTATGAGCAGATAACAGATTTAGTTCGGGAAATAAAAAATACAGGCGCTGATGATCCCTTATATGATTGGGAACTTGCACGCGCATTTAACGAAATTGAATTGTTTGAAGATGCATTAAAATGCTATCGTGAAGCATATAATAGTCTAAATCAAGATAGCGACTTTCTTAAAGAGTACGGGTACTTTCTAACTGAGGAGGGTAGGATTAAAGACGCTATACCCATCTTTGAATCCTATGTTTCGCTCCAACCACTTGATGAGGATGCTGAAGCATATCTGAACAGGTTAAAACAAACATTTGAATTGGATTGACTGTAGATTGTAAACCTTAAGGGGGGAAAATGATGATAACTCCTGTTACTGCCCAGGATAAAAAAAGTTTCATTCAATGGTTCCTTAATCATTACCGGCTGAAGAAACGTGAGAGTGTGTGGATACTTAATTATCTAGTTAATCACAATGACCTTCTTGCTAACGTTCACTTTGTAAGAGATGTAAAATATTGTCCTAGAGGAATCATGATGACCAGTCACTGTTCAGAAGAAGTACCTTTCCGCTTTTACAAGGACCACCTTGTTACGACAGATGCTGAGAAATCATTTCATGAAATTCGCCTAAATCAAAATGAACCCTTATACTTACAGTTAAATTTCAAAAAATCCAATCAACATTCCTATTACGCATCTGTATTGGAAGAGAACCCTTTTATTCCTGTGGATTATTATATAACCAATCATGATAAGGATTTGACCAATCAGTTACTCAACCATTCATTATATGAATATAAAAAAAATAAGCTCATGGATGAAATTAATCGTTCATTGGACGAAATGAATTATGAAAAATTCCAACAGTTATCCGAAAAATTTAAGGAATTAAAAGCAACCGTATCCCATCAACCTGACTCCTAAGAGGAAAGGGTTGATATTTTTTTGACTTATAAGATAAGATTTTAAGTGTTACAATATAAAGGAACGACTAAAATAAACAGAAAGGAGATATCCAATAATGAAATGGAGGAAAACGGATTTACAACAGTACGTACAAGCAAAAGAGTACATAGATACGATTCTCTTGCCATTAGTTCCAATTCAGCTTTCAAATGATGAAGAGGCAAATAAATATTCTTCTCAAGCTGAGGTTATAGCGAGACTAGCAAATGGTATTGAAAAGGAGCTCACAGGCCGGACAATGCTTGTTCCCAACTACCATTATTTAAAATCTGCCGACAAGGCGACAGAAGTACAGAGACTAAATGATTGGGCAGTAGATATGAAAGAACAGCCATTTTCTCATATTATATACATAACTTTTGATTCTACGTGGAAAAAGCAGGAAAAAGCTTTAACTGAGAGTTTATTGTGGATGCCTGCTGTACAGACAGAAGAGTTAAATTCCAAAGAAATGCAACGCATCATAAATGACCAAGTTGGCCAAACTGTGGATTTGATACGTTCTTATTGGTAGCAAATTGTCGTAATCACTCAATAATAGTAAGTCATTTGATTGTGAATATTGTTTTATATTGACCGAATAAATAGATTGCGCTATCATGGTAATGTCCTAGTAATCTGAATTAAACTTATATGTCCGTGAATATTGTAAAGAGGGGGGAAAATCATGAGTGATGAAAAACAGCAAGTATCCCGTAGACAGTTTCTTAACTATACGCTTACTGGGGTAGGGGGGTTTATGGCAGCCGGAATACTTATTTCTCCAATAAGAATGGCGGTTGATCCAATATTAAAAGAATCCTCAGCAGGTGACTTAGCAAACGTAGGTTTATCTGTTGATGATATTACATCAGATCCTCAGCGCATCGATTGGAGCATTGACCAAGTAGATGGCTGGTATGAATCTGAAGTAAATCGCTCTGCATGGGTTTATAAAAATGAAAATGACGAAGTTGTAGCCTTTTCCCCGGTTTGTAAACACTTAGGTTGTGTTGTTTCATGGGAAGGCAGTGAAGAGCATCCGGATGAATACTTCTGCCCATGCCACAATGGACGCTACTACAAGGATGGTACCAACGTTCCAGGTACTCCACCGCTAGCTCCACTGGATGTTTATGAACAGGAAGTAAGGGATGGCATGCTGTTCCTAGGCGATGCAAAACCACAAGGGGAGGCGTAATGACTTATGTTACAAAAAATATATGATTGGATTGATGATCGTATAGATATTACGCCGATATGGCGAGATATCGCTGATCATGAAGTACCAGAACATGTTAATCCTGCCCACCATTTTTCTGCATTCGTTTATTGTTTCGGCGGGCTGACATTTTTCGTTGTCGTCATTCAGATTCTTTCTGGAATGTTCCTGACAATGTATTATGTTCCTGATATTGAAAACGCATGGAAATCTGTGTATTACTTGCAGACTGAAGTAGCTCATGGGCAAATTGTAAGAGGTATGCACCATTGGGGCGCCAGTGTTGTTATTGTAATGCTATTATTACATACGCTTCGTGTGTTTTTCCAAGGTGCTTATAAGAAACCGCGTGAACTTAACTGGATGGTCGGTGTACTGATCTTCTTTGTAATGCTTGGTCTAGGTTTTACAGGTTATCTATTGCCATGGGATAATAAAGCATATTTTGCAACTCAGGTTGGACTCGAAATGGCAGAACAAGTTCCGTTTATCGGGACACAGCTAAAAGTATTATTGGCTGGAGATGCAACGATTGTCGGTGCACAAACATTGACAAGATTCTTTGCGATTCATGTCTTCTTCTTGCCTGCAGCACTATTTGGTTTATTAGCAGCACATTTTATTTTAATACGTAGACAAGGTATTTCCGGACCACTATAAAAAGGAGGGCAAGTGATGCATAAGGGTAAAGGTATGAAATTTGTCGGAGATTCACGAATCTCTGCTGAAAGGAAACCAAATATACCGAAAGATTATTCTGAGTATCCTGGAAGAACAGAAGCTTTTTGGCCTAACTTTTTATTAAAAGAATGGTTAGCTGGTGCAGTATTTCTAGTTGGATTTTTAAGTTTAACATTAGCTCACCCATCACCTTTAGAAGGTATGGCTGATCCAACAAATGCAGCATATATACCACTGCCAGATTGGTACTTCTTATTCCTGTACGAGCTATTGAAATATGAGTTTTCAAGTGGAAGCTTTATTCTGCTAGGTATGCTCGTGCTACCAGGACTAGCATTCGGTGCACTTTTACTTGCACCATTTTTGGATAACGGACCAGGGCGCAGACCACATCAACGTCCGGTTGCAGTAGGAATGATGTTATTAGGCTTAGTTTCAGTTGTATGGCTAACTTATACTTCCGCATCCGCTGTGGATTGGGAAAGCCGCGCTGAAGCAAATAAACCAGTTCCTGCATCTGAGGTTACAATCGATACAGAGCATCCTGGTTACGCTTCTTATGAAAACAGTTGTTTGGCGTGCCACGGGGCTGAATTGGAAGGCGGAGCAGGGCCTGCATTGGTAGGTACTGATCTATCTGCGGAAGAAATTGCTACCATCGCAGTAGAAGGTATTGGCTCGATGCCAGCTGACCAATTTCAGGGAACGGATGAAGAACTGGAGCAATTAGCAGACTTTATCGTTACCGTAAATGAATCAGCGGAATAACTGAAATAATCATAAAACACCTTTGCCAAATTAAGTTGGTGAAGGTGTTTTTAATTAGTAACCATGGAAAGGATAAAACAATGATTAAATACATACTGCAAGACAAAAAATTTATTCTTTTGCTATTTCTCATCAATTTCTTCGGTACGATATACGGTTATTATTGGTATGAAAGCCAACTCGCCAACACACCTGATATATTTCTGGTTTTTGTTCCAGATAGTCCAACAGCGAGTTTGTTTTTCACCTTCTTTTTATTATTTTTCCTGTTCGGAAGAAATGTTCCATATATTGAAGCACTTGCGATTATAACGTTATTTAAATACGGAACTTGGGCTGTTGTAATGAATTTATTAACGTTAGTTGTTGAAGGGTCCATCGGCTGGCAAGGTTATATGCTTATGGCATCACACGCCGGAATGGCAATCCAAGGCCTTCTGTATGCACCATTTTATAAAATTAAATTAAGACATATTGTCTTTGCTTCGATTTGGACACTTCATAATGATGTTATTGATTATTTATTTGGAATGATGCCTACTTACTCTTCATTAAATCAATATATGAATGAGATTGGTTACTTTACATTCTGGCTTAGTATTCTGTCTATATTTATTGCTTACTGGTTAACGATACACAAAAAGGAACGATAAGTAACTCAACTTTTTAGACATTCTAAGTTTAACCAAGTTAACTGTTTGAACCTTGAGAAAGTTTGAGTAGTAATTGTTATATCGTTCGTATCTCCATCATACACTTGAATAATAACAAGTTTATGAGGTGAGAGGTGATCTCTATGGTTAACAGAAGGAAACAACTTGTTCGGATCACAACCGCATTGCTCATAGGGATTTTATTCTATATTCAATTCAGTACATTATGGGTTGAAGCTAGTACAGTCAATGAAGGAAATACAATAGAAAAACATGTGGATATTTCAATCCTTATTTGGTCTGCTTTCATTGTAGGAGGATGTATCATCGGTACATTATCTTACGTAAGCTGGAAAAAATATAATGCAGAAATTAAATCAAAAAAGGAAGCAAAGAAGGACAAATCAGTTGACTAAAATAAGAAATTTGACTAAAATTGACCTTAGGATAGATTTTTTCAACTTCTAATGGAGGAATGCAAATGGGCTTAGGTAGTTATCTTATTTATATTGCTTTATTAATGATAATCCCACTATGGGCACAATCAAAAGTAAAAAGCACATATAAAAAGTATTCAAAAAAACCAACTTCATCTTCAATGACCGGTGCAGAAGTTACCCGTAAAATTTTGGATGAAAATGGCTTATATGATGTACAGATTGGACAAGTTAAAGGGACATTATCGGATCATTATGATCCAAGAAAAAAAGTAATCAAACTTTCTGAAGGTATTTTCCATGGTCGCTCCATGGCTTCATCCGCTGTTGCAGCACATGAAGTGGGACATGCTATTCAAGATCAGCAAGAGTACGCGTTTTTAAAATTGAGAAGTGCCTTGGTTCCAATTGCTAACTTTGGTTCCAATATTTCTTTCTTCTTTATTTTAGCAGGTATTTTCTTCAGCATGACAAATATGCTCCTGTTGGGTATCATCTTCATGTCGGCAGCTGTTCTTTTCCAGTTAGTAACCCTTCCTGTAGAGTTTGATGCATCTAACCGTGCAATGACTCAATTGGTTTCAGCTGGAGTGATAAATAATAATGAAGAACGCGAAACGAAAAAGGTTCTTAATGCTGCGGCACTAACCTATGTAGCTGCTGCTTTAGTAGCTGTTGCTGAATTGTTAAGATTCGTATTAATTTACCTTTCACAGAGAGATTAATAAGTAAAAGGGACAACAAGTTAACTTGTTGTCCCTTTATTTTTGGTTCATTCACTATTCAATTGTATATTTAGTCACGTATCGGATTCTTATTCTCGTCCAATGTAAATCCTTCACCCATTACATCGTGTGCAGTCGTCACTGCTACAAATGCGTGGGGATCAATTCCATTGATAATACCCTTTAGCCGAACAATTTCATTTCTTGCAACAACACAATAAAGGACATCTCTTTTTTCTCCTGAAAAACTTCCTCTCCCATCAAGTACAGTTACTCCACGATCCATGGAAGCGAGTATCTTCTCAGCTATTTCATCACTTTTACCGGATATTATCGTGGCCCCTTTTGCAGAATAAGCACCTTCCTGAAGAAAATCAATCACTCTTGCAGCTACATAGACAGCAACTAATGTATACATACCTTGTACCAAATCGAGAATAACAAAAACAGATGTGGCAATAACAATTAAATCAAACAGAAACATTGTCCGTCCCATACTCCAGCCTACATATTTATTAACTAGCCTTGCTATAATATCAACACCACCAGTTGTACCTCCATAGCGGAAAATAATCCCCAAACCAACACCGATAAACGCTCCAGCAAAAAGTGCAACCAAAGTCATATCATTTTGCAATTGAATGGAAAATTGATAGGTCTGAAAGATACTTAAAAATACAGAAACAGCAACCGTTCCAATGATCGTATAAAGAAATGTACTTCTCCCTAGGAATTTCCAACCTACAATGAACACTGGTATGTTCAATAAAATATTTGTAATTGCCGGATCCCAATCCCAAAGAAAGTAAAGCAATAATGTAATACCGGTAAAACCGCCTTCACCTAAATTGTTTTGCATATTAAAATGGACGATACCAAAAGAAAAAATTGCTGATCCGAGCAAGATAAATAAGGTGTTTTTTGTTTTTATTCCAAACATCATTTCAAAGTTCCTCCTAACATTAATCTATACCCTTTATTCCAAAGCAAAGTCTTTCTTAGTATAGACAATTGTATTCATAAGAACAATTTATATTTAATAAGTATTAAAAATTTGTCAAAATAGTTCCTTTTCGCTAACATGAAAAGAGAAAAGTGAAGAAGAGGTGAATTACCATCGACACACCAATATACGATACAAAGGAAATTCAAAAAAGAGTGGACAACTATATTTCTCAATATAAGGAAGGCTACTTTTCGCCATTAGCATTAATGGCGAGATTAACGGAGGAAGTTGGAGAGTTGGCCAGGGAAGTAAATCATTATCATGGTGAAAAACCTAAAAAGGCTTCTGAAAAAGAAAATACGATAGAAGCGGAATTGGGGGATATCATCTTTGTTTTAACCTGTTTTGCCAATTCACTTGATATCGATCTCTCAGAATCGTTTCATATTGCAATTAATAAAATCGAAACAAGGGACAAAGATCGCTGGACCCATAAAGATTAACCATATCGTATAGATAAAAAAAGGATTACTTTTTGAACATCCGATGAAGGAGATGGAGACCATGGCAATAAACATTATATTAGCAGGACCAAGAGGAAGAATGGGTTCAGAAGCAGTAAATATGGTTTTAAATGAACATGACTTTAAATTGGTTGCATGCATTGACAGAAAGCACGACGGAGAACAGTTAACAGACATCGAGGGATTACCTGATAAAAACGTTCCTATTTTTAAGGAAATTGAAGAATGCTTCCAGCAGGTGAAAGCAGATGTTTTTATTGATCTTACGATACCTGAGGTAGGATATTATCATACAAAAACAGCCATGGAGAATAACATTAGACCAGTTGTTGGCACTACTGGATTTACAGATGAGCAAATCGTTGAACTTTCACATTTAGCTAAAACGAACAAAACGGGGTGTATCATCGCTCCTAATTTTGCTGTAGGAGCTGTACTAATGATGAAGTTTTCAGAAATGGCAGCGAAATACTTTTCCGACGTTGAGATTATTGAAAAACATCATGATAGGAAATTAGATGCTCCATCTGGCACAGCTAAAAAAACAGCAGAGTTAATCATGAATACGAGGGAAGCTAAAAAACAAGGTCACCCAGATGAAACAGAAACAATACAAGGCGCCCGTGGTGCTGAGCTGGATGGAATGCGAATTCACAGTGTACGTCTCCCCGGATTGGTAGCTCATCAGGAGGTTTTATTTGGCAGCTCTGGGCAAACACTGTCCATCAAGCATGATTCATTAAATCGTGAATCCTTTATGGAAGGCATTAAATTATCTGTATACAAAGTAATGGAAATGGATGAACTTACATACGGACTTGAAAATATTCTATAAATGTTGCTAGGGTATAGAAGTTCGATTAGTGAATGAAAAGGAAGGTTTATATGAATATTGCTCTAATTGCACATGATAAAAAGAAGGATGACATGATAAATTTCAGTATTGCATACTCCCATATACTAAATAGTCACCAGCTGTTTGCTACTGGAACAACGGGAAAGTTAATTTCAGAAGCAGCAGGACTAAATATCCACAGATTTCAATCTGGACCACTTGGTGGCGATCAGCAAATAGGGGCTATGATTGCCAATAATAAAATGGATATGGTGATATTTTTCAGGGATCCACTTACTGCACAACCCCATGAGCCCGATGTAAGTGCACTAATGCGATTATGTGATGTCTATCAAATACCACTGGCAACAAATATCGCTGCCTCCGAAATTTTCCTGCATGGTTTAGAACGCGGAGACTTAGAATGGAGAGAAATTTTAAAGGAACGCCAGCAGAAAGAAGGTAACCATTGAGAAAGATAGGAATAACATGCTATCCAACCGTAGGAGGATCCGGGGTAATCGCTACAGAGTTGGGCAAGCTTCTCGCCGAAGCAGGAAACGAGATTCACTTTATCACATCGAGTGTACCTTTTCGGCTTAATAAAATTCATCCAAAAATATTCTACCATGAAGTGGAAATGAACCATTATCCTGTTTTCCAATATCCTCCATATGACCTTGCGCTTGCAGCGAAGATGGCAGAAGTAATTGACCAAGAAAAATTGGATATTCTTCATGTTCACTACGCAATGCCACATGCTATTTGCGCCATATTGGCGAAAGATATTGCACAACATGATGTTAAAATTGTAACGACACTTCATGGAACGGATATTACTGTTCTTGGCATTGACCATACTTTTAAAAAAATAATTAAACATGGTATTGAAAAGTCTGATGCAGTGACAGCAGTTTCCGGTAGTTTAGTTAATCAAACGATACAAATGCTCGATTTAAATAAAGATATATCTGTTATTTATAATTTTGTTAATGAAGAAGAATACCATAAAAAAAGTGTTCCTACACTTAAAGAGCAGTATGGCATTGATCCTGATGAGAAGGTTCTCATACACATTTCCAATTTCCGAAAAGTAAAACGTGTCCAAGATATTATCTATTCCTTTAATTCAATTAGAAAACAAGTAAAGAGTAAGCTGCTTCTTATTGGAGATGGGCCAGAATATTCACATATGATGCAACTTGTGGAAAAACTTGACTTAAAAGAACATGTCCTTTTCCTTGGAAAACAAAATAATATTAGTGAACTGCTCTCCATTGCAGACTTGAAGCTGCTGCTATCAGAGAAGGAGAGCTTCGGACTTGTCCTTCTTGAAGCGATGGCCTGTGGAGTTCCATGTATCGGAACAAATGTAGGTGGCATACCGGAAGTAATTAAGCATAATGAGACCGGTTATATTGTTGAATTAGGTGATATTGAGACTACTGCTCAATATGCGATCGAGTTGTTGAATAATGAGCATTTATTAAATCAATTCTCTGAAAATGCCACCCGGCACAGTAAGGAAAACTTTAAATCAAGTAAAATCGTGAATACGTATATAGAACTTTATGACACGATTATGAAAAAGTAAACAGGAGAAAATGGTGAATAAGATGTTACCGAAAGCATTTTTAATGGCGAAACCAGTAATTGAGCATATTGAGAAACACAATCACCAAGCATATTTTGTGGGTGGATGTGTACGCGATCTTTTGTTAAATCGACCACTGGGAGATATCGACATTGCCACCTCTGCGTCACCGGAGTATATCCAGGAAATTTTCCCTAAAGTAATTCCAGTTGGCATTGAGCACGGTACAGTTATCGTAAGGTATGAAAAAGATTCCTATGAAGTTACTACCTTTCGAATGGATGGAAACTACTCAGATAAACGTCATCCTGATACCGTTCAATTTATTGACAAGATCGATAAAGATCTAGAAAGACGCGACTTTACAATAAATGCACTCGCCATGAATTTAAAAGGGGACATGATTGATTTATTTGGTGGTAAAGAAGATATAAAAAATAAAATCATTCGTACGGTCGGAAATGGGTATGAACGATTCACCGAAGACCCTTTACGTATCATCCGAGCGCTTCGCTTCTCCAGTCAGCTAGGATTCACGATCCATCCAGAAACACTAGATGACATAAAATTGGTACGGAATGAAATAGAAAGTCTAGCAATGGAACGTATAACAAATGAATTTACAAAGCTATTTGCTGGAACCTATATTACAACTGGTATTCAATACTTAAAAAGTCTGGAAATAGGGCAATTTCTTCCTGTTTTCTCTGATTTTCCTGATATAATTAATCTAATTCCTTCAACGATGAAGCCATTAAAATCTTTTGGTGAGGTAATTACTTTATTACATCTCTTGAAACCAGAAGTAACCATAAACCATTGGGTAACCAAATGGAAGTGCTCGAACAAGACGAAATTGGAGGCAAGTCAATTGTTGGAAGCATATACACATTATACGGTCCATGGGTTGGATAAGATGCTTGTGTACCGATTAAGACCTGAGTTCTATGCTGGCTTTGTCCGTTTAGTTCATATATTGGATGATACGTCAATCAACATGCAACAAATGTTAATCATTGAAAACAAACTGGAGATTTATCAAAAAAGTGATTTGGCAATCAATGGACATGATTTAATCGAATTATTTCCCGAGAGGAAAAAGGGACCTTGGTTAAACCATGTCATCAATCAAATTGAACAAGAGGTTGTAACAGGTAAATTAATGAATAATAAAAACGTTATAAAGGATTGGGTAAAATGGAATCCACCCGCAATCGATTAATCAATCTGTTGGCTGAGAATAAGGATAACTTTATTTCAGGACAAGTATTATCTGATTCTCTGACTATATCAAGAAACGCTGTCTGGAAACATATGAAAGAGCTTGAAAAAGATGGTTATCAAATTGAAGCTAAACCGAGAAAAGGATACAGAATCAAGAAATATCCTGAGAAGTTGAGTAGTAATACAATTAAATGGGGATTGGATTCCAAATGGATTGCTAAGAAAGTAATACATAAGGAAACAGTCGAATCCACGCAGACCATTGCTCATCAGGCTGCAAGGGAAAATTCACCGCATGGTACAATTGTTGTTGCTGACGAACAGACAATGGGAAGAGGGAGAATGAACCGATCCTGGCATTCTTCTAAGGATAAGGGTATATGGCTCAGTATCCTATTAAGACCGGAAATACCCCCTAATCATGCTTCTCAATTAACATTAGTAACAGCGACTGTCCTAGCAGATGTTTTAAGCAAATTCGAAAATATTGAACCACTTATCAAATGGCCGAATGATATATTATTAAACAAGAAAAAGACAGCAGGAATTCTAACAGAAATGCAGTCCGAACAGGATCAAATTCAATACATATTGATTGGTATTGGTTTAAATGTTAATCATTCCATCAATGATCTGAATGAGGATATACAATCAAAGGCTACTTCACTACGAATCGAAACAGAAAAAGAATGGTCCGTTAAAGATATTATTCAAAAATTACTTATTACCTTTGAAACTGCCTATGATGCATACATGGAAGATGGCTTTGCCCCAACTAAAAAGAAGTGGGAAAACTATGGATTTAAAATTGGGGAAAACATCGCTATTAAAACATTCAATGACAAGTGGGAAGGAAAATTTCTCGGCATATCAGACGAAGGTGCCTTGTTAACTGAATCCAAGGATGGAACTCCTGTGAAACTTTATTCAGCTGAGATAGATTGGTTTACAGAACAAGATTAGGTCGTCTACAGGCTTTCCGAATTGAAAATTATTACTCCGAAGTGGGGATAACAATGCAAATCATTAGAACTGTAAAGGAAATGCAACTGATCAGTATCCAATTAAAAAGGGAGCAGAAGCAAATAGGTTATGTTGCAACAATGGGCTATTTTCATGAAGGTCATCTTAATTTGATGAAGCAGGCAAGAAAAGAGAATGATATTGTTATAACAAGTATTTTTGTAAATCCATTGCAGTTCGGTCCGAATGAGGATTTTGAGAAATATCCAAGAAATAAAGAGAAAGATACCCAGGAAGCAGAAGAAGCAGGAATCGACTATCTTTTCCTTCCCAGTGTAGACGAAATGTATCCAAATAAGCAGCTGATTAAAATGCACATGGTAGGACGAGTTAACGTTTTATGTGGAAACTCAAGACCTGGTCACTTTGATGGCGTTCTGACTGTCTTAACAAAATTATTTCATATTGTTTTGCCGGACAAAACATACTTCGGTTTAAAGGATGCTCAGCAAGTTGCAGTGGTAGAAGCCCTGATAAGGGATCATAATTTCCCAATTAAATTGATAGGTGTTCCAACGACAAGAGAAGCGGATGGGCTAGCTAAAAGCAGTAGAAATGTTTTCTTAAACGAACAGGAACGAAAAGAAGCTGCCTGGCTATACAAAAGCCTGTTGCATGGGCAGCAATTAGTAGTTGACGGGGTAAAAAATCCTGATATCATTGTTAAAGAGGTCCACGAATTATTAAGAGAACATGTTTCCGGAAAAATTGATTATATTGAAATATTGAGCTACCCGGATCTTTTGCCTGTCTCAGATACAAACCAAAATATAATTTTGGCTGCTGCCATTTACTTTGAAGAAGCAAGAATAATTGACAATATTATTTTAAATGCAAAAGGACAGATAAACAGCCAATTTGAATAGGAGGAAGTGAAATGTTCCGCACAATGATGAAAAGTAAAATTCATCGTGCAAGGGTTACAGAAGCTAACCTGAATTACGTTGGAAGTGTTACGATCGATGAATCCATACTGGAACAAGTGGACATATTACCACATGAAAAGGTCCAAATAGTCAATAATAATAATGGAGAACGCCTTGAAACATATGTCATTCCCGGAGAAAGAGGGACAGGGGTAGTATGCCTTAATGGAGCAGCAGCGAGGCTGGTACAAGAAGGAGACATCGTCATCATCGTTTCCTATGCAGTTGTTTCAGAGGAAGAATTAGAATCTCATCGTCCAAAAGTTGCTATTATGAATAAATATAATCAAGTACAACAACTCATTGAACAAGAGCCGCCTCTAACAATCATGTAGGCTTTACATGCAAGATTTAAGAACTCTTATCGACTTCATTGATAAGAGTTTTACTATTAACCAGCTCGAATTAGAAAGCAAGGTGGGAAAGATGGATAAATTTGTAGTAGTCGATCTCGAAACTACAGGACACTCTCCGTCCAAAAATGATAAAATAATTGAAGTCGGTATCGTTGTTATTGAAAATAATGTAATTACGGATACCCGTACGACCTTATTGAATCCAAGTAAATCCATTCCACCGTTTATTTCAAATTTAACCGGGATATCAGATGAGGACGTCGAAGAAGCACCATTATTTTATGAAAAAGCAGACAAAATTATTGATATATTTAAAGACAGTTACTTAATTGCGCATAATGTCACGTTTGATCTTGGATTTCTTAATGCAGAACTTGCAGCAAATGGAAGAGAAAGACTGACGAATCCCGTATTGGATACTGTGGAATTATCAAGAATATTATTTCCAAAAGCACCAAGTTATAAATTGGGCCAGCTTGCCAGCTATTTGGATATCCGCCACGGTGATCCACATCGTGCACTTTCAGATGCGTATGTAACTGCTAAATTATTCATAAAGCTAAAAGAAAAATTAGAATCTCTGCCATATGAGACAATTGACCATTTAGTTAAGCTTGAAAAAATGTTTATTTCTGACGTGAAGGAATTATTATCAGATCGATTAGAGGAATTAGCATTTACGACATCCGATCAAAAAGATATTACATCTTTTAAAGGTTTAGCGTTTAAGCAAGTGGAGGATACGATAAAAGAAACACATGTTGTGGAAACCTCCTATGGAGAATACTTGGATGAAATATATGAAGCGAATGGCTCGATGCAAAGGCAGTTTACTAAATACGAAAAGCGTGCTGGCCAAAGAGAAATGTCTGAAATCATATATGATTCATTTCATTCATCAAGTCATGCGTTAATTGAAGCAGAAACTGGAACAGGCAAGTCTCTTGGCTATTTAATTCCTGCGGTCTATGAGGCAGTAAAAACAAAACATAAAATTATTATTAGCACCTATACAACGCAACTACAGAGCCAGTTACTTGATGAGGAAATCCCCTCCATTAGGAATTTGACAGAGATCCCGTTCAAGGTTGCTTTGTTAAAAGGAAAAAGTCATTACATAAGTTTGGAGAAATTTACACATGAATTGGATAACACGCAATCAGATAACTATGACACAGCATTAACGAAAGCAATGCTGCTTGTATGGTTGACAGAGACGGAGACTGGAGACATTGATGAAGTACAGTTACCAACAAGTGGATACTTTTTTTATAAAAAGATTTCTACAGATGCTGAAAGTAATGTAGATCCCCAGTCACCTTGGTTTTCGAGGTCCTATTATCAGAAGGCTAGAAGAAAGGCCCAAAAAGCTGATATAATTATTACAAATCATGCACTACTTTGTACAGATATGTTTAATGATTATCAATTTTTACCAGGCTATGAGAAAGTAATTATCGATGAGGCCCACCATTTTGAGGAAACAGCCTCTCGTCATTATGGAATGAAAATGGATTACATCAATATGCAGTTTACATTTAATCAAATTGGTCGATCCAATGATGGGAAGATGTTTGGTAAGGTTCTAGAAAATTATTCTTTAACAGAGGAACATGTTCCAATTGAAAGCTGGGATGAGATTCTTGATAAAACAAAATACGAAATAGATGACTTATTTCAAACGCTTTATCAATATGTTGTCTCACAACATAAAAACAGTAAGTCCTTAAGTGATATTGGGAGACTACAGTATCGATTCAAGGAAGAAAAGGAAGAACAAACAACTTGGTCGATCATTAAAGAAATGGTTTCAAGAGTAACATTTCATATGAGGGACGCGATTCACATTTTATCCATTATTGAACAGCATTTGTCCGAGCAGGAAGTACTGGATAAGTACGACAGAGAAGATTTATTATCAATGACAGGAATTCTTCAAAACTTTATCGATGGATTGGAGCTGTTATTTTTTACAGAAGGTACTACTGTTCCTCAAATAAAGTGGATTGAGATCGATACAAAGGGAAGTAAGAATGCTGTATACTTATACAGTGAACCATCCGATATATCTGAATTGCTGGCAGATGAATTTTTCCAGAGTAAAAAAAGCGTTATCTTGACAAGCGCTACACTTACTATGAAGAATTCCTTTGACTTTATACAGAAAAGACTCGGTTTAAAACCGGAGCGACTGATAACAAAAAAAATAGAATCACCATTTTCATACAAGGACCAGGTTCAATTACTTATTCCTAATGATTTCCCTGATATAAAATACGGAAATATGGATGATTTTATCTATGCAACTTGTGAAGCAATTATCTCTTTGGCCGAAATAACAAAAGGAAGAATGCTTGTTTTATTTACCTCTTATGATATGTTGAAAAAGTCGTATTCATTATTAAAGGAAATTATTACGGATAATGAATTTATCCTCATTGGTCAAGGGATTACGAGTGGAAGCAGATCAAGACTTAAAAAAAACTTTCAGACGTTTGATCAGGCAATTCTTCTCGGTACAAGTTCCTTTTGGGAAGGTGTGGATATACCAGGTGATGATTTATCTTGTCTCATGATTGTCAGACTTCCGTTCCAGCCTCCGAATCATCCAGTATTTGAAGCAAAATCTAAAATGCTGAAAGAAAATGGGAAAAATGGATTTATGGAATTATCATTACCTAACGCTGTGATTAAATTCAAGCAAGGCTTTGGACGTTTAATTCGCTCCTCAAGCGACAGAGGGATTGTCTTTGTCTGTGATGCACGAATTATGAAAACGAGATATGGGAAGTTTTTTACGGAGTCCATCCCAGATGTTCCTTTAACATTTGATTCGACCAAAAATCTCCTGACTAAAGCAGAAGAATGGTTTTAACTTCGAGTAAAAAAACTACTGATACAACCGTATTGCATCAGTAGTGAAGTTAGATATGATGTGTGGGTAAGGAATATTTTTTGTCAAATTGAATATAAAAAGTAAATTACCTGCTTGGGCTGATTGACTGTAATCATACTTCGCACATCAATTTAACTTATACATAGTGTTTACATACTGTTACGAGCTATGTATAGTAAAAATTGATAAAACATGAAGTAATAAAATTGGAGGAATACAGATGAATAGGTATAATGGAGGAATTTCGTTACGTACACTCCAATTTTCATCTTTGGATAGACTAAAATTGAATCCACTGGATGAGGTATATGCGTAGTTCGAGGTCCGGTTGGCTATTGCGGAGTTCGTTACTGTTATTGGTTATTATTTTAGCTTGTATCATATATGCGGTATACTTATACAATGATTTATATGATAGCAAGACAGAAGGATTTCATGAAACCTCAAAGCAAATCCTGAATCAAACATCCATAACAGAAGTAGAAAAGATTGAACGATACAGTGGTTCAACGTCTTACCATGTCATATTTGGTATAAATGATGAGAATGAGGAAAAGCTCATTTTCTACCCACTCGAAGGTAATGAAAAAGAACTTACAACGATTGACAGGTCCAAAGTACTGTCAGAAGAAGAAATTGTAAATCTTTGGAGAACACAATGCAACGAATGTGAATTCGTAAAAATTAATCCTGCATTGGAAAATGATGAGCCTCTATGGGAAATAACGTATCATGACAATCATAATCGGTATGTCATGGATTATCTTTCCATTTATGATGGCTCACCAGTTGAAAGCTACGTATTTAAAAAGATGTTTAATTAGAGAGGGGAACTAAAAAATGGAATTAGCAAACCGAGTAAAAACATTATCACCTTCATCCACTTTGGCAATTACTGCAAAAGCAAAAGAATTAAAACAACAAGGCCATGATGTCATTGGCCTGGGAGCAGGGGAACCTGACTTCAATACACCAGACTACATACTGGAAGCTGCGAAAAAAGCAATGGATGATGGCATGACTAAATATACACCATCTGGAGGAATTGTTGATCTTAAAAAAGCAATTGCTGCAAAGTTCACTAATGACAGTGAATTAACCTATGCGAACGACCAAATTATCGTCACAACAGGAGCAAAACACGCACTTTATACTTTGTTTCAAGTAATACTTAACAAAGGGGATGAAGTGATTGTACCATCCCCATACTGGGTGAGCTATCCTGAGCAAATTAAACTAGCTGAAGGAAGTCCAGTATTTGTTCAAGCTTCTGAAAAAAATCATTTCAAAATTACGCCTAACGAATTGGAAGAGGCAATTACGGATAAAACAAAAGCAGTAGTTATTAATTCACCATCCAACCCTACAGGGATGATGTATAATAAGGATGAGCTGGAAAAAATTGGTAAAGTCTGCCTAAAACATAATATTTTGATCATTTCAGATGAAATATATGAAAAACTTATTTACACAGAAAAGCCACATACTTCAATCGCATCTCTTTCAAACGAATTGAAGGAACAAACTGTTATTATTAATGGTGTTTCTAAATCACATGCAATGACTGGTTGGAGAATTGGTTATGCAGCAGGGTCAAAAGAAATCATCAAAGCAATGACTAACCTAGCTTCGCATTCTACTTCAAATCCAACTTCAATTGCTCAATATGCCGCACTTGCTGCATACAGCACGGAAGAGGACACGACACTAGAATTAAAACAGGTCTTTTCAGACAGACTTGATGCTTTTTACGATTTAATTAATGATATTCCTGGTATAAGCTGTGTGAAACCAGAAGGAGCCTTCTATCTATTTCCAAATGTAAAAGAAGCAGCTACCAAGAATGGATTTACAAGTGTAGACGAATGGGTTACAGCATTACTTGAAGAAGAAAAAGTCGCACTTGTACCAGGATCTGGATTTGGGTCACCAGATAATGCACGTCTATCCTATGCATTATCTTTAGAAGAATTAACAGAAGCTGCCAAAAGAATAAAACGATTTGTCGTAAATAATCAGTCTAAGTAAGATGGAGGTCAACTATTTATGAAAATAACCATATCACAAGCGTCAAAGCATAAGGAACAAACCGTTACGATTGGTGCATGGCTTGCAAATAAAAGATCCAGTGGAAAGATTGCTTTTCTCCAATTACGTGACGGGACAGGATTCATGCAAGGTGTTGTCGTAAAAAGCGAAGTATCCGAAGAAATATTTAATCTGGCTAAAAATTTAACACAAGAAACATCCATGTATATAACCGGAAAAATTGTTGAGGACACGCGCTCTGCATTTGGTTATGAGATGCAGGTTAGTGAGATTGAAGTCATCCATGAAGCGGTTGATTATCCAATTACACCAAAAGAACATGGTACTGAATTTTTAATGGATCATCGCCATTTGTGGCTACGCTCCAAAAAACAGCATGCTGTTATGAAAATCAGAAATGAAATTATTCGCGCGACGTATAAGTTCTTCAATGAAAATGATTTTGTTAAAATTGATCCGCCAATCCTTACAGGTTCATCAGCTGAAGGGACAACTGAATTATTCCATACAAAGTACTTTGATGAAGAAGCATATTTATCACAAAGCGGACAATTATATATGGAAGCTGCAGCGATGGCATTTGGAAAAGTATTTTCTTTCGGCCCTACTTTTCGTGCTGAAAAATCAAAAACACGAAGACATTTAATTGAATTCTGGATGATTGAACCTGAAATGGCATTTGTTAATCATGAGGAAAGCTTGCAGATTCAAGAGAATTATGTGAGTTATATTGCTCAATCTGTACTTGATAATTGTAAGCTTGAACTAGATGTCCTAGAACGTGATACGTCTAAATTGGAACTAATCAAAGCCCCTTTCCCTAGGATCTCATATGATGATGCTATTGAATTATTAAAGGAAAAAGGGTTCGATGATATCGAATGGGGAGAAGATTTTGGGTCCCCACATGAAACAGCAATTGCTGAATACTTTGAAAAACCCGTTTTCATCACAAATTATCCAGCCGAAATCAAAGCATTTTATATGAAACCAGATCCGGAACGCTCAGATGTCGTACTCTGTGCAGATTTAATTGCCCCAGAAGGCTATGGAGAAATTATCGGTGGCTCACAACGTATCGATGATCTGGAATTGATGAAAGATCGATACGATCAGCATGGATTGAATGGACCAGCCTATAAATGGTACTTGGAATTAAGACAATATGGAAGTGTTCCACATTCCGGCTTTGGACTGGGACTTGAAAGAACAGTAGCATGGCTATCAGGTGTTGACCATGTTAGGGAGACCATTCCATTCCCAAGATTACTAAATCGCCTATATCCATAAGAGATATAATTATATTAAAATCCCTTGCAAATACGTAGCAAGGGATTTTAATTTCTTAGAATGTCTTATCGTTCATGCTATACTAATATAGAGGTGCTAGAATTATGACAAAAAAAATAACTATCCAACAAATTCTTTCCAATCAATTGAACATACCAAGTATTTTGCTTTCAAAGTATAAATCAATAGGTCTAGATGAAAAAGAGGTAATGATTATTCTCCAATTATTCCGATATTTAGAGGATAATAATGACTTTCCAACACCATACGACCTTTCTCAATATGTCACGATGAATGAAAAAGAGTGTGCGAATATGCTTCGCAAATTAATGCAGAAAAACATGCTTTCGATCGAACAAAAGGAAAATGAACAGCATCAATTAAGTGAAGCTTATAGCCTGGACCCATTATGGGAAAGGCTGTTTACACAGGAAGAGGAAAAACCCGATGAAGATCAAACAGTTGGAACCATTTTTATCCTATTTGAGCAGGAATTTGGACGACCATTATCTCCGTTTGAAATTGAAACAATTAATGCCTGGATAGATGAAGATGAAATCGAATCTTCGCTAATTAAAGCTGGGTTAAGGGAATCTGTACTAATGGGTAAACTGAATTTCAAATATATTGATCGTATTCTTCGGGAGTGGAAGAAAAAAGGGATCCATACCGTAGACCAGGCCCGTCAAGCAACCAAAAACTTTCATAACAGAAAAAGCACAAAAGAAGATAAAACAGTAAAAAGAGATACATCCTTTTATTACAACTGGTTGGAAGGAGAAGACTAAAATAATGCTAAACAGAAAGCAGATTAGATATTGCCTTGATGAGATGGCTGAAATGTTTCCAGATGCCAAGGGTGAGTTGGTGCATTCCAATCCATTCGAACTTGTGATCGCCGTTTTACTTTCTGCACAATGTACGGACAAACTTGTTAATAAAGTAACTGCTAATCTTTTCAAGAAGTATAAAAAACCGCAAGACTACTTAGAAGTCTCACTTGAGGAACTGGAGAACGATATAAAATCCATTGGTCTATACCGTACAAAAGCAAAAAACATTAAAAAATTATGCCAAATGTTACTGGATGATTATAACGGGGAAGTACCCCGAACAAAAGAAGATTTAATAAAGCTTGCCGGTGTTGGCAGAAAAACCGCAAACGTTGTAGCCTCTATCGCTTTTAATGAGCCTGCAATTGCAGTTGATACACATGTTGAGCGTGTTTCGAAACGTTTAGGTATTTGCAGATGGAAAGACTCTGTCATAGAGGTAGAGGAAGCCCTAATGCGAAAGGTGCCACGTGATGAATGGAGTGTTACACACCACCGAATGATATTCTTTGGCAGATATCATTGTAAAGCACGTAATCCTAATTGCCCGGAGTGTCCATTGCTGGAACTTTGCAGAGAAGGACAGAAACGAATGAAAAAGCAAAATGCACAATAAAAGAGGTAAACTCATAATGGAGTTTACCTCTTTTTGTTATTCTCTTATTGGTCTTCAGGTTCGGGTTCCGGCTCGGGATCTGGATCTTCTTCTGGTTCTGGTTCCGGATCTGGTTCCGGATCTGGTTCTGGTTCTTCTGGTTCCTCTGGTTCCTCAGGTTCCGGTTCTGGTTGATCTTGGCCACTCCCGTTTCCATTATTACCATTACCGTTATTGCCATTCCCATTGTTTCCATTACCGTTATTTTCATTATTTCCATTGTTATTATTCCCACTATTTTCTTCAGCCGGGACATCTACACTGGTACTTTGTGTCTGACCTCTTTGTCCTTCGTTATCCCCATCTCGACCAATCGGGGTAACCTCGATGGTGTATGTTTCCCCAGGTGCAGCACCGCTCACTTCAATCCCCTGTGACTGTACATTCTGAGTTTGACCATTGACTGATACTTCAAAAGAAGCAGATGGTCCTTCATAGTTCCACGAAACATCAATTAAAGAATTGTCAGCAATATACTGTGCAGTCAAGTCACTTACTGGAGGAATCGTTTCTTCCTCTTCATCACCAGGCACTGTTACTGATGTTGCAGCAGGTTCACTTGTCATCGATCCACTTGTTACGACGACCTGTATCTCATAAGCTGCTCCAGGTTCTACTTCTGATATTTCCATCTGAGTTTCTTCTGTAGAGGAGAGGCTTTGCATTTGCCCGCCATCAACGCTGGCGCTGACTTCAAACGATACATTTTCGTCCGTATCATAATCCCATTTAATTTGAACTGAATTTAACTCTTCATCGTATGAAGCATTTAATCCAGAGACAGGATCGAGTTCATCAAATTTTTCAGATCTTTTCGTTGGTTCTGTTCCTTTTACAAATAGCTCTGTAACAATTTGTGAAGATGGTGTGTATTCACTTGGTAGTACAGGTGGGTTCGAGCCTTTTTCCACTTGTACTTCCACAACAGAACTTGGCTTTGTGAAATCTGCTGTATCTTTTCCTTCAGAAATGGTTTCCATTGTGTTCTTGAATAATGCCTTTGAAATATTCGTATCTTCAAGAGGAACACGCTTTGCTTTACCTTCTTCATCCACAGTATAACCACCTGTCCATGTGGCTATCGTATAGTTAGTAGAATATCCGCCAAACCAAGCATCCGGACTTCCTTCTATATCCTTTAAATTAGTTGTACCTGTCTTACCGGCAATTGGTATACCTGAGACATTGGCCCCAGTACCAGTTCCTTCTGTCACAACTGTTTTTAACATGTCTGTTACCATATATGCTGTGTAATCGGACATAACCGCTTCGGCTTTTGGTGTTAAGTCAACAACTTCACCATCAGGGAATTCCACTTTTGTAACAGCATATGGCTCATTATAGATACCTTCATTACCGAATGCGCGAAAGGCTCCAGACAATTGAAGTGGTGTAACATTGGTTCCTGCTCCACCGATGACATCCGTAAGCGCCATTTGATCATTGGCAAAGTTTATTCCAAGGTTTTCCGCAAACTCTTGGGCTTTTCCGATACCAACTTCCTCCATTAACTTAACAGTCGGCACGTTAAGTGATTGACTTAAGGCATGTCTTGCGCTCATCCACCCTCCATTTGTACGATTCCAGTTACGAATCGAATGGTCTGTTCCCGGAATCGGAACTGGTCCATCATCATTAATTTGGTGATACGTGGAAACTTGATTATATTCGATGGCAGGTCCATAAGACATAATTGGTTTTGCTGTTGAACCTAACTGCGAACCACCTTCAATGGCATAGTTAAAGCCATAATCACCTTCATTATTCCGACTGCCGCCTATTGCTTGAATTGCTCCCGTTTTTGTATCCAAAACGGTCATGGCAGCCTGGGTATTATCCGGATATTTAATTGGATTTTCTTCACTGTCTGTAAGTAAGAATTCCACATGTTCCTGTACACTTGGATCCAATGTTGTGTAAATCTTTAATCCATCTGTATTGATATCCGTTCCATCCATTTTTTCGCTTACTTCTTTTTCAACTTGTTGAATGAATGCCTCATATGCTGATGAGTCCGGCCGTGATTCAACAAGAAGGGAAGGGATGTCTACTTCTCTTGCTTCATCAGCCTCAGCTTGTGTAATTTTGTCATGTCTTACCATTAATGTTAATACGGTATTCATTCTATCTTTCGTTAAGTCAGGATTTTGAAATGGATTATATGCCGTAGGTCGCTGTGGTAAACCTGCAAGAATAGCGGCCTCTGTCAATGTTAACTCATTTAAATCCTCTTTCCCAAAATAGTTTTCTGCAGCCTTAGCAACCCCTGATGAATTACTTCCGTAAAAGATACCATTTAAGTACATTTCAAGGATCTCTTCTTTGGAATATTCTCTTTCCAACTGTAATGCAAGCCACATTTCTTGAACTTTTAAACTGATTTTTTTATCATGTGAAAGGAAAGCTCTTTCAACAACTTGCTGGGTGATTGTACTCGCTCCCTGTGACCCAAATCCGTCGGTAATGTTTGCAAGTACAGCACCACCTATTCGACGTAAATCAATACCGGGATGTTCAAAAAACCTTGCATCCTCTGTAGCAGTGACGGCATCAATTAAAACTTGTGGCAAATCTTCATAGGTAACCTTCTCACGTTGTGCCTCTTCACTTAGGTTCGCGAATTCTTCCCCATTTTTATCGTACAACGTAGAGGAGAAGGGGACAGAAAGCTGTGATTCATCAAGTTCTGGTGCTGTCGCGATCCAATACGCACTCAAAACGATTGCTCCAATTCCTAATGCTACTATCATAATAAGAGCTGTTAATAAAATTTTCTTCCATATCGGTTTATTTTTTTTGGTTTTTTTCTGTTTTCGTCTAGCTGATCGACTCTGGCTGTTTTCTGCCATCGTTGTATACCTCCGTCTCTAAAAATAAAGCTTATCTATGATTGATAAATAATCGACTCTTGTCTGATATTGAAAGGGAATAAGAAAACTGTTCTGTTTTACCTGCTCATAAGAAATGGACTTTTTTCCACCATTCAATTTGTCGTTCCAAAATGAAAAAAGTTTCTCTGTTTCCATGAAATATGTCTCATCATAAGCAGCAAAACGTATGATCATAAAACTGACTCCACCATGTCCAATAATAGATTCCATATGACTGATCTGATGATCATGAATATTAGCTAGAGGAAAAAGCGTCTTATTCTTTGTTTCTTTGGCTTCAAAATCAATATATTTACCACGATACAAGCCATTATAATCCGTTGTTGAAGCTTGTTTGAAATATGCTTCTGTAATAACTGCAGCACTACGTTTTGGATAGTTCACGTTTACGATTTGTACCGGGGTTGGCTTTTTATGAATAACCGCTTTATTTGTATCCAAATAAAATTGATTCGTTATATTTATGTCTTCCTCTAAAGTCATTCCCCGATTACTGAAAGTCTTAGATTCCTTTCCTGACGATCTCTTCCTGACTGGCAAAGTTTTTCTTTGTCCATTTGGATAGTTCAAAAGATTTCCCTCCCAGCATAATACAGTATGATATCAGAAAAAAAGGTAAATGATAACTTTTAACTGTACTGCATGCGTATCCTATTATTCCAAAAAGAAAGAACGTGTCAGATCTATGATTACGAATAAACAACAACACCTCTTACATTATATAACAAATCAGACCACAGCACATAATACTGACAATATCGCGAGAACAAAAGCTTATCAAATGTTTTATTTGAAATACCCTGAGATTAAATGGGCATTGATTGCCAGTATCGTGTCCAGAAATGCAGGCTGGAACATGACTGATTTATGTTTACCCCCATTCCAGGGGATATTAAGCAAAAAAGAAAGAAACCGTTTATTCATGACTTACGAAAGAGCTAATTGGTTAATTTTTTCTGATGCCTATCCTCAGTTGCTGATCTATCGTTTTTCTAAAGACTTCAATCAACCATTGTTCCATTTGCTTTCTGAATTCAATGTTTCCACCTTTATGATTAATGAATGGTATTATTTCTGGAAATCACGTGACTTGGACAGATTGGTAAATTCTTTAATTATCAATGAACAAAATCTCATACAAATACCTGTTATTGACCAACCTTTCTTTAAAACGCATGTATTCGAAGCCAGTCCCTATAAATTACAAAACATTTTATTTATGAATGCTGTATTGATACCGAATCGTATAGGGAATATTTATGGATTTTTTGTACATGCTTTCACAAACGTGGACAACAGAATAGAGGTGGGTAAAAAAATAGCTGCGCTAATCAATATACCCACCATTCACCATGAATTGCTTGACTTTATAAATTCTGTTGAACCCACCGGCTCTCGTCATGAATATGAACAATTTTTAAATCTAAACCTAGCAAGAAGTTCGATGTTAAGAGATATCTATCCAGTGGTTACCCATCAAGATATAATTCGAAATGATTGGTATAAAAGGGGGGGTATGAAAACAAAATGGCTTAAAAAACCCAACCTATCCGCTAAGTTGGAAATAGGGAAATCCTTTTACGTTAAAAGGAAGTTATTATTTGCTTACTATCATATTAAAAAAATTTGTAAAAAGGATTTGTACCAGTAACCACCAGTACAAATCCTTTTACTTTGGAAAATTTATGTGGATGGACGGTTTGGACCATTAAGTTTCTTATCACCAGTTCTTAAAGATTTTGCTTTACGGTCTGTTGTGCTGCTTTGTTGTCTTTCTTTTTTTGACTGTTTCAATCGAAACACCTCCTTTTTTTTAGTTTGTCTAATTTCGGACAAAAGATAAGTAATTACACTAGTTTTGTACAATTACTTCTAGTTTTGTCGAACGGGAAGGAGAGTCTAAAGGATCCGGCGAATTATTTATATACCAAATAAATATTAGGGGTGATAAACATGTCAGCAATCCTGGACGAAATGGAAATGGAAAAGAACGGTATCAGCATCGACGAGGCAAAATTGACCATACAGGAAATGACGGATCAACTACTCCTTATCGACCAGAAGTTAAAAATAAACGTCGATAGAGAAGTATGGTTACATTTTCAAAATGAAATTCACCAAATCGATCACACTAAAAATGCTATTGAAAAAATAACACGCTAATCAGATGCCTTTTGATTATAATAATGATAAAGTAGTATATATCGATTTACTACTATACAAAGGCGGATAACATATATGGAACTAAGCAGTCAAACAGATTTATTAAAAAGACATCTAATTCAATTAAAAGATATTTTCGAGAAAAACGAACCCCCTGAAAGTACAAAAGATAAGGATTTCTTTCTGAAAGTAAAAGATGAAACGATGCCTGTTTATGAACTTTTGGAAAAATGGGAAGAAACAGCATTGAAAGTCGTTAAAGAAAGAAAGGCTAACGTACATCCACAGCAAATAACCTCCACAAAGGAGAATATGGAATTAGTCTTATTACACAGCTATTATGTGGATGCACGAAGAAAGCGCTATATGGAATTGCACAATTCCATACTGTATGTATTTGACTTGCTTTTAGGAGACATTAGACCTTAAGTACTGCTACAGAGCTTTACAATAATTCTTATTTCTCTTATAATTACCAGCACAAACTTAAAAGGGTGAAAAGAGCGATGAAAACAGATCATTTAATCGAAGAAGCAATTAAAATTATGAATCATGCATATGCTCCATACTCAAAGTTTCAAGTCGGAGCTGCATTATTGACTAAGTCAGGTAAGGTTTATACTGGATGCAATATTGAAAATGCTGCATATCCTGTTTCATGCTGTGCAGAACGTGTTGCTATATTTAAAGCAATATCTGAAGGGGAAACAGAATTTCAGGAGCTTGCCGTTGCGGCAGATACTTCAAGACCCGTACCCCCATGTGGTTCTTGTCGTCAAGTAATGAGTGAGTTTTTCCCTAAGACCATGAATATACATTTGACCAATCTTACTAATGAAACAAAATCATTCACAATGGAAGAACTGCTTCCGTTTTCATTTGATTCGGAAGATTTATTAGGCAGCTGAATGAATCATAGGATTCTATTACCTACCTGTTGGGGCGTAGAAACCTCCCTTTGTTATTAAGAATCTTTAATATTAACAAGGAGACTGATATTCAGTTTCCTTTTTTATGATATAATAAAGAATAATTGGTACTAGAAATTAATTTGAATAATAAACTTAAAATTGACCATGAGTAAAATTTAAACATAGTATAAGTGAAAATGATGAGGTGAAGAGATGAGTTTGAATCGCGTTCAACTAAGTGGAAAAGATATTTTAGAGAAAGATTTTAAAACAGGTATGAGAGGTTACAATCAGGAAGAGGTTGATGAATTTCTGGATGCTGTCATACAGGATTATGACATATTTAAGCAGGAAATAGAAAGGCTACAGGCTGAGAATGAAAAACTGAAAAAAAATACTGCAGAACAACCAAGAACAAGAGCCCCACAACCAAATACACAGGTCAACTATGATGTGTTAAAACGTCTGTCCAATTTGGAAAAAGCTGTTTTCGGTAAGAAATTCGCTGATTCAGCGGAATAAATACACTTGTTCTGCCAATTTTTAACATCGATTGATAAAACGACAAAATTATGATATGATTATAAAACATTACTTAAATGCTCAAGTAATCGCTGCATGTATTTGCAGAGGAAAGTCCATGCTCGCACAAACTGAGATGTTTGTAGTGTTCGTGCTTGATGAATTCATAAGTCAAGGTAGCTTTAAGCTAACGGCAGAAGACTTCCTAAGTCTCTTTGATAAGGAACGATTCTTGAAAGTGCCACAGTGACGTAGCTGAATGGAAACATTTCAGGTGGAACGGGTAAACCCCACGAGTGAGCAACCCAAATTAATGGTAGGGGCATCCTTTAGTAGGGAATTCAACCGAACAAGGGACAAGTTATTGCTTGTAGATAGATGATTACAGCCGGAGTACGAGGCCGACCACCGTTTGCAGTACAAAGGCACAGAACATGGCTTATCGAGCATTTAATGGTCTTTAATATGAAACTAAGAACCTTTCTTTGTCAAGAATGACATATGGAAAGGTTTTTTTATTTGCTTAGGTTTATCATTTTAATGAATACTACAGATATATTAGGATCAATCCACACCGTTAGTCGGCACTTCCGCTTTTGTTTGCGCAATTTAATATGGTAAACTAAAACTAATTTTAATTCGAAGGGAATAATTCAATGCGTAAAGTAACATTAATCGCAACTACTGCGATGGGTTTGGAATCAGTAGTTGCACAGGAAGTTAAATCATTAGGGTATGAAGTAACAGTAGACAATGGAAAGGTTATTTTTGAAGCACCAGTATCAGCAATCCCCAGATGTAATCTTTGGCTTCGAACGGCTGATCGAATTAAAGTAGTTGTAGGTCAGTTTAAGGCTTTCACATTTGATGAGCTTTTTGAAGCGACAAAAGCATTACCATGGGAAGAATACATTTCTGAAGATGGTCAATTCCCTGTCTCCGGAAAATCTATAAAATCCAAGCTTTTCAGTGTTTCGGATTGTCAGGCAATCGTGAAGAAATCAATTGCAGAAAGATTAAAGCTGAAATATGGCCTTGCCACTAAGATGCCTGAGACGGGGGCATTATACAAAACAGAAGTTGCTTTGCTTAAAGATGTCGTAACTCTGACACTGGATACGTCCGGTGCTGGACTCCACAAACGGGGATACCGTGTTGGACAAGGGGAAGCTCCATTAAAAGAAACATTGGCTGCTGCTCTTGTTATGCTTACAAACTGGAAGCCGGAGTACCCATTTGTGGACCCATTCTGTGGTTCAGGAACATTAGCCATTGAAGCAGCATTAATCGGTCAAAATATTGCGCCAGGCTTCAATCGTGAATTTGCATCAGAGGATTGGACATTTATTAAACGAAAGTTATGGGACGATGCATTTCAGGAAGCAGAAGACAATGCAAATTATGATCAAAAACTTGATATAACTGGTTCAGACATCGACCATAATATGATAGAAATAGCTACTGATAATGCTACGGAAGCCGGGCTTGGCGATCTTATTTCGTGGAAACAAATGCAAGTAAGTGATTTATTTATCCGCCGGGACAACGGTTATGTGGTAAGTAATCCTCCTTATGGTCAGCGTATAGGTGATAAAGATGCAGTAGCAAAAATGTATAGTGAACTGGGAAGCGTGATGAATGACCATCCTTCATGGAGTGTCTATATCATTACAGCCTTTGATGCATTTGAGAAACACTATGGCCAACAGGCAACAAAAAAGCGCAAATTATTTAATGGTTTTATAGAAACGAATTACTATCAGTATTTCGGAAAAAAAATCAGGGAGGAATAAACTTGGAAAACACATATCTTAACGAGAAAGATTTTAAAATTCTATTAAATGAACTTAATGCTTATCGTGAAACGCTTACATTAGCGCAATGGGATATGCGTACAAAAATTCCGAGAAAAGCTGTTGCACAGAGAACAGAGGTAGTTGGATTTCTTGCAGACAAACAGCATCAATTGGAAACCTCAGAAAAAATGAAGTTCTTTATTGATGTATTAAAAGATAAAACAGAGGATCCTATCATCCAGAAAATTGTTGAGGAATGCGAAGAGAATTACGAAAGAAACCGTAAAATACCAAATAATGAATACAAAGATTATGTCATGCTTCAGTCTAAATCCGAGGCAATGTGGCAAGAAGCAAGAGAAAAAGATGATTTTTCCTTGTTTCAGCCCTATCTCGAGGAGCTCGTAGATTATAATAAAAGGTTTGCTGACTATTGGGGGTATGAAGATAATGTATACGATGCATTATTACATAATTATGAACCTGGTATGACCACCAAGACACTTGACAATGTATTCCCTAAGTTGAGGGATTCATTAAGTAAACTTGTCGATCAAATTCAAAAAAGTACAGACAAACCAGATGCATCTATATTAAAAGGCCACTTTCCTAAAGAAAATCAAAAATCTTTTACAATCGAGATATTAAGACAGATGGGATATGATTTTGAATCTGGTCGACTTGATGATACCATTCATCCTTTTGCCATCAGTTTGAATTTAAATGATGTACGTATAACAACACGATACGATGAAGAAGATTTCCGCATGGCTGTATTCGGTACCATTCATGAAGGCGGACATGCATTATATGAACAAAACATCAGTAAAAAACTTGCCAATACACCGCTTGCAACTGGAACATCAATGGGTATACATGAATCACAATCCTTATTTTGGGAAAACTTTGTAGGGAGGAGCAAAGATTTCTGGGCTAACCATTTTGAGCTATTTAAGTCATATGCTCCAAAGCATTTGCAAACCATTGACAGGACTGACTTTTATCGCGCAATAAATGAGGTCAAACCTTCGCTAATCCGAATTGAAGCAGACGAACTAACTTATCCGCTACATATTATGGTTCGGTATGAATTAGAGAAGGCATTAATTAATGGAGAAATAAAAGTAAAGGATCTGCCTCATTTATGGAACGAAAAAATGGTCGATTATTTAGGGATTGAACCACCAACAGACCGAGAAGGCGTATTACAGGATATCCACTGGGCAGGAGGAGATTTTGGTTATTTTCCTTCCTATGCATTAGGATATATGTATGCTGCACAGTTTAATCATTTTCTATCTAGAGAAATGAATGTGGGAGAATTGATAGCTGGGGGTAACTTCACAAAGATAAGGCAATGGATGACCGATAATATCCATCAATACGGAAAAACGAAAAAACCGTTGGAGATTCTTAAAAATGTTACAAATGAACCACTCCATCAAAAATATCTTGTTGAATATCTAACTACGAAATATACAGATATATATAATTTATAATATGTGTTGAAATTCACAAGCCAGGGGGAAAATAATTTTAAATAAAGGTGATTATGTTGACCAATATCTGTTCCATTGGATTAGGAATTCCAGAATTCGCTATCGAACAGCAACAAATTAAACAAATCGTTCAAAAAATATTTTCCTATTCTGATAAACAAATTAATCGATTACTACCTGTTTTTGATAATGCGGCAGTGAATAATCGCCAGTTTGTTGTTGACCAATCCTGGTTTCTGAAAGAACATACATTTAAAGAAAAAAATGATCTCTATCAGGAAGCCGCCAAGAGGTATTCACTGGCTGCTATTGATGATTGCCTGCAAAATTTGGATTTCTTGAATAGTGAAATGCCTTATGAAGCAATTGATATGATTATATTCGTATCAAGTACAGGTATTGCAACTCCATCTATGGACGTTCATCTAATGAACGCCAGGCCATTTAGACAGGATATTAATAGAATGCCTTTATGGGGGCTAGGGTGTGCAGGTGGCGCAATTGGAGTATCGCGGGCACATGATTGGTTAACAGCCCACCCCGACAAGACAGTACTTATTGTATGTTGTGAGCTTTGTAGTCTGACATTCCAAAAAGGGGACAGCAAGAAAAGTAATATGGTAGGAACAGCTCTATTTGGAGATGGTGTCAGTGCGGCATTGGCAGTGGGAAGTGAATCACCTTATCTTTCCCTAAGAAAAAAATGTACCCCAAAAGTAATGACAACAAGTTCCTATTTAAAACGTGATAGTGAGAGTGTGATGGGATGGGAAATTAACGATTCCGGTTTTGAAGTTGTCTTTAAAAAAAGTATCCCAGCATTGGTGGATTCCTTTTGGCGGGAGCATGTGATGAAATTCTTGCAAGACACAGCTCTGATGGAGGAAGATATTCATTCCTTTATATCACATCCAGGTGGCAGAAAAGTAATGGAAGCCATGGAAGAAGTTATTCAATGTTCAAAGGATAAATGGAGATACTCTTATCAGGTTTTGGCTGACCATGGAAATATGTCTTCTGCAACGGTATTATATGTTTTGCGGGAATGGTTAAAACAAAATGTTGCCCCAAATGAGAAAAGTATTTTATCTGCTTTAGGTCCAGGTTTTTGTTCTGAATTATTATTACTGGAGTGGAGTAACTGATGTCTGTATATTTGTGGGTGTTGTTAATAATTATTGTACTGCAGCGACTTCTCGAAATGGTGATAGCCAAGAGCAATGAAAAATGGATGAAAGATAGAGGTGCTATTGAAAAGGAAGCAGATCATTACAAATGGTTTATAATCTTACATGTACTCTTTTTTATATCTATTTTGATGGAGAGCTATTTAAAAGATACTTCAAACTGGTCATTGAATTATACATTGCTTGTAATTTTCATTTTAACGCAACTGGTAAGAATCTGGTGTGTTTCTTCGCTTGGAAGGTTTTGGAATACGAAAATAATTATTCTTCCTGGTGCACAACTGGTAAGCAAGGGGCCTTATAAATATGTGAAACACCCTAACTATGTCATCGTAGGAATTGAACTTTTTGTTATTCCTCTTCTTTTTGGAGCACGAATTACAGCAGTCATCTTTCCACTGTTTCATATTTTATTACTTACTGTACGAATTCCAGCAGAAGAACGAGCTTTAACTGAAGTCCTTTCAAAATACAAAAAGGGAAGAGACAGGTAAATAACCTGATTCTTCCCTTTTATATTAGGAATTTCCTATTGGCCAATCGAATGGCGGTGATCCTGGTGGTGAGTTTTGTATAATATCTACAAACGGTATCGTGTATGCAAATAGTATCAATGCAATTGTAATTGCTATCCACAGTTTCCAGTTCTCCAGCCACATAGGAGTCGCTGGTGCATCTTCTTCTTCCTCTGCGATAGGAAATTCCTCTTCGCCCTTAGGAGAGAAAAATGTTAGCTTAATGAAAATATAAACCATTAAGACGATGCCGACGAATAAGATGGTGCCACCAATGGCCTGTGCCATTTGATATGCACCCCATTCAGCAGCTTGTTCCGTACCACCATAGTCAGAGTAGGAAGATCGTCTTGGCGCTCCGAGAAGCCCTTGAATATGCATCGCGCCTGACATAATTGTCATACCAATTGTCCAAATAAACGTTTGAATTATTCCCAAGCGATTAACTTCTTTTGTGAGCGTTCTTCCTGTTAAATGCGGTATAAGCCAATAGGTAATACCGAAGAAGGTTAAAATTACTGTTGTAGCTACGGTTATATGAAAATGTCCGGTTACCCAAATGGTATTATGAATAACTGCGTTCATTTGATGGGACGCATTAATAATTCCTCCAGCTCCACCAGGTATAAATGCTAGCATACCGATAAACGGAGCAAGGAAACGGACATCCTTCCATGGTAAATGTTTCAACCAGCCAAATAAACCTCCAAATCCTTTTCGGCGTCCGGTTATTTCGAATGTAGCAAACATCGAGAATGCGGTCATCAAACTAGGTATAACAACCATAAATGTAAGAACTACTTGGATAAATTTCCAGGTAGGATCAATTCCTGGTTCTGTCAGTTGATGATGGAAACCAACCGGAATGGAGAAGAATAGAAACAAAACAAATGATAATCTTGCCAGCGAATCACTGAATATTTTCCCACCAATAATCTTTGGAATGATTGCATACCATGCCATATAAGCAGGTAACAACCAAAAATATACCAGTGGATGGCCAAAATACCAGAATAATGTTCTGCTTACCAATACATTAATCGTCTCCGCATAACCAAGAGACCATGGAATAAATTGTACAAGTACCGCGATTGCAACTCCTAAAGATGCGATAAACCACATTAACATATTGATGGTTACCATGAAAGCCAATAAAGGTGACTTTTCACCTGGATGTGCTTTTTTCCAAACATATAATTGGCGCCAATTAACAAAACCAGCAACCCAGCTACCAACAATTACAAGAGTCAAACCAATATAAAATAATGGATGAGCCTTTAAAGGTGCATAGAACGTATAGAGAACACTTGCCTTACCAACGAGAATGGTCGCTGCAGTAATCGTAGTTCCAACAGTCATGATCCAAAAAGCAAGCCAGGAAACTTTACGTTGTTTATCTGAAATGCCAACTGTTTTCCCCATTAAAGCATATTGAAAACCAAGAATAAAAAACGTTGTAAGAACGAGAGCAAGAACAACACCATGTAAAGTTAAGATTTGATAATAGCCAATTCCCCATGGTAATGTAAAACTTCCCGATCTAACTAATACTTGAAGAAGTCCCATTAATCCGCCAATAAACAATGAAATAAATGCTACATAAATAAATGACATATACAAGTTGGCTTCTTTTTTACTAATTGCAAGTGGTAATCTGGAATTCTCTTGAAACACATCTAATTTTGGAATAGCCATTATTCATACACCTCCACAGTTGCAAACATCATGTGATGTCCAACACCACAATATTCATTACATAATAGTGTAAACTCTCCAGCTTGATTCATTTCCGTTTCTATACTGCTTATAAATCCAGGTTCTACCATCATATTTACATTCGTTCCGGCTATATTGAAGCCATGTACCACGTCAGGTGTAACTACTTGGAAAAGTACTGTAGCACCTTTTGGTATTTTAATATTCTTAACTGGTTTCCCTTCATCATCAACACCAAGGTCATAATTAAATGCAGTTGCGACAATGTTGACAATATACTTATCATCTTCTACTTTAGTAAGTCCCAGATTTTCAGTCTGAAAAGCTTCATTTGCTTCAATATTTCCTGGGTCAATTATTACACCATGGCTTTGTGGGTGAGTTCCGAGGTAAAAAGCTCCAAACCCAAGAATAGTTAAAAATAAGATTAATGCAGAAATCCCAGATATTAGCCAAATTTTTTCATACTTGTGTAAATGCATGAATGATCACTCCCTTAAAATTTCTTTTATTATCTTGAAATAAATAATACAAAAACAGCAAACCAACTAATAACAATTATTAAACCCAAAATTCCGACTGAAATAAATGTTCCTTTTAAATTCGTTTCACCGTCTGATCCTGCATGCTTTTTCCCATTGCCTTCCATTCGTACCACCCCTTCTTAAAAGTATCGGATACCTTCTATTTTTATCATAACAAAGTACGAATAGAATGAAGTTAAGTTGCAAACGTTTCACATTTTGTTCAATTATATGCATTCAAGTTCCTCTAAAGGTTTTACTAACTTTTTAGTATAAAAAGTATGTGAACAATTTGTGAATAAAGTAGATATTTTATTGACAAATCGTAATAAATTAAAATTATTTCACCAAGGCAGAGAGCGATTGATTCATTAGAAAACTTGGTTGTCACCAAGCTTTTGGGTGACAGCCTTAGTTGCACTTATGCAGTAAGAAAGTAGTTTATACTTTCTTAACTGCCAAAAAAAGCGGAAATCCAGATGGATTTCCGCTTCTACTTATATATTTTATCCTTATCTTTTTACAACATTTGCAGCTTGTGGACCACGTTCTCCATCCACAACTTCAAAAGAAACTTCTTGGCCTTCTTCCAATGACTTGAAACCTTCTTCCTGGATAGCGGAATAATGTACAAATACATCATTTCCTTCGTCCATTTGAATAAATCCGTAACCTTTTTCTGCATTAAACCATTTTACTACTCCATTTTCCATGTAATTCTTCCTCCTAAATAATTCCACGTAAAAGGCGTGTTAATACAAAGTTAGCACAGAATAGATTAAAAAGGGCGGCATCTATTAGAAGTGTAGGATCACGATTGCATCCACTTCTATAGAAGCCGCCCATGTCATTAGTGATTCCGTACATCTTCTTTGCTTAGTATTAATATTATATTATTCATAATGTACAGTCAAGAAAAGGAACGTGTTTTGAACGAATAAACTACACTATTTAACTGAAAAAAATTTACATGGAGGTTATACTGTTTAGAGAAACAAATAGAGGGAGAAATTCTATGATGGAGGATAAACAATTGGCAGCGATTAGGGATTATGCATTTCAACTTTTCAATACTGATGTTACTGGACATGATTTTTTTCATATGGAGCGTGTAGTAAACTTAGTAAAACAGATTGCAAGAGAAGAAAATGCTGACGGATTTATTTGTGAAGCAGCTGCTTGGCTACATGATGTAGGGGATAAAAAACTTTTCAGGAATCCAGCGCAAGCAACAGAAAATATGCATTTATTTTTAGAGTCCATTTCCATGGAAGAATCCCACATTACCATAATTGATACAATCATTAATCGCATTTCTTATCGTACAGGAAGAATTCCGGAAACACTGGAAGGAAAAATAGTTCAAGATGCTGATCGATTGGATGCTATTGGCGCAATTGGAATTGCCAGGACGTTTGCATATGGTGGGGCCAATCATCAAATGATTCATCAACCCGGGGTCACCTTCACATCCATCCAACATTTCTACGATAAGTTATTAAAATTGAAAGATCTGATGCATACCGATACAGCGAAGACCCTTGCAGCGGAGCGACATCAATTTATGGAAAAATTTTTAGAACAATTTAATAAAGAATGGAATTAGCGCAATACTGGATTCATACGTAAGAAAACTTTATAATAAAAACATTCCTATTTGAACGCACATCACGTATATAAATAAGTTAGGAGAGATACGATGCTAAAAAATGAACAAGCTTATCTGGATTTATGCCAGCATATCCTAAATAATGGCTTTAAAAAGGGCGATCGCACCAATACTGGAACACACTCTGTCTTTGGACATCAAATGCGCTTTGACCTGTCAGTTGGCTTCCCGTTACTGACTACAAAGAAAGTTCCTTTTCGACTAGTTGCCAGCGAACTTCTATGGTTTATAAAGGGAGATACAAATATTCGTTATTTACTCGAGAACAGTAATAATATTTGGAATGAATGGGCATTTGAAAAATGGATAAAGAGTGAAAGTTATACCGGACCTGACATGAAGGATTTTGGAATCAGAAGTCAGCGGGATCCGGAATTTAACGAGACGTATCAGGAACAGATGCAACTATTTAAAGAAAACATATTGCAGGATAATTCCTTTGCTGAAGAATTCGGTGATCTTGGATCCGTTTATGGAAAACAATGGCGAAACTGGAAAACCTCACAAAACGATACGATAGATCAGCTAAAAGAAGTGATTGAATCCATTCAAACGAATCCTGACTCACGCAGACATATTGTTTCTGCATGGAATCCAGAAGATGTACCAAATATGGCTCTTCCTCCATGTCACACATTATTTCAATTCTATGTAGCGGATGGGAGATTATCCTGTCAACTCTACCAGCGTAGTGCTGATGTCTTTCTTGGAGTACCTTTTAACATTGCAAGTTACGCATTGTTAACCCATCTAATTGCACATGAATGCAATTTGGAAGTTGGGGAATTTGTGCATACGTTCGGTGATGCGCATATTTATTCCAATCATGTAGAGCAAGTAGGAACACAGTTAAAAAGGGATTTACGGCCATTACCAAAGCTAAACATTAATAAGCAAAAATCATCTATATTTGATTTTGATCTTACTGATTTTGAAATAGTTGATTATCATCCTCATCCAAGTATTAAAGCACCAATCGCAGTTTAACCATATAAGTACCGATAGGAGCGGAAACAATGATTTCATTATTAGTTGCAATGGATAAGAATCATGTTATAGGTTTGAATAATGGCATGCCGTGGCGTTTACCAAAAGATTTACGATTTTTTAAAGAAAAGACTACAGGAAATACAATAATCATGGGAAGAAAAACATACAACTCTATGGGTGGAGCACTACCTAATCGTGAAAATGTTGTGTTGACTAGAAGCAAATTGGAGATTCCGGAGAATGTTGAAGTCATTGACCAACTTCAAATCATTACAGAGTGGAATACAAATCATCCCGAAAAGGAATATTTTATTATCGGTGGAGGAAACATATTTAATCAAGTGATTGATATAGCCGATCGAATGTATATTACCTGGATTGATGAGTCGTTTGAGGGAGACACGTATTTTCCGACTTTTACAGAAGATGAGTGGCATTTAACTTCGAAAGTAAAAGGGGAGAGGAACGATACAAATCCCTATGACTATTACTTTTTACAATATGACCGTAAATAACTTGTTTAGTAAAAGAAAAACATGGTATTATATAGTTGTACGATACGATATATAAAGCAAAGTAATACAATAAATTAAGTAGACTATTTATGAAGAAGGTGTACATATGTTGGCAAATATTGGGGTGCCAGGATTAATATTAGTCCTATTGCTCGCATTAATTATATTCGGACCGAAAAAACTGCCTGAGATTGGTAAAGCAGCAGGACAAACATTAAGAGAATTTAAAGATTCCACACGTAGTTTGACTGACGATGCAACTACCGAGATCAACGATGTGAAGGCTATCGTCCAAGGAGATAATAAAAAAGAAGAAGCTAAATAACCTTTCGGAGTGATACGGTATGTTCAGCAACATTGGAATTCCTGGATTAATACTTATTCTCATCGTTGCTTTGATTGTATTTGGACCATCAAAATTGCCTGAAATTGGCAAAGCCCTTGGAAGTTCATTACGCGAATTCAAAAATGCAACACGAGATATTGTTAGTGATGCAGACGATAAAAATAAAAACGTATAAAAATATTTTGATTGAAAATGGAGGTGTAGGGTTATTCCTTACATCTTCTTTTGTGCTATTCATAGGGGAGTGTTCTAGAATGTCAGAAGATCAGCAACAAATTGAAAGTGAAAAGGATATGAACCTGGTTGGTCATTTATCGGAACTAAGAAATCGGCTGATTGTAACTGCTGTTTTCTTCGTTTTATTTTTTATTGTAGGTTTTATCTATGTCAAAGATATTTATTGGTTTTTCGTTAATGGCATTGATCTTGAATTAACAGCAATTAGCCCAACTGAAATCATATGGATTTATTTCACCATGGCTGGCCTTGTAGCTATAGTAGGTACAATTCCCATCTTAGCTTATCAGGTATGGGCTTTTATTAAACCGGGCTTAACTAAGCATGAAAGAAAATCATCCTTGTCTTACATTCCAGCATTGTTTCTATTATTCATCCTAGGATTAGTTTTTGGCTATGTCGTATTTATATACTTAATTATGCCTTTTCTACTCTCGTTAAACGATGATATGTTTAACATTATGTTTACAGTAGATCGCTATTTCAAATTTCTACTCCGGGTTACACTGCCGTTTGCAGTGTTGTTTGAATTACCAATTATTGCTATGTTCCTAACAAGTTTAGGAATCATAACTCCTGACTTCATGATTAAAAATAGAAAATATGCATACTTTATACTAATTGTTATTGGTGTTCTAATTACACCGCCAGATTTTGTTTTGCAAATTGTTGTAGCCGTACCTCTAATCATTCTATTTGAAATCAGTATTCAGTTATCTAAAGTTGTCTACCGAAAAAAATTAAAAAAGCATGAAGAATTTCTGGAAAATGAAGGTTAAAAATGAGGTGTAGTAATGCGTTCCTTCTATCTTTTTTTAATGACTTATCGTGGAAAGATAAAGCCTGATGAAAAATCATTACTTGCTGACTGGGCGTTTCAGGATCATAATTTCCCAAAGCAATCTACTAACTATGATGAAATCAGTAATTATTTAGAGTGGAATAGTCCTTTTCCAAATGCATTAAACGTATATGATGAGATTTGGGAAACTTATCAAACCACTGAATAATATAAAACGGCCATGGAAGAATAATTCCATGGCCGTTTTTTAACCTATTCGAGTCCATTATAATAAGGGAAATAAATTCAAACAAACGTTTGATCAATTAACTGATTATTATTTTATCTAATCTGCATAGTTTACATAAAGCGACATAATTCTCGATAAATCAGGACGGTAAGATAAGGATTTTGTTGATTCCTGCGGTTGCCCGGGAAATATATCCTCTTATGTATATTATTTGCCTACACGTAAATCCATTCGAGGCGTAAACTAATGTTAGATGATTTATAAATGTAGAGGGGGATATGTATGGTATTTTCACCGCGACAACAAAGTCGGCACCCATACCCAACGGAGAGAAATTCGAGGAATATTCGGAATGCCAGAAATGACATGCAACCATCCCGATTGATAACTAAATCTCTCGGGACCAAAAGTGTAAGCGGAATTACTAAAACATTGGATAGTGTTCAGCAAGTTTTAAACATCGTTCAGTCAAGCACCCCTTATATTCAGGAATATGGACCAATGATAAAAAATCTTCCTGCTATGTACAGAATGATGAAAGCTTTTAAAGAAATTGAAAGCAGTGATGAGGGTAGCGGTAGTGAAGCATCATATAAGGAAGAGGAAAAGGAAAATAAAAAAGAGCCTGTGGTAGTAAAAAAACAAAAAAGAACGCAAGCAATAGGGGAGTCTAAACCGAAGCTTTTTATATAATTTTCCCTGAGTTAAGTCGGACTACTTGATTTTTAGCAGCAAAAAAGGAAAAATAGAGAGTAGAATACGAACTATTCATTTGCTGAATTGTATTCTCTTCTGTAACATAATGGAAAGAATGAGCATTCTATTGTTCACTGATAATAAAACGAATAGGACTGGAGGAATTTTCATGTCTCAAAATATTGAAACAGCGACATTTGCCGGAGGATGCTTTTGGTGTATGGTGGAACCTTTTGATCAGCGCCCAGGAATCGAAAGCGTGATTTCTGGTTATACTGGGGGTCATGTTGAAAATCCAACATATGAAGAAGTTTGCTCCAACACAACAGGACATGTGGAAGCAGTAAAAATTACCTTTGATTCAACCATCATGTCCTATGAGCAATTGTTAAATACGTTCTGGCAGCAAATCGATCCAACTGATCCTGGTGGCCAGTTTAATGATAGGGGAGAATCCTATCAAACTGCAATCTTCTATCATACAGAACAACAAAAACAGATTGCAGAAAACGCTAAACAAGCGTTGGGGGCAAGCGGAAAGTTTTCTAAGCCGATTGCAACCCAAATCTTGCAAGCAAAGACTTTCTATCCAGCAGAGGAAAATCATCAGGATTATTATAAGAAACAATCGTTTCATTATCGATTGTATAAAAAGGGATCAGGTAGAGAGGACTTCATAAAAAATACGTGGCAAGGTAAAGTCGATAAGTCCGAATTAAAGAAGAAACTCACTCCAATTCAATATCATGTGACCCAGGAGAATGGAACGGAGAGACCTTTCCAAAACGAATACTGGAATAATGATAAAGAAGGAATCTACGTTGATATTGTTTCTGGCGAAGTTTTGTTTTCTTCAAAGGATCAATATGATGCTGGATGTGGGTGGCCAAGCTTTACCAAGCCCCTTGACCCTTATCAAGTTGAAGATCAAACAGACAAGACTCATGGGATGGTCCGTACTGAAATTAGAAGCAATAGTTCAGACTCACATCTAGGACATGTTTTTGAAGATGGACCGGCAGAAGCTGGTGGGTTACGATATTGCATGAATTCTGCTGCAATGCGTTTTATACCCAAAGAAGAAATGAAAGAAAAAGGGTATGAAAACTATTTATATCTATTTAAATAAATGTGATTGACCATAACAATATTATGTAAACTAACTAAAGTGAGGAAATTAATGATGATTCATTTAGACTGGGAAAATAGAGAAACCAGGAAGCAAATCGAATGTGTTCACGCAAACGCCAAGAAATTTATTGTTGATAATAAGCTTACTCCAGGAAAAAGGTATGATGTGAAAAATGAAACCGACGAATTTTACTTTATTATCGATAATAGCGAACGGATTGCTGGGTTTAGGAAAGATTATTTTAAAGAAGTAAATAAAAAATAACAGGATAACTCCTGTTATTTTTTTGTTATTAGAAAATATAAAATTTGACAGCTTTCATTCACTCACATAAAACAGACACGTACAGATTCAGTTCTCGGTTTAGTTTTTACATAAATTATTAAATATTTTTAAAATTAAATCATATCGTTTTCTATTTTCATTTAAAATGCTATAATTTAGCTATCATTCAAAACGAATAGTTTCTAATTTTTTAAAACATACCAACTAAAAAGGGATTGATCAAAAAACATGAAAAAAATCTATTTTGTCCGACATTGTTCTGCAGATGGTCAACATAAAGATTCTCCTTTAACAAGCGCGGGTATCAGACAAGCAGGAGAACTGGCAAATTTTTTCAATGAGATAAATATCCCCGTTGATATAATCCTTTCCAGTCCTTATTTAAGAGCAGTAGAGAGCATTAAACCGTATGCGGAAATGATCGGGAAAACAATTATAAAAGACGAACGCCTAAAAGAACGCATTCTTAGTGAAGATCCTGTTGAAGACTGGGTGGAGGCACTGAATAATTCCTTCTTGGATAACAGCTACAAATTAGCTGGCGGAGAGTCCGCAAAGGATGTAGTTGCTCGTTCCATTGAAGTGCTTCAGCGAATCTATAAAGATACCTCGATAAACAATGCCATCGTAGTAAGTCATGGAAACCTTTTGTCACATCTATTCAATCAATATGATGAAAAGTTTGGTTTCGAACAATTGAAGGAATTAAGAAACCCAGATATTTATTTATTGCAGCTTGATCATAATGGTCAATTCTATAACATGGAATGTGTGTGGAAACCCAGATAACTATAAGTAAAGATTTGCCAGCATAATTCCTAAGCTTTCTTCATAAATTTCATCAAATTGTTCAATAGGAAGAGGATTTACTCCCGACCCTAGTTCCACCGTAAAGCCTGGTTGTCTAAACTCCTGAATAAACCAATCTTTGTATCCTGCATAACTATCGATATACTGAATCGGATTATAACCACTGACCCTTTCATACTCGCTCACAATATCTATCGATTGAGGGGGCTCAAGACCTTCAAACCCCCAATAAATCACCTTACCTTGTGTATGAAATGCATTCATTCTTAAAAAATTCCTATCTTCTGCCAGGTTTGCCATTGCAATCGCCTCAGGTTCTGTTAGAGGTGCAGTACCTGGGTAATCTCTTGGTTGTGGAGTCATCGGTTTTCTTTCAGCTTCTACTTCCCATAAGGCTGGATATTGGTTATTCAAATCAACCCCATTTATATTTGCTTTCCATCCAGAAAAGTCTACACTCTCCTGATTGATAGCTAAAACGGATTCACTATATTGCCCTGCAGCAGATAGACCTTCAATCACAAGATTCACTCCATCTGGATTAACCATTGGGACAACAGACAACTGTCTTGCGTTATAAAGAGGCAATAGAGGGAGCCCTCTCATTGGCAATCGATTCGTGATAGATAAAGCATATTGATTAATAAAACGCATAATAATTGGAGTTGTAATCCATTCATTTGCATGAAAAGAACCATTTAGATGAACTTCTTTAGGACCGGCACCAATCTGCAACTCTGTCATTTCTTTACCCATGACAGAATTTCCTACTGTACGCTTCATCAGAAAAGGATAAATCGATTGGAGTTCGCTAATATCTTCCATCATTTTTTCAAATGTATAATTAGTTATATCACCGACAACCATTTCCGTAACTCTTCTTGGCAAAACGATTGCTTGACCAATTTGCAAGCGTGTAGGATCTATACCCTGATTTGTCAGTTCCAAAATGTCTAATGGAATATTATTTTCCCGCGCAATGCTCCAAAAAGAATCATTTGTTACTATAGTATAGCTTTCATTCACATAACCAGGTATTTGTATTACCTGACCAATCTGTAATCGGGAGGAGTCCATTCCCGGGTTAGATGTTTCTATAAGAATAAGTGGAACACTAAAAAGCTGACTGTAATACCAAATTGTATCACCTGACCTTACCGTAATTTCCATCCTCTTTCTCCTTTCTGTGACGAATATTACATCATATGATAGATACTGGGAATGATGAATCTTTTATTTTTTGACGATAATGAGTTATAATAATTAAATACTAATATTTATTCATCATTGGCACGAAGGAGGAGAGTAATTTGGCATTTGTTATTACATCACCATGTAAAGCGGAAAAAGCAGGAGAATGTGTTGAGGTTTGTCCTGTTGATTGTATAGAAGAAGGAAAAGATATGTTCTTCATTGACCCTGACATTTGTATAGATTGCGGAGCATGTGAAGCAGTATGTCCTGTTGAGGCAATTTATATGGAAGACGAGGTTCCTGGAAAAGAATCAGAATATATTTCTTTGAACCGGGTATTTTTTGAAAACAGATAACCAAAGGAAGAAGCCGCTTACCTTATCATAGGGAGGCGGCTTTTATTTGAAAATTAATTCATTCTCGATTTTGACCATGCACAGTTACATACATAAAGATTCCTGTGAAGGGAATAATAATCCTATCTAAATGGAAGATAGGAGAGAGATCAATTGGTAAACCCCCAATTACCGCAATTTCCCGAGCCGATATGGCGGGATCATTTATCTTTGCCAAGTTTCCCTGCTTTAAATGAATCTACTAAAGCAGATGTAGGAATCGTTGGTGGAGGAATTACCGGAATAACAGCAGCATATTTACTTGCTAAACAGAATCTTAACGTCGTTTTAATTGATGCTGGGCCTGTATTGAATGGAACTACTGGTCATACAACTGCAAAAATAACTGCACAGCATGGCCTTATTTATGATGAATTAATTAATCATTTCGGATTGGAAAAAGCTTCTCTTTATTATAAAGCAGCTGAAGAGGCGAAAAAATTTATTGAAGATACCGTAAGTGAAAAGAAAATAAAATGTGATTTCAGCAAAGAGGATGCTTACATTTATACAAACGATCATTCATATGTAAACAAGCTTGAAAAAGAGAAGGCAGCATATGATAAATTAAAGATTGAAAGTAAGCTAACTGACAAAATACCTCTTCATCTTCCTGTTAAGAGTTCATTGGTCATGCACAACCAGGCTCAGTTTCACCCTTTAGAATATTTAAAAGCACTTCTAACAGACGGACTTAAAGATCAGTTACGTGTCTTTGATAATACGACAGCTACAGATATCGAACACAATAAACATACCAGTATCATAACAAAAGATGGACATCGAATTACATGCAATTATGTTATAGCAGCATCTCACTTTCCTTTCTATGATAGCCAAGGCTTTTACTTTGCTCGAATGTATCCAGAAAGGTCTTATTTATTAGCAGGAAAATCTCCTAAGAATTTTGCAGGGGGCATGTATATTAATGCGGAATCCCCGACACGTTCGATTAGGTCAGCAAAAATCGGGGGAGAAGAAATGCTTTTGATTGGCGGCGAAAATCATAAGACTGGTCAAGGTAAATCAACGATGGACCATTATGAAGCTTTACAAACATTTGCCATGGAAAAATTTCAGATGGAAAGAATAGCATACAGATGGTCGGCTCAAGACTTAACAACGTTAGATAAGGTTCCTTACATTGGCCCGATTACGAAAGGTGAACCGACGATACTTACTGCTACTGGCTTTCGAAAGTGGGGAATGACCAGTGGAACGATAGCAGGTAAAATATTGGCAGATCATATCCTGGAAAAAGACAATGCCTATGCAGATTTGTTTACACCATCAAGATTCCAGGCTGATCCCGCTGTTAAGAAGTTTATGGAAATTAATGCAGACGTTGCAAAACATCTGATTAAAGGAAAACTTGAATTTACTCAAAATAACGTTGCAGATCTCCATACGGATGACGCTACTGTTACAAGAATCGATGGCAAACGAGTCGGTGTTTATAAAGATAAAGAAGATTCCATTCATATGGTGGATACAACTTGCACGCATATGGGATGTGAAGTAAAGTGGAACTCTGGAGATCGTACATGGGATTGCCCTTGTCATGGATCAAGGTTCGATTATACCGGTGAAGTAATAGAAGGTCCGGCAAAAAAAGCCTTAAGTAAAATTCGTAGTGACAAATAAGCAGTTTTACTGCTTATTTGTTTATTTATTGTAAAATTAATTTATCTATTGGTTTATCTTCTATTAAAAATGTTAAATTATATTATAATAGAACTCGTATCATTTTATGTAAGCACTAATAAAAAAATGTCTTACCACTGATGACATGGAAATAAAGGAGCAGTTCAGCCTTGAAAATAGCAATCGTAACAGAAACCTTTCTACCATCTACAGACGGCGTAGTAACGAGACTTACACAAGCAATCAAACATTTCCGTTCTATAGGGCATGACGTACTCGTTATCGCTCCTGATCTAGGAGTATATGAATATGAAGGGGCAGAAGTAGTTGGCATCAAACCTATAACCCTACCATTTTATCGTTATAGACCGTTTACATTACCATCTAAGAAAGTGAAAGCTATATTGGAGAACTTCCAACCAGATATCGTGCATGCTGCTAACCCAATTTTACTAGCAGCATCTGCAGTACAATATGCTAATAAGTTAGATTATCCTTTAATCGCTACGTATCACACGCACATACCAAAGTATATGGATTATTACTGGGTATATAAACCTGCAAAACCCATTGTCTGGAATCATATTAAAAAGCTCCATAATACTGCAGATTTAAATCTCTGTACATCTAAAGCAATTAAAAAAGAGCTTATAGAGAAAGACTTTCATAACCTTCATGTACTGCAGCGCGGTGTTGATATTCATCATCGTCATCCCAAATACTATGATAACCATATGCGGAATCGATTAACAAATGGGGATGATTCCAAAAAATTACTTATTTTTATTGGTAGACTAGCAATTGAAAAAGAAATTCATAAAATCAAACCTTTATTGGATGCCAGAGATGATATAGCTTTAGCTATAATTGGTGATGGACCATTACGAAATGAACTGGAAAATACGTTTAAAGGAACAAATACTATATTTACAGGTTTCCTGCACGGGAAAGAGCTTTCACATGCATATGCGTCTGCTGATGCTTTTATTTTCCCGTCTGTTACGGAGACACTCGGATTGGTCATACTCGAAGCAATGGCATCTGGATTGCCTGTAGTTGCTGCTAAGAGTGGACCAACAATGGAACAGGTAAAAGACGAAAAGACAGGACTATTATTTGAAAATGAGAATGTTAGCAGCATGATCGATGCAGTTAACAAATTGGATAATAATGATTTGCTACTAGAAATGAAACAAAACGTACGTCTGGAAGCTGAAAAATATGCATGGGATAAAGCATCTCAACAATTATTGGATTATTATTATCAAACAATTGATATACACAACAATACAAAAAACCTGGTTGCAAATTAATTGCTACCAGGTTTAGTTATATTTAATATATCAAAAAGATTTATGTAGCAAATCAAATTCGGATTTCAGAGAAATAATCTTCTATAAAAATAATATATAGAAGTACTAAAATACTAAAATCAGACTCAAAATTTTAACTTTATCTCAATATCTGAAGTATACTTGGTAATGAGATAAAATATCATCGTTTTTATTTTACTTCCTATAATAAATATTATGTTAACTCGTAGACAAAAAATATATACAGTGAAAATTCATTCCTGTTCTTCTTCTATAACCAAAAAATTATGCCTAAATAATTGATCATCTCTATACCACCTTTTAAAGGTAGCAATTTTAATCCCTAAGTAATCACAAGTTTGATTTTCAGATTTTAATACGGTAAATATGACTAAAAAATATAATTTCCGTTTTGCTACAGCTTCTCTTGTGACAATATCCTTTCTATCTGTTAAAAAATCAGAAGTTAGCTTTTCTTTATTAAAAGTAGCATGTTTTCGTTCCAGATAAAATCCAGCTTCTGTATCCTTGTATATCCATTCAGAAAAAAGTTTTATTGATTTTCTCCCTCTAATATGGACACGGTAATGATTTTTCTCCATGACAAATTGCGGGTTAAAACCCTGTTCCTCAAGAACTCTTATAAAATAATTCATAAAAGTTTCTGATCGACCTACAAATGTTACAGTATATTTTGCATAATTAATATACCCATCCCCATCAAAATATCCTCTAACAAAATGGCTTAAGTATTTCTCAGGTACTTCTGGAAACCCGACATCACTAGATTTATTCGGCATTATTCCATGAATAGTCATTATATCTTCTTTCATGATCTTACTATTCAAGGTCAATATATATACACCAGTTTTTTTATTTTGATATAAAGGCTGTTCTGAGCCAATTTCTTTTCTAATACTTTCTAAAATGTACTTTTCCTTCTGAGCAAAACTTATAAATTGACTTTCTCGTGCAACAGTTCCATCTGCAATGAAAAAACCTAAAATATAAGCCATATTATTTGTCCAAGTCTTAAAATAATGTTCGTTTAATTGGTATATACGTTTCCAGCTACCTCTTGGTCTTCTTTCAATATTATTTTCCTTTAATAACAAATTAATATATCTGGCAGACACATTTGCCCGCTTTCCAATATCAACTGTACTATATCCCTCTTTATACAGACGAATAATTTCGTCTGTACTCAATGTTCTTTTCCGAACTTTATTTTTACTCTCATCCACTTCTATCTCTCCTAACCGGAACCCTTGTTCTAATTAGATTATAACATCATCTAAGATATTCAGACAATAGTTATTTAACTATTGTCAATTAACTGATCTTATTAAAAAAATAATTCCCTATTGGGGTACTACCAGCAAAAAGCGGAAAACATACGCTAAGGATACTGTTCAGAAAACCAAGAGTTACTGAACGCCTTGTTCCTAAAGGATTTATGAGGATTTTCCTTATCTGTTAATGTTCAATAATTTATCTCTTTATCTATGTTCAGTTAATAGGCAAAAGATAAGATTTGTTACAACTATAACAAAGTCTTAGCCTATAGAAAACATGGTACAAAAGCGGTTTATAGAGGATAGATTTAGATCACCATATACGAGCTGACTTCCAATAATTCCCCCATAAAAGAGAAAATGGTTCCAAGGTGGTGGTATATGTTTAGCACTAAAGTTGGTTCAAGGAGGATTGAGTGATTTGAAAACTATTATCAGTAATTACGTTTGTTTTATTACAACGAAAAAATATATAATGCCAACACAAGAATAGAGACAGCTGTTACAATCACATAAATAAAAGATAGATTTTTAACATTTTTGGTAAGTGACTCTTTTTCATAATCGTTCGATCGCTTTAATTCGTTCGCAGCGCTGTCCTCTTCTCCCTCGTATTTTTTTATTTTTTTATCTTCTTCTTTCAAAACACGGACAGTTAACACTAATGATACAATGATAACAACAGCGCTAATTAAACCAAGCATCCAATAATTCATGGTAAATCCCCCTCTTTTCTATATTATAACAAGAATATATTCTAGAATGAGTAATCGCATTTAAAACCTTCGCAAAGCTGTTTGTTCATGTATTCCCATTGTGACATAAAAAAATTAGGATGCAAATCCCTTCCAGGAAATGCCTCCTATTATTGAGTAATTTTTCCGTTAAATGATTAACAAAATCTAAGTAGGTCTTCTGTATATTAGATTCTACTTTTTACCATCATTCAATCTTCTGGCTTCTTCAGGACTTGACATTTTGGTTGATCCTTTATAGCGTAGACCGACATCTCGATCTGATTCTACTCGTCCACTCTCTTTCAACTTTTTTTCTTGACGATCTCTTCCCATGATTAACACCTCCCAATCTTAACATGAGTTCTTTCATGAAATTTATTCAGCAACTTCCAAGAATATTAGAAAACTTGGCATCCGCCAAGCCTTTTTGGCGAATGCCTTAGTTGCACTTATGCAAGTAAGAAAGTTTATACTTTCTTACTTGCTGAAAAAGGAAGATACGTTTCGTATCTTCCTTCAGAAAATTTTGGTTATACCTTGATTTGCTCACCTGCAGTAGCCATCCACTCAAATTGACGAAGCTTTAGGTCAAATTGTGTGAGTGGGTCGCGGTAAATTTCAGGATTCTCCCGCATATTGCTTAAAGAATCTTTATCTTCTTTAATCTCCTTATGTGTATCTTTTAAGGTATCATGAAGCACTTCATGAGGGTTGGCGAAAAACATGCTCATATCCCTCGCCAATGATTGTTCGAATATCTCAAATTGCTGCATAAACGTGTCTGTAATCGATTCTGCAGTTTCACTATAATCTTTACCTTCAATGAATTGCTTGTATTTATTTTGAAGCATCCCTTTATTTTGCGATAATGATCCAAATATCTTTCCAGCACTTTTAAATAATAACTGTGACGGGGTGGAACGCAAGAGTATATTAGCATTTGCCAGTTGGATGTTTCCCCTTGTCATACGATCTGCATCTCGGCGCCAGTCATCCAGCACTTTAAAGTCACAATCCAATACCATTTTTTCTTCACCGTACAGATAATTAAAACTCTCACTCAATTCTTTTAAATTTGTCTGACTTTCATTAAATTCTTCTTCACTTTCTATAATCCATCTTTGGATTACTACGCGGAATTCCGGTAAGATCGTTCCTTCAATATAATTAAATACTTGCTTATTCATTTCTTCATTCAGTTGTACATGAATTTTTTCAAAATTACTGTCTTCCTTTACCATTTTAGAGCATTCTCGAAGCAGTTTAGGTATTTCCCCTGTCAATTGTTCTCTCATTTCATCTTTAATCTTATTATATGAACGATGAATAACTCGCACTTTCTCCTCTTCCATATCACTTAACTGATTTACCGCACCTTCGAGCTTTGTTACCATCTCTTCATTCCATTTTATATTACCCATTAAGGAATTTTCTATTTCTGTTCGTCTATCGAATAGATACTTAATTGATTCCTTAATATAATAAAGGATTGTGTATGCACGGCGCACTTCCATGTCTCGCTCATCTTTGTCTTTCATCGAACCAATGAACGCTGACAACTCATCTAACTGGCTTTCATGTTCATAATATTTGGAAAAGGCAAAGACCTTAGCATATGGAAAATACGTATTGATTTTTGCTGTCGTACTCTCAATAAGTTCCCTTGCTTCCTCGTTATTATCGATTTGCTCCATATTCCCTATTATAAAATGAATTGACATCTCGGCTTGTTGCTCATTCATTCTGACAGCCATATCAAGTTCTTTACCTGTCAGTGGCGAATCAGCATTAAGGACATATAGCACACTGTCTGCTACATGTAGATAAGGAAATGCTGCACTCCTGCTTTCGGATTGATTTGAAAGTACCGGAGTATCAATCAAGGTAAGTTTGTTTTTATGCAAATACGATAGAGGTTTTTTCCATAAAATTAATGTCTTTTCGATATTTGTATGAATCTCATCAAGGTGGGATATATTTCTAATCTCCTTATCTGAAATAGCATGCATTTCCGCTTCGTCACCATCTTTAAAAAGAATGGCTGAAGTACAATCTCCTTCAAGCTCCTCGCCAACCAACGTATTCACAAAGTCCGCTTTCGCACTCCCTGAAGTCCCGGCAATCAGAAGGTGGTAATGTTCCAAATCTGTTTGCTCACGAATCCACCATCCAAATTGTTCACTCAATAAGACGCCATTATTGGTTGCCCATTTTTGAATCGCATCGAATAGCCTCAAGCCGTTTTCCATCCCGTTCTGATGGGGGGAAGATTCGCTGACAATGCTTTCCGCTGCAGTAACAATAGAAGCGTCTATCGTGGACGGAAAAATATCATTCCATGCAAGCACAGCCGTTGAAGAAATGAGACCATCTGTAACGGTAGATAGTTTCACCCAATTTGTTAAATGTTTCGGTATTAAGTGCGATAAATCCCTTATTAAATAATCTCCGTTAATTAATTCAAAGTAGTCCTCTCTATAGCGGACCGACAATTTCTGCCATATATAGGAACGCCCCAGCTCTATATTCAGTAAAAGATCGTTGATTTCATTAAGCCATGGAAAATACAGATCATTTTTTTTGTAACTATTCCATAATGCTGCGACGAGGCTCTCAAAACGAGCTTGATCAATCGTGTTTAAAGTTATTAATGCCTCTCTAAAATAGTTGGGTGTAATTTTCGCTGTATAGCCCAGTTCTACATACGTTTCTAAAACTTCATACCATGACAGGGATTCCGTTCGAATCGCTTCCTTGACAGCAAGCCTAACCGCATTGGCAATATCCTGTTGTTCCTCAAAGAAAGCCCGCGCTAGATCAGTTACATTAGGATAATCTGGATTGAAGTCAATTGCATTTGTAATGGAATTAGCCGCCTGTTCAATTTTACCTCGCTCTATGTATAGTGAAAACAGCTGTAGAAGTAATTCCGATTTTAAAACATCCGAATCGGTTTGGACAGCTTTATAATATTCCTCAGCAATTGCAAGCAAATCCAGTTCATAATGAGCATCCGCTATATTTTTCTGAGCCCATGGCTTTAAGTCATCTGAAATATTCTCCCATTTAAAAATAGCTGATTCAAAATCTTTGTTTAAAAAATATACCTCTCCTTGAGAGAAGCGAATAGACGATAAATCCGTTACTTCTTTCTTTTGTTCAGTCATATACATCTCACCCAAAACCTGAATAGGGTGTATACTTTCATTGCCTTCTATAAATGTTTTATAATAGGTTTTATTGATTAGTTGCTTCTCAAATGTCATCATGAACCTCCGCAGTCTTTTTAATTAATATATTCACTAAATCGATAAGTATATCTCCATATGTATTTATAATGTTTATACCACTCTATAATAAATTCGTAACATCTAAGGTATTTATGACTTTTCACCCGAATAATAATCCATTTTAAAAAGATAACGGTCAATCCAGATCCTAACTGAATCACCGTTATCTTTATTATTTCATAAATAGCAGGATAAAACTATATTAAGTCCCTAGGATCATTTTTGGAAAAAACAGTGCCTATGCTCTATTGCTCATTCAATGCTACTGCTTCCTGAATAAGTAGGGTAAAGAATTCCGTTTTATAATCATCACTATTTTTTATTTGAATATGTCTCATTGTTTTCCCTTTACCTTGTAAACATTTAAACGCATCTATTTCTTGAAGTTCATTACCTTTATGAAAACCAAGGTTCACATGCTTTTTGGCAGCTTGGAGATAACAAACCAACCCGCCATATGAATAGTTCGGCATGGACCATTTTAGCTCTTCTACAAGCTTCGGTGAAGAATCAAGGATTAGCTTCCTTAAATCTGCTGTAATCGCTTGAATATCCTCTGGTAAATCTTCAATAAACTGATCAACCGCTTCTGTTCTCCTTTTACACTCCATGAAGTATCTCCTTTTAAATCGTCATTGTTAATTTTATCGTTCTAGTATTTAAAACCACTTTTTCTTTTTAAACCAGAGGATCATTGACACGCTAATTATTGCCATTAATCCAAGGGAAATAAAATAACCATACTCCCATGCTAATTCAGGCATATTCTCAAAGTTCATTCCATATATACCAGCTATAAATGTTAAAGGTGCGAAGATCGAAGTAATAATTGTAAGTACTTTCATGACATTGTTTGTTTGATGTGAATTTAAAGACAGATAGCTGTCACGAATGTCAGCTGTTACTTCTCGATTAGACATCACCATTTCCGATAATTTTAAAAGGTGGTCATAAATATCGGAAAAATACTCTTTTCTTTCTTTAACCCCCTCTAAGTGTTGAGAATTCAGCATGCGATAAAGTAAATCACGCATAGGATTAAATGTATGTCTTAAGTTCAGTAGCGTGTGTCTGATATCAAAAAGCTCATTCATTAAAAGATCCATTGATTTATTTTGAGTATTGTCTTCTATTTTGTCTAATTCATCTTCTATTTTATAAATAAGCGGAAAATAATTATCAACAATCTTGTCCATGATTCTATATAGCACATAATAAGGTGCCCACTGAGAACTATTTTTCTCTGTTAAAAAAAGGTCTCACACATCTTCAACTTCTTTTGTCTGTTCTTGATGATATGAAACGATATAGTTATCTCCTATAAAAAAATTCAGCTCATCTTTTGAAACATCCTTGCTTCCTTCTCTTACCGTTTGCGTCACATAAAATGTGTAATCATCGTAATAGTCCAATTTTGGTCGTTGTAGTCTGTATACACAGTCTTCAATTGCAAGCGGATGAAAATGAAAAGTCTGTTCTAAATGATTGATTTCCACTTCAGTTGGACTGTTAAAATCAATCCAACACATTTTATACTCAGATAAATTTAGTTCATTTATGGAAACATTCCTTTTCAACTGCTGGTCATTAGTGATGCCACTTATTCGTATCATGTTGCTACTCCTTTATTCTTAAAGCCAGGATTAAAATATTCTTACAAGTTAGTTTAACATATCCTAATGAGAAAAAGGGAATAAGCATATGCGCTTATTCCCCTAAGTAATCAATATCCTGCTACTCTTTTTTCCTCGTAGATAGCAATGACTTTTGATAAAGATTCACGTTCCAAATCATTTAACGGTATGAGTGGCAAGCGTACACTTCCAACCGGCACACCGATTCGATTTAATGCTTCTTTTACTGGCGTTGGGCTCGGTGCTGCAAACATTGCATTCATCACAGGCAATATACGACGATGGATGGCGCCTGCTTCGGCGACTTCTCCTCTATTGAAATGCTCCATCATCTCCTGCATTTCGTTCCCGATGATATGGGAAGAAACAGATACGATCCCTGTACCACCGATAGCCAGCGTAGGCAGTGTTAGACTGTCTTCCCCACTGTACACACTAAAGTCTTCAGCCGTATTACTGATCAGTTCGGCTGTACGATCTAGGACTCCACTTGCTTCTTTTACAGAGACAATGTTTTTAATTTGAGATAATCGTATAATCGTATCCAAATCTAAGGAAGCAACACTTCTTCCTGGTATATTGTACAGCATGACAGGTAATGTTGTGCTTTCTGCGATTGTGCGGAAGTGCTGATACATACCTTCCTGTGACGGTTTATTGTAGTACGGAGTAACAAGCATAATTGCATCCACACCTGTTTTCTCCGCTTCTATTGTTAGTTCAATAGAGGCTTTTGTGTTATTTGATCCGGTGCCTGCAATGACTGGAACTCTCCCATCCACTACATCCACAACAAATGTAAATAATTTCAATTTCTCATCATGCGTTAATGTTGGCGATTCACCTGTTGTTCCCGCAACCACTAACCCATCTGAGCCATTTGCAATCAAGTAATTAACCAATCCTCTAGTAGCTTCGAAATCTACTTCTCCATATGGATCAAATGGAGTTACCATTGCTGTTAATACGTTACCGAAATTCATAACTGTTCACACCTTTTCTTTAATTTTTTGGATAGGTGTGGAGGACAAAAATAAAAAGCACCAACGAGAGCCCGCTGCTGCTTAGAACTTGGATTAGTTCTACGCTTGATAGCCCTCCATATAGTTCCCTATATGACAGTTCTGCATCTATTAAATAACAGAACCAACTTCAGGATGATGAGTTTCCTTCCGCTTCGGCAAATTCCCCTTTCCTTATGTATCCCCGGACCTCATTCTCCTAAACATAAGTACTAATGGTTTCTGCACCTCTATCCTTACTTTAAAAAGATCTAAAATAAGAAAGTATTTGATTGTTATTTGTATTATAACAAAAGTATCTAAGAATAAACAAGCTTTATCCATTTTTTTCTATAAAATTTTAATGCAGTTCCTTCGTATTTTCCAATATTCAAGTGGTATAATAAAAATTGATTCTTAAATAACACCTATCTGGAGGTAACATGCTTACATTTGAAAAAAAACTAGCAATTATTGAAGACTTTACAGAATTAGAGCGTCATGATGTATCACTAGGCCGTGTCAATTTTCATTTTGAAGAAAGTGTGATGGAAAAGAAGATTGTCGTCTATCATCTTCACCCAAACGGGAATGGATTTGTATATGCTGAACAAATAGATGAAAACTATGCGGTTGATTCTAAAGGAATGGTAAATATCCGTGACTTTACACCGGATGAACTGCGTAACATTATCAAACAATCCATTAAATCCCTCTCAGAATCAGAACCTTTTGAAGAGAGCTGGATTAATAACGAACTACAAATCCTTAAACTAATTCATGATTTTGACTTATGGAATATCTATGCAGGAGACTTATTGGATGGTACATACGCAACCTACAATGCCGCTGCTGATTATCTTCAGCAAGAAGGCTTCAGAAGGCTCGATGATGAAGATTTAGAATAGTAATCGAAAATGAACCTACTTTTTATAGAGGTTCATTTTTTATTCTCTTTTATGGAGTGAAAAGGAACCAGTCTTAAATGTGAGATTCCTTTGAACTCTTTACTAAAGCGATTTTACCCTTATTACGATCAAGAATTTTCTCCAGTATTTCTTCTACATACATCGAGAAAGCAGGATGTGTACGTTGTCTTGGCCTAGGCAAACGAATAGTCTGATCCAAGCTTATTTCTCCATTTTCAATTAATATGACTCGATCAGCGATAGCAACTGCCTCTTCCACATCATGTGTAACGAGAATCGATGTAAACTTCTTTTGTTTCCAAAGCGACTCAATGAGATCCTGCATCTCAATTCGAGTAAGTGCATCAAGTGCTCCGAGTGGTTCATCCAGTAGTAATAGTGAAGGATTATGAACTAAAGCCCTGGCTAAAGCGACACGTTGCTTCTGACCACCGGATAGTTTCGACGGCCAGTCGTTCATACGATCTTCCAATCCAACCTGATGTAAAGCTTCCATCGCTCTTACTTTGAAATCGCTTGGAAGACCGATACATACATTATCAATCACCCGCTTCCAGGGCAGAAGCCTCCCATCCTGAAACATTATGCGTGCATATTCATTTAAATGGTTCAATGGTTCATCATTTATATAGATGGAACCCTTATTGAATTTTTCCAATCCTGCAATTAATCGAAGTAAGGTGCTCTTCCCACAACCACTCTTCCCAACGATCGCTATAAACTCTCCTTTTTCTATACGAAGGTCCAATCCTTTCAGTACGGCCCGTTCTCCATACGATTGCTGTAAATTAGTAATCTTAATATACTTTTCTTTTGTAGATGGTTCCAATTTTGGTTACCTCCTTCGTAGATTAGGTGTTCCAGCGAAGTAACTTTCCTTCCAAATACCTTGCTATAACATCGGATAACTTTCCAAATAACGCATAAAGCAAGATACTTAAAACAATTACATCCATTTGCATAAATTCCCTAGCATTCATTGCCATGTATCCAATACCGCTATGGGCAGAGATCGTCTCCGATACAATCAACGTTAACCACATTACTCCCAAAGAAAATCGAATACCTACAAGAATAGACGACATTGCACCCGGAAGAATAACAGAAAAGAATAGCGATTTTCCTTTTAATCCGTACGCGCGTCCCATCTCTACTAATCCTTTATCAACCGATTTAATTCCATGGTACGTATTGATATAGATTGGAAAAAGAACCCCTAACGCCACTAAAAAGATTTTGGATGTTTCTCCAATCCCAAACCATAATATAACAAGTGGAATTAATGCTAAGTGCGGAATATTTCGCAGCATTTGAATAGATGTATCGAAAAAAAGATCAGCAAAACGAAATATACCGTTAAGTAACCCAAATACAAATCCAATTACTCCCCCTATGAGAAATCCTGCTAAAGCTCTGCCAAGACTAATAGAAACATGGCTAAATAATTCCCCCGTTGACAAAAGCTTCATACCAGCTTGTAAAACCTTTGTGGGTGCTGGCATAATCCTTTCAGGAATTGCTCCTGCCCATGATAATAGTTGCCATCCAACAAGTAATAAGAGGGGTAAAAACCAGGGAATGAACTTTTTAATCGAACCCTTTAGTAAAAGTTTCATATGCCCAACCCTCCTTTCTGTCTTTATTGCCTATCCATGACATCTTTAACATCTATTTTCTTTGGAATAATGTCCAGTCGAAAAAATGTATCTGCAATCTCCTGCTGTTCTTTTATTATATTTTCATTTAAAGAATCAACACCGTAGACTCTTCGTTCGACAGCCATCTTAATGGATTCCTTATCAATTTTTAAAATCGGTGCTAACGTATCGATTAACGCTTCATGATGATTGTTAGCCCAGACAGAGGAGTTCTCAATCTCTTCCAAAATAACGGCAATCAAATCTTCGTGTTTCTCTGCGAACACTTCATTTGCTATAAAAAAATCCCTATCTGTTGTGAACCCTTCACCATTGACTAAAAGTGTTGCATTCATATTAACTTCCGTTGATGAAGTAAAAGGATCCCAAACTACCATTGCGTCTGTTTTCCCTTGTTCAAAAGCTATTCTGGCATCACCAGGGGACAAAAATACAGGAGTAATATCTGTATAATTTAATCCTTCACTTTCCAGCGCTTTCACAATCAAATAATGGGAGCTCGATCCTTTAGCAAAGCTTACCTGCTTCCCTTTTAAATCTTTTATAGATGTTATTTCTGAATCCTCTGGCACTAATATACCGCTTCCTTTAAATTTGGATTTCCCTGCTGCTATGGTTACGAATGGTGCGTCTGCAGCTTGAGCAAAAATTGGTGGTGAATTTCCGGTTCTTCCAAAGTCTATACTCCCTGCATTAAGAGCTTCTACTAATGCTGGACCTGCCTGGAACTCATTCCATTCTACCTTGTATCCATTTTCTTTAAGTCTTTCTTCCAATGTACCAAGTGACTTTAAGATAATCAGTGGACCATTTTTCTGATACCCAATTCGAACAACATCTTCTATTGAACTAGCTGAGGAATCATTAATACTGCAACCCGCAACAACAATACATAGCATAATCATCATATACAATGATATTTTATTTATCATATTTGCAACCTTCCTTACCAAAATGGAATTTATATCTGTGTTTAGATTATGTATAAATCAAAAGTAGGTTCCTGTCTTGGTTAAAATACCTAAAGTAATAAAATCCCACCTCCGCGATATGCAGTTGAATGGGCTCTTAATAGGATAATTTATCTCATTTCAGGAAAACTTATATAAATGAATAACTAGGAGGGATCCGAATGGGAGTATTAAATAATAAAGCAAGTGAAGAACCATTACACTCTGGGGAAGTTTTCAATCTGTGGTCCTATTTGTATAGCACGAAAGGAACACTTGTTACACTCCAAGTTTTGATTAATCATACCGGTGAACAGGATCTAAAAGTTTTTTTGGAAGACCTCCTCGAAAATAGCTTTACACAAGAAGAACAACAGGTTGAGGCTCTTCTAAAGGAAACAGGCATTCGTTTACCACCGGCACCACCTGACCGCCCAAACGTGGAAGTTCAGGATATCCCTGCAGGTGCACGGTTTAACGATTCGGAGATTGCTGTACTCATGCAAAAAGAATTAATGACAGGGAGACTATTATGCAGTTATATAATAGGTATAGCTATTCGGGAAGATTTACGTACCATGTTCAGTGAGTTCAGCACTCAAAAAGAAGAATACGAGCTTAAATTATTAAAAGTAATGAAGGAAAAAGGGTGGGTGGTTTCTCCGCCAATAAACATAAAATAACGTTCTCTTCAGAAAATTAACATCAATATACGAAAGAGGAGTAGATAGTACGTGAAGAAGAAAAATAAGGGTATGATTATAACCACTATTGGATCTATTCCTCTTATTATGACACTTGGAAATTCCATGTTGATTCCAATATTACCTGAAATGAAAACTTCTTTAGAGCTTTCTCAGATGCAGGTAAGTTTAACAATAACCGTATTCTCCATTGCAGCTGCAATCTTTATTCCTCTTGTTGGTTACCTTTCAGACCGATTTTCCCGTAAGATTGTAATTATACCGTCTTTACTACTGTTTGGTTTAGGAGGGTTAATCGCAGGGTTAGGTGCTGCGTTTTTTTCAAATGCTTTTTTATGGATTATGATTGGCAGAACAATACAAGGAGTGGGTGCTGCAGGGACGTCTCCCATTGCGATGGCATTGACTGGTGATCTGTTTAAAGGTGGAGAACAAAGCAGGGTACTAGGAATTTATGAAGCATCCAATGGTTTGGGTAAGGTTTTGTCCCCAATACTTGGGTCTATTCTTGCTTTAATCGTTTGGTATTCCGTATTTTTTACTTTTCCCTTAATTAGTGTGGCCTCAGCTTTACTCGTATGGATTTTTATTAAAGAAAAGAGCAACCGTCAGGCTCCTCCTCCTTTCCATAAATATGTGAGAGGCCTCTTAAGTGTTTTTAAGCACGAAGGCAGATGGTTATTTACAACGTATTTAGCTGGTGGAACATGTTTGTTTGCCTTATTTGGTATTTTATTTTATCTATCGGATAATTTGGAAACAGATTATAACATTGACGGTGTTATGAAAGGATTAATTCTTGCACTACCGTTGTTGGTGATGGTAACTGTTTCCTATTTCACAGGAAGTAATATTGGAAAGAATCTGGTGAAGATGAAAAGATTCGTATTGCTTGGTTTTCTATTAAAGACAATTTCTTACGGGTCGCTTGTATTTATTGAAAAGCTTATCCCCTTTCTTGCCGTACTCGCTTTAAGTAGTGTAGGAGCTGGTCTAATCCTGCCTTGTGTAAACAGCATTATAACAGGAGCAGTTGGCAAAGAGCGAAGAGGTTTTGTGACTTCTTTATACGGATCGGTAAGATTTCTCGGTGTTGCACTAGGTCCACCAATTTTTTCTCGTCTGATGGATTTATCAAGAACAGGTATGTTTTTGTCCATCGCAGCATTTACCTTTATCGTTGGTTTGCTCGTACTACTCTTGCTTCATGTAAAAGGCAAAGATGGGAAAGAAAACAAACACACAGCAGTACGATACAAATATATGTAGACTACTATATATATTATTTTTTCCTCCAGTTAAGTGTATAGGTTTGAAGAAAAGTCATTTGACACACTTGATCAACCACCTTTGTCGAAATCCATTGGCTAATCAGAGCCAGGAGAATTATTTTCCAGTCAATTATAATTCCAGTAACAAGAAAAATACACATATTCACAAAAAATAGAGGTCTTCCTGGAAGAATATTTCTTTTCGTAGAGATAATAAGGGCAACTACCCCCATTCCCCCGTTGGAGACGCCTTGCCTCATCAGAATTCCTATACCTGTACCAAGAAATACGGATCCAGCTACGATATCAAAGAATAAATTTCTATCCGGTGAGAAACCTTGCTCAAAAAAATGAAGCGAAATAGATGTAATCGTAATTCCCATCACTGTCCATACTGCAAATCGTTTTCCGAGAACCTTTACACCAAAAAACAGCATCGATATATTAATCAGCCATAGTGCTAGTCCAATATTTATATGGAACCAATAGTTTATTAAAACAGCAATACCCCCAGCTCCACCTGATGGAATATAATTAGGAAATAAAAATAGACCCATACCTAGTCCTTGAATCGCTCCTCCTGCAGCTACTAGCCCAAACTTTGCAATAAAATGTTTCACGTTGTTCCTCCTAAGCCCTAATCTTATATCTTTGGAATGGACAACTACTTTCTCATTTTATTCAAACCTTTCTATAATCATGAATGAATACATTTAAAAAGGAGTCAGAACGTATTCGCTCTGACTCCTTTTTACTACTTTCCTGATTATATAAACTGCCTTATAGTTATTAGCCAAGTTCAATCTGCATAGCAATCCTACTAAGGCTAATTTGTCCAATTCACTCTGCGAAAGTTGAGTTATAAATATAAATTTAATATGTATGATTAAGTCACAGGGTCAAGATGTTTATATTGAACTTTAATTTTTAAAAAGATTTCACAATAACTTATAGGCATTAAAAAAAGAGGATTTTCCAAAAGTTACAGCTTTTGGAAAATCCTCTTTTTTTAATGCCTGGCGGCGTCCTACTCTTGCAGGGGCAAAGCCCCAACTACCATCGGCGCTGAAGAGCTTAACTTCTGTGTTCGAGATGGGAACAGGTGTGACCTCTTCGCTATTGCTACCAGACCTACACGATGTAGGTCATTCGGTGTTGTTCACAGGACGTGAACGGTTTTAACCGAACCTACTTGAACGATCTTAAGATATT